>NZ_JBKBNC010000005.1:0-119812 GCF_046295495.1 Microbacterium sp.
GGCGGGCGACGCGGTAGCGGGTGACGCGGGGGTCCCGGCGTCGCCCGCGGTGTCGTGGTCGGCGGGGGCGGATGCCGCCGACGCGGCGGAGGTGACACCGGCGGGGGCGTCGGCCGGGGCCGCGGGGGCCGTGCGCTCCGGGACGTCGACGACGCGCGCGACCAGGACGGTGGGCTCCTCAGGCGTGGCGTCTGCGGAGGCGGGTGCGGGATCCTCGTCCCGCTCCTCGTCGATCGCGGCCTCGACCACGTCTTCGCCGGGCGCGGTGGCGGGCGCGTCGGAGGCGGGGGCGGCGGACTCTCCCGCCACCGGCACCTCGCGACTGTCGTCGGTGGTCGTGTCGTCCGCGGGCACCCACGGCGCGTGCGTCAACGGCTCGGCGTCGTCGTCGGATGCCACCTGAGTGACCGTGTCGTCTGCTTCCGGGTCCTCGGCGGACGCCGCTTCGGGCTGCTCGCGCTCCCCCGATTCGTCGAACGGCGCGTCGTCGAGCGCGCCGGCGTCGGCGCCGCGCGACACGTCTGCGTCAGGCGACGCGTCGCCGCCGTCGTGCGGAGCGGGAAGGTGCGCGTCGCCGGAAACGGCGTGGTCGGCGACCGTGTCGTCGGGCACCGTGTGGGGGGCCTCTTCGCGGGCGGAACTCTCAGCGTCGGACTGCTCGAGGTCGCCCCGCTCGGCATCGCCCTGCTCGGCATCGCCCTGCTCGGCATCGCCCTGCTCGACGTCGGACTGCTCGAGGTCGGACCGCTCGGTGCTGTCCTGCTCGGTGTGGGCGCGCGCGCCGCCGACCGGTGCCTCGTCGACCGGCTCGTCGCCGTCGCGCTCGTCGCCGTCGCGCTGGGCACCGTCGTGCTCGGCGACCGGGGCGGGCGCGTCGTGATCCACGTCGACCGGATCGGCGGCATCCGCCTCGAACAGCTCGACGTCGTCGATCACCTCGAGGTCGTGCAGGTCGTCGACGGAGGCGTCGTGGGCGCGCTCGCCCTCGTCGTGCTCGTCGAGCGGATCCGCGGGGGCGGGCGAGCCGTCGTCATGCGCCTCGTGATCGCCCGCGTCCTCGTGCTCGTGCTCGACGATGTCGGCGTCGTGCACCTCGTGGTCGTCGCCGGCGGAGGCCTCCGGCTGCGCGTCGTGGGGCTCGAGGATGATGTCGCCCGTGGCGAGCTCGTCGACGACGTGATCGTCGGCCGTCTCGGGCGCGAAGGTGTCGGTCTCGGCGTCGGCCTCGGCGAGTCGCCGATCGTCGTCGTCGTGACGCTCGTCGCGGTACTCCTGCGGGGCGTCGAGCGCGGCGAGGTCGGTGTCTTCGAACGGGATCTCGTCTTCGATCACGTCGTCGTCGAGGTCGTCGTCGTCACGGGCCACCGGGAGGTCGACGTTGACCTGCGCGATGTGTCCGCCGAGGATCGAGATGCTGGCCGTGTCGAGATTCCCGCTCTCGTCGAGGACGCCGTGCTCGGCGTTCTCGTCGGGGTTCGCATCGGTGCGGTCGGGGGTCACTGCAGTCTCCAAACGGGAAGAGGGCGCGAAAGCGCCCCCTCCCAGGTTACTGCGCGGGACGGATCACCAGCAAAAGATCCCCCGCCTCGACCTGCTGAGTGGCCGCGATCGCGATGCGATCCACGACGCCGTCGACGGGCGCGGTGATCGACGCCTCCATCTTCATGGCCTCGATCGACGCCACCGTCTGGCCCGCCGCGACCCGATCGCCGGGCGCCGCCTTGATCGTGACGACGCCCGAGAAGGGCGCCGCCACCTGACCGGGCTTGGACGTGTCGGCCTTCTCGGCCTGACGCGCCTCGACGTCGATCGAGCGGTCGCGCGCGAACACGGGACGCAGCTGCCCGTTCAAGGTGGTCATGACCGTGCGCATGCCCCTGTCGTCGGCGTCGCCCACGGCCTCGAGCCCCACGAACAGCTGCACGCCGCGCTCGATCTCGACGGTGTGCTCGCCGCCCGCGCGCAGCCCGTAGAGGTAGTCGGCGGTGTCGAGCACGCTGAGGTCGCCGTAGGTCGCCCGCGTCTCGAGGAACGTCCGCGTCGGCCCCGGGAACAGCAGGGCGTTCAAGCGTGCGCGGCGCTGCACCGACTCTCCCGCGAGGGCCTCTGTGTCGTCCTCGGTCAGCGGGGCGACGCCGACTCCGGCCTCCCGCCCCGCGAGGACCTTGGAGCGGAACGGCTCCGGCCACCCGCCCGGGAGGTCGCCGAGCTCGCCCGCCATGAACGACACGACCGAGTCGGGGACGTCGTACTTCTCGGGGTTGCGCTCGAAGTCGGCGGGATCGGCCTTGACGGCGGCGAGGTGCAGGGCGAGGTCGCCGACCACCTTCGACGACGGCGTCACCTTGGGCACGCGCCCCAGGATGCGATCGGCGGCCGCGTACATGTCCTCGATCAGCTCGAAGTCGTCAGCGAGACCGAGGGCGATCGCCTGCTGGCGGAGGTTCGAGAGCTGCCCGCCCGGGATCTCGTGGCGGTACACGCGGCCGGTGGGACCGGCAAGACCCGACTCGAACGGACGGTACAGGTGCCGCACGGCCTCCCAGTACGGCTCGAGGTCGCTCACCGCGCCCAGGTCGAGGCCGGTGTCGCGCTCGGTGTGCGCGAGAGCGGCGACCAGCGCCGAGAGCGAGGGCTGGCTGGTGGTACCGGCCATCGGCGCCGACGCCGCGTCGACGGCATCCGCGCCCGCCGCCGAGGCGGCGAGCAGGGTCGCGAGCTGCCCACCGGCGGTGTCGTGCGTGTGCACGTGCACCGGGAGGTCGAACCGCTCGCGCAACGCCGTCACCAGGCGCGACGCGGCGGCCGGTCGCAGGAGCCCCGCCATGTCCTTCACCGCGAGGATGTGCGCTCCCGCGTCGACGATCTGCTCGGCGAGGCGGAGGTAATAGTCGAGCGTGTACAGGTCTTCGGCCGGGTCGAGCAGATCCCCGGTGTAGCAGAGCGCGACCTCGGCCACCGACGTTCCGGTGGCCAGCACCGCGTCGATCGCGGGGCGCATCCGCGAGACGTCGTTGAGCGCGTCGAAGATGCGGAAGATGTCGACCCCGGATGCCGCCGCCTCGGCGACGAACGCGTCGGTGACCTCGGTGGGGTACGGGGTGTAGCCGACGGTGTTGCGCCCGCGCAGGAGCATCTGGATCGCGATGTTCGGCAGCGCCTCGCGGAGGGCGTCGAGGCGCTCCCACGGGTCTTCGCCGAGGAAGCGCAGCGCGACGTCGTACGTCGCCCCGCCCCAGGCCTCCACCGACAGCAGCCCCGGCGTCGTGCGCGCGACGGAAGGCGCCACCCGCACGAGGTCCCGCGTGCGTACGCGGGTGGCCAGCAGCGACTGGTGCGCGTCGCGGAACGTCGTCTCCGTGACGGCGAGGGCGGTCTGCTCACGCAGGGCGCGCGCGAAGCCGGCGGGACCGAGCTCGCGCAGACGCTGGCGCGACCCCGCGGGGGCGGGCTCGGCCGGGTCGATGCGCGGGAGCTTCGTCGCCGGGTCGATCGAGAGCGGGTTCTCACCGTTCGGACGATTGACCGTGGTGTCGACGAGCCACGACAGGATCTTGGTGCCGCGGTCCTTCGACTCGCGTCCCCGCAGCAACTCGGGTCGCTCGTCGATGAAGGAGGTGCTGAGGTCGCCCGCGACGAAGGCCGGGTCGTCGAGCACGGCCTGCAGGAAGGGGATGTTCGTGGCGACGCCGCGGATGCGGAACTCCGCGAGGGCGCGACGGGCGCGGGCCACGGCGGCCGGGAAGTCACGGCCCCGGCACGACAGCTTGGACAGCATCGAGTCGAAGTGCGGGCTCACCTGCGATCCCGCGGCGGTCGTGCCGCCGTCGAGGCGGATGCCGGCGCCGCCGGGCGAGCGGTAGGTGGTGATCTTCCCCGTGTCGGGGCGGAAGCCCTGCGTGGGATCCTCCGTCGTGATGCGGCACTGCAGCGCGGCGCCGCGCAGCTGGATGTCGTCCTGGTGCAGGTGGAGCTCGGCGAGGGTCTGACCCGCGGCGATGCGCATCTGCGACTGAACGAGGTCGACGTCGGTGACCTCCTCGGTGACGGTGTGCTCGACCTGGATGCGGGGGTTCATCTCGATGAACACCACCTCGCCCGCGCGCGGACCCGCGGTCTCGAGCAGGAACTCCACCGTCCCGGCGTTCTGGTAGCCGATCGAACGGGCGAAGGCGACGGCGTGGCGGTGCAGGTCCCGCCGCACGGCGTCGTCGAGGTTCGGGGCGGGGGCGATCTCGATGACCTTCTGGTGGCGGCGCTGCACCGAGCAGTCGCGCTCGAAGAGATGGACCGTCTCGCCCGTGGCATCCGCGAGGATCTGCACCTCGACGTGACGCGGCCGCTGTACGGCCTGCTCCAGGAACATGCGCGGATCGCCGAAGGCGCTCTGCGCCTCGCGCATGGCCTCGGCCAGGGCCGGCGCCAGCTCGCCGATGCTCTCGACGCGACGCATGCCGCGCCCGCCGCCGCCGGCGACGGCCTTGGCGAAGAGGGGGAAGCCGATCCCCTCGGCCTGCGCGAGCAGCACGTCGATGTCGTCGGACGCCGGGGTGGATGCCAGCACCGGAACGCCCGCGGCGATCGCGTGCTCCTTCGCGGTGACCTTGTTGCCCGCCATCTCGAGCACCTCGGCCGGCGGCCCGATGAAGGTGATGCCGTGCGCGGCGGCCTTCTCGGCCAGCTCCGGATTCTCGGAGAGAAAGCCGTAGCCCGGGTAGACGGCATCCGCTCCGCACTCGCGCGCGACGCGGATGATCTCGTCGACGTCGAGGTAGGCGCGCACCGGGTGCCCGCGCTCGCCGATCTGGTAGGCCTCGTCGGCCTTCAACCGGTGCAGGGAGGCGCGGTCCTCGTAGGGGTAGACCGCGACGGTGCGCGCTCCGACCTCGTACGCGGCCCGGAACGCCCGGATGGCGATCTCGCCGCGGTTGGCGACCAGGATCTTTGAGAACATGCGCACCTCACGTCAAGCTGGCGGGGCTGAATGTGCTCACAGCCTAGGGGACGGTAACGTGGACTCTCGTGCACGTACTCTCCGTCAGCTCTCTCAAAGGCGGGGTCGGCAAGACGACCGTGACACTCGGGCTGGCTTCCGCGGCCTTCGCACGTGGCGTTCGCACTCTCGTCGTCGACCTCGACCCTCAGTCCGACGTGTCGACCGGGATGGACATCCAGGTCGCCGGTCGGCTCAACATCGCCGACGTCCTGGCGAACCCGAAAGAGAAGGTCGTGCGCCAGGCGATCACCTCGAGCGGGTGGGCCAAGGTGCACCCCGGCACCATCGACGTTCTGATCGGCAGCCCGTCGGCGATCAACTTCGACGGCCCCCACCCGAGCGTGCGCGACGTGTGGAAGCTCGAGGAGGCCCTCGCCACGATCGAGGCCGACTACGACCTCGTCCTGATCGACTGCGCACCGTCACTGAACGCCCTCACCCGCACCGCGTGGGCGGCGAGCGACCGGGTGGTCGTCGTGACCGAGCCCGGCCTGTTCTCGGTGGCCGCCGCCGACCGCGCCCTGCGCGCGATCGAGGAGATCCGCCGCGGCCTCTCGCCGCGCCTGCAGCCGCTCGGCGTCGTGGTCAACCGCGTGCGCCCGCAGTCGATTGAGCACCAGTTCCGCATCAAGGAGCTGCGCGACATGTTCGGCCCGCTCGTGCTCAACCCCCAGCTCCCCGAGCGCACGTCGCTCCAGCAGGCGCAGGGCGCCGCCAAGCCCCTGCACGTGTGGCCGGGCGACTCGGCGCAGGAGCTCGCCGCCGACTTCGACGCCCTGCTCGACCGGATCGTGCGCACCGGCCGCATCCCCGTCGAGAACGAGGCCCCGCAGGCCTGAGCCTTCCTCGTGCGTCGAGACACCGTCCCGCTGCCGTGCAGCCGGGCGGCGTCTCTCGTTCCCCGCGGGCGCCCGCGCCCGATCTCTCGCTCACAAGTGCCTCGCCGTCGCGGGGACGAACGTGCGGGGGTACCCGCCCACCCGCGCGCGCGGACGGGGCACGGGCGTCGGTGGGAAGCAGAATCCCGGATGCCGTGGCATCCGGGATCGGAGGAGTGCGGGTGAGCGTGCGTTAGGCGGTACGGGCGGCGCGGCGGGCGGCGAGTTCGTCGACCGTGTCGGGCGTCGCGCTCTCGAAGTCGACCAGCGTCGACTCGACCTCGCGCAGGACCTTGCCGACGGCGATGCCGAAGACGCCCTGGCCGCGGCTGACCAGATCGATGACCTCGTCGTTCGAGGTGCACAGGTACACCGAGGCGCCATCGCTCATGAGGGTGGTGCCCGCGAGGTCGCGGATGCCGGCGGCGCGCAGCTGGTCGACCGCCGTGCGGATCTGCTGCAGCGAGATGCCGGTGTCGAGCAGGCGCTTGACGAGCTTGAGCACGAGGATGTCGCGGAAACCGTAGAGGCGCTGCGAGCCCGAGCCGTTCGCACCGCGCACGGTGGGGACGACGAGCTCGGTACGGGCCCAGTAGTCGAGCTGCCGGTAGGTGATGCCGGCCGCGCGAGCGGCGACGGCGCCGCGGTACCCGGTGTCGTCGTCCATCTGGGGAAGACCGTCGGTGAAGAGGAGGTCGGTGGCGAACCGGGGTTCACCGAGTGCGTCGCCAGCGTTCATGCTCGCGTCCTCCTCATCGGCTCGTTGCTTCCACGCTAGATCAGCGAGGGTCCCCCGGCAATCACATCCGCTCCCGGGGCCGCGGCGTGTCGCGATCAGGACAGGATTCGCTCGATCGCGTCGCGCACGAACATCGTGCGCACTTCGTCGAGACGCGCCGCGAGCTCGGGTGCGAGCTCGCTCGCACGGGCGCGCGATGCGGTGTCGGGGCGGCGCAGCAGCGCCGAGAGGGCGGACTCGACGAGGGATGCCTCGCGCTCGGCGCTCTGGCGCAGCGCCCGCATGTGGCGGGGCTCGATGCCGTGCCGATCCAGCGCGACCAGGGCACGCAGGAGAGCCACCGTCTGCTCGGGATACGTCTCGGACGCGGTGATGACGCCCGTGCTCACGGCGTCGTTGAGCAGCTGCGGGCGCGCGCCCGCAGCGGTGAGCAGCTCCTCGCGGCGATACCGGCGGGGAACCGACGTCATCGACGGGATCGACGTGGGCGGCGCGGGATTGCGCCCGGCGTCGAGGTCGGCGAGGTAGTCGCGGATGACGACGAGCGGGAGGTAGTGATCGCGCTGCAGAGTCAGCGCCAGGCGGAGGCGCTCGAGATCGGCCGGGGAGAATTTGCGGTATCCCGAGTCGGTGCGCGTCGGCGAGACGATGCCCTGCACCTCGAGGAAGCGGAGCTTGCTGGAGGTGAGCGCCGGGAAGTCGGGTGTCAGGCGGGCGAGCACCTGACCGATGCTGAGCAGCCCCGCAGCCGTCTGACGACTACGGGAGGGGGCTGCCGCCATCAACGCTCTGCCGCGGGCAGATCGACCGGCGAACCGAAGAAGTTCAAGCGGAATTTGCCGATGCGCACCTCGGAGCCGTTCACGAGCGCGGAACGGTCCACCCGCTCGCCGTTGACGTAGCTGCCGTTCAGCGACCGCTGGTCGACGATCTCGAACGAGGTGCCCGTGCGGATGATCTCGGCGTGGCGGCGCGACACGGTCACGTCGTCGAAGAACAGGTCGGCCTCGGGGTGACGGCCGACGGTGGTGACGTCGGTGTCGAGGAGGTAGCGCGCTCCCGTGGTCGGACCCGAGCGCACGATGAGCAGAGCCGCACCCGAGGGGAGGGCGTCGATGGCCTCGAGCTCGGCCTCCGTGAGATCGGCCCCGAAGGGGACGAACGACAGGTCGGCGTCGTGGGTCTGGGTCGTGTCGTGCGAGGGGTTCCGCGCAGCGGCGTCGGCCGCGCGTCGGATCTCGTCTCGATCGAATCGGCTGGTCTCGTCCACGGCTTCTCCTTCATATTCACCATAACCGATCGGTCCGCGACGAACGGGGGCCGACCTCGCGCAGGCCATGGTGAGGCGTGATGTGTCTTGATTCGTCGACACCGGACACCGCAGTTCGGGGGACGGAGACGGGCGACGAGACACTCGAACCTATCGACCCGGAGTCCGTCGTGTCGAGTCCGTCGGCGCGCCTCGACGGGATCCGTGCTCCGCGTGCGCCGTCGGGGCGTTCCCAGGCACCATGTCGGAGGCCCTCATTAGGGTCGGAGAGTGACTTCCTCCGAGGCGCCGCGCCGGCGCACCCTCCCCGCCGTCCTGGCCGCCGTTCTGCTCGCCGCGGCCGCCGCGCTGCTGCCCGCCCTGCCGGCCGCCGCGCACGACGAACTGGTCTCCACCGACCCCGCGGCCGACGCCGTGCTCGACGCACTCCCGCCGCAGATCACGTTCTCGTACAGCGCCGACGTCCTTCCCGACGCCGGCGCGACGGTCGTGGAGGTCACCGACGTCTCGGGCGCCTCCCTGACCGACGGTGCACCGCAGGTCTCAGGCACCGACGTCACCCAGGCGCTCGCGGGCACGGCATCCGGGGTCGTCTCCGTCAAGTGGCGCGTCGTCTCGAGCGACGGGCACCCCATCGACGGCGAGTTCGCCTTCACGGTGCCGGCGGCCGCCCCCACCCCCACCGCGACACCGAGTGCGACGCCCACCGCGACGGCGACGCCGACCACGACCGCATCGGCCGCCCCCACCGCGAGCGATCAGCCGACCGCCGCCCCCGCAGACGAGGCCTCCGCGGCCTCTCCCCTGCCGTGGATCCTGCTCGCGGTCGCCCTGGTGATCGTGGCGGGCGTGCTGGTGTACGTCTTCGCCTCGCGCGGGGGGCGGAACACCGCCGACGGCGGCACGGCCGGGCGATAGGCTGGAGCCATGCCTCATTACGATCTGGTCATTCTTGGTGCGGGTCCCGGCGGGTACGTCGCCGCAGTCCGCGGCGCGCAGCTGGGGCTGTCGGTCGCGATCGTCGAAGAGAAGTACTGGGGCGGTGTCTGCCTCAACGTCGGCTGCATCCCCTCGAAGGCGCTTCTGCGCAACGCCGACCTCGCCCACACGTTCCACGCGAAGGCCGACCTGTTCGGCATCTCGGGTGACGTCACCTTCGACTTCGGCAAGGCGTTCGACCGCTCGCGCAGCGTCGCCGCCGGTCACGTCAAGGGCATCCACTACCTCATGAAGAAGAACAAGGTCACCGAGTACGAGGGGCGCGGCGCCTTCGTCGACGACCACACGCTCGACGTGACCAAGACCGACGGCTCCACCGAGAAGGTCACGTTCGACAACGTCATCATCGCCACGGGCTCCACCGTGCGTCTGCTGCCGGGCGTCAGCCTCTCCGACAACGTCGTGACGTACGAGGAGCAGATCCTCAACCGCGAGCTGCCGGCCTCCATCGTCATCGTCGGCGCCGGCGCGATCGGCATGGAGTTCGCCTACGTCATGACCAACTACGGCGTGAAGGTCACGATCATCGAGTTCCTCGACCGCGCTCTGCCGAACGAAGACGCCGAGGTCTCGAAGGAGATCCAGAAGCAGTACAAGGGCTACGGCGTCGACATCCTCACCTCGACGAAGGTCGACTCCGTCACCGACCACGGCGACAAGGTCACCGTCGCCTACACGGCGAAGGACGGCTCGACCGGTTCGATCGACGCCGACCGCGTGCTCATGTCGATCGGCTTCGCGCCCAAGGTCGACGGCTTCGGCCTCGACAAGACCGGAGTGAAGCTCACGGAGCGCGGCGCGATCGACATCGACGACCACATGCGCACCAACGTCCCCCACATCTACGCCATCGGCGACGTCACGGCCAAGCTGCAGCTCGCCCACGTGGCCGAGGCGCAAGGCGTCGTGGCCGCCGAGACCATCGGCAATGCCGAGACGCAGACCCTGGGCGACTACCGCAATATGCCGCGCGCGACCTTCTGCAACCCGCAGGTCGCCTCGTTCGGCCTCACCGAGCAGCAGGCGCGCGACGCCGGTCACGACATCAAGGTCGCGAAGTTCCCGTTCTCCGCGAACGGCAAGGCCAACGGCCTCGGCGAGCCGGTCGGCTTCATCAAGCTCGTCGCCGACGCCGAGACGCTCGAGCTCATCGGCGGCCACCTCATCGGCCCCGACGTCTCCGAGCTCCTGCCCGAGCTCACCCTCGCGCAGAAGTGGGACCTCACCGCCCTCGAGGCGGCGCGCAACGTGCACACCCACCCGACGCTGTCGGAGGGCCTGCAGGAGGCCTTCCACGGTCTCGCGGGGCACATGATCAACCTCTGATCACGCCTCTCACGCGAAAGGCCCACCCGGTTCGCCGGGTGGGCCTTCGTCGTGGGCGAGGCGTGAGTCGCTGAATCCGCCCCGTCGCCGACGGAGCGCTCAGTGACCGAGCGCGCGGGCGAGCTTGGAACCGGATGCCGCGGGCCGGCCGCCCGCGGCCGTCACCGCCGCGTCGACGGCGGCGAAGAACGCCGCACGCCCTTCGTCGTCGGCCGGGGCGGCCGGACCGAGTTCGACCTCCCACTCGCGCCAGGCCGACTCCGCTCCGCGGCGCTCGTCGCGCGCGCGGACGCGATCGTCGACGAACTCCGCGACCACCGCACCGGCGGTGTCGGTGAGCGCGTAGGCCGTGCGGTCGTTGCGCACGCGGGCGAGCGGCGTGAAGGGCGGCCGAGCCCAGGCCGAGATGGCATCCAGGATCGGCTCGGGGACCACCGGGGCTGCGTCGTCGTCGGACACCTCGCCGAGCGGCCACTGCGTCTCACGACGACCGCCTCCCTCGGCGGGGCCCTTCACGTGCCAGCCCTCGTCGGGGCCGCCTCGACGGCGGCGGACGGCGACACCGGCGCGCGACAGGTCGCCCGCCTCGGTGTCGACGTACCGGGCGTCGAGATCGCGCGACTCGGGCTCACCCACGCGCGCCACGCCCGGGAGGGAGGACCAGTCCGGCAGGGGCGTGTCGTCGTCGACGTCGTACTTGACCTCGACCTCGACGTTCGACGCGCCGTGCGGGGCTGCGCTCAATCGTCACGTCCGTCGGCGTCGGGGTTGATGTCCTCGGTCTCCTCGGCGTACGCGAAGACGGCTTGCGTCGGGCCGTCGGACTCGCCCGTGTTCGTGGGCTCCCCCTCGCGGCGGTAGACCAGCTGGCCCTCGCTGTAGGGCATGATCAGCGTGTCGTCGGAGTCGTTCTCGAGCGGGATGATCTGCCCGTCGAGCGGGCCTCCGGTCAGTCGTGCAATAGCCATGACGCCAGCGTAGACCGGTGTCTGCGAAGCGGCCGGTTGCCTTGACAGTGCTCGCCTAGAATCGCTCGGGTGACCACGACGGACCTGCCCGGCGATCGTCCGTTCGTGCTCCTGGCCACTCGCGCCGAGGATCGCCCGGCCGACGAGGAGTACGCGCTCTTCCTGCGCTTCACGGGCCTCCCACCCGAGCGGCTCGTGCGCGTGCGGCTCGAGCGCGATCCGCTCCCCCGGCTCGACCTCGACGAGGTCTCCGGCATCCTCGTGGGGGGCAGCCCCTTCAACGCCTCCGACCCGCTCGAGCGCAAGTCGGCGGTGCAGCGACGGGTGGAGACCGAGATGGCGGCGCTCGTCGACGAGGTCGTCGCGCGCGACACGCCGTTCCTCGGCGCCTGCTACGGCGTCGGCACACTCGGGACCCACCTCGGCGCGCCGATCGACGGCACCTACGCCGAGCCCATCAGCGTCGTCGATGTCACGCTGACCCCCGAGGGACGCGACGATCCGCTCGCCGCGGATCTGCCCTCCACCTTCCCGGCCTTCGTCGGGCACAAGGAGGCCATCAGCGCACTGCCGCCGCACGCTGTGCTGCTCGCGTCGTCGACCACCTGCCCCGTGCAGATGTTCCGGGTGGGGCGCAACGTCTACGCGACCCAGTTCCATCCCGAGCTCGACCTCGACGGCATCGTGACCCGCATCCACGCGTACGCCGCCTACGGGTACTTCGCCCCCGACGAGCTCGACCTCACGCTGACCGCGGTGCGGCGGGCTCCCGTGGACGCACCGGCGCGCATGCTGCGGACGTTCGTCGAGCGCTACGCGCGCTGAGCGCCCCGGCGGGCGGCGCCGAGCGTCACGAGCGAGGCGGCGCGGACGGCGTCGAGGCCGACTCCGGCGTGCGGACGGCATCCACCCGGATGACGTCGACGGCCGCCGTGAGCACCGGATGCGCGAGGCGCAGGAAGGGCTCGAGGCCGAGACCGACCACGTGCACGCGCCCGGCGAGCTCGGGCCCGCGCCCACGCACGAGACCGGCCTTGAGGGCTCCGAACGTGACGGTCACATCGGCGGGGAGCACGGCGGCATCCGCCGACCCGTCGTCGGGATCGAGGCCGCTGGGCAGATCGACCGCGATGATCCGCGGGCGCCGCTCGCGAGCCAGGACGCACTCCACGATCGCACGCGCACCGCCACGCAGGCGGCGATCGGGCAGACGGCCGATCCCCAGGATGCCGTCGAGCACGAGCGCGTAGTCGTCGATCGTCGCGCACACCTCCGACGCCGGACGCACCCGGGCTCCCGCCGCCACCGCGGCGTCGAGAGCGGCCCGGTGCACGCGGTCGCGCACGAGGACGACGTCGACGCGGTCTGCTCCGCGCGCGAGATCCGCGGCGGCGAAGAGGGCGTCGCCGCCGTTGTCTCCGGCGCCGACGAGCACGAGGACGGGTCCGGGGCGGGACCGGAGTTCGGCCGCGGCGATGTCCGCGAGCGCCGATGCCGCCCATCGCATGAGGGGCCTCCCCTCGGCGAGGAGGGGCGCCTCGGCCGCGCGGACCGCGTCGGCGGAGTACGCGGCGACGGAGCCGCGAGCCGGGAGGGGGGCGGGTTCAGTCACCGGCTTCCGCCTCCGCCGCGGCCACCGACTCGCGTTCCTTCTTCTCGGCCTCCCGCGCGGCGTCGAGCTCGCCCGTCGCCGCGCGGACCGCCTTCTCGGCCCGACTCACCCGGAACTGCACCAGGGTGGCGGCCCCGTACTTCGCGCGGACGCGGTCGCGGTCCTGTTCGTTGCTGACCGTGATGTAGGCGCTCGCGATGAGGATCACCTGGCTCGAGAGGTTCAGCCACAGCAGGAGGGCCACGACGGAGGCGAAGGTCGTCAGCAACGGGTTGTTGGTGGCTCCGCCCACGAACAACCCCGACAGCTGCTGCAGGACGACGAGGCCCACCCCGCCCAGCAGGGCACCGCGCCACAGCGTGCGGCGCTCGACGCGGATGCCGGAGAGGAACGCGAACGCGGCCGCCACGACCGCCGTGTCCAGCGCAAGCACGACGAGGGTCGAGACGAGCCACGTGATGACCGCGGTGACCCAGGAGTCGGCCGAGACGCCGAGGAGATCGCGGACGAAGGTGAGTCCCGCCGTGGCGAGGAACGTCACCGCGGCCGCCGCGGCCAGCGCGACGCCGATGCCGATCGCGAGGGCGAGGTTGCGCAGCAGCACCCACACGATGAGCATGTCGTCGGTGGCGACGCCGGCGATCTGCCGCAGCGCCGACCGCAGCGACCCGACGGCCCCGATCGCGGCACCCAGCAGACCGACCGTTCCGATGACCCCCGCGAGGGTGAAACCCGCCGGTGCGTCGAGCTTGCTCACGTCGAGCAGGCCGCTCGAACCGACGAGCCCCGGGACGACGCCGTTGACCGCGTTGACGAGGGCGCTGAGGCCCGCCGGGTTCCCGGCGAGCCAGAGCGCTGCGACGGAGAACCCGAGCAGGACGCCGGCGAAGAGGCTGAACAGGGTGCGGTAGGTCACGCTGTCGGCGAGCATCGGGCCGCGGGCGTTGGAGTAGACGAGGAAGGCGCGCACGAGGCGGAGCGACAGAGCCCACGCGGTGACACGACGGATGAGGGCGGCCATGGGGTCAGCGTATCGACGCGGCGGATCGTGCCCCGCGGGCTTGACCACCCGCGCGCCGCGGGACAGGGCGGCCGCCCCCTCCCCTCGAGCGGCAGACGACGGGGCACCCCGCGCGGGGACCGGCCCCAGCCACCACGGCCCGGTCACCACGGCCCGGTCACCACGGCCCGGTCACCACGGGCCCATCACCACGGCCCGGTCACCACGGCCCGGTCACCACGGGCCCATCACCACGGCCCGGTCACCACGGCCCGGTCACCACGGCCCGGTCACCACGGCCCGGTCACCACGGGCCCATCACCACGGCCCGGTCACCACGGCCCGGTCACCACGCGCGCCCAGGCGCCGAGCAGCAGGAAGGGCGCGAACGGCAGCTCGACGCGGCGCGCGCCGGCCGCGACCACGCCGAGACCCGCGACCCCCGCCGCCGCGAAACCCAGGGCGAGACCGGATGCCACGGCATCCGGTCCGAACCACCCGAGGTGGGCGCCGACGAGGGCGGCGAGTTTGACGTCTCCCCCGCCGAACGCCGACGGCCGGGCGAGGTGCACGACCAGGCACGCGGCGAACGCGCCGGCGGCGCCGAGGCAGACGCCCGCGATGCGGACTGGTTCGCCGCGCTCGCCGGCCGCTGCGGCGAGCAGCGCGACGCCCACGGCCACCGCGGGAAGGACCACCGCGTCGGGCACCCGGTGCGTGCGCACGTCGGCGACGGCCAGGACGACGCTCACCACCGCGAACAGCGCGAAGGCTGCGACGAGGGGACCCGGCATCCGCTCAGGCGTCGAGGACGGCGAGCTCGACCACGACGGTCGCTCCGGGGACGATGCCCTCGGCGTCGCGGACGGCACGCTTGAGCGGGAGCACGTAGACGCCACCGGCCTGCGGGAAGATCGAGGTGCGGAACGTGGTCGCCCCGATCACCGCGTCGACCCGCACGCCGCCGAAACCGCGTCGTTGCGTCTGCGTCTCCCGGATGTCGTCGCTGAGCTCGGGGGGCAGGGCGACGAAGTACCAGTCGCTGTCGCTGCGGGCGTCCCAGCGGAAGACGTCTGCCTCGAACTGCACGATCACGCGATGCCCCTCTCGTCGCCCGCCACGGTACAGCGCCCCACCGACACCCCCGGTCCGTCCTCCCCGGGGAGGAGCCGTGACCCTGCCTCCGCCCGGCGCCCTCGGCGCCCGTCCGACCGCACGACACCCGGGCCGGGCTCCGGAGGAATCGCCCACCGCCGCCGCTTCCCCGCGGCGCGCACGCGTCCGCGGACCGGAACTCCGGAGTCCGGCCCGGGCGGGCGCGCAGACGTCAGCCGGGCGGCTCGGGCGGCTTCGCGCGCGGACCTCCGCGGTTCGTCGCCGTCCGCGCCGCGAGCGCGACCCCGACCCGGTCGACGGCCACCGTGACCCCCACCGCGCACAGATAGACGAGCAGGTCCCGTGCGTCGAAGCCGGAGCCGAGCACCAGCGCGATCGGCGGGAAGCGGTCGGCCAGGGCCACGGGGACACCCGTCAGCTGCAGGAGCTCCACGCCGACGCACCACAGTGCGGCGACCGCGCCGACGACGAGCCGGCGCCATCGGGGGAACAGCAGCACGAGCCCCGCATACGCGGCCACCGCGTACAGCGCGTCTCCGGTGATGTCGGTCGCGGAGCCGGCGGGGCCGAGCGCGTGCACGGCGAGGCCCGAGACCACGACGACACCGAGGGCGACCAGTGCCGCGAGCCGCCTCTCCCTCACGTGAGAACCCCGGCCGCCCGCGCCGGCTCGGCGTACGCGGCGGCGAGCGAGTCGACGGTGTCGTGGGCGTTCAGGCCGCTGGGGTTGGGGAGCACCCACGTGGGCACCCCGGCGATCGACTCGTCCTGGCGGCCCGCGCGCGCCTTCGGGCGGCGGAACCCCTGCCGGTACGCCGTCAGCCCGACCACGGCCACGGCCGCCGGGCGCCACCGCTCCACGCGGGCGACGAGCGCGTCGGCACCGCCTCGTAATTCGTCGACCCCGAGCTCGTCGGCGCGGGCGGTCGCGCGGGCCACGAGGTTGCTCACCCCGAGGCCGGCGTCGAAGATCAGGCGTCGGTCGTCGGGCCCGAGCGGCGCCGAGTACGCGGGCGGCCGCGGAAGGATCCCCGCTCGCACGAGCGCCGGCCAGAAGCGGTTGCCCGGGCGCGCGAACGGGGTGCCGGTGGCCGCGGTCCACAACCCCGGGTTGATGCCGACGAACAGGAGCCGCACACCCGGCTCCACGAGGTCGGGGATGGTGGCATCCCGGTACGACTCCAGCTCGGCGCGCGTGAAACCCATGAGACCACTATGACCACTACCCGAGCCGGGGGTGCGCGTCTGCCAGGATCGGAGGAATGGATGCCGTTCCCGCCCTCACCGAGGTTCCCCCCGCGCAGTTCGTCATCGTCGGCGACACCGTGCGCCTGGCCACCTACACGTGGGGCGACCCGGAGGCTCCGGCCGTGCTGTGCGTGCACGGCTTCGGATCGAGCACGCGCGACAACTGGGTCAACACGGGGTGGGTGCGCGACCTGCTGCGCGCCGGGTTCCGCGTGATCGCCGTCGACCAGCGCGGGCATGGAGCCAGCGACAAGCCGCACGAGGCCGCGGCGTACACGATGCCGACGCTCGTCTCCGACCTCGTCGCGGTGCTCGACACCTATCTCGTCGACCAGGTGCGCTACCTCGGCTACTCGCTCGGCGGCCGCGTGGGCTGGCAGCTCGCCGTCGACGCCCCCGAGCACGTCGAGCGCGCGGTGCTGGGCGGCATCCCCGACGGCCGTCCGCTGGCGCGCCTGCAGGTCGATCAGGCGCGCGCGTTCCTCGACCACGGTGAGCCAGTGCAGGATGCCACGACCCAGCGCTACGTCTCGCTCGCCGAGCGCGTGCCGGGCAACGATCTGCGCGCTCTCGTCGCGATCGCGGAGGGCATGCGCCTCGGCGAGACCGACCCCGACCCGGCGTCTCCCCCGCAGCAACCGGTGCTGATCGCGACGGGCACGGACGACCCCATCCACGACCAGTCGGCTCACCTGGCGGGTCTGCTCCCCCGCGGCGAGTTCGCCGACATCCCCGGGCGCCACCACGTGAACGCCCCCGGGTCGCGCAGCTTCCGCGAGACGGGCCTGGAGTTCCTGAGCCGCGACCGCTGACGCGTCACGCCCGGCGAGACCGCCGGGTCGTTCGGGACCTCGCTGCTGTTCGCACGCTCCTCGTCAGGAGGCGGAGACGGCGAGCTTCGGCGACGACGGGGCGCGGGTGGCCGTGGCCTGCAGTCCGACGCGGATGGATTGGCCGGGCGTCAGGGTCGCGGCCCAATCGCTGCCGGCGCACGTGACGGTCGTGCCGCTCATCCGGCACGACATCCCCCACGCGCTGGTCACGGCGGTGGTGCCGGGCGCCTCGAACGACACCGTCCACGTCTTCACGGCGGCCCCGGCGGTGAGCTTCAGCTCGGCGACGTACCCCTCGCCCCACGAGCTCTGCGGCACCCAGGTGGCCGACAGCTTCGTGGTGGTGCCGGAAGACGGCTTCGGCGCGCTCGTGGGCCGCGGAGAGGTCGACGCGGTCGGCTTCGGCGACGTCGTGGGCTTGGCCGACGTCGTGGGCTTCGGGGTCGTCGTGGGCTTGGGCGACGTCGTGGGCTTCGGGGTCGTCGTGGGCTTGGGCGACGTCGTGGGCTTGGGCGATGTCGTCGGCGTGGGCGCCGGCACGGACACCGGCGTGAGGATGGGCCGGAGAGCAGCGAGCTTGGCCTTCTGCAGCGTGCGCCAGTCGTCGGTGAGCAGGCCGCCGGTGTCGCCGCTGTTGGGGTTGAACGACCAGTACGCGTAGCTCGTCTTCGTCTTGGCGAGGTAGGAGACCAGCGTCTTGAGCCACGCCTTGTCGCTGGCGGTCTCGAGCTTCGTGCCGAATTCGCCGAGCAACACGGGGGCGATGTTCTTGCGCACCAGGTAGCCCCAGTTGGCATCCCAGATCGCCTCGAGGTTCGCCGGGTAGTTGCCCGCGGTGAACCACGACTGCTGGTGCACCGACGCGGGGTAGTCGTGCGGGGAGTAGACCACGCGGTTCTTCACCGACAGGGTCACCGGCGCGGATCCCGCATCCCGGAGGCCACCGCCCCACCACGTGCTCGACCCGTCGTTCTGCCGCTCGACGCCCTCGACGACGATCAGCAGCTTCGGGTTGACCGACAGCACGGCGTTGCCCGCGCGCGTCGCGGCGGCGCGCCAGTCGCGAGCGGGATCGCCGCAGTTCCAGCAGGCCGGTCCGTGCGGCTCGTTGTGCAGGTCGACGCCGATCACGGCGGACTCCGTCTTGTAGCGGGCTGCGAGCTTCTTCCAGTCGTCGATCCAGCGCTTCTCGCTGTATCGGGCGGTGTACCAGAGCTCGCTCTGCGCGGCCGAGTCAGGGCGGTGGCGATCGAGGATCACCGACAGCCCGTAGGCCTTGGCCCGGGCGATGACGGCGTCCATGAGCTTCAGCGGACTGAGCGAGACGAGCGCGGGGTTGGCCGAGCCGTTGATGGAATTCGTCGACCCCGCCGCCAGGCACTCGTTCGAGAACGGCAGACGGATCGCGTTGAAGCCCATGCCCGCGATGGCGCGCATGCCCTCGTCGAGCGAGATCGACCACAGGCCGTGCGGCGCGCAGTTGGAGGTCTCCATGCCGAACCAGGCGACGGCCTTGATCGTGTAGGGCGTCCCCGCGGAGGTGACGATGGTGGAGCCGCGCGTCGACAGCCAGCCCGGGAGCGAGGGGGCCGCCGACGCCGCCGGGGCCGGGGCCGCGACGAAACCGGTCGCCGCCAGCGCGGCGATCACCGCGACCGCGGCCGTGCGGACCAGTGCGCGGCGCGTCGCCGACCACCGCTTGCGCCATCCGGACATCCGCACCTCCGCGGTCATCGTAGCGGCGTGGCACGCCCCCGCCGCGCGCCGGGGTGATCCGTTCGACGTCTTCAGACGCGTACATCGGCGGTTTCCGCGTTGTTACGCCGTCGTGAATGTCGAGATCATCATTGATTTGGCCGATCATGCGCTGATACCGTCGCCCATCATGAGTCCCCCGAACGAACGGCCCACCGTCCTCGATCGCGTCTCCAAGGCGATCGTGGAACAGCTGCAGGAGGACGGCCGCCGCTCGTACGCCGACATCGGCAAGGCCGTCGGTCTCAGCGAGACCGCGACACGGCAACGCGTGCAGAAGCTGCAGGATGCCGGCATCCTGCAGATCGTCGCGGTCACCGATCCGCTGCAACTGGGGTTCGCGCGTCAGGCGATGATCGGCGTGCGCGTCTCGGGCGACACCCGCGTCGCCGCCGCCCGGATGACGGAACTGCCGGGCGTGACGTACGTCGTGTCGACGGCGGGCTCCTTCGACCTGCTCGTCGAGGTGCTGTGCGAGAGCGACGACGACCTGATCGACCTCCTCAACGACCGCATCCGGTCGCTGCCCGACATCGTCTCGACCGAGACGTTCGTCTACCTGAAGCTGCATCGTCAGCTCTACAACTGGGGAACGCGATGACCCTCATGGACACCGACCGCAACGCCGACCTGCAGAAGAAGGCCCGCGACCACCTCTGGATGCACTTCTCGCGCCAGTCCGTCATGACCGACGGCCCGGGCGTCCCCGTCATCGTGAAGGGCGAGGGCCATCACATCTGGGATGCCGCGGGCAAGAGGTACATCGACGGCCTCGCCGGGCTCTTCGTGGTCAACGCGGGCCACGGGCGTCGCCGCATCGCGCAGGCCGCGGCGAAGCAGGCCGAGGAGCTCGCGTTCTTCCCGCTGTGGTCCTACGCCCACCCCGCTGCGATCGAGCTCGCCGAGCGGCTCGCGTCGCTGGCCCCCGGCGACCTGAACCACGTGTTCTTCTCGACGGGCGGCGGAGAAGCGGTGGAGACCGCGTTCAAGCTCGCCAAACAGTATTGGAAGACCCAGGGCAAGCCCGCCAAGCACAAGGTCATCTCCCGAGCGATCGCCTATCACGGCACCACGCAGGGCGCCCTGGCGATCACGGGCCTGCCCGTGATGAAGCACATGTTCGAACCCGTCACCCCGGGCGGCTTCCGCGCGCCCAACACGAACTACTACCGCGCCGAGGAGTCCGGCTTCGGCGGGGGCACCCCCGAGGAGTTCGGCCTCTGGGCCGCCGACCGTATCGAGCAGATGATCCAGTTCGAGGGGCCCGAGACGGTGGCGGCGGTGTTCCTCGAGCCCGTGCAGAACGCCGGCGGGTGCTTCCCCGCCCCCGCGGGGTACTTCCAGCGGGTGCGCGAGATCTGCGACAGATACGACGTGCTGCTCGTCTCCGACGAGGTCATCTGCGCGTTCGGCCGCCTGGGCCACTATTTCGGCGCCTCGGCATACGACTACCAGCCCGACATGATCACCTTCGCCAAGGCGGTGACCAGCGGCTACTCGCCGCTGGGCGGCACCATCATCAGCGATCGCATCTACGAACCCTTCGCGCACGGCGACGCCACCTTCCCCCACGGCTACACCTTCGGCGGACACCCGGTGTCGGCCGCCGTGGCGCTGGAGAACCTCGACGTGTTCGAGGAGGAGGGGCTGCTGCAGAACGTGCGGACCAACTCCCCCGTGTTCCGCTCCACGCTCGAGCGGCTGCTCGACCTTCCGATCGTCGGCGACGTCCGCGGCGACGGGTACTTCTTCGGCATCGAACTCGTGAAGGACAAAGCCACGAAGGAGACCTTCGACGACGACGAATCGGAGCGGCTGCTGCGCGGTTTCCTTTCGAAGGCGCTGTTCGACGCGGGCCTGTACTGCCGCGCCGACGACCGCGGAGACCCCGTGATCCAGCTCGCCCCGCCCCTCACCATCGGTCCCTCGGAGTTCGACGAGATCGAACGGATCCTGCGGGCGAGCCTCACCGAGGCCTGGAGCCGCCTCTGACCCGAGGGGATGCCGGCCCCACCCCGGCCGGCATCCCTCCCCCCTCGCATCCCCGGCGCCATCCTCGCCGACTCCCCCGCTCCCACCCCGAGCGGTGCTCCGCACGCTGTACCCCGATATCAGCCCCACGGACGCGACACCCGATCGCGCACCGCACCCTCTAGGAGGAGCCACGAACGAGAACATCGCCGCCACGGCGGCATCGCCCGGCGCGGGAGCCAAACTCGCCCGCACCCTCGGCCTCTGGTCGATCGTCGGCCTGGGCCTGGGTTACATGACCCCCACCGTCGTCTTCGACACCTTCGGCCTCGTCGCCGAAGAGACGAACAACGTCGTCCCCGCGGCCTATGCGCTCGCGCTCATCGTGCTCGCGTTCACCGCCGTCAGCTACGGCAGGATGGTGCGCGTCATCCCGAGCGCCGGGTCCGCCTACACGTACGCGCGGGAATCCATCCACCCCGGTGTCGGATTCGTCGTCGGGTGGACGGCGCTCACGGACTACCTGCTCCTGCCGATGGTCAACGCGCTCATCCTCCGCAGCTACATGGAGGCGCTCTTCCCCGACGTGCCCGGCTGGCTCTGGGTGGTCGTGTTCACCGCCGGCGTCACCGGGGTCATCTATCTGACGATGCGCGGCACCTCGAACGTCAACATGATCCTGCTGGTGTTCTCGATCCTGGTCATGACGGTGTTCGTCGTCATGGTGCTCGTGCAGCTCGTCGGCGGCGCCGGAGCCGGCACCGCGGTGTCGCTCGCCCCGTTCGCCCACAGCGACGTGCAGTTCGGCGCCGTCCTGGCCGGGGCCACGATCGTGTGCTTCTCGTTCATCGGATTCGACGCGGTGTCGATGTACTCCGAGGAGGCCAGATCGCCCAGGATCATGCCCCGGGCGATCCTGCTGACCCTCCTCGCCGGCGGCGTGATCTTCCTCATCGCCGCCTACGTCACGCAGCTGCGTTTCCCCGACTCCGCGGCCTTCCCGCCCGAGGCGATCGAGAACAGTACGCTGCCCGAGATCGGCGTGCAGGTCGGCGGCCCGGTGCTGCAAGCGGTCCTCACGGCGGCCGGGTTCGCCGCGACGCTGGCCTCGTGGCTCGCCTCGCACGCCTCGGTGTCGCGCATGCTCATGGTCATGGGGCGCAACAACGTGCTGCCGCGACGGATCTTCGGCTTCGTCAATCCCCGGACCCGCACCCCCACGATCTCGATCATCATCGTCGGCCTGGTGAGCCTGCTCGCGATCTCGTTCACGCTCGAGCAGATCGCGGCGTACATCAACTACGGCGCCCTGGTGGCCTTCACATTCGTCAACATCTCGGTCATCGCCTGGTTCGCCGTCCGCGGTGGCCTGCGGAAAACCCCGGGCGATGTCTTCCGTTACATCGTGATGCCGGCCATCGGCATGCTGCTCACGGGCCTGCTCTGGGTGAACCTCGACGCGCACGCCCTCATCGGCGGTCTCATCTGGAGCGGCATCGGCGTGGTGTACCTCGTCATCCTCACCCGCGGCTTCCGCCGCCCGATCGCCTCGTTCGACGAGAACCAGCCGGTGACGGGCGTCAACAAGACGGTCCCGGGCCCGCACTCGGAGGTCTGACCCCGCTCGATCCGACACGACCGCGCGCCGCGGCATCCCCTCCCCGGATGCCGCGGCGACGGCGTGGCCGCGGCGGTGTGTCTCGCCGGCATGGGGCGGAGCCCGGTGGCTCCGACCTCAGGGCACCGCGACGAGCGCGGAGGCCTCGGCGAACGCCACCCGAGCACCCGACGGCATCCCCGCGGTGCCGCCGACCGTGACGCTGTAGGCGTGTCCGGTCCGCGTGGCGGTGAAGACCGTCGACGACCTGCTCCCGGAGACCACGACGGGGTAGACGCGGCCCGTCGTCGTGTCGGTCACCGTCACGGCGAAGGTCACCGCCGCGCCGACGTCGTTGCGCGTCCACGAGATGTCGATCCCGGACGACGAAGCGGTCGCCGTCACCGCGGACACCCGAGGGACGGCCGGGATCGCGGCGAAGAGATTGGCCGTCCCGCTCGGCACGTTCGCGATCTTCCCTCTCGCGCGATCGGAGGTGAGACCCGCGAGCACGTCGGCGGCGCGCCAGGAGGGGTGAGCCTCGAGCAGGCGGGCGGCGAGTCCGGCGACGTGGGGCGACGCCATCGATGTGCCGCTCGCGGACGCCACGGCCGAGCCGATGTAGGTCGAGATGATGTCGGAGCCCGGGGCGAGGATGTCGACGCACGAGCCGCGGTTGCTGTACCACGCCAGCGCGCTCGACGAATCGGTGGCGCCGACCGTGATGGCCTCCGGTGCGCTCGCGGGCGAGCTGGTGCAGGCGTCGACCGCGTCGTTGCCCGCCGCCGCGACGACCGTGAACCCCTTGTTCACGGCGGAGCGGACGGCGCTCGTGATGTAGGGGCTCGAGGGCGCACCGGTGCTCATGTTGATGACCGACCGCGAGCCGGTGTGATCGTTCACGATCCAGGCCAGGGCGTAGTACAGATCGGCGAGACTGCCCTTACCGTCGCACCCGAGGACGCGCACGGGAACGAGGCGCACGCCCTTGGCCACCCCGTAGGTCGTGCTCCCGATCGTTCCGGCGACGTGCGTTCCGTGACCGTTGCAGTCCGCCGTGCCGCGGCCGTCGCCGGTCTCGTCGTGCCCCGAGGCGGCGTCGACGCGTCCGCCGAAGTCGGGATGGTCGGCCTGTACGCCGGTGTCGACGACGTACGCGGTCACCCCGGCGCCCGTCGTGTCGTAGAAGTAGTGAGCGTCCTGCGTGGCATCGGGCGCGTCGACCGCGTCGAGTCCCCACGACGGAGTCGGAGACTGGTCGGCCGTCGCCTCCACCACCGCGTTCGGGGTGGCCTCGGCGTCGGGCGCGATCTCGCGGACCCGTGTCAGCGCGGCGTTCGGCACCATCAGCGCGGCGTCGTCGCCCCACGCGGGCAGCACCAGCGCACCGAGGCTCGGCTCGGCGAGCACGGCCGCGGCCTGAGCCCGCGAGAGCGCGACGAACGAATACGAGAGCTTGATCGCCAGGCGCTCGGCGTCGTCGGCATCGGGCGGGATCGGCAGGGCGTCGGGCCAGGATGCCGCGGCCGGAAGCGGCGAGGGAGAGACGGTGTCGGCGACCGCGGAGGCCGGTTGCGACGTCTCGTTTCCCACGCGACCGCCGGCGGTGAAGCCGCCGACGACCCCGGACGTGAGGAGGACCGCGGCGAGCGCGAGGCCGACGGCGCCGCGCAGACGCCCCGGACGCGACCGCCGATGCGATGGATGGGCCATGTCTCTGCCTCCTCGGGCGCGGGGGATCAACACGCGACCGCCGTCGACAGCGGCACGATGAGCGATGAGCCGGCGGCGGCGACCGCGAACGGGTGGCCCGTGGCCGCGACCTGGCGGGCGACGGCGCCCACGGCGTCCTGATACACGACTCCCCCGGCGAGGAACAGATCGGCCGCGACGGGGGTCGCGCCCGTCGGCACCGCCGTCGCGGCGCGCAGAGCGTTGCCGGAGACCATGAACACGGCCGCGGCGCCGGTGTCCTGGCGCACGGGCAGGAGCTGCTCGCGGGCGAAGTACGGATGGGGGGTGAGGGCGCCCCACGCGGCGATGCCGGTGGCGACGACCCCCGTGCCGAAGGGGTGCGTACCGTCGCGGCTCACGCGGTACAACCGTCCGTCCGCCCAGAAGAGGTCGCCCGCCACGGGGACGGCACCCGCGGGTGGGCCGCCGGGTGCCCCGTACTCGGCGGGGACGACGACCTCGTTCTCGGGCGAGCGCAGCACGCGGGGCGCCCCGTCGGTGCGACGGAAGGGCAGGTCGTAGGCGCGCCCGGCCGCCGGCCCGGATCGTTCGCGCTCGATCATCTGTCCGACCGCGGCGACGTCGGTGGCCACGACCGCTCCCCCGCGTACCATCGAGGTCCCCGCCAGGAACACATCGGCGGCGACGGGGACCGCTCCGGCGGGCACACCCGCGGCCGCGAAGCAGGTGTTCGTCGCGGTGTCGAAGACCCGTGCGATGCCATCGCTCGTGCGCAGCGGCAGGAGCGCCGCGGTCGATGCGCCCGGAGCACCCGCGAGCTGACCGAACGCCACGACGTCGTGCTGCACCGCTCCGACGCCGTCGCGATGGAGCACGCCGCCCGCGAGGAACAGGTCGCCCGCGACGGGAGTCGCCCCCGCGGGAGCGCTCGCCGTGCGGAGGGTGCCGTGGGGCAGGGAGAGCAGCCGGCCGTCGGCGGCGGCGTTCAGCGACGCCGTCGAGCTCGCCGCCCCGGCCGCGGTCGCGGTGATCGTCCCCGTCCCGCCCTCGGCGGGAACGCGGACGGACCCGCACGAGACGGAGCCGTCGGGCCCGGTCACGACGGTCGAGGTGGTCGTGGCTCCATCGAAGGTGAAACCGCCCGACAGTTCGAGGACCACGCCGAGCCCGGCGACACCCGCGCCACCACGGTGCGCCCGAACGACGACCGCGTCGAGGGTGCCGCAGCGCGGTGCCTCGAAAGGACCACCGGAGAAGGACAGCGCCGTCCCCGAGGCGGCGAACACGGGGGTCGTCGTCATCAGGGCGATCGCCGGCACCGCCCACAGGGGTCCGAGCAGCACGGACCGGCGAGCGGGCCCCCGGACGGCACGCGAGGACGGATGGCCGGGGGACTCGCCGTCCCGTGCGGGTCGTGCGTGCTCGGGCATCGCGCGGTCTCCTTCCGCGTGGGCCTCGCGCGCGTCGTCGCGACCGCGCGGGCACACCGCTCGAGCCTGGCCCGGGAGAGGCCGGACCTCGCGCGTCCGCGTGGTGCGGTGAAGCGGGTGAAGGGCGGCGGGGCGCCTGGTGGCGCGCGACGCGCGGTACCGCTCCGGGTCGCGGAGCGACGGCGCTCGCCCGTGGGCTCACCCGCTGCGGGTGGGGTGGCCGCTCGCCCGCACGGCCTCCCCCGCCTCGCCGGTAGACTTCAGCCAGTGACCAGCACCCGAGCCGAAGCCGCCTACGCGCGCTCGGCGGCGGCGTTCAAGAACCCCACGCTCGAACTGCTGCACGGGCGCTTCGCGCCTTTCGTTGTCGCGGTGCTGTCGGTGGTGTTCACACCCGATCGCCCCGCCGTCGCCGTGGCCGACGCGCACGTCGAGGTCGCCGAGGCGATCGACGAACTGCGCGCGGCCGGCATCGACACCGACGACGACCGCCGCATCCCCGCCGGCTCCGCACGCGAGATCTGTCGCGGGTGGGTGCGCGTGGGCTGGCTGGGCCTGCAGATCGAGGACGATGTCGAGGTGTACCGCCTCTCCGCGCACGCGGTGGGGGCGCTCGAGATCGCCGGTCGCGCCGGGGGCGGACGCGCGCGGGTGTCGCGCTCGCGCGTGCGCACGCTGCTGGATGCGGTGGAGCGGCTGGCGCGCGACGCGGAGAGCGACCCGGCCCGTCGTCGCGATGCGCTGCTCGCCGAGCGCGCCGCCCTCGACGCCGAGCTCGCCGCCCTCGACGACGGCGTGGTCGAGCCGCTCGACGACGACCACCTGCTCGAGGAGGCCGAGAACGTCATCCACCTGGCCCGCGAGCTCCCCGCCGACTTCTCGCGCGTCGCCGAGTCGATCGCGGCGATGCAGCGCGACGTCGTCGCCGAGCTGCGGCGCGACGTGCGCCCGACGGGCGAGGTGTTGCGCGAGTACCTCGAGCGCGGTCGCCAGGTGATGCAGGCCACCCCGGAGGGGCGGGCGTTCCAGGGCGCGCTGCGCCTGATCGGCGACCCCGAGCACATCGACGACCTCACCGACCAGCTGCACGCCGTGCTGACCCAGCCGTTCTCGCGGCTCATGACGCCCGAGCAGCGCGGAGAACTGGATGCCATCGCCCGCCGTGTCGAGGCGGGCGTGCAGGAGGTGCTCACGGCGCAGCGGCGCGCCTCGCACGTCATCACCGCGCAGGTGCGCACGCACGATCCCATCCGCGATCGCCAGGTCGACGACCTCCTGCGCGGGGTCATGGCGGGCCTGCACCGCTGGAGCCAGACGCGTGCGCCGGGCCGCGTCGAGCCCGTGCGCACACTGCCGCTGGCCGACATCGGGCACCTGCGACAGTCGCTCAGCGACGTGCGACCGCCCGGAGCGCCCGAGCCCCTGGCATCCGCCGGCGACGACGTCGAGTTCGTCGACGCCGACACCCGCGCCTGGGGCGGACCGCACTACGCCGAGCTGGAGGCCCACGTGGCGCGCCTGGGCGACGGCTTCGACCTCGCGACGGCGTTCGCACAAGCCGACGCCGAGACGCGACGCCCGGTCGACCTCGTGGGACTGCTCGAGATCGTGCACCGCGGCGGTCTCGTCGAGGGCGACCGGGTGTCCATCGTCGAGGCCGTGCGCCCCGACGGCACGACGCGGCGCTTCGCCTTCGGGGCGGTCACGGCCGCCCTCCCCCGCACGACAGACAAGGACGCCGATGACTGACGTCGAGACGCCGCCCGAGACCGACACCCCCGCGTTCATCGCCCCCGTGGCGATGGAGAACGACCCCGACGCCCTGTTCCCGGGCGACCGCGGCATCCTGGACGCCGACGTACGGCGCGTGCTCGTGCGGATCCTGCAGCGGCGGTTCCTGCTGGCCGAAGCCTCGCCGAGCGAGTGGAAACTGCTGCTGGAGCATCAGCAGATGATCGAATCGCGCCTCAACGACCTGTTCGTGCGGCTCGTCGTCGACCATTCGCGCGGCGTCGCGTACAAGGAGCAGGTGCGAAGCGACGAGCTCGACGTTCCGATCCTGCTGAAGGACGAGGCGTACTCCCGCGCCGAGACGCTCGTGCTCGTCTACCTGCGGACGGTGTTCCAACGCGAGACGACGGCCGGCACCGCCTCGGCGCGCGTCGACGTCGAGGAGGTCGAGCAGACCGTGCTGACCTACTTCTCCGAGAGCGACGGCACCCGCGCCAGCCAGCAGCGCGCGGTGCGCACCGCGATCGCGCGACTGGACCGCGAGGGCATCATCGAAGAGGAGTCCGAGGGCCGCTACCGCATCGGTCCCCTCATTGAGGTCGTCCTCAGCGCCGAGACGCTGCGGGAGCTGCAGCGGTGGCTGCAGGAGCAGGCGACGGATGCCGAGGCGCCGGTCGCACGCGAGGCCGAGGCCCTGGCATCCGGAACGACCGAGGGAGAGCCCGCATGACCATGCTCGAAACGCTCTTCGGCCTCATCCCCGCGGCATCGCGCGGGCAGCAGTGGGTCGCCGAAGACCTGCAGCTGATCAACTGGGGCGGCTACGACGGCACGCACCGCGTGCGCTTCGCCCCCACGGCGACGCTGCTGTGCGGCGGGTCGGGGTCGGGCAAGTCCACTTTGATGGACGCGTACGTCGCGCTGATGATGCCGCACACCACCCCGTTCAACGGCGCCTCGAACGGGGCGGTCGTGGGGCGCCCGCGCGGGCAGGAGCAGCGCAACATCCTCTCCTACGGTCGCGGCAAGCTCGACGAGTCGCGTACCGACGAGGGCACCAAGGTGCGGGTGCTGCGCGGAGACGGCGTCGACACCTGGACCGCGATCGCGATGACGTGGGCCGACCACGACGGCGCGCGCTTCACCGCCGTGCGCGCCTGGTATTTCCCCGCCGCGGCGCGAACGCTCGACGACGCGGTCAAGGTGCGCGCGACGGTGCACGGCGCCTTCGATCTGCGCGACCTCGAACGGGCGGCGCAGAGCCACCTCTCCGACGCCGCGGTGCGGGCGACGGGCCTGGACACCCTCGCGACCGACCGTGAATTCTCGGCGCGTCTGCACGCGGTGCTCGGCATCGGCGCGGCCGGCGCCGGGTCGAAGGCGATGAGCCTGCTCGCGCGCATCCAGGCCGGCCAGCAGATCACCACCGTCGACGACCTCTACAAGCGCATGGTGCTCGAGGAGCCCGAGACCCTCGCCGTCGCCGACGCCGTGGTCTCGCACTTCGACGGTCTCGAGGGCACGCGCACGCGCATGCTCGAAGCGCGGCAGCAGGTGCGGGCGCTCCAGCCCATCCGCGCCATGAAGACCCGCATCGACGAGGCCGCCGAGCGCCTGCGCCTGATCGACGCGCTCGGCCGCTTCTCCGACCCCGCCTCGCGCGCCTCGCTGTGGCGCGCGCAGCGGCGCATCGACCTGCTCGGCGCGGTCGAGGCGGAGCTGCGCGATCGCACGCACGCCACCGACGCCCTGGTGCGCGAACGACAGGCACTCGCCGACGCGGCAGAGGCCGAGCGGGAGGGCCTCGGCGACGTGCTGCGTGCGGCCGGCGGCGACCGGCTCGAGGCCGCCCAGCGCGAACGACGGGCGCTGGAGCGGCGTCTGGCCGGCATGCAGCGCGATCGCGAGCGCTTCGAGGCGGCGCTCGCGGTGCTCGCGACCGAGGCGACCACGGCGAAGCAGTTCGGCGCGCTGGTCGAGGAAGCCCGGCGCACTCTTGCCGACGCGGATGCCAAGAGCGCGGTGCGCGAGGCCTTCGTCGCCGCCAGCAGCCGGCACACCGCCCTGCGGCAGCAGCTCGCGGCGCTCGAGACCGAGCACCGGCGCACGCAGACGCGCGACGACAACATCCCCCCGCGTCTGCACGAAGCGCGCGAAGCGCTGGCGGAGGCCGCCGGCCTCACCGCGGCGGAGCTGCCGTTCGTCGCCGAGCTCGTCGACGTGCGCACCGAGTACGAGCCGTGGCGCGGGGCGTTCACCCTCGCCCTGGGCGGTTTCGCGACGACGCTGCTCGTGGACGCCGCGCACCTGGCATCCTTCCGATCCGCGATCGACGGCGTGCGCCTGGGCGAGCGCCTGCGCTTCGAGGGGGTGCCCGCCGATCTGCCCGAACGCGGCGGTCTCGATCCGGCGACGCTTCCGGGGCGCCTGGAGTTCCGCCGCTCCCCCTTCACCGGCTGGCTGCAGGACCGACTCGAGCAGCAGTTCGCCTTCGTGTGCGTGGATGCCGCGGCCGAGCTGTCGCGGCACCGCATGGCGCTGACCATCTCGGGGCAGACGAGCCAGGGCGCGCGCGGCGCGCACGGCGGCTCGGCCAGGCAGAGCATCCTCGGCTTCTCCAGCCGCGTGCGTCTCACCGAGCTCGGCGAGCAGATCGTGACGGTGAGGCGCGACCTCACCGCCGCCCAGGCCGCCGTCGAGGAGGCCGCGACCGCCCTCGACGCCTTCGACGATCGGCGGGGCGCCCTGGAGAAGATCGCCGACCTCAGCTGGGACCAGGTCGACGTGGCATCCGTGGAGCGCGAGCTCGACCGCTGGAACGAGACCATCGTCGAGATCACCGCGGGAAACCCCCGCATCGCCGAACTGCAGGAGCAGATCTCGGGCACCCGCGCCCGTGCCGCGCGCCTGCGCGAGGAGATCGGAGCGGCCAAGACCGAGCAGCAGGCGCTCGCGGCCCGCTGGGCCGCCGTGACCGACGACGTGGATGCCGCGCACGTGCGCCTCGAGCACGCCGAGGACGCCGGTCTCTCCCTCGCCGCCGACGAGAGCGAGTACCTCGACGCGCTGTTCGTCGCCCCCGCGGCCGCGGACGCCACGCCGTCGCAGCTGCTCGCGCGCTTCGACGCGGCGCTGGAGTCGGCGTCGAAGCGACTCGTCGAGGAGCAGCGTTCGGCGCAGGACACCTGGGCCGACCAGCGCGAGAGCCTGCGTCGCACCCTCACGGCGTTCACCGACCGGTGGCCGAGCCCCAATCTGCTCGCCGATCCCGACGAGTCGCTCGGCGATTTCGAGCGCATCCTCGCCGACCTCGAGGCCAGCGGCCTGCACGAACTCGAGGCCGAATGGCGCGACAGCCTGCTGCGGCTGTCGGGCAACGACCTCACGAACCTCGATTCGGCGCTCACGCGGGCGCTGCGCGAGATCCGCGAGCGCATCGCGCCGATCAACGACATCATGCAGGACCTGCCGTTCTACGACGACGAGCACCGCCTGCAGATCGTGCCGCGCGAGAGCCAGTCCGAGGTGCGGCGGCGGTTCCGCAAAGAGCTGCGCGACGTGCGTGCCGCGATCGACGCGGCATCCTCCGATGAGGAGCGCGAGGCCGTGTACGGGCGCATGGCGCGGCTGATCGGGCGGATCCGGCCCACGGCCCCCGACTTCGCCGACCTCGTCGACGTGCGCAATCACGTGCGGGTCAGCGCCGAGCGCTTCCGCGCCGACACCGGGGAGCACGTCGCGCTCTACGACCACATCGGCGAGAAGTCGGGCGGCGAGTCGCAGGAGCTCATCGCCTTCATCGTCGGCGCGGCCCTGCGCTATCAGCTCGGGGATGCCGGCGCCGAGCGCCCGCGCTACGCCCCGGTGTTCCTCGACGAGGCGCTAATCAAGGCCGATGCGCACTTCACCAAGCGGGCGATCGGCGCCTGGCGCGGTCTCGGCTTCCAGCTCGTGATCGGCGCCCCGAACGACAAGTACAGCGCGATCGAGCCGCACGTCGACGTCGAGTACGACATCCTCAAAGACACGCGCGGGCGCTCGTGGGCGAAGGCGAAGGTGGGGCTGCCCTCCTGAGGCGTGGCAACGACCGCGCCGCCGCGAGATCAGCGCTCGCGCGCGCGCAGGGCGTCGTCGACCGCGCGGACGGCGTCGGGACCGCCCGCGGTCAGCAGGGCGCGTTCGCCGGGGTGCGCGTGGAAGTACCGCACGACGGTGGCGACCTGGTTCGGATCGCCACCGAGGGCGAGCGGCGGCGCCTCGACCCGGGGGCCACCGCCCGCGGGCACGAGGGTGAGCATGGCGACCGGCCCGGAACCGACGTCCACGGTCTCGAGGTCGTCCCACCCCCACTGCACCCGTCCGCGCCCCCGGATGCCGACGAGACCGGCGGGGGTGAGTCGCAGGCCCGCCGGCTCGCGCAGGCGCACGACCGTCACGACAACGACCCCCAGGCCGAGCAGCGCGATGGCGTAGGGCCCGCGCGTCAGCAGGAACGAATCGAGCGTCTCGAGCTCGGCGGCATCCGCGACCACCTGCGCGACGGCGGGCAGCACCAGCAGCGCGCCGAGGCCGAACGGCACGGCGGTGGCCGCCGCCGCGGGGCGGAACCAGAGACCGGGTGCCGTGTCGTCCACGCGCAGGGTGCGGTCGCGAATCGTGCCGAACAGCACGTGCAGACACACCGCCGCTCCGAGGATCGTCACCGCGAGCGCCGCCATGACCAGACGGAGCCCGAGGCGATCGTCGACGACGGCGATGACCACGGGCAGGATCGCGAAGACCGCCACCAGCCCCACCAGCCACGTGGGCTTGCGTCCGCGGGGGAACACCGGGCGGGTCGGCTCGTCGGAGGGCAGACGAGGAGAGAGGGTGCGGACGGCCATGGTCAGTCTCCTTGCGGCTGGGGGCGTGAGCGCGTGGGAGGAACGTATCCCTCCAGGCGCGGCGGCGAACCGGTGAAGAAATCGTCGATCGTCTCGCGCGAATCCAGGGGGACCGCGGCCTCCCACAGCCAGCGCGCGCTCGCACCGACGGCGACGCCGCCGATCACCGTGCCCCCGATGACCCACCCGACGGGGTTGCTGCCGAGGGCGACGGCCACTCCCCCACCGAGCGCCGCGCCGCCCGCACCGCCCGCGACACCCCCGGCGATCTCCGCCACACCCGAGCTCAGCGAGCCGCCGTCGGCGACGTCCGAAGCCAGCGAGACGATGTCGATGACGTTGCCGGCCACCGGCAGCACGCGGGTGAACCGCGAGACGCGGCCGATCTGCTCCGCCAATTCCTCCACCCCCGCGCGCATCGCGTGCGGGTCGGCCGCCTCGGCCGCTGCCCGCAGCGCGGGATTGCCCGAGCGCAGCTGATCGCGGAACGTCTCGGCCGCCGACTGCAAACTGTTGTGCTCTTCGCGCCAGCCGCTCAGCGTCTGCTCGTAGAAGCTCTCGTACCCGTCGAGCACCGAGTTCGCCAGGGTCTCGTTGCCCTTCGCGGCGATCGCGTCGACCGTTCCGGCCAGCAGCGAGAAGTCGTCGACGCGGGCGATCAACGGCGCCATGTGCTCCCCGACCCACGCGTCGAGTTCTCCGATGAGCGTGCCGACCTGCGTCGCCAGGTCGTCGTAGCTCTCCACGAGCGAGATGTAGCGGTCGTACGCGGCGACATCGTCGTCGGGGGCATCGGGCCCCGGGCAGTACGTCAACGTCGTGGTGGGGGGCAGCACGGTCGTGCCCACCACCTGCAGCCCCACTTCCTCGGCCTGGAAGCGCAAAGTCTCCACGTCTTCCTGAGCCCGCTCCAGCCGGTTGGCGTACGCCCGGAACACCTCGACGGCGTCGGCGAGGAAGCCCGGGACCTCGGATCCGCGGTTACGGAGGGAGCCGACGGAGTCGCGCCAGGCCCGCCCCGCCTCGCCCGTCCAGTAGGTGTTCGAATCACCCCAGAGGTACGACAGCTCGAGGTCGACGCTGATCAGCGCGGCTCTCGTGCGGTCGAGCCAATCCGCCGTGGCGCGCACGCTCGACGCATCGCCCGGGATCTGCGCATCGATCGGCATCAGTCGTCCAGGCTCTCTTCGAGGCTCGAGATCTCACTCACCATCTGCTCCTCGGCGGCCTGCACGTCGTCGAGGACGCTGACGGTGACGGCTCCGATCAACCGCACGGCTCCGGAGTACTCGTTCGCGGCCTCGGCCGCCGCCCCGGCGATGAATCCGATCAGTGCCGAGGCGGCACCGCCGTCGGTGGACGAGGGGATCGTCCCCAGGGCGTCGTCGAGACCGTCGACCTCGGCGACCACCGAGTCCATGCGCCGGATCATGTTCTCGCGGTCGACGTAGATCGCGTCGCTCATGCCAGACGTCCCTCGCGACGGTGCTGCGCCGGCACGGAGATGTCGAAGGCGACGACGTCGAACGGCTGCGCCTGACGCACGCGGTCGAGCTCCGACGTCATCACCAGCATCCACGGCTGAGAGTGACCGCACGCGTCGGCCAGTCGATCGAGGGCCGTGTAGGCCAGGAGCCCCCGGCGCCCGTCCGCCAACGGCTGCACCACCACCAGCTGGCCGCCTCCGTCGGGATCCGGCACCAGCGGAAGGTACAGCGCGGGCGGCACGATGACCTCGCCCCTCAGAGTCGTCGTCTTGCCATCTCCACCCAAACGCATAGCGAGCCCCCTCGTCGTCGTGCGTGCGTCCAGCCTAGACGTCGACCGCCCGCGCACCCGGGCGACGGGGCGGATGCCGACCCCCAGGGAATGTCGGAGCTCCTGTCTACGCTGGACCCAGGGGCACGAGGGAAGAAGGCGCGAATGCAGGGACTCGAGATCACGGTTCTGCTGGGGCTCGCGATGCTCGCCGGCACGGTGCTCGCGCCGCGCCTGCGTGTGGCGACCCCGCTCGTCCTGCTCGTCATCGGGCTGGCGCTGGGGTTCATCCCGGAGCTGCGACAGATCGAGCTCCCGCCCGAGACGGTGCTGCTGCTGTTCCTCCCGGTGATGCTGTTCCGCGAGGCGTGGACCACCTCGCTCCGGTCGGTGCGCCGCTCGCTGCGCTACATCATCCCGATGAGCACGCTGCTCGTCGTGGCGTCCGCATTCGCCGTCGCGGGGGTAGCGACCTGGATGGGCGTGCCCTGGGAGGCCGCCCTCGTGCTGGGGGCGGCCGTCGCCCCGCCCGACGCCACCGCCGTCGCGGCGCTGGGCCGCCTGCTGCCGCCCAAGACATTCATGAAGCTGAAGGCCGAGAGCCTCACCAACGACGGCACCGCCCTCGTGCTGTACGCGATCGCGGTCGCGTTGCTGCTGGGCGACCAGATCACGCCGCTGCAGATCACCGGCATGGTGCTCGTGTCGTACCTGGGCGGCGCGGCCGCCGGCATCCTCGTCGCGGCTCTGGCCTTCTTCGCCCTGCGCCGCATGCAGTCCACGCTCACCATCAACCTGACCCTCGTGCTGGTGCCGTTCCTGGCGTTCCTCATCGCCGAGCTGATCGACGCCTCGGGCGTGCTCGCGGTCGTGTTCGCGGGCCTCATCGTCGCCTGGGTCTCCCCGCGCATCACCACGGCGATCTCCCGGCGGGCGGCGGATGCCACCTGGCCCTTCGGCGTCTACCTGCTCAACGGCGCGCTGTTCGTGCTGATCGGCCTCGAGGTGCAGCTCGTGTTGCACGAGATCTCGCCGTCGGAGATCGGCATCCTGCTGCTCATCACGGTGGCCGCCTGGGTGGCGCTGTTCGTCGTGCGCTACCTGTTCCAATGGCTGTTCTCGCCGTTCTCCCGGCCCCCGGCCGGATCATCGCGATCGCTGCGGCATCGATCGCGGGTGGTCAGCACGGTCTCGGGCTTCCGCGGGGCGGTGTCTCTCGCGATCGCGCTATCGGTGCCGGTCACCACCGCCGACGGTGCTCCCGTCGCCGGGCGCGAGGCCATCGTCTTCGTCACCGCCGGGGTGATCGTGCTGACGCTGCTCGTGCAGGGTCCGCTGCTGCCTGTGGTGATCCGATGGGCGAAGCTGCCCAGCGACGACGCCGCGATCGAGGAGTACGAACTCGCCGAGCGGGCGATCTCGGGGGCGGCCCTCTCTGCGCTCGACGAACTCGCCGCCGAGCACGGCGTGAGCGACCGGGTGCGCGACCGCGCCCGGCGCGAGGGGTACGAGCGACTCGAGCTCGCCAACGCGCGAGCGGTGGCGCGGCAACGCGAGGCCGAGGAGCGCGACCTGGCCGAACTCGACGCGTCCCTCGACGACGACTCGTCGACGATGGGTCCCGTCCCGCCCGAGGCGGGCGACGACGCCGATCCGTCGCGGCGTCCGGTGGTCGGCGACGGCGCGTCGACGGCGGGCCAGCTCGAGATGATCGCGGTCAGCGACGACATCGACCTCACCCAGCGTTCACCGCTGGTTCGTCACGACGAAGCCCGACGCCTGCGCCTGGCGATCCTCGAGCGAAAGCGCGAGGTGCTGCTGCGCCTGCGCCGCGAGGGCACGATCGACGACCTGGTCGCGCGCAAGATCCTCGCCGGCCTCGACCTGGAGGAGATCCGCGCCCGCGGCGCCGACAAGTCCGGCGACTGACGAGACCAACGTGCGGAGGCCGCACCGGGTGCGGGCCGGATGCCGACTCGCGGACCGCGGCGACGCTCGCGCGGGCGCGGCGCTCGGCTCACCCGGGGCGCGGCGCCATCCCTCCCCGGCCCGGCTCTTACTGCACCCACACCGCCGCGGTGCTGGTGCGCCACTTGTTGCTCCCCGGCTCGACCTCCCACACGACCGTGAGGGGTGTGGTGTCCGCCCCCAGCTGCGCCGCGTCGAGAGCGATGTCCCATCTCCGCTGCGTGTCCGCACTGGCCGCCTCGGCCCCCACCTTCGACACGCCGAGGTAGGCGGAGAGCTGTTGCGGATAGCCGACGAGTCCGGGACCCTCGACCCCCGCGTCCTGCGAGAGGTCGGTGAAGGTGATGGATGCCGGTGCATCGACGTCGAACGCGGCGGCCCCGTCGCCCTCCTCTGCCCCGATCGGCGGGTTGACCCACTCGTAGGGGGTTCCTCCCGTCGGCGGGACGCCCGCGTCATCGATGCGCAGCCCCTCCGTCGTGGATCGGACGAGCCAGGCGTCGGCGCGGCGGTCGCGCACGGCGGTGACGAGAGTGGAATCCTCCGTCGGTCCCACGCCCGAGGCGATCACCCCGTCGGTGCCGAGGAATCCGATCGCCTCCTCGGGCCGCACGATCCCGACGGAGGAGGCGAGCTGTTCCGCCGACCCCACGAGCGCCTGCGACTCGGGCGTGAGCAACGCGAACGCGTCGACGAAGCGTTCGTCCTGCACCGCGGCGAGGTACTCCTGCACGACGGCGACGGTCTCGTCGGACGCCGTCGACGGCGACGGCGACGAACTCGCCACCGGGTCGGCCACGGGGCCGGATGCCGTGGGAGTCGGGGACGACGCGACGGGGGTGTTCGTGCATCCGGCGAGCACGAGGCAGCCGGCAGCGGTCACGGCGGTGAGAGCGAGGATCCGAGATGTCGTGGCGTTGCTCATGCCGTCCACGCTAGAAAGCCCGGCGCCCGGTGCGCCCGACGGTTGTCATCGGCGCCGAGGCATGACAGGGTCCCGCCCCTGGCCCCACGCTCACTGCCCGGGGATGAGAAGCCCGCTCTCGTACGCCGCGATCACGAGTTGCGCGCGGTCGTGCGCGCCGAGCTTGATCATCGTGTTCTTGACGTGCGTCTTGGCCGTGTGCGGGGAGATGAACAGGGATGCCGCGATCTCGTCGTTCGATCGGCCGCGGGCGACGTGCCGCAGCACCTCGCGCTCGCGATCGGTGAGGGCCTCCAGCGAGGCCGGCGCCGCGACGGGCTCGGGGCCGACGGTGCGGACGTATTTCTCGATCATGGCGCGCGTGGCGGCCGGCGACAACAGCGCTCCGCCCTCGTGGACCGCCAGCACCGCGTGCACGATCTCCTCCGGCTCGGCGCCCTTGCCGATGAAGCCGCTCGCCCCGGCCCGCAACGCGGCCACGACATAGTCGTCCTCCTCGAACGTGGTCAGGATGAGCACGCGGGTGTCGCCGAGCGCCGGGTCGGCGCAGATGCGCCGGGTGGCCTCGATGCCGTCCATGCGCGGCATCCGGATGTCGCACACGACCACGTCGGGGCGCAGGCTCGCGGCGAGCGCGACCGCCAGTTCCCCGTCGGCCGCATCGCCGACGACGTCGATGCCGGGGGCGGCGTCGAGCAGGTCGCGAACGGCGGAGCGGATGAGGGCTTGGTCGTCGACGATCAGGACGCGGGTCATGTCGATGCTCCGTCTCGGGGTGCCGCGCGTCCGACCTCGACCTCGGGCGGGTGCGACGCGGCGGGAAGGGGCAGGCGCGCCGAGAGCCGGTAGCCGCCCGGGGCAGCCCCCGCGTCGAGCCGACCGCCGACGGACTCGACGCGCTCGCGGAGTCCGACCAGGCCGAAGCCCGACGGCGACGGCTGCGTACCGGCACCCGGTCGGTCGAAGGGGTTGGTGACCACGACCTCGAGTTCGGCGTCGTCGCGGCGCAGGAGGATGTGCGCCCGGCGGGCCGTTCCGTGCTTGAGGGCGTTCGTGAGTCCCTCCTGCACGACGCGGTACGCGACGATGTCGACCCCGAGCGGGAGGGCGTTCGCGGGGTCGTCGAGTCCGAGCTCGTCGCGCACGACGACGTCCCACCCGGCCACCCGTACCGACTCGACCACGTCGCCGAGGCGGGCGAGCCCGGGTTGGTCGCGGATGCCGCCGTCGTCAGGGGTGCGCAGCACGGTGAGCATCGAGCCGATCTCACCCAGTACCTCTCGCGAGGCGGTGCGGATGGTCGCGAGAGCCTCTCGGGCGCGCTCGGGCCGCGTCTCCAGCGCCGAGCTGGCCACGCCCGCGTTGAGGCTGATGACCGAGATCTGGTGGGCCACGGCGTCGTGCAGGTCGCGCGCGATGCGCAGGCGCTCCTCGGTCACGCGGCGCTGGGCCTCGGCCTCGCGCGTCTGCTCCGCACGGCGGGCGCGTTCGAGCACGGCGTCGACGAAGGCGCGGCGGGATCGAGCGGCATCCCCCAGTGCCCCGGCCAGAGCGACCGTGAGGCCGACCTGAAGGAAGCGCGTGTCGAGGCCGGTCGTGAGCATGACCACGATGCTCGCGCCGATGAGGGCGACCACCACGGCGATCGCGACGGGCGCGGCCTCGCGGCGACCGACGCGATCGGACATGCCGTACGCGGCGATCACCACGGCGAGCGCGGCGCCGGGGGCGAGGGTGCCGAGGGCGAGGGCGGTGACGTAGAGGACGAGACAGACGATCAGGGTGATCCGCGGCCACCGGCGCCGCAGCGGTAGGAGGATCGCGGGCACGAGCACGATCACGTGCACCAGCGGGCTGGAGGGGCGCAGTTCGGGGAACGGCACCGGGGCGAAGGACGGCACGACCACGAGCACCGCGATGAAGAGGTCGACGAGCACCGCGCGTCGCGTCATCCACGGGCTCCGACGCCAGAGGCCGGACGGCCGCTCCCCGCTCGACCGCCCCGGCGAGGTGTCCGTCGGCGGCGGGTCGGATCGCATCCCCCCAGTCTGGACCGCCCGACCGCGCGCGACCATCGCCCCCACGGGTCATCCCGCAAATACCCCCACGGGGGCAGGCGGCCACCCCCCGCGAGCGACGCGGATGGCCGCTCCCTCGAGCGACAGTGGGGCCATGGCATCCGAACCCCCTCCCCCACTGCTCTCGGTCGTCGACCTGCACAAGTCGTACGGCCGCGGCTCCGCCCGCTTCGACGCCCTGCGCGGCGTGAGCCTCGACATCCGCCGCGGCGAGAGCATCGCGATCGTCGGCAAGAGCGGCTCGGGCAAGTCGACCCTCATGCACCTCCTCGCCCTGATGGACGCCCCCACGCGCGGCACCGTGCTGCTCGAGGGGAAGGATGCCGCGCAGCTGCGCGGCCGCCGATTGAACCGCACCCGCAACAAGACGTTCGGCTTCGTGTTCCAGCAGTTCTTCCTCACGCCCAGCGCCTCGGTGCTCGACAACGTGGTGCTGCCGCTGAAGATCGCCGGGGTCGGGCGTGCGGAGCGCAAGCGCCGGGGTCTGGCCGCCCTGGCCGAGCTCGACATGCAGGACAAGGCCAAAAACCGCGCCACCGCCCTGTCGGGGGGCCAGAAGCAGCGGGCGGTGATCGCCCGGGCCCTCGTGAACGACCCGCAGGTGATCTTCGCCGACGAACCCACGGGCAACCTCGACTCGGCCACCGGCGCCGTGGTCGAGGACATCCTGTTCCGCCTCAACCGCGAGCACGGCATCACCCTCATCGTCGTCACGCACGACGACGACCTCGCGGCGCGCTGCGACCGCCGCGTGATCATCCGCGACGGCGTCATCGTCGCCGAGAGCGACCGTGACGTCACCGCGACGGAACGGAGCGCGTCATGAAGAGCATCGACCTGGTCGCCACGGCGGCCGCCAACACCTTCCGCTCCAAGACCCGCACGATCCTCACCGTGCTCGCGATCTTCGTCGGCGCGTTCACGCTGACGCTCACCAACGGCCTCGGCACGGGCATCAACAGGTTCATCGACGACACGGTGTCCTCGATCGGCGCCGCCGACGTGCTCACGGTGTCCAAGGCCGTCACCGCCGGTGCGGCATCCGGGGCTCCCCAGACGTACGATCCCGACTCCGTCGCCGCCGGCGCCACCGACCCCGGTCGCCCCGGCGCCGGCACGACCGTCTCGGCGCTGACGGATGCCGACCTCGACGAGATCGCCGCGATCCCCGGGATCGAGCGGGTGGTCCCCGCCAAGGCCGTGCAGATCGACTACGTCCAACACGCAGACGGCGAGCGCTACGTCGTGGGGGCCGGAGCGCTCATCGGCGGGCAGACACCGCAACTGTCGGCCGGGACGGCGCCGACGGACTCCGCCGACGCCCTCGAGACGGCCATCCCCGCCTCGCTCGTGGAGCCCCTCGGCTTCTCCGACGCGGCCGACGCGGTCGGCGCCACCCTCACGATCGCCGTGTCGGATCCGGTGCGCACGCCGCACCTCGTCGAGGCGACGATCACGGGCGTCACCGAGGCGGCCTTCACCAACACGACGTCTCTCACGACGAACACCGCCCTCGAAGACGCACTATTCGCCGCGCAGAACACCGGGGTGCCGCCGGACCAGCTCGACCGCTACGCCAGCGCGAGCGCCACGCTCGCGACCCCGACCACCGCCGACGAAATCGACGCGGTCAAGACGGCGCTGACGGACGCGGGATACTTCGGGCAGACCGTTTCCGACCAGCTCGGCACCTTCAAGGCCGTCATCGACGGGATCGTCCTGGTGCTGAACGCGTTCGCCGTGATCGCCCTCCTCGCCGCCAGCTTCGGCATCGTCAACACGCTGCTCATGTCGGTGCAGGAACGCACCCGCGAGATCGGCCTGATGAAGGCGATGGGCATGGGCAGCGGGCGGGTGTTCTCGCTGTTCAGCCTCGAGGCGGTGATGCTGGGGCTGCTCGGCAGCGTCATCGGTGCGGTCGTGGCGATCGGCGTCGGAACGGCGGTGAGCGCGCAGCTCGGCCAGACGCTCTTCAGCGACCTGCCGGGCTTGCAGCTCATCGCTTTCGACCCGCTGTCTATCCTCACCACGACGGTGGCGATCATGGCCATCGCCTTCCTCGCGGGCAGCCTCCCCGCCGCGCGGGCGGCTCGGGCCGATCCCGTGGAATCGCTGCGGTACGAGTGACGGCGCGGGAGCCCGGGGCCGAGGTGCCCCGGGCTCCCGAGCGCACCGGCACGCAATCGAGGCGCGGACGACCGGCATCCTCCCCGCCGCCGCTGACGATCCGCCTCAGGCCAGAACGAGATCGATGTTCGCGTGATCTCGGAACACCCGCGTCACCAGGGCGAAGTACGTCTCGCCCTCCCCCGCCTCCAGCGCCTCCAGCGCTCGCCGCGCCACGGGCGCCGCATAGACGTCGGGCCGTTCGAGCTTGGCGCGGTAGGAGGCCCGCGTGGCCTCCGGCCCGAGCGCGGCGCGGGCGACCGCGGAGTCGCGCCAGATGACACGCACCGGCTCGGCGCCGTGCAGCACCCCGAACCCGCCGTAGAGCAGGTCGTCGAGCGCGTCGAGACTCTCCCCCAGCGTCCAGTCCTCGTCGGGCATGAGAACGCGGTTCAGCTCGGCGTAGAGCGAGGGGATGCCGTGCACCGCCGATCCGTCGATCTCGATCTCGCGACGACTCATCTCTTTTCTCCGTTTCGTGCCGTGAACGCGTGCGGGCGGAGACGGCCGTCCTCACTCCGACGCGGCGGGTGCACCCGGTGCCGTGGACGAGGGCGCGTCGGCGCACGCCTGAGCGCACCCACGACGAAGGGCCGGAGCCCTTCGGCATCCGACCCTGTCGTGAGGACCCCGCATCGAGGCCCGGCGAGACGATCAGTCTCCCCCGTTGATCACCGACAGATACGACCCGAAGGGGCGCGCGGTGTCGGGGGTGGAGAAGTCGTCGGCGATGCCCTCGTGGGGCGCGTTGTCGAACTGCATGCCACCAGTGTGAACGGAGGAGCACCCGGTCAGGAGCCGGTTGACAAACCGGTGGAAGTTCGCATAGCTAACTACTCGCCTCCCTAGCTGACCGATGCGACGGCCGGGCCGTCGCTCCCGGGTTCGCGCCGCCCGGCGCTCGGGCCCGCGGGTGCCGACTCAGTCGGATGCCGCGGCGGAGGGTGCGAACGCGATGATCCCCGCGCCCACGAGGGCGACCGCCGATCCGACGTAGTCCCACATCGTCGGCCGGAACCCGTCGACCACGATCCCCCACGCCAGCGAACCCGCCACGAACACCCCGCCGTACGCGGCGAGCACCCGACCGAAGTGCGCGTCGGGCTGCAGCGCGGCGACGAAGCCGTATGCGCCCAGCGCCACGATCCCCAACAGGGCGAGCCACCAGCCGCGGTTCTCGCGCACCGCCTGCCAGATCAACCACGCCCCGCCGATCTCGGCGAGAGCGGCGACGGCGAACAGCACGATGATGCGGGCGGTGGTCATCGGGCCATTATCCGGGCCGACCGCGCGCGACGGTGCCGCACGGCGACGGGGGCACGGCCGGACGGGTTACGACGGTGCACGCGCAGATTACGGCCCGGGAAAATCTGGGGCGCGCAGCCCCCTCGACCGCTACGGTTCCCGGAAGGGGGTGCCCATGACGAAGCCCAGGACCTTGACGCACACGTACACGCTCGCGGGCGGATGGCGCAAAGTCTCACACCAACCCCTCACGGCCGCCCTCGCCGACGACCTGCGCCGCAGCGGAATCATGCTCGTCCGCGCGCGCCGTGGGCTCTTCGACACCCGCGAGATCTCTCTGCGTCAGTACCCGCCGGAGCATTGACGCGGAGGGGGCAGACAACGGCCCCGACGCGGCGTAGCCTCTGTAGTCCCCGTACACCCATCTCTGCGCACCCGCTCCGACGACGCAGCACACAGAGGTCCGTCGCCCTGGAGCCGAAATGTCCCGACCGCGTACCGTCACCCACGCCTACCGCATCCCCGGTGGATGGGTGAAACTCCCCCACCGCCCCCTGATCGTCGAGACGGCCCACGCTCTCCGCGACCAGGGCTACACGCTCGTCCGCGCCCGGCGCGGCTGGACGGACGTGCGCGAGATCTCGCTCGCGCAGTTCGCCACGCAGGACGACGCGGCTCGGCGCACGGATGCCGAGGGAACGGCGCACCACTCTTCTGCGGCGTGATCCGCCGGTGCGCGTCGATCGCACCGGCCACTCGGAGACGGCTCGCCGGACCACTCGGCGCGAAGGCCCGTGAACGGCGATGGCGCTCGCGGCACCCCGCAACCGGAAGAGGCGACTAGCGCGCCACGAGGTCGGCCACGAGATTCTCGACGCGACGCTTGATGTCGTCGCGGATGCGGCGCACCGCGGCGAGGTCCTGGCCCGCCGGATCGTCGAGCTCCCAGTCCTCGTAGCGCTTGCCGGGGAAGATCGGGCACGCGTCACCGCACCCCATGGTGATGACGACGTCGGACGTCTTGACCGCGTCGACGGTGAGGACTTTCGGCTGGTTGTCGGAGATGTCGACGCCGTCCTCGGCCATCGCCGAGATGGCGGTCGGGTTGATCGAGTCCTTCGGCGCCGATCCGGCTGACAGCACGTCGATGCGATCCCCCGCGAGCTGCTGCAGATAGCCGGCGGCCATCTGCGAGCGACCGGCGTTGTGGACGCAGACGAAGAGGACGGTGGGACGGGTCATGGCGTGTCTCCGGGGGGTCAGGCGGCGAGATGGGGCAGGAGTCCGTCGATGCGACGGGCGAGGTGCGCGTACGTCCGCTCGAACGCCTCCGGGGCGGATGCGGCGACGGGATCGGGAACCGACCAGTGCAGGTCGGCCCGGGCGAGGGATTCGTGTGCGCTGTCGCACACGGTGATGAGCACGTCACCGTCGTGATGGATGTCGGTGAGCAGCTTCGGCGTGGCGTGCGTGAGGTCGAGGCCGTGGTGCGCCCCCACGGCGACGGCCCCGGGGGCGACGGCCGGGGCGGGGATGGTCCCCGCCGACGCGACGGGCACGTCGCTACGGGTGCGCCACAGGTGTTCGGCGAGTTGCGACCGGGCGGAGTTCGCCGTGCAGACGAACACCACGCGGGACGCCCGGAGGGCCGTGCTCCGGCTCTCCGGATCGGCGGAACCGGGGTGCAACGAGACGTACGTGCGCCGGCGGTCGCCCTCCGAGCGCGTCCGGAGGACGACGTCCGCCCGCTCGAGCACTTTGAGGTGATGAGACAGCAGGTTGGAGGCCAGGCCGAGCCGTGCGAGCAGCTCCTGCGGCGAGAGATCGCCCGTCTCGAGGAGATCGACGATGCGCAGACGCACGGGGTCGGCCAGGGCGGCGTGACGGGCCGCGCGTCGCTCCACGCTCGTTAGCTCACTGTTCATTGTGTCAATCTTGATTGATGTAGTGTGGCGCCGTCAAGGTGGGAGAGAGATGAATCGAACGACGATGGCGCCCTTTCTGGCGGAAGCGCTGGGCACGGGTGCGTTGGTGTGCATCGTGGTGGGCTCGGGGATCGCCGCATCCACGCTCTCGGGCGACCCGGGTGTGCAGCTTCTGGCCAACAGCATCGCCACGGCCCTGGGCCTGGCGGTGCTGATCGCCGCGCTCGCCCCCATCTCCGGTGCGCACCTGAACCCGGTGGTCACGCTCGTCGACCTCCTCGCGTCCACCGAGGCTCGCCCGGATCGCGTCACCCGCGCGGTGCTGTTCGTGATCGCCCAGCTCATCGGGGCGGTGGCCGGCAGCATCCTGGCCAACGCGATGTTCGACGTGCCGCAGGGATGGTCCACGACCCCGCGTGGCGGGTTCGGCGTGCTCCTCGGCGAGGTCGTCGCCACAGCGGGCCTGATCGTCGTCATCCGACTCGCCGCGCGCCAGCACGCCGGCCGGGCGGTCGCGCTGTGGGTCGCGGCCTACATCGGCAGCGCCTACTGGTTCACCAGTTCCACCTCGTTCGCGAACCCCGCCGTCACCGTGGGCCGGATGTTCTCCGACACCTTCGCCGGGATCGCCCCGACCTCCGTCGCGCCGTTCCTCCTGGCGCAACTGCTCGGCGCGGCCATCGGCGTGCTCGTCGCGGGCCTGCTCGCGGCACCGTCACCGCAGCTGCGCACCGTCGCAGCCGACGCTCCCCCGACCTCGACCCTCTGATCACGAAGGACTCCTCATGCACATCGTCGCCATCGGCGGCAGTGACGCCGGCATCTCCGCCGCGCTGCGCGCCCGCGAACTCGACCCGACCGTGGATGTCACCGTCGTGGTCGCCGATGCCTACCCGAACTACTCGATCTGCGGCATCCCGTACTTCTTCTCCGGGGAGGTGACGCCGTGGCAGTCGCTCGCCCACCGCACCGCGGCGGACCTCGAGGCCACCGGCATGCGCCTGCGCCTCGACACGCTCGCCACGCAGATCGACGTGGCCGGTCGTCGGCTGCGACTGCGCGGAGCGGACGGCACGGAGAGCGATCTCGACTACGACGCCCTGGTCGTGGGAACCGGGGCGCTGCCGTCGCACGCGGGGATCGAGGGCCTCGGGCACCTCGGTCCGGCAGACGGGGTGCACGTCATCCACTCGATGGGCGACACTTTCGCCCTCGACGACGACTTGACCAGGAGGAACCCCCGCAGCGCCATCATCATCGGCGCAGGGTACGTGGGCCTCGAGATGGCCGAGGCGCTCACCGTCCGCGGGATGGAGGTCACCCAGCTGCAGCGCGGACCCGAAGTGCTGTCGACCCTGGATGCCGAACTCGGCATCCTCGTGCGGGAGGAACTCATCGCGCACGGGGTCTCCGTACGCACCGGAACCGCCGTGCGGAGGATCGAGAAGTCGGCGGCGGGACTCACCGTCCACGCGACGACCGACGGCGAGGCCCGGGAATACACGGCCGACCTCGTGCTCGCGGTCGTCGGGGTGCGCCCGAACACGGATCTCCTCCGGCGCGCCGGGGCAACGCTCGGGGCCGGCTCGGCCGTGGTGGTGGACGAGTCGATGCGCACGGGACTTCCGGACGTCTTCGCGGCCGGCGACGGCGTCATCACCCATCACCGACTGCTCGGCGAGACGTATCTCCCCCTCGGGACCACCGCGCACAAACAGGGCCGGGTCGCCGGGGAGAACGCCCTGGGCGGGACCGCGCGGTTCGCCGGATCGGTCGGCACCCAGGTCGTCAAGGTGTTCGACCTGGTCGCCTCGCGGACCGGTTTGCGCCAGCACGAGGCCGAGGCCGCGGGATACACGCCGCTCACGACCCAGAGCATCGCGGACGACCACAAGAGGTACTACCCGGGCGCTCAGCCCATCACCCTGCGCATCACCGGCGATGAGCACACGGGTCGGCTGCTCGGGGCGCAGCTGGTCGGTCGCCTCGGCACCGAGACCGCCAAACGCGTGGACACCTACGCCACCGCCCTGTTCGCCGGCTTGAGCGTCGAGCAGATCAGCGACCTCGACCTCTCCTACACCCCGCCCCTCGGATCCCCGTGGGACGCCGTCCAGATCGCGACACAAGCCTGGTCGCGCCAGAACCACCCACTCGGAGCACACGCATGACCGCGCCCACCGTCCTGTTCATCTGCACCCACAACGCCGGACGCTCGCAGCTCGGCGCTCATCTGATGGACCACGTCTCCGAGGGGCGGGTCCACGCCATCAGCGGCGGAGTCGCCCCGGCCGACGCCATCAATCCCGCCATCGCCACGACGCTCTCCGAGCTCGGGATCGACACCGCACGGGCACGGCCCCGAGCGGTGACGGCGGAAGACCTCGCGACAGCCGACGTCGTGGTCACCATGAAGCCGAACCTCGACCTGCCCGGCCCGATCCGCGGAGAGCACGTGCAGTGGAGCTTCCCCGACCCCGCCGACTGGGACGCGGAGGGGGCGCGCGGCATGCGCGACGCGGTGGAAGCCGCGGTGAGAGACCTCGAGCAGCGCCTGCGCTAACCCGACTGCGCGAAAGAGAGCACGCGCTGCCCGTCGCCCGTGAGGAAGTACGTCTCTCCCTCACGGGCGACCCAGCCGAGAATGACGAGGCGCCACAGCGTCTCGTCTCGCATCCGCGGCAGACGCACCCGGTGGCCGACGCCGAGTCCGGGGCGGCGCCGCTCCCACTCCCGCAGGACCTCCTCTCGCGTGCACGGGCCCGCGGATGCCAGGATCTCGAGCACCAGCAGCCTCACCCCGGTGAGGTGGCGAGCGAGGTCCACCCCGCTCACGCTCGGCCGTTCATCGCGCTGCGCCGCTCGACCAGCACCGTGTCGCGCCACTGACCCGCCCAGGGGCCCACGAGCGAGCGCGCGATGCGCTCGCGCCGGCCCACCTCGCGGAACCCGAGCGCCGCGTGCATCCGCAGCGACACGACGTTCTCGGGGAAGACACCGGACTGGATCGTCCACACCCCGTTCATCTCGGCATCCGCGATGAACGCCCGCAACAAGGCCCCGCCGATACCGCGGCCGTGTGCGTGAGAGGCGACGTACACCGAGTGCTCCACCACTCCGCGGTACGCCGGGCGCGCCGACACGGGTGACGCGGCCACCCACCCGACGACAGCCCGCGTGTCGTCGACGGCGACGAGCCGGCCGAACCGCGTCTTCGACCGATCGAAGGCGTCCCAGGTGGGCGTCTCGGTCTCGAAGGTCGCGTTGCCGCCGTCGATGCCCTCGCGATAGATGGCTTCCACCGCCGCCCAGTCCGTCCGTTCGAGGGCACGCACGAGCGTCATGTCAGCAGCATCCGCCGGCATCCGTGGAGCACACGCCGGTGGCGGGGAGCGTGAGCTGAACGCGTGAGGCGGAGGCGAGGTCGCCGGAGAGCCAGGCGACGACGGAACGCACCTGCTCGTACCCGGTGGCCAGGAGGAACGTCGGCGCGCGGCCGTACGACTTCATCCCGACGATGAAGAACCCGTGTTCGGGATGCGTGAGCTCGCGGAAGCCGTGGGGCTCGACCGTGCCGCACGAGTGGACGTTGGGGTCGATGAGCGGCGCGAGCGAACGCGGTGCCTCCACGATGGCGTCCAGATCGGTCCGAATCTCACGGAGGGCGGACAGATCGGGGCGGAAGCCGGTGGCGTTCACGACGATGTCGGCGTCGACGACCGACGGCTCGCCGCGCCGCGTCCCCGAGAGGCGGATGCCGTGCGTGGTGGCCGAGACGTCTGCGATCTCGAAGGAGTCGATCTTGTCCACCACCCCCGCGGCGACGTAGCGGTCGACGCGGGCTCCCAGCTGCGCGCGGCCGACCAGGTCGTCGTCGCCCGACGACGAGACGCGCACCGCGGTCGCGTTGCGGATGAGCCAGGTGATGCGGGTCCGCGGTTCGTCGCGCTGGAGACGGACGAGGGAGATCAGGGTGTTCGCGGCGGAGTGCCCCGCGCCGACGACGACCGCGTGATGCCCGGCGAAGAGGTCGCGGTCGCGGCCGAGCACGTCGGGCAGCGCGTGCGTGACCCGAGCGGCCACCGCGGGATCGGCGGCGGGTTCGAGTCCCGTCGAGAGCAGCGGGTTGGGCGAGCCGTACGTCCCGGACGCGTCGAGCACGGCCCGCGCGAGCAGGTGCGCCCGGTGCCCACCCGTGTCGACGCGCACGAGGAACGGCGTGGTCTCGCGCCCCGCGGAGCGCGTGCGGTCCATCCCCTCACGGGCGACCGCCGAGACCCGCGCGCCGTAGCGGATCGTGGCCGCGATCTCGGGGAGTTGGGCGAGGGGGCGGAGGTACTCGCGAACCAGCTCGTGTCCCGAGGGCGCACGGCCCTCATTGGCGGGCATCGTCCACCCGGTCGCCTCGAGAAGGCGCCGCGCCACCGGATCCACCACCTCCCGCCACGCGGAGAACAAGCGGGTGTGCCCCCACTGCTCCACGGCTGCGGCAGGCCCGGATGCCGCCTCGAGCACAACGTGGTCGATACCCCTGTCGACGAGGTGGGCGGCCGCGGCGAGGCCCACGGGGCCCGCGCCGATCACGACCACCGGGAGGGCGGCCAGTCGGTCGGTCGTGCGGGGGCGGGGCGTGAGGGTGAGCGTCGACACGGATTCTCCTAGTCATCGAGGCTTGTCGATGGATCAGTCTCATCGCATCTATCGACGCCTGTCAATATCTACTACTTTCGATGCATGACATCCGTTGCCCCCATCGCGCTCGACGGCACCTCGACATGTTGCACCCCCGCCGCGGGGGAAGCCCTGTCCCCGGGGGATGCGGAGCGCCTCGCGCGGACCTTCAAGGCCCTCGGCGACCCTACGCGGCTGAGGTTGCTGTCCATCGTCGCCGCCGCCGAGAACCAGGAGTCCTGCGTCTGCGACCTGACCGAGCCGGTCGGCCTGTCGCAACCGACGGTTTCGCACCACCTGAAGGTGCTGACCGACGCCGGTTTTCTGAGCCGCGACAAGCGCGGAACGTGGGCGTACTACCGACTCGTGCCCGCCGCCCTCGAGGCGCTCCAGCACGCCCTGCGAGGCGGCATCCTCGCGGGCGTCGACGCGCGGCCCTGATGCCGCGGTCCGTGAACACGGATCGCCGCCACGCACTTCGAACCCCCGAAACGCCGCCGGCGTCACCTCGGGATGAGGGACGCCGGGGCGCTGGGGCCTGCTAGCTGGCGCGCCGCTCGAATCGCCGCACTTCTCCGTGAACGATGTCAGGGAGTAGTTCGCCGTTCACCGTGACATCCACCAACGTAAGACCGCGCAGGTCGACGTCTCCGAACATGAACTTGCCGAGCTGCCGCTCGCGGTCGCTGAGGCCCGAAATGGTGCCCCAGCTGATGGGCTTCGATTCGCGCACGATGTGTCTCTTCTCTGCCCCCTTTGACGACGAAGCTACCAGCGCGCACCATGCGCAGAGAGGGGGTTCAGTGTGACGGCCGCGTATGCAACCCCCGGCCGAACGCCCCCGACGTCGAGCCCGACGAGCAACGCCGGCGCGTGGTGAGGCCCCCCGGCGACGCGGGCATCTGCGGCGTCATCGCTCAGCCGCCAGAAGGCCCGACCGACGTCTGCGACAGACGTTTTCGCGTCTGCGCCGTGTGCGATGAGGTCGCGGGAACGACGAAGGGCCGGAATCCCGCAGGATTCCGACCCTTTTCTGTCGGGATGACAGGATTTGAACCTGCGACCCCTTGACCCCCAGTCAAGTGCGCTACCAAGCTGCGCCACATCCCGTCGCCCGCGAGCGGGCAACTCCCCTATATTAGCCCCTCGCCGACACCGCCGCGAACCAGCGCCCACCCCGGGCGTGTGGCGCTGATGGAACGCGGAGTGGCACGGCATCCCTTGTCGATGTCGGACCCCCTCGCTACGGTTCCGGGCATGACGATCGAGATCCTTCCGGCCACCGGCGATCGCTTCGACGACGCCGAGTTGGCGCTCGACAGCGGTGACGGACCCGGGTGCCAATGCCAGTGGTGGCTGCTCACCAACGCCGTGTTCGAGAGGAGTTCCCGCGACGAGCTCACCCAGCGGTTCCGCGACGAGACGCGGGGCGAACGCCCGCCCGGCCTGATCGCCTACGTCGACGGCGAGCCCGCCGGATGGGTGCGCGTCGGCCCCCGCACCGCGCAGGCACGTCTGCTCCGCACGCGCGACGTCACCACGACGACGCCGGAGCCACTCGATGCCCCCGACGTGTGGGCCGTCTCGTGCTTCGTCGTGCGCGAAAGACACCGCGGCCAGGGGCTGATGCCGCAGCTGCTGGATGCCGCCGTCTCCGCCGCCCGAGACGCCGGCGCCAGGGTGGTCGAGGCCTATCCCCTCGATCCCGCCGTCTCGAAGCGCTCGGCGAACCAGCTGTACCGCGGCACGGTCTCGGTGTTCGTCGACGCCGGCTTCGACATCGTGGGTCGCCCGAAGCCCGACCGCGCCCTCGTCTCGCTCACGCTGCGCGACTGATCACCCGTCTTACGATGGAGATTCGCCGACGAAAGACCTGACATGACGGATGCCACGACCACCGCGCGCGTCGACGCGTGGCTGTGGGCCGTGCGCGTGTACAAGACGCGTTCCGCCGCGACCACGGCGTGCCGCGCGGGACACGTGCGCGTCAACGGCGACAGGGCGAAGGCGGCCCAGCCCGTGCGACCCGGCGACGAACTGCGTGTGCGCATTCAGGGCTTCGATCGCATCCTCGTCGTGAAGAAGACCATCGCGAAGCGTGTCGGCGCAGCCCTCGTGGCCGAGTCGGTCGACGACCGCACTCCCCCGCCCCCGTCGAAAGAGGACATGCCTTTCGTGCCGGTGCGCGACCGCGGCGCGGGGCGCCCGACCAAACGCGACCGCCGGGAGATCGAGAAACTGCGCGGTCGCGAGGCCGACTGACCGCTCGGCGAACAGCCCTGCCGCCGGCCGGACCGGCGGCCTCGACCCTCCGCCGCGACGCGGCGATCCGAGCCCTCCACCTCACGCACGCGCCTCACGCTCGCGCCGGCTCAGCCCCGCCCCGCGGAACGCGTCAGTCCAGCTGCTCCACCAGCCACCGGGCGCCGCGCACGCTCGCGCCGAGCTCCTCGACCCGGGCGGTCAGACCGCGGTCGCTCGTCACGACGATGACCGGATCGTGCGCGGCGACGAGATCGCGCGCGACGGCGACGATCTCGTCGTCGCCCTCCCCCGCGGCCATCCGCACGTCGAGGCCGGAAGCGGGGGTGTCCGCCGACCGCGCCTGCCCCTCGAGGACGGCGGCGACGCGCGGGAACCAGCGCGTCGCCGGCAGGCCGAGGGCCTCGGCATCCACTCCCCGTTCCGCGAGGGCGGCGACACGCGTCAGAAGGCGTTCGGCGGCGCCGGCGCGGTCTTTCCACCATCCGTCGGGGATCGATCCCATGACGTTCGCGACGTCGACCACGATCGCCGGACGCATGTCGAGCGCCGCGCGCAGGGCGGGCCACGAGGCGGCGAAGCCGGGGTGGAGCGGCAGATCATCGACGCGGTCGAGGGCCACCCACTCCAGCGCCACGCTCTCGGGGTCGCTGATGACGGGCTCGAACGGGGTCGTCACGTCGGCGACGAGGGTCGAATACGACCAGATGCCGAGGTCGAGAACGCTCTCGAAGCGCGCGCGCACGGCATCCGCCGGCACACCCGCCTCCTCGCCCGATTCGCGCAGCGCGCCACCGCGGGCCGACTCGCCCTCGTGGCGGGCACCGCCCGGCAGAGCCCAGGTGTCGCCGAAGTGGCTCCACGACACGCGGTGCTGCAGGAGCACGCCGCGCTCGGCGTCGAGGGCCAGGAGACCCGCCGCCCCGAAACGGCCCCAGTACTTCTCGCCGGTGGGCGCGATCACCCAGGCGTCGCCGGGATCGCGTGGCCCGTGCGGACGCCGCGGTTCACCCGGGGCGGGAGGTTCGATCGTCATCCCCTCCAGCCTGGCACACCCCGTGGGGCATCGCTCCGCTCGGAGGATGCCGGAACGACGCACACCCGTCGGAGGAATGCGGCCGTCGGGCCCCCGCGGCCGCGCGTCCGGGGCCGCCACGACGCACGAACGCCCCGACCCCGGACGGGGACCGGGGCGTTCGCCGCACGGACTCAGCGCTGGCGCTTCTCGCGGATGCGCATGTTGAGCACGATCGGGGTGCCCTCGAAGCCGTAGATCTCGCGCAGGCGCCGCTGGATGAACCGGCGGTAGCCCGGGTCGAGGAACCCGGTCGTGAACAGCACGAAGGTCGGCGGACGCGTCGCCGCCTGCGTGCCGAACAGGATGCGCGGCTGCTTGCCACCGCGCAGCGGGTGCGGGTGCTCGGCGACGAGCTCCGACAGGAACGCGTTGAACTTGCCGGTGGGGATACGGGTGTCCCACGACTCCAGCGCCGTCTCGAGGGCGGGCACGAGCTTGTCGAGGTGGCGGCCGGTGCGCGCCGAGATGTTCACGCGCGGGGCCCACGCGACGTGGGCGAGGTCCTGCTCGATCTCGCGCTCGAGGTAGCGGCGGCGGTCCTGGTTCTCCATGTCGTCGTCGCTCAGGCGGTCCCACTTGTTGAACGCCAGCACGAGCGCGCGGCCCGACTCGAGCACCAGGTCGATGATGTTCAGGTCCTGCACGCTGATCGGCTGCGACACGTCGAGCACGACGACAGCGACCTCGCTCTTCTCCAGCGCGGTCGAGGTGCGCAGCGACGCGTAGAAGTCGGCGCCCTGCTGCAGGTGCACGCGACGACGGATGCCGGCGGTGTCGACCAGCGTCCAGAGCTTGCCGCCGAGCTCGACGACCTCGTCGACGGGGTCGCGGGTGGTGCCGGCGAGCTCGTTGACGACCACGCGCTCCTCGCCCGCCGCCTTGTTCAGCAGCGACGACTTGCCCACGTTGGGGCGGCCGAGGATCGCGACGCGGCGGGGGCCGCCGATCTCGTACTTCGCCACCGCCGAGACCTCGGGCAGCACCTTCATGATCTCATCGAGCAGGTCGGCGACACCGCGGCCGTGGATGGCCGAGACGGGGTGGGGCTCACCCAGGCCCAGGTTCCACAGGGCGGCGGCCTCGGGCTCGTGGCGCGCGTCGTCGACCTTGTTGGCGATGAGGAACACCGGCTTGCCGCTCTTGCGCAGCAGCTTGACCACGTGCTCATCGGTCGAGGTGGCGCCCACCGTGGCATCCACCACGAAGAGCACGATGTCGGCGAGGTCGATCGCGACCTCCGCCTGGGCCGCGACCGAGCGGTCGATGCCCTTGGCGTCGGGCTCCCAGCCGCCGGTATCGACCAGCGAGAAGCGCCGGTCGAGCCACTCCGCCTTGTAGGTGACGCGGTCGCGCGTGACACCCGGGGTGTCTTCGACCACGGCTTCGCGGCGACCGAGGATGCGGTTCACCAGCGCCGACTTGCCCACGTTCGGGCGGCCGACGATCGCGACCACCGGCAACGCCGGCAGGAACTCGATCTCACCGTCACCCGAAGCGAGCCCGGCGAGCAGCGCCGCGTCGTCCTCGTCGAGGTCGAAGTCGGCCAGGCCGGCGCGCAGCGCCTCGGCCCGCTGTTCGGCGAGGACCTCGTCGAGGTTCTGCATCTTCTCGGCGAGCTGGTCGGGCCCGCCCTCGTACTCTTCTTCTTCAACGCCCATCGCGGGCTCCCATCGTGTTGTCGACGACGCTCAGCACGGCGTCGACGGTCTGTTCGAAATCGAGGTGGGTCGAATCGACGACCTGCACGCCGGGGGCGGCGGTGAGGAAGTCGACGACCGTGGAGTCGGCGGCGTCGCGGCGGTGAAGAGCCGCGGCCACCTTGGCGGCATCGTGGTCGGTCAGCTCGGCACTGCGGCGCGCGGCGCGCACCTCGGGCGCCGCGGTCAGCAGGATGCGCACGGGCGCGTCGGGGAACACCACGGTGGTGATGTCCCGTCCCTCGACGACGACGCCGGGGAGGTTCGCGGATGCCACGAGCCGGCGGAACAGCTCGTTCACCGCGTGCCGCACGGGGGCGACCCGGGCCACTCCGCTCACGGCATCCGTCACCCGGGGCTCGCGGATCGCGGCGGTGACGTCGACCTCGCCCACGCGCACCCAGCGGTCGCGGGTGTCGAGCGAGATCGCGTAGTCGAAGTCGCCGAAGACCTCGAGCACCGCGGTGGCGTCGGAGGTGTCGGCGCCGTGCGCGAGCGCGTGCCAGGCGAGGGCGCGGTACGCCGCGCCGGTGTCGAGGAAGCCGTAGCCCAAGCGCTCGGCCGTGGCCTTCGACACACTGGATTTCCCGCTGCCGGCGGGACCGTCGATCGCGACGACGACGGGCGCGCCGCCCGGCGCCGAGGCAGTCGAGCCCACGGCCGGCTTGGTGAGGGGGTCAGTCATGGGTGGTGCTCGCAATCCGCCATCCGCGCTGCTGGAGCCCGTCGACGGCTCGGCGGACGGCGTCGGGGACGACGCTGATCTCAGCGAGGCCGAACGGGGCGCCGGGCGAGTGCTCGAGGCGCAGGTCTTCGACGTTGACGTCGAGGTCGCCGAGCTCGCCGAACAGGCGGCCCAGCTGACCGGAGGTGTCGTCGACCATGACGACGAAGGTGTCGAACCGGCGGTTCTGCCCGTGCTTGCCCGGCAGTCGCTCGACGCCCTCGTTGCCGCGACGGATGGTGTCGGCGACCGCGCGACGGGCACCCGGCGCGTCGGGGTCGCGCAGCGCTGCGGCCACGTCGGAGAGATCGGCCGAGAGCTGCTCGAGCACCTCGACCACGGGCGCCGCGTTCGCACCGAGGATCTGCACCCACAGTTCGGGGGCGGATGCCGCGATGCGGGTGGTGTCGCGCACGCCCTGTCCGGCGAGGCGGAGGGAGCCGTCGGGGGCGGTGACGAAGCGGCCGGCGAGCAGGCTCGCCACCAGCTGCGGCACGTGCGACATCAGCGCGACGGACTCGTCGTGCTCTTCGGGGGTCATCTCGATGAGGGTCGCGCCGAGGTCGAGGGCGAGTCCCTCCACGAGCGAAAGGTCGTGGGCGGAGGTCTCGCCGTCGCGGCACACGACCCAGGGCCGGCCCACGAAGATGTCGGCGCGCGCCGAGCTCGCCCCGCCGCGCTCGCGTCCGGCCATGGGGTGCGAGCCGATGTAGTGCGTGAGGTCGACGCCGCGCCCGCGCAGCGTGCGCAGCGGCTCGAGCTTGACGCTCGCGACGTCGGTGACCACGGCATCCGGGTACGCCGCGAGTTCGCGCTCGACGACGTCGGCTGTCACGTCGGGCGGAACCGCCACGACGATTAGCGAGGGTGCGTCGTCGGGTCGTTCGGCGCGCCCGGCACCGTAGTCGATCGCGAGGCGCAGCTGCGAGGGCGAGGCGTCGACGAGCACGACGTCGACACCGCGCGCGCTCAACGCGTGGCCGATGCTCGCGCCGAGCAGACCCGAGCCGACGACGCGGACGGTGCCGCTCGTGCGGGTCGCCAAAGGACCGGCCGCGCGCGCGGACGTTCCGTTCGGTTCGCTCATCGGGTCTCCTGCTGCCCTGGGCGGCGCCGCTCGCACCGCGGGACGCCCGGAGGGGTCACTCCGCCGAATCGGCCGAGGAGCTGTCGTCTTGACGGGACAGCGTGAGGAGGGCGCCACGTTCTACTGTAGTCAACTCGCGTGCCTTGCCCACCGGGAGTGTTCCCAGGTGCAGCGGGCCGAACTGCCGGCGCACGAGCTCGATCACCGGGTGCCCCACCTCGGCCATCATGCGCCGGACGATCCGGTTGCGGCCCGAATGCAGCGTCAGCTCCACCAGGCTCTCCCCGCGCGAGGCATCGAGGAGGCGGGCCTTGTCGGCCGCGATCCGCCCGTCCTCGAGCTCGACGCCCTTGATGAGGCGCTGGATCGTCTGCGGCAGCACCTGCCCCTCGACCTTGGCGATGTACACCTTGGTCACCCCGAACGACGGGTGGGCGAGCACGTGGGCGAGGGCGCCGTCGTTGGTCAGCACGAGGAGGCCGCTGGTGTCGGCATCCAGTCGTCCCACGTTGTACAGGCGCTCGTCCCAGTCCTCGGTGAACCGGCGCAGATCGGGGCGACCGCGGTCGTCGTTCATGGAGCTCACGACCCCGGTGGGCTTGTTCAGGATGACGTAGCGCTTGGACTCGTCGAGCTGAACGGCCACGCCGTCGACGTCGACGAGGTCGGTCTCGGGGTGGATGCGCGAGCCGAGCTCGGTGACGGTCTCGCCGTTCACCCGCACGCGCCCCTCGACGATCATGATCTCGGCCACGCGCCGCGAGGCCACGCCCGCATTCGCGAGCACCTTCTGCAGGCGGATGCCCTCGTCGCTCGCGGAGCCCGCGCCCTCGGTCGCTGCGCCTGTCGAAGCGTCGCTCATTTCAGTACCTCTCCGTCGAATCCGTTCGAGCCGTCGTCGAGCAACGGCGAGATGTGCGGCAGCTCGTCGAGCGAGTTGATGCCGAGGTTGACCAGCAGCTGGTCGGTCGTTCCGTAGTGGATCGCCCCCGTGTCGGGGTCGGTGAACACCTCGGTGACGAGGCCGCGCGCGAGCAGCGTCCGCACCACCGAATCGACGTTCACGGCACGGATGGATGCCACCTGCCCGCGCGTGACGGGCTGCTTGTACGCGATCACGGCCAGGGTCTCCAACGCCGCCTGCGACAGCCGCGACGGAGCCTGGGTGGTGACGAAGTCGCCCACGACGTCGTCGTACTCCTCGCGCACGTAGAGCCGCCAGCCGCCGCCCACCTCGCGCAGCTCGAAGCCGCGGCGGGGACCGCCGCCCTCGCCGTCGTAGTCGGCCACGAGCGCCGCGACGGCCCGGCGCACGGTGGGCACGGGCGCGGCGACCGCGGCGGCGAGGCTCACGAGGCTCTGCGGTTCGTCGACGACGAGCAGGATCGCCTCGAGGCGGCGGGCGACGGCTGCCGCATCGTCCGGGCCCGGCGCCGGGGCGGCGGTCTGCGGTGCGGCGACACGGGCGGCGTCGGCCGCCGGCACGGCATCCGCGTCGGCGGAGATGGCGGCGTCGGGTGCCCCGGTGGTGTCAGCGGTCATAGTCGGCTCCCAAGGCGGCGAGGTTCTCTTCCGACCACCGCTCGGCGGTCCACCGCAGCCTGAGCTCGCCGAGGGGCTCGAGCTGTTCGAACGACAGGGCGGCGTGGCGGTACAGCTCGAGGATCGACAGGAAGCGCGCCACGACGACCCCCGTCTCGGTGACACCCGCGACGAGGTCGCGGAAGTTCAGCGTCCCGGCCGAGCGGAGCAGCGTCACCACGATCGCCGCCTGCTCCCGGATGCTGACGAGCGGCGCGTGCAGGTGGTCCAGGCCCACGGTCGGAATCTGCTTCGGTGCGAGGGCGACGACCGCGAGGGCTGCGAAGTCGTCGAGGCTGAGCGTCCACGCCAACTCCGGCACGGCGCTGCGGTACTTCTCGTCGAGGCGGACGCTGCGGGTGTGCCGGCGGTCCTCGCGCTGCAGGCAGCGGGCGAACCAGGCCGACACCTCTTTGAACGCGCGGTACTGGAGCAAACGCGCGAAGAGCAGGTCGCGCGCTTCGAGCAGCGCCACCGACTCGGCATCCACGAGCTCGCCCTGCGGCAGCAGACCGGCGATCTTCATGTCGAGCAGGGTCGCCGCGACCACGAGGAACTCCGAGGCCTCGTCGAGGTCGCCGTCGGGACCCATCGCGCGCAGGTAGGAGATGAACTCGTCGGTCACCCGGCTGAGGGCGACCTCGGTCACGTCGAGCTCGGCGCGCGAGATGAGGGTCAGCAACAGGTCGAACGGGCCGTCGAAGTCGGGCAGCGTCACGCGGAAGCCGGGGCCGGGGGCCTCAGCCCCTTCCGCAGCCTCTGCGGCCGACCTCGACGCGGAGAGCGATCGCGGCTGGGGGGCGTCCGCGGTCTGCGCGGCCGCGGCGAGGGTGTCGTCAGGCGACGGCGCCACGGGCGACCAGCTCCCGCGCCAGCCGCAGGTAGGCCTGTGCGGCAGCGTGCTCGGGCGCGAACTCCGTGATCGGCATGCCCGACACCGAGGCGTCGGGGAACTTCACCGTGCGCCCGATCACCGTCTCGAGCACGTCGTCGCCGAACGCCTCGACCACGCGCTCGAGCACCTCACGCGAGTGCAGCGTGCGCGGGTCGTACATGGTGGCGAGCACGCCGTCGAGCTCGATCGCCGGGTTGAGGCGGTCGCGCACCTTGTCGATCGTCTCGACCAGCAGCGCCACACCGCGCAGCGCGAAGAACTCGCACTCGAGCGGGATGAGCACGCCGTGCGCCGCGGTGAGGGCGTTGACCGTGAGCAGACCCAGCGAGGGCTGGCAGTCGACGAGGATCACGTCGTAGTCGGCCGCGACCTTGCGCAGCACGCGGGCGAGGATCGTCTCGCGCGCCACCTCGTTGACGAGGTGCACCTCGGCCGCCGAGAGGTCGATGTTGGCCGGGATGATGTCGAGGCCCTCGACGCGCGTCTGCACGATGATCTCGTGCGGGTCGCGCTTGGTGTCCAGCAGCAGGTCGTAGATGGTGGCCGCATCGTGCGTCTGGATGCCGAGACCCGCCGACAGCGCACCCTGGGGGTCGAAGTCGATCGCGAGCACGCGGCGGCCGTACTTCGCGAGCGAGGCGGCCAGGTTGATGGTCGTCGTCGTCTTGCCGACGCCGCCCTTCTGATTGCACAGCGCGATGATGCGCGCGGGACCGTGTCCGTCGAGCGGTTTCGGGGTGGGGAACCCCTGGTAGGGGCGTCCGGTGGGTCCGAGGATGACCTCGTCCGCGCCCGTCTTCGTGCCCTTCGTGCTCGCCGACACCGAGTCTCCCGCCTTCGTCATAACGTCCCCGAGTCTAACCGCCGCCCACCGCGGAGCCCGTGTGACCCGCGGGCGAGGTCCGCGTCCGGTGCGCGCACCAGACAGCGGGCCCAGGTTCTCGAGCCCGCCGAGGGCACCCACGACGCGCCGCCGTCGCACGCACACTCCGCGATGTGCACAACCTCAGCCCGAAACGATCGAGACCAGCTGACCTGGCGCGCATGACCGACGTCACGCACGCTCCGAACCGCCCGCCCACGCTCCCGAGCCCGCCGACCCGACCGCGACGCGCCTCCGCCACACGCAGACCCTCCGCGATGCGCACGACCTCAGTGCGAACGGCGAGGCTCAGCCGACCCCGCGCGGATCGCCGACCCGGGGCCGGCGCCGCCACGGAACCAGCACCGCCAGCGCGAGCGTCGCCACACCCCACACCGCGGCGACCTTCACCAGCACGCCGTAGATCAGGTGGGTCGGGGTGTAGTCGGCGTCGAACCCTCCCGCGACCGCGAGGGCGGCGACCGTGGCGATCAGCAGCGCCGCCGGCAGCGACAACCACCACGCCACGCGCACGGCATCCGGCAGCACGCGCTGCACCGGATCGGCGCGCCGTCGCCACAGCCACACCGCCGCGAACACGGCGAGCACCGCGAGCCCGAACGCGCTCGAGGCGTGCTGCAGCCACTTGATCCCGGGCAGCGGTCCCCACTGCTCCTCGAGCGCCGGGAACAGCTGCACGCCCGTGCGCCCCTCGTGGGTGAAGAGATCCCAGGCGATGTGGGAGGCCACCCCGAGCGCGAGCGACAGCACGAGCCACAGGATGCCGACGACTCCCCCGCTCACGCTCTCGCGCGCCGCGACGCGCGCTCCGGCGTCCCACCCCGCGGGCAGGCGCTCGGCGATCCGGCGCGGCAGCAGCTCGCGTGTGGCGGGGCGCAGGACGCACCGCCACACGAGCAGCAGCACGAACGCCACGACCACCGTGAGCGGCAGCCACGCGATGTCGTGCGTCATGCCGTAGTCGGGCGCCATCCCGCGCAGGAAGAGCGGCAGATCGGGGGTCATCGCCCCGATCGCGATCGCCGCCGGCACCAGCCGCGTGCGCAGGAACGGAAGCGCGACGACCGCGTGGCTCGGCGTGAACGGCATGTCAGCTCAGGAACAGCCCGGCCAGCGTCTTCTTGCCGCGACGCAGCACCGAGACCCCACCGGGGAGCGTGCCGGCCACGATCGCGTCGTCGGCGGTCACCTTGTCGCCGTCGAGCGAGACCCCGCCCTGCGCGATCGCGCGGCGCGCATCGCTCAGGCTGCTGCACAGGCCCGTCGCCGTGAGGGCCTCCACGACCGTGGTGCCCGCCGCGACCGTCGCGTGCGGCAGCTCCTCGAGCGCGGTTCGCAGCACCGCGGCGTCCAGACCCTTCACGTCGCCCTGGCCGAACAGTGCCTCGGTCGCGGCGATCACGGCCTCCGTGGCCGAGGCGCCGTGCACCGTCGTCAGCACCTCGCGCGCGAGGCGCTTCTGCGCGGCGCGGCGGAAGGGCTCCTCCTCCACCAGCCGGGCGTACTCCTCGATCTCGGCGCGCGAGAGGAACGTGAACACGCGGAGGCGCTCGACCACGTCGCGATCATCGGTGTTCAGCCAGAACTGGTACATGACCCACGGGCTGCACATCTCGGCATCCAGCCAGATGGCGTTGCCCTCGCTCTTGCCGAACTTGGTGCCGTCGCTGTTGGTGATCAGCGGCGTGCCGATGGCGTGCACCGAGGCACCCTCGACGCGGCGCACGAGATCGGTGCCGCTGGTGAGGTTGCCCCACTGGTCGCTGCCGCCGGTCTGCAGCACGCAGCCGTACGAGCGGTACAGCTCGAGGTAGTCCAGGCCCTGCAGGATCTGGTAGCTGAACTCGGTGTAGCTGATGCCGGCCTCGGAGTTCAGGCGCGCGCTGACGGCGTCTTTCTTCAGCATCGTGCCGACGCGGAAGTGCTTGCCGATCTCGCGCAGGAAGTCGATCGCGCTCAGCGGCGCGGTCCAGTCGAGATTGTTGACGATGCGCGCGGCATTGTCGCCCTCGAAGCTCAGGAAGCGCTCCACCTGGGCGCGCAGTCGGCCGACCCACTCCTCGACGGTCTCGGGCGTGTTCAGCGTGCGCTCGGCAGTCGGTCGCGGGTCTCCCACGAGACCGGTGGACCCGCCGACGAGACCCAGTGGGCGGTGGCCGGCCAGTTGCAGGCGACGCATGAGCAGCAGCTGCACAAGGTTGCCCAGGTGAAGGCTCGGCGCGGTCGGGTCGAAGCCGCAATAGAACACGACCGGCTCCCCCGACAGCAGCTCGCGCAGCTCGTCCTGGTCGGTCGACACGTGGACGAGGCCGCGCCAGAGCAGCTCGTCCCAGACGTTGTCGAACGTCGGATCGTTGGCGGGTTCGAGGGCGCTCACGGGCGCCGCGTCGGTGGTGGCAGACACCGGTTCAGGGTACCAGCGGGTCCGGACGGCTCCGGATGCCGCGCCCCCGCGCCGTGCGGGCCGCCTCCGCCCAACGAACCCGACGACCCGCGCCCCAGACCGGGTCACCGCGTCAGCCCGCGTGCACGCCCCACCACACCAGGAACGCCGCCGCGAGGGAGCTCACCCAGCTGACGAGGCTGCCGATGAGGAAGTACTCGGCGCGGTCGCCGTCGTCGCGGTCGCGCGAGATCTCGGGGAAGCGCACGATGCCCTTGGCCGCGAGCACCGCCGCCAGCAGCGTGTAGGCGCCGGCAAGGGTGAGCACGAAGACGAGGATGCGCTCGAGGGGGCCGATGAGCCGCCCGCCCCTCAGCGTGGGCTTCTGCTCGTCGCCCGTGTCGCGACCGCCCATCTCGGCCCGCAGAGCGATGCGCACGACCGCGTTGCCCGACTCCAGAAGGAACACCAGGCACCCGACGACGAGCACCACGACGTCGATCGAGACGGCCTCGCCGGGCCGGTACGCCGCCCACGCCTGCCCGATGATCCCCGGGCGTTCGCGCCCGGGCGCGACGATGACGCACCCCGCGGCGGCGAGCGCGAGGAGGGCGACGGGCCAGAGACCGGCCCGAGCGGGTCCGTCCTCGGGCACCACCCACGTCCAGATCGCAGCGACGGCGACGGCGAGGACGCCCGCGACCACGGCATCCAGGCCCGCCGACAAGAGCACGAGGAGCACCGCCGCCACGGCGAACGCCACCCATCGGCGCGAGCGGATCATCTGCCGCAGCAGGTCGACCGCGCCGACGGCGAGCAGGAGCAGGCCGGCGGCGATCACGCGCGCACCCCGATGACGAGCGCCTCGAACCCCTCGACGAGGGCGGCGGATCCGGCCGCGGCGAGCGCCTGCGACACCGCGGACTGGCTGATGCCCTCCGCCTCGGCGAGATCCCGCTGCGACCGCCCGAGGCAGCGCCCGCGGGTGAGCCGCCGGGAGCGCTCGCTCATGGCCGAGACCAGCTGGTCGCGACTGAGGGCGTAGGCGGTGGCGAGGCTGACGCTTTCGGACACGGCGGCATCCTCCTCCTCGGCGAGGGCGATCCAGGTGCGGGCGAGCGGCGCGGCGCGCTGCTGCAGGCGCTCGACGTGCTCGATCGCGGAGCGGGCCGCCCACCACGCCGGCCCCTCGGGCACGGTGCGCTCGCCGAGATCGATCGGGCGGATCTCCCCCACGCCGAGGCCGAACCGGCAGTCGACGCCGTCGGGCAGCGCGAGGCGCACGAGCAGGAGCGAGGCCAGGGCGGCCGACAGCGAGGGGTACTCGCCCTGGAACTCGTCGCCCACGACCGCGGTGAGGGGCGCGGCGGCCAGGGGCAGCGCCCGCTCCGCGTCGGCGACGGCCTCCGCGATCGCCCGCTGCGCACCGGCGCGGTCGTCGAGCAGCCGGGAGGCGACGATGTCGGCGATCACGGCGACGGTCATGACATAAGCCTAACGCTTATTCTCGAAGTTTGATAAGCGAAACACTGATACTCAGGGCAGGAGGGGGCGGGCGGCCGCCTGCGCGCGGGCGACGAGCTCTTCGCGCTGCTCCCCCACGCGCACCGGCGCCGTTCCCCCGACACCGGTGCGACTGGCCACCGACCCCTCGATGGTGAGCACCTCACGCACCGCCGGGGTGAGCGACGGCGATACCGAAGCGAGCACCTCGTCGTCGGCGTCTTCGAGGCCGATCTCGCGCTCCTCGCACGCCCGCACCAGCGCACCGGAGATCTCGTGCGCGTCGCGGAAGGCCACGCCCTGGCGCACGAGCCACTCGGCGACGTCGGTCGCGAGGGAGAAGCCCTGCGGGGCGAGCTCGGCCATGCGGTCGGTGTGGAAACGCAGGGTCGCGATCATGCCCGAGAACGCCGGCAGCACGAGCTCGAGCGTGCGCACCGAGTCGAACACCGGCTCCTTGTCTTCCTGCAGGTCGCGGTTGTAGGCCAGCGGCAGGCCCTTGAGCGTGGCGAGCAGACCCGAGAGGTTGCCGATGAGACGCCCCGCTTTGCCGCGGGCGAGCTCCGCGATGTCGGGGTTCTTCTTCTGGGGCATGATGCTCGACCCCGTCGAATAGGAGTCGTCGAGCGTGACGAAGCCGAACTCGCGCGTGTTCCACAGGATGACGTCTTCCGACAGGCGCGACAGGTCGACGCCGATCATCGCGGTGATGAACGCGAACTCGGCGACCACGTCGCGCGACGCGGTGCCGTCGAGGGAGTTCTCGGACGGGCGCGCGAGGCCCAGGCGGTCGGCGACGAGCTGCGGGTCGAGGCCGAGCGTGGCCCCGGCGAGCGCCCCTCCGCCGTACGGGGACACCGACGCGCGCACCGACCAGTCGCGCAGGCGCTCGATGCCGCGCACGAACGCCCAACCGTAGGCCTGCAGGTGGTGGGCCAGCAGCACGGGCTGCGCGTGCTGCAGGTGGGTGCGCCCGGGCATGATCGCGCCGTCGGTGGCCTCGGCCTGCGCGACGAGTGCGTCGATCAGGCGCAGGAGCTCACGCGTGAGGGTGCGGGAGTGGTCGAGCAGGTAGAGCCGCACGAGGGTGGCGATCTGGTCGTTGCGGCTGCGGCCGGCGCGCAGCTTGCCGCCGAGGGCCGGGCCCACGGTCTCGATCAGCACGCGCTCGAGGGCGCCGTGCACGTCTTCGTCGCCCGGGGCGGCGACCAACGAGCCGTCTTGCACGCGCGCGGCGAGCTCGTCGAGGCCGGCGTGCATGGCCCGCGCCTCGTCGGCGTCGAGGTACCCGGCGGCCTCGAGCGCGGCGGCGTGGGCGTGCGAACCCTGGATGTCGTAGAGCGCGAGGTCCCAGTCGAAGTGGGTCGAGCGGCTCAGGGCCGCGAGTTCGGGAGACGGTCCGCCCGAGAAACGGGCGCCCCACAGGGCGCCCTCGTTCGTCGTCTGACCGGTCTCGCTGCTCATGGCTCCAGCCTACCGAGAGCCGCCGACACCGCCGGGGCCGGTCGACGAGGCGCGCGCGGCCCCGGGGGCTGCGGCATCCGTCCCGACGACGACGCGCACGACACGGTCGACGACCGTCTCGAGGGGGCCGCGGCCGACGAACAGCACCCACAGCGTGCAGAAGACGGTGAGGCCGAGGGTCAGGGGCCCGAACAGTCCCGCCTCACGGATGCCGAGAAGGTCGGACGTGTCGCCCAGCAGCGCGAGCGCGACCACCGCCCACACCACCAGCTGCAGCACGTAGGCGGTCAGGGGCATCGACCCGACCGCGCGGATCGGGACGGCGACGACGCGCACCGGCGTGCGGCACAGCAGCAGGCACACCCCGATCGCAGCGATCGCGAACCCGCCCGAACCGATGACCTCCCACAGCCCCGAGGAGTGGTCCTCGGCGGTGAGCACCGCGGCGAGGTAGGGATGGGCTGCGGCCACACCCTCGGTGAGGAGAGCGGCGCCGTAGCCGGCCAGGGCGAGGGCGGCACCGCTCATCGCGACCACACCTTGCTCCGCGAGCGCGCGGAGGTCGAGTCGACCGATGCCCATGCCGGCGAGGAGGAACGCGATCCACGTCGTGAACGGATAGTTCCAGCCCACCAGGGCGGCGAGCTCCTCTCCCCCGCGGCCGGACCAGATGGGCGCGGCGTCGAGCAGCGGCTGCAGCCACGGCATGACGAGGGCGAGCGCCCCCGCCCAGAGGAACAGGTTCCGCGCCCGCATCCCGAGGAACGGCAGGGCGAGCAGGAACAGGAGGGCGTAAGCGGGCAGGATGACGTAGACCGGGACCCCCGTCAGCACCAGCAGCATCCCGATGGCCCACAGCAGTGCGCCGCGCAGGGCGAGGCGCGCTGCGGCCCGCGGGCGACGCTCGGGCGGGAGGGGGCGCGTGCCCCCGGTGACGAGGGCGATCGACACCCCCGCGAGCACCGCGAACAGGATCGACGAGCGGCCGTTGACCACCGTGACCCACGTCGCCGGGTCGGTGGTGAGCACCCGCTCGGTGTCGAGCAGGTGCGCGGCCAGCATCCCGAGCACCGCGAGGCCTCGGGCCAGGTCCACGCCGGTGAGCCGGCCCGGCCCGTCGAAGCGGGTCCAGAGCCGGCCGAACCGCGAGGGGGTCAGTCCTGGCGCAGAAGCCACACCAGCAGCGCCTTCTGCGCGTGGAGACGGTTCTCGGCCTCGTCCCACACCACGCTCTGCGGACCGTCGATGACCTCGGCGTCGACCTCGTACCCGCGGTCGGCGGGCAGGCAGTGGATGAAGATCGCCTTCTCGTCGGCGCGGGTCATCAGCTCGCTGGTGACCTTGAAGCCGCCGAGGTCGCGGATGCGCGCGATCTTCTCCTCCTCCTTGCCCATCGACACCCACGTGTCGGTGACGACGACGTCGGCTCCGGATGCCGCCGCCTCCGGGTCGGCGACGAGCGACACCGATCCACCGGTCTGCGCGGCGATCTTCTCGGCATCCGCGATGACGTCGGCGCGGGGGGCGTAGTCGGCGGGCGCAGCGACACGCACGTGCATGCCGGCGGTCACGCCCGCGAGCACGTAGGAGTGCGCCATGTTGCTGCGGCCGTCGCCGAAGAACGACAGCGTGAGGCCCCTCAGCTCGCCCTTGTGCTCGCGGATCGTGAGCAGGTCGGCGAGCAGCTGGCACGGGTGGAAGTCGTCGCTCAGGGCGTTGACGACCGGGACGCGCGTACCGCGGGCCATCTCTTCCAACCCCGCCTGCGCGTAGGTGCGCCAGACGATCGCCGCGACCTGGCGCTCGAGCACCCGGGCGGTGTCCGATGGCGTCTCCTTGCCGCCGAGCTGGCTGTTCGCCGTCGAGATGATCAGCGGCGAGCCGCCGAGGTCGGCGATGCCGACGGCGAACGACACGCGCGTGCGGGTCGACGACTTGTCGAAGATCACCGCGACCGTCTGCGGCCCCTGGAGCGGCTTCTGCGCCCAGCGGTCCTTTTTCAGTTCGATCGCGAGGTCGAGGATCTCGGCCTGCTCGGCCGGGGTCAGGTCGTCGTCGCGCAGCAGGTGGCGGGTCACGCGGGTACTCCTACGATGAGGGCGTCGGACACGGTGGCGAGCGCGGCGCCGAACAGCTCGAGGAACTCGGCCACCTCGGCATCCCCGATCGTCAGCGGCGGCGCGATGCGGATGGTGTCGTCGTTGGCGGCGTTGATCACGAGACCGTGCTGCTGGGCGGCGGCGACGACGGCCTTGGCGACCGGGCTGGTCAGCGCGATGCCCAGGAGCAGCCCGCGGCCGCGGACCCCCGCGACCAGCGGCGAGCCGAGCGCGGCGATGCCCTCGCGCAGCTGCGTCTCGCGCGCGGCGGCGTTGGCGACGAGACCGGCGGACTCGATCTCCTGCAGCACGGCCCCGCCGACGGCCGTTCCCAGAGCGTTGCCGCCGAAGGTCGAGCCGTGCGTGCCGGGGAAGAACAGGTCGCTCGCGGCGCCGAAGGTGATCAGCGCCCCGACCGGGAAGCCTCCGCCGATGCCCTTGGCCACCGTGATGGCGTCGGGGACGATACCGGCGTGCTGGAATCCGAACCATGCCCCGGTGCGACCGGCGCCGGTCTGGATCTCGTCGACGATGAGCAGCGCGCCGTGCCGGCGGGTGAGTTCGCGGGCCGCCTGGAGGTAGCCCTCGGGCAGCTCGACGACACCGGCCTCGCCCTGGATGGGCTCGACCAGCAGGGCCGCGACGCGATCGTCCATCGCGGCGTCGAGGGCCTCGATCGTGGCGTCGATGTGCTCGACGCCGGGGACCATGGGCAGGAAGTCCGCCTGCAGGGCGGGCTTGCCGGTGAGGGCGAGCGCCCCCATCGTGCGGCCGTGGAAGCCGCCCTTCAGCGTGAGGATGCGCGTGCGGTCGGTGCCGCGGCCGTGCAGGCGCGCGAGCTTGAGGGCAGCCTCGTTGGCCTCGGCCCCGGAGTTGCCGAAGTAGACCCGGCCCGACTCGTCCGTGCCGGCGAGGCGCTTGAGGCGCGCGGCCATCGCCAGCTGCGGCGGCGTGGCGAAGTAGTTGGAGACGTGCGAGAGGGTCGACGCCTGCGCCGTGATGGCCTCCACGAACACCGGGTGCGCGTGGCCGAGGGCGTTGACGGCGATGCCCGCGAGGAAGTCGAGGTACTTCTTGCCGTCGCCGTCCCACACGTACGCACCCTCACCGCGCACGAACAGCGCCATGCGGTCGCCGAAGCTGCGGACGAGGTCGCGACCGGCGTCTTCCTGCCAGGGGGCGCGCGACGCCGCGGGTTCCTGAGTCGTGTCCGCGTTCACGCGACCACCTCCGTTCCGATTCCTTTACTGGTGAACAGTTCGACGAGCACCGAGTGGGGCACGCGTCCGTCGATGATGGCCGCCGTCGGCACTCCCCCGTCGACGGCGTCGAGGCACGCCTGCATCTTGGGGATCATGCCCGACTCCAGACGCGGCACCATCTCGCGCAACTCCGTCGAGGTCAGGTGCGACACGAGCGAGTCCCGGTTGGGCCAGTCGGCGTAGAGGCCGGGCACGTCGGTGAGCACGACGAGCTTCTTCGCGTTCAGGGCCACCGCGAGGGCGGCCGCCGCGGCGTCCGCGTTGACGTTCAGCGAGGTGCCGGGGTTGTCGAGGTCGGGGGCGATGCTCGACACGATCGGCACACGTCCGGCGGCGAGGTGGTCCAGCACCGGCTGCGGGTCGACGGTGACGACGTCGCCCACGCGGCCGAGGTCGTGCTCGATCCCGTCGACCACGACGCCACGCCGGCGTCCGCCGAAGAGCCCGGCATCCTCCCCGCTCAGCCCCGTCGCGAGAGGCCCGTGCGCGTTGACCTTGGCGACCAGCTGCGGGTTGATCTGCCCGGTGAGCACCATGCGCACCACCCCGATCGCCTCGGTCGAGGTGACGCGGTAGCCGCCGCGGAACTCGCTCGGGATGTCGAGGCGGTCGAGCATCGACGAGATCTGCGGCCCGCCGCCGTGCACCACGACCGGCTTCACGCCGACGTAGCGGAGGTAGGCGATGTCGGCGGCGAAGGCGTCCTGCAGCTCGTCGCTGACCATGGCGTTGCCGCCGTACTTCACCACCACGACCTGGTCGCGGTACTTGCGCACCCACGGCAGCGACTCGACGAGCGTGACCGCCCGCTCGCTGGCTTCGGCGGGGTCGGTGTCTTGGAGGTCGACGTGGGTCATGAGGAATAGGCGCTGTTCTCGTGGACGTAATCGTGCGTGAGGTCGTTGGTGCGGATCGTCGCCGCCGCGTCGCCGACGCGCAGGTCGATGACCAGGTCGGTCGCGCGCGGGGTGAGGTCGACGTCTTCGCGGGGACGGTCCGGACCACCGGCCGTGCAGACGCGCACGCCGTTCATCCACACGTCGACGTCGTAGGGGTCGAAGGCCGCGTCGGTCGTTCCGATCGCGGCCAGGACGCGGCCCCAGTTCGGGTCGTTGCCGAAGATCGCGGCCTTGAACAGGTTGTTGCGGGCCACCGAGCGGCCCACCTCCACGGCGTCGTCTTCGCTCGCCGCGCCCACGACGCGGATCGTGATGTCGTGGGCGGCGCCCTCGGCGTCGCCCTGCAGCTGCGCCGCGAGGTCGTCGCACACCGCGGTGAGGGCTGCGGTGAACTCCTCGGCATCGACACGGATGCCACTGGCCCCGCTCGCCAGCAGGGTGACCTGGTCGTTGGTCGACATGCACCCGTCGGAGTCGAGACGGTCGAAACTCACGCGTGTGGCCGCGCGCAGGGCGGCGTCGGCCTCGCCCGCGTCGAGCACGACGTCGGTGGTGAGCACGACGAGCATCGTGGCCAGGCCCGGAGCCAGCATGCCGGCGCCCTTGGCCATTCCGCCGATCGACCAGCCGTCGCCGACGTGCACGGCCCGCTTCGGGCGCGAGTCGGTGGTCATGATGGCGAGCGAGGCGTCGTCGCCGCCGTCAGCCGACAGAGCGGCGACACCCTTCTCGACGCCGTCGAGCACCTTGGCGCGGAACACCTCGTCGCCGGTGCCGATCAGCCCGGTCGAGCACACGACCACGTCGCCCGCCGACACGCCCAGCAGCTCCGCCGCGCGCTCCGCGGTCTGATGCGTGGTCTGGAAGCCGAACGACCCGGTGAAGCAGTTGGCACCGCCGGAGTTGAGCACGACGGCCTCGATGGTGCCGTCCTTCACCACCTGCTCCGACCACAGGATCGGATTGGCCTTGGCGCGGTTGGAGGTGAAGACGGCCGCGCCCACCTTGTCGGGCCCGCGGTTGACCACGACGGCGACATCGCGGGCGCCGGTCGACTTCAGACCCACGGCGACTCCGGCCGCCTCGAATCCAGCGGGGGCGGTCACGCTCACGGGGCGACTCCGTTCAGGGGAAGGGCGGTGGTCTCGGCGAAGCCCAGCGCGATGTTCAGTGACTGCACGGCGGCGCCCGCGGTGCCCTTGACGAGGTTGTCGACGGCCGCGACGACGGTCACCCGGTTCGCCGCCCTGTCGATCGCGAGGCCGAGCGAGGCGACGTTGGCGCCGACCACGTCGGCCACGCGGGGGAAGACACCGGCGGGAAGCAGCTCGACGAAGGGCTCGTCGGCGTAGGCGCTCTCCCACGCGGCACGGATCTCGGCATCCGTCGCCCCGTCGCGGATCGGCGCCGACGAGGTCGCCAGGATGCCGCGAGCCATCGGCACGAGCACGGGGGTGAACGACAGGCGGATGCCGTCACGCGGGGCCCCGGCGGCCACCAGGGCCTGCCGGATCTCGGGGATGTGCCGATGCGTGCCGCCGACGGCATATGGATTGGCGCTGCCGAGGATCTCGCTCGCGAGGAGATTCGTCTTCGCGGACTTGCCGGCGCCGCTGGGTCCCACCGCGAGCACGGAGACGATGTCCGCCGGGTCGATGACGCCCGCCGCCACGCCCGGAGCGAGCGAGAGGGAGACGGTCGAGGCGTTGCAGCCGGGGGCCGCGATGCGCGTGGCTCCGCGCAGGTGCTCGCGCTGCTTCGTCCCGGCGACGGTGAGCTCGGGCACGCCGTAAGCCCAGGGCTCCGGGTGCTCTCCGCCGTAGAACGCCGCCCAGTCCTCCGCGGAGGTGAGGCGATGGTCGGCGCCGGCGTCGATGACGAGCGGCGTGTCGGCGAGGGCCTCGGTGTACTGCGCGGACTGACCGTGCGGAAGGGCGAGGAACACCACGTCGTGGCCGGCGAGCACCTCGGGGGTGGTGGCCTCCAGCTCGAGGTGTGCGAGCGAACGCAGGTGCGGCTGGTGGTCGATGAGGCGCTGCCCGGCGTTCGCGTGCGCGGTGACCGTGCGGATCTCGACGTCGGGATGGGCGGCGAGGAGGCGGAGGATCTCGCCACCCGCGTAGCCGGAAGCGCCGGAGACGGCGACCGAGAGGGTCATATATCCACCTTAGGAGTCGGGGGGTGTGCACAATGCAACCTGAACCGGGGCGGCGACGCCCGCATGCCCGACCGATGGCGGGTTACGAGGTCGCCGAGAATCGGCGCGCGACCCGACGTCGACGCTCGCCACCGGTGCTCACGGAGAGCTCCTCGGTGCGAACGGTGATCGACGACATGTGGCGAGGGTATCCGCAGCGGCGTCGGCGAGGCAAATCCGCGCGACCCCGCGAACGCCGGGAGCGCCGCTCGACGTGAGCCGAGCGGCGCTCCCGGGGTGCGTCAGTCGCGGATGGCGGCGCCGAACCGGTCCGCGGCCACCGCCACGCCGGAGAGCTTGGCCTCGGTCGCCTCGGCCGCTGTCAGCGTGCGGTCGTCGGCGCGGAAGCGCAGAGCGAACGTGAGGCTCTTCGTGCCCTCGGCCAGACCGGGGCCGCGGTAGTCGTCGACCAGGCGAGCCCCCTCGAGCAGGGGCGCCCCGCCCTCGATGAGCGCCGCGCGCACGGCCCCCGCCGCGACGTCGGCCGCGACGGTGAGCGACACGTCCTGGGTTGCGGCCGGGAAGCCCGAGAGGGATGCCGCGACCACGCGCGCGTGCGCGAGCTCGAGCATCGCGTCGAGGTCGAGTTCGGCCACGAGCACACGCCCGGGCAGATCCGCCGCGGCCGACACGGCGGGAAGCAGCTCCCCGACGTAGCCGATGTCCTGACCCGCCGCGAGCACGCGGGCGGTGCGGCCCGGGTGCAGGGCGGCGCGCTGGGCCTGCACGAGTTCGATGTCCAGCCCCGCGGCGGCGCTGAGCACGCGCACCGCGTCGACGGCATCCGCCAGGTCGGCGGCGAGCGCCGCCTGCCCGGGCTGCTTGGCGACGGTGTGACCGGTCAGCAGCACCGCCACGTGACGCCGCTGCGGCGGGATCGACGCGTCGAGCGCGGTGAGGGTGGCGGCATCCGGACGCACCGCGAGCGGCGGCACCGAGGGGGTGCCGTACTGCACGCCGGGCTTGGGGAGGAACACCGTGCCGGTCTCGAACAGCGCGAGGTCGACGATTCCGCGCGAGACGTTGCGGTGCGCGACCTGCAGGAGGGCGGGAACGAGCGAGCGGCGCAGGAACGGCGAGAGACCGTCGAGCGGGTTCGCGAGCTTCACGCTCGGGAGCGGGTCGCCCGAGGGCGAGCCGTGCAGCGCGTTCTGTTCCTCGGTGGTGAAGGGGAACGACGGGGTCTCGACGAAGCCCGCCGAAGCCAGGGCGTTCGCCACGCGACGACGACCCTGCTGCGCCGGCGTCAGGCCGCGACCCGACGGAGGCGTCGGCAGCACGGAGGGGATGCGGTCGTAGCCCTCGATGCGCGCCACCTCCTCGGCGAGCGTCCACTTGTCGCTGAGGTCGTGGCGCCACGACGGCGCGGTCACCGACCAGCCGCCCTCGCGCTCCTCGACCGTGCACCCGATGAGGCGCAGCGCCGAGACGATCTCCTCGTCGGTGTACGCGACGCCGATGAGACCCGGGACGAAGCCCGCGGGCAGCGTGAGGGGGTCGCGGCGATAGGTCGCACCCAGCGAACCGCCGAGCTCGGTGTCGAGCGTGCCACCGGCGAGCTCGACCATGAGCGATGCCACGCGCTCGGCCGCGACGTACGGCACGAGCGGGTCGACGCCGCGCTCGAAGCGACGCGAGGCCTCGGAGGGCAGCTTGTGCCGACGGGCGGTGCGTGCGATCGACACCTGGTCGAAGGTCGCGGCCTCGATCAGCACGTTGCGGGTGGTGGCGCTCATCTCGGTGGGCCCGCCGCCCATGACGCCGGCGAGACCGATGGGGCCCGACTCGTCGGTGATCAGCAGGTCTTCGGCGTTCAGCGTGCGCACCTGGCCGTCGAGCGTCTCGAGCTTCTCGCCCTGCTCGGCGCGGCGCACCGTGATGCCGCCCTGCAGACGGTCGAGGTCGTAGCCGTGGATGGGCTGGCCGAGCTCCAGCATCACGTAGTTGGTGATGTCGATGAGCACACCGAGGGAGCGGATGCCGGCGAGCGAGAGGCGCGTGATCATCCACGGCGGCGTCGGACGCGAGGGGTCGACGTCGCGCACGATGCGGGCGACGAACTCGGTGGCGCCGTGGCGTCCGCGGATGGGCGCCTGGTCAGCGACCGTGATCGGGAAGCCCGAGGGCGTGCGCGCCGCGGCCTCGTCGTGGCCGAGGCCCGGGTCGCGGAAGTCGGCTCCCGTCGCGTGCGAGTACTCGCGGGCGACCCCGCGCAGCGACAAGGCGTAGCCGCGGTCGGGGGTGACGTTGATCTCGACGGCGAGGTCGTCGAGGCCCAGCAGCGCGATGGCATCCGTTCCGACGGGCGCGTCGATCCCGAGGTCGACCAGGCGCAGGATGCCGGAGTGCTCGCTGCCGAGACCCAGCTCCTTGGCCGAGGCGATCATGCCGTCGGAGACGTGGCCGTAGGTCTTGCGGGCGGCGATCGGGAACGGACCGGGCAGCACCGAGCCGGGCAGGGTCACCACGACCTTGTCGCCGGCGAAGAAGTTGCCCGCACCGCAGACGATGCCGCGCACTCCCCCGTTCTCGGCGCCGACGTCGACCTGGCACCAGCGGATGGTCTTGCCGTTGGACTGCGGCTCGGGAGTGAACTCCTTGACCTCGCCGACGACGATGGGGCCGGACAGCTCGAAGCGGTGCACGTCTTCTTCTTCGAAACCGACCGAGACGAGGGCGGCGAGGACGTCGTCGGGCGTGGCCTCCGCGGGCACGTCGACGTACTCGCGCAACCAGGAGAGCGGGACGCGCATCAGACCACCATTCCGAACTGCTCGCTGAAGCGGACATCGCCCTCGGCCATGTCGCGCATGTCTTGCACGTCGCTGCGGAACATGAGCGTGCGCTCGATGCCCATGCCGAAGGCGAAGCCCGAGTACTCCTCGGGGTCGATGCCGGCGGCGCGCAGCACGTTGGGGTTCACCATTCCGCAGCCGCCCCATTCGATCCAGCGCGCCCCGCCCTTGAAGGTGGGGTGCCACAGGTCGAGCTCGGCGCTCGGCTCGGTGAACGGGAAGAAGTTGGCGCGGAAGCGCGTCTTGGCCTCGGGCCCGAACAGCACGCGGGCGGCGTGGTCGAGCGTGCCCTTGAGGTGCGCCATCGTGATGTTCTTGTCGATGACCAGACCCTCGAACTGCGTGAACACGGGCAGGTGCGTCGCGTCGAACTCGTCGGTGCGGTAGACCCGACCCGGGCACAGCACGTAGATGGGCAGGTCGCGCTCGAGCATCGACCGCACCTGCACGGGACTGGTGTGGGTGCGCAGCACGAGGTGGCGCGCGACCGGATCGACGAAGAAGGTGTCCTGCATCTGGCGCGCGGGGTGGTCGACGTCGAAGTTGAGCGCGTCGAAATTGAACCACTCGTGCTCGAGCTCGGGGCCCTCCGCGATCTCCCAGCCCATGCCGACGAAGATGTCGGACACCTGCTCCTGGAGGAGAGAGATCGGATGCCGTGCCCCGACGCGCGCGCGCTGCGGCAGCGCCGTGACGTCGATGCGCTCGGCCTCGAGCCGGGCCGCGGTCTCGGCTTCCGCCAGCTCGCGCTCACGGGCCGCGAGAGCCTGGTTCACCTGCCCGCGGGCCTGCCCGACGAGCTTGCCGAAAGAGGCCTTGTGCTCGGGGGCGACGTTGCGCATCTGAGCGTTCAGCTGCGCGAGGGAGGACTGCTCCCCCGTGTGCGCGGAGCGGGCGGACTTGAGCTCGGCCGTGGTCGCGGCGGCGGCGATGGCGGCAAGAGCCTCATCGACCGCGGAGGCGACGGCCTCAGGGGTGATCTCGGGTGCGTCGGACACGAGATGAGAGTCTACCGACGGGCGGGGACACACCCCCCCCCCTCGGCCGTTCCGATGGGGGTCGAGTCGTGCTTTCCGAGACCGCGCTGGGCGACGATCAGCGACGTGTCGGTCGTCCCCTGCGGCAGCAGCGGAACGGGCCCCGCGACCGCGCCACGGGGCGAGCGGCGCAGGCGCTTCTCGACGAGGGTGGCGACGAGCGAGAGCAGCAGGCACAGCGCGATGTAGATCGCCCCGATGACGATGGTCGCCGGAATGATCGGCGAGCCGACGGTCGGCTGCGCGCCGATGTACTTGGCGTAGAACAGCAGCTCGGGGTAGGTGATGATGAAGCCGAGCGCGGTGTCCTTCAGCGTCACGACGAGCTGGGCGATGATCACGGGCATCATCGCGCGGATCGCCTGCGGCAGCAGCACGAGGCGCATCACCCCGGCCTTGCGCAGGCCCACGGCGTAGCCGGCTTCGGCCTGACCGCTCGGCAACGATTCGACGCCGGCGCGGATGACCTCTGCCAGCACCGAGCCGTTGTAGCAGACGAGGGCGATGACCACGGCCCAGTACGGCTCCATCCGGATGCCGAGCACGGGGAAGCCGTAGTACAGCAGGAACATGAACACCAGCACCGGGATGGCGCGGAACACCTCGATGACGGCCGTGAACGGCCAGCGCACCCAGGCGTGGTCGGAAAGGCGGCCGATCGCGAGCAGCAGCCCCAGCGCGAGCGCGCCGACGGCGGCCACGAGGAAGGCCGCTATGGTGCGCATCGTGGCCTCGCCGATCTGGACCCACACGTTCGTGTAGGTGAACGCCGACCACTTCTGCGCGGTGAACTGGCCGGTGTCGGCGAGGCGCCAGACGAAGAACCCGACGATGGCGAGCACGACGAGGATCGTCAGCACACCGAGGATGCGGTTGCGGGCGACGGCCTTCGGCCCGGGGACGTCGTACAGGACGCTGCTCATCGGGCGACCCTCCATCGGTTCTCAAGAGTTCGCTGCAGCCACGACAGCAGCAGGACGAGCGCGACGAAGGCGACCATCACCCACAGGATGACGATGAACGCGTTCTCACCACGCTCGCTGAGGTAGTTGCGCACCGAGCCCAGGTTGACGATCGAGAAGCCGGCGGCGACGGTGGTGTTCTTCAGCAGGGCGATCAACACGCTCATCATCGGCGGAATGACCGAACGGAACGCCTGCGGCAGGACCACGAGCGTCATCACCTGGCCGAAGCCCAGGCCGAGGGCGCGTGCGGCCTCCGCCTGCCCCACCGGGACCGTGTTCACCCCGGAGCGGATCGCCTCGGCGACGTAGGTGGCGGTGTAGATGCCCAGGGCGCAGATGCCGAGCGTCAGCGAGACGTCGCCGGTGAGGCGCAGACCCAGCAACGGGGGCAGGGCGAACACGAAGGCGAAGAACACCAGGGTGAGCGGGGTGTTGCGGATGACGCTGACGTAGAACGTCCCCACACCGCGCGCGATCGGCACCGGAGAGACGCGCATCGCGCCCACGATGATGCCGAGCACCAGGGCGAGGGCTCCGCCGGCGAAGAACAGCAGCAGCGTGCCGACGAGCGCCTGGCTCCAGATGTCGAGGTTGTCGGTGATGACGCCCATGCGTGGTCCTTAGATCGGAGAACGGGATTCGGGGGCGACGCGATCGCGCCGCCCCCGAACGGATCACTCGTCGGCGGTGGGCTGCTCGCCCTTGATGCCGGAGGGAGCCAGGTTCTTGTCGAACAGGGCCGTCCACACGTCGCCACCGTCGTTGAAGAGGGTGTTGATGTGGTCCTTCAGCACGGTGTCGCCCTTGGGCAGGCCCACGCCGTAGCGCTCCTCGCTGAAGGTGTCGCCGGCGATCTTGAACGCCTCGGGCTCCTGCGCCACGTACCCGGCGAGGATCGCCTGGTCGGTGGTCACGGCGTCGACGGAACCGGCGCGCAGCTGCTCGAGGCACTGCGTGTAGGTGTCGTACTCGACGGTGTCGCCCGGGGCGTACTCGTCGCGGATGCGCTGGAGCGGCGTCGAGCCGGTCACCGAGCAGACGATCTTGCCCGCGAGGTCGTCGGGGCTGGTGATGTCCTCGTTGTCGGCGGCGACGAGCAGGCCCTGACCGGTGATCAGGTACGGGCCGGCGAAGTCGATCGACTCCTTGCGCTTGTCGGTGATGGAGTAGGTGCCGACGTAGTAGTCGATGTTGCCGTTCACGAGCTCCTGCTCGCGGTTGGCGGAGGGGATCGTCTTGTACTCGATCTGGTCGGCGTCGAAGCCGAGCGAAGCTGCGATCCACTGGGCGATCTCGACGTCGAAGCCACCGCGCTCGTTGCTCACCGGGTCCTTGAAACCGAGACCGGGCTGGTCCTCCTTCACGCCGACGACGACCTTGTCGGCAGAGACCATGCGCTCGTACGTGGGGCTGCCGTCGAGCGAGACGTCGGAGGCGACCTCCCACAGCTGAGTGGTGTCGGCTCCGTCGCCCTCGGCACCGGGAGCGGCTCCGGGGGTGCCGCTGTTGCAGGCCGTCAGGGCCAGCAGGCCGGCGGCGACGATGCTCGCGCCGGCGAGAAAACGTGTCTTACGCATGTGATGTCTCCTTGGTTACGTGTGCTGTGCGGATAAGGGTCGGTGACGACGGCGCGCGAGATCGACCGGGGGGAACGGTCGGGATGCGGTCGGCGGGAGAACCTCCTCGTTCATCGCCGTCGAGGAAGCGTCAGTGGGTGATGAGCTTGGAGAGGAAGTCTTTCGCCCGGTCGGACTCGGGGTGGGTGAAGAACTGCTCCGGAGCCGCCTGCTCCACGATCTGGCCGTCGGCCATGAAGACCACGCGGTTGGCGGCCTTCCGGGCGAAGCCCATCTCGTGGGTGACGACGATCATCGTCATGCCGTCGGCGGCGAGGCCGACCATCACGTCGAGCACCTCGTTGATCATCTCGGGGTCGAGGGCCGAGGTGGGCTCGTCGAACAGCATCACCTTCGGCTTCATCGCGAGCGCGCGCGCGATCGCGACGCGCTGCTGCTGACCGCCGGAGAGCTGGGCGGGCAGCTTGTCGGCCTGGTGTCCGACGCCCACGCGGTCCAGAAGCGCGCGCGCCTCCTTCTCGGCATCCGCCTTCTTCATCTTGCGGACCTTGATCGGCCCGAGCGTGACGTTCTCGAGGATCGTCAGGTGCGCGAAGAGGTTGAACGACTGGAACACCATGCCGACGTCGGCACGCAGCTCGGCCAGGCCCTTCCCCTCTTTGGGAAGCTCCTTGCCGTCGATGGTGATCGAACCGCTCGTGATGGTCTCGAGACGGTTGATGGTTCGGCAGAGCGTGGACTTCCCCGACCCCGAGGGGCCGATCACCACGACGACCTCGCCGCGGTCGACGGTCAGGTCGATGTCTTTCAGGGCCTGGAACTGGCCGTAGTGCTTCTGCACGTCGGACACGACGACCAGGGGCTCGGGAATCGCCGGGGGAACGGATGCCATGTGATCACCCTATGAGGGTGATGGGCGGGCGACCACATTCCCGCGCAGGCCTTAACCGTTCTGTAACAGCCGGTCTCAGCGCGCGCGCTGCGCGAACGCCGTCTCGTAGAGGCACACGCTCGCGGCCGTGGCGAGGTTGAGCGACTCCGCGCGGCCGTAGATCGGCAGGCGCAGCGCCAGGTCGGCGTGCGCGAGGGCGGGCTCGTCGAGACCCCGCGCCTCGTTACCGAACAGCCACGCGGTGGGCTCGGCGAGGAGGTCGCGGGAGGCCAGGAAGTCGTCACCCTCAACGTCGGCGGCGACCACGCGCAGGCCCGCCTCGTGCACGCGCCCGACCACGTCGGCCAGCTCGAGGTCGACCACCACGGGCACGTGGAACAGCGAGCCGGTCGTGGAGCGCACGACCTTGGGGTTGTACGGGTCGACCGTGCGGCCGGTCAGGATCACGGCGTCGGCACCGGCGGCATCCGCGGCCCGGATGATCGTGCCGAGGTTGCCGGGGTCGCGCACCTCTTCGCAGATCGCGATGAGACGCGGCCCCGATGCGAGCACGTCCTTCAGGGCCGTCGGCGACTGTCGCGCGACGGCGACGATGCCCTGCGGCGTGACGGTGTCGGCCATCGCGTCGAGCACGGCCTCGGTCGTGTACCGCAGGTCGACACCGGCGGCCTCGGCGGCGTCGCGCACGTCGGTGTGCTTCTCCATCGCCGTCGGCGTCGCGTACAGCTCCCGCACCGTCTCCGGAGCCCAGGCCAAGGCCTCGCGGGCGGCCTGCGGGCCCTCGAGCAGGAACAGGCCGGTCTCCTGTCGAGCGGCGCGTTTGCTGAGCTTGGCCACGGCGCGCACCCGCGGCGAACGGGGGTTCTCCAGCACGACCCCAGTGTATGACGCCCCCGGCATGCACCCCGGGATGCCGCGCAGGAACGACGAAACGGGCGCCCTCCGAAGAGGACGCCCGTTCGCCGAGAACGTGTCTTACGCGGTCTTCGCGGCGTTGACGTCGCTGGGCAGCGCAGCCTTCGCGGTCGCGACGAGCGAAGCGAACACGGCCGGCTCGTTCACGGCGAGCTCGGCGAGCATGCGACGGTCGACCTGCACACCCGCGAGGCCGAGGCCCTGGATGAAGCGGTTGTACGTGAGGCCGTTCTGGCGGCTCGCGGCGTTGATGCGCTGGATCCACAGACGACGGAAGTCGCCCTTGCGCTTGCGACGGTCGCGGTACGCGTAGACGAGCGAGTGGGTGACCTGCTCCTTCGCCTTGCGGTACAGGCGCGAACGCTGTCCGCGGTAACCGGAGGCGCGCTCGAGGATGACGCGACGCTTCTTGTGAGCGTTTACTGCCCGCTTGACTCTAGCCATTTCTGTTCTTTCCTAACGTGCGTCGGCGCTCAGAGGCCGAGGAGCTTCTTGGCGACCTTGGAGTCACCCTTGGCCAGGACCTGCTCCTGGTTCAGGCGACGGGTGCGCTTGGAGGCCTTGCCCTCGAGGTTGTGCCGCATGCCGGCCTGCTGCTTCATGAGCTTGCCGCTACCGGTCAACTTGAAACGCTTCTTGGCGCCCGAGTGGGTCTTCTGCTTCGGCATCTGTCTTCCTTCGTTGGTGTTCCCGGCGGAGCGGGAGTCAGGGGGGCTTACTCGGCGGGCGCCGGAGCAGCTTCGTCGTCGGCTCCCGAGTCGCCACGGGCAGCGCTGCGCGCTGCCTCGCGGTTGGCCGCGCGCTGCGCGTTCTGCTCGGTCTTGACCTCGGACTTGTTCTTGTGAGGAGCGACCACCATCACCATGTTGCGGCCGTCGATCGTGGGGTTGGACTCGACGGTGCCGAACTCGGCGACGTCTTCCGCGAACTTGCGGAGCAGGCGCACACCCTGCTCGGGGCGCGACTGCTCGCGACCGCGGAACAGGATCATCGCCTTGACCTTGTCGCCCGCCTGGAGGAAGCCCTCGGCGCGCTTGAGCTTGGTGATGTAGTCGTGCGCCTCGATCTTCAGGCGGAACCGGACCTCTTTCAGGACCGTGTTCGCCTGGTTACGGCGCGTCTCCTTGGCCTTCTGAGCGGCCTCGTACTTGAACTTGCCGTAGTCCATGATCTTGACCACGGGCGGCTTCGAGCTCGGCGCAACCTCGACCAGGTCGAGGTCCGCTTCCTGGGCCAGGCGCAGCGCAGCTTCGATTCGGACGATGCCGACCTGCTCGCCGTTGGGTCCGACGAGACGGACCTCCGGGACTCGGATGCGCTCGTTGGTGCGGGGATCGCTGATGCGGAACTCCTCTTTTATGCGGGTGGTGGCCGCCGCGATCCATCGGAATCGCGGGCGAAGAGGAGAGACACGCCACCCGGCACGGTGCTGTCGGCACCGGCTTCTGCACCCTGGCGACCCCGTGGAACACGGAGCGGAGTGCGGGAACCCGGTAGCCTGGAGCGGCAAGCGCGGGTGGGATGTGATCCTCTTTCGTACGGAGTGAAACACTCCGAAGCCCGCCACAGTCTAGCAGAGAGATTCACGTGGACACGATCCCCTCCGACCAGCCCGCCGACGACCACTCCGCGCACCGCCACGGAGGCGAGGACGAGCGTCTCGCCCGGTGGGAGGAGCAGGAGCGCGCATCCGCCTCCGCGACCCGCGACATCGCCGACGTTCCCGCCGTCGAAGTCATCACGACCGCCGCGGTGCACCTCATGAGCGCCGCCGCCGTGAAGACCGGCCTGGCCGACGACCCGGGCCAGCAGGTCGACCTCGACGAGGCCCGCAAGCTCATCAACGCCCTCGCCGGGCTCATCACCGCCGGGGCCCCCGAGATCAGCGACATGCACGCGCGGTCGCTGCGCGACGGGCTGAGGTCGCTGCAGCTCGCATTCCGCGAGGCCTCCGTCATCCCCGATCCGATCGGCAAGGGGCCGGGCGAGAAGTGGACGGGTCCCGTCACCTGAGTCGTTCGTCCTGGGGCTCCGGCGACCCGGTGCCCTTCCGCGATCGACGCGAGGCGCCGGCATCCGCCCCCCCCGGCACCCCACGAGAACAGGGGATGCCACGAGAACTGGCCGTACCGCCACGCCGCGGTCCTGTTCGCGAACGATCGCCTGTCCCGGCACGGTCGCGCGCCCCCGGCGCCGCGGCGGGCGGGTCAGGCGTCGGTGCTGCGGTGGAGTTTCACCGTCAGGGAATCCACCAGCACCGCGACGCGGTCGTCTGCGGCCCACCGGCGCGCGAGGCGTGCGAGCACGGCATCCAGCTCCTCCTGCTCCAGCCCCGACATCAGCTGGAGGTGAACCACCAGCTCGGGGCCGCGGAGGCGCCCGGTGGGATCACCGGGCTGGACGGCGAGGTCCAGCACCGCGAGCTCACCGGAGATGCTCTCCTGCAGGCCGGTGAAGACCGTGGGCGAGGTGTGCGCGGGCTCCCACGACTCCCCCTGGGCGATCGCCCAGACCGCGGGACGCCGGATGACGAACTCCGTCTCCGACGCGGGATCGATGACGATGAGCTCGGTGTCCTCCGACGCCGCCGCCAGTGCCGTGCGACGCCCGTCGGCCGGCACGGGGCGGGCCGTGGCATCCCAGGTCTGCAGAGCGGCCACCGACGTGAACACGGGCAGCACCTTGCGGCCGTCGGGGGCGGCGACCGTCACGATCGACAGCTCCTGCGTCTTGTCGACCTCGAGACCGTGGGCTCCGACGCCGTGGTCGCCCTTCTCGGCGACGAGCGGGATCAGCAGGCGCGCCGTGCGGTAGGCGTCGATGACGGCGCGCGCGTCGCCGTCGTCCGTGCGGAATGCGACGAGCGCGGCCAGCAGGGCCGGGTCGGCCGAGCCGTCGTCGCCGGAGTGGGGATTCGACTCGAACCGTCGCCCCTCCCAGGGGACGCCGGCCGAGTCGGCGTGGTGCCCGTGATCGTGAGGGCCACCCCCGTGCGGGCCGTCAGTGCCCGGCGACATCCAGCGCCTCGGCGAGGGTGAACTGCCCCGCGTAGAGTGCCTTGCCGACGATGGCTCCCTCGACGCCCAGCGGCACGAGGTCGCGCAGGGCGACGATGTCGTCGAGGCTCGACACCCCGCCCGAGGCGACGATCGGCTTCGGAGTGCGCTGGGTCATCTCGCGCAACAGGTCGATGTTGGGGCCGCGGAGCGTGCCGTCCTTGGTCACATCGGTGACGACGTAACGACTGCACCCGGCGTCTTCGAGGCGGTCGAGCACCGTCCACAGGTCGCCGCCGTCGCGGGTCCAGCCCCGGGCGGCGAGGGTCGTGCCACGCACGTCGAGGCCGACGGCGATCGCGTCGCCGTAGCGGTTGATCACGTCGGCCGCCCACTCGGGGTTCTCCAGAGCGGCGGTGCCGAGGTTGATGCGGCTCGCACCGCTCTCGAGGGCCGCCTCGAGCGAGCGGTCGTCGCGGATGCCGCCCGAGAGCTCCACCTGCACACCCTTGACCTGCTTGATGACCTTGCGCATGACGCTGGCGTTGCTGCCGCGACCGAAAGCCGCGTCGAGGTCGACGAGGTGGATCCACTGCGCACCCTGACGGGCGAAGTCGGCGGCCGCCTCGACGGGGTCGCCGTAGCTGGTCTCGGTACCGGCCTCTCCCTGGGTCAGGCGGACGGCCTTGCCGCCGGCCACGTCGACCGCGGGAAGCAGCACAAGTTCGGGCGTGGACGCGAAATCGTTCATGGCTCCTCGCACCCCTCGGCGCATCTCGCCGTGCCTGGGCACGAGGTCACACAGTAGTCGTGCGCAGGCCGTCGATCCAATTGGCGAGCAACCGGATGCCGGCCTCGCCCGACTTCTCGGGGTGGAATTGGGTGGCCGAGAGGGGGCCGTTCTCGACGGCGGCGAGGAAGGGGGCGCCGTAGGTGCACCAGGTCAGCGTCGGCTCGGGGAACGGCGGGGTCACCTCGAGCGACCAGTCCTGCGCCGCGTAGGAGTGCACGAAGTAGAAGCGCTCCCGCTCGATGCCGTCGAAGAGGCGCGACCCCTGTCCCGGCGTGACCGTGTTCCAGCCCATGTGCGGCAGAACCGGGGCGGCCAGTTCGGCCACCGTGCCGGGCCACTCCCCCAGTCCGGGCGTGTCGGCGCCGCGCTCGACGCCCCGCTCGAACATCACCTGCATGCCGACGCAGATGCCGAGCACCGGACGACCGCCGGCGAGACGTCGGTCGACGATCTCGCCGCCGCGGCTGGTGTTCAGGGCGCCCATCACGGCGCTGAACGCGCCGACCCCGGGAACGAGGAGTCCGTCGGCCTCGAGCAGCAGGGTGCGGTCGGAGGTCAGTCGTGCGTCCGCTCCGGCCTCGACGAGCGCCTTCACGGCCGAATGGACGTTGCCGGAGCCGTAGTCGAACACGGCGACGACGGGCTTGGCCGTCACAGCGCACCCTTGGTGCTGGGGACGCCGTCGACGAGGGGGTCGAGGGCCTTGGCCTGACGGAAGGCGCGAGCGAGCGCCTTGTACTCGGCCTCGGCGATGTGGTGCGGGTCGCGCCCGCCCAGCACGCGAACGTGCACGGTGAGGCCGGCGTGGATCGAGACGGCCTCGAACGAGTGGCGCACCAGCGAGCCGGTGAAGTGGCCGCCGATGAGGTGGTGCTCGAAGCCCGCCGGCTCGCCGGTGTGGACGAGGTAGGGGCGACCGCTGATGTCGACCACGGCCTGCGCGAGCGCCTCGTCGAGCGGGACCAGCGCGTCGCCGTACCGGGCGATCCCCGACTTGTCGCCCAACGCCTGCCGGATCGCCTGACCGAGGACGATCGAGGTGTCTTCGACGGTGTGGTGCGCATCGATGTGCGTGTCGCCCGTGGAGCGGACGCGCAGATCGGTGAGCGAGTGCTTGGCGAACGCCGTCAGCATGTGGTCGAAGAAGGGCACGCTGGTGGAGATGTCGCTGGCGCCGCGACCGTCGAGATCGAGCTCGAGCTCGACGCGGGATTCGCTCGTCTCGCGCGTGATCGAGGCGGTGCGGGGCGAGGCGGGGCCTGTCATGATCGGGATCCTATCGAGGCGAGGGCGTCAAGGAACGCAGTGGTCTCGTCGGCCGTTCCTGCCGAGACGCGAAGGTGGTGCGGGATGCCGACGTCGCGGATGAGCACGCCGCGGTCGTACAGCGCCTTCCACGTGGCGGCCGGGTCGTCGACACCGCCGAAGAGCACGAAGTTCGTCCAGGACTCGTGTGCGGTGTACCCGAGGGCCGCCACGGTCGCCGAGATGCGGTCGCGTTGCGCGACGATCTCGTCGACCATCGACAGCATCGTGTCGGCGTGGCCGAGGGCCGCCGTCGCGGCCGCCTGGGTCAGGGCGCTCAGGTGGTAGGGCAGGCGCACTAAACGCAGAGCGTCGACGAACGCCGGGTCGGCGGCCAAGTAGCCCACCCGCGCACCGGCGAAGGCGAACGCCTTGCTCATCGTGCGCGAGACGACCAGGCGGGGTCGGCCCGGCAGAAGCGAGACGGCGGAGGGCTCGTCGCGCGGGGCGAACTCCTCGTAGGCCTCGTCGACGATCACGATCCCGTCGGTCGCGTCGTACACGGCCTCGATCACGTCGAGGCGCAGGGGCGTCCCCGTGGGGTTGTTGGGGGCGCAGAGGAAGACGACGTCGGGGCGCTGCTCGCGTACCTGCGCAGCGGCCGACTCCGCGCTGAGCGTGAAATCGTGATCCCTCGCGCCGGCGACCCACCGGGCACCGGTCGCGCGGGTGAGGATCGGGTACATCGAGTACGTCGGCGCGAAGCCCATGGCGGTGCGGCCGGGGCCGCCGAACGCCTGCAGGATGTGCTGCAGAACCTCGTTCGAGCCGTTCGCGGCCCAGATCTGTTCGGGGTTCAAGCCGTGCCCGAGGTACTGCGCGAAGGCCTCGCGCAGGCCCGTGAACTCCCGGTCGGGGTAGCGATTGACGTCGCGCAGCGCTCGGGCGACGGCATCGAGGATGTCATCGGCGACCTCGGACGGAACCGGATGCGTGTTCTCGTTCACGTTGAGCGCCACGGGCAGCGCGGCCTGCGGGGCTCCGTAGGGGGTCATACCCCGCAGATCGTCGCGAAGAGGGAGGTCGTCGAGGCGTACGGTCACCTCACCCATCGTAGGCGGCGAGTGGGCCGCCGGCTCACGCGAACGGGGTCGTGATCAGCTCGCGGGCGCGTACTCGGCGGGGATCGCGATGCGCTGACCCGCGGTGACCGAGCCACCCGGCAGGGCGTTCAGACGCGTGATCTCCGCGACGACGTCGCGCGGGTCGGCGGCGGGCGCCAGATCTTCGGCGATGGACCAGAGGGTGTCGCCGCTCATCACGGTGACCTCGGTGAAGGACCCGGCGGGAGCGCCGAGCTCTCCCGACGCGAGGGCTGCGCCCCCTCCGACGACGGCCACCGCGAGGGCGGCGACGAGGGGAAGGGAGACCAGGAACGCGAAGACGCGGCGTCCGCGCGCGGTGATGCGCAGGCGGGTGGTCGGGGCGGTGAAGGCGATGCTGCTCATGGTGTGCTCCTTGGTGGGGAGAGATTCGCACCCCACCCTCGGCCGGGAGGGCGGTGGTGCGAATCTGTATTCCGAATCTATCTTCGATACTGTGCGGGTGTCAACACCGCGGGAGTAGGAGACCAATCGAACGCGACACGCGCGGGGCTCCGTGTCATTCGGGTCGTCCACCGGATACGGTTTCGACACGGAGACCTCATCACCAACCTCCGACATTCGAATTTCCGCCGCACGTTCCGCGGCGCGAGGGGAGCTCAGATGACCGACGCGACGACCGCCGCCGGCCGCGAACGGCCGCAGACCCGGCGGCGCAAGAACCTCAGCGACAAGCAGCTCGCGATCCTCGAGGTGATCCAGCGCTCCATCGCGCGTCACGGCTATCCGCCGAGCATGCGCGAGATCGGCGACGCCGTGGGTCTGAAGTCGCTGTCGAGCGTCACGCACCAGCTGAACCAGTTGGAGCTGAGCGGCTACCTGCGTCGCGACCCCGGCAAGACGCGCGCGATGGAGGTGCTGATCGACCTGCCCGGCGCGGCCGCCGAGAACCCCGCGGACACCGCCCCCGCCCTCGGCGACGCCGCCCTGGTGCCGCTCGTCGGTCGCATCGCCGCCGGTGTGCCCATCACCGCCGACCAGCAGGTGGAGGAGATCTTCCCCCTCCCCCGTCAGCTCGTCGGCAAGGGTGAGCTGTTCATGCTCAAGGTGTCGGGCGACTCGATGATCGACGCCGCCATCTGCGACGGCGATTGGGTCGTCATCCGCTCGCAGGCGAACGCCGAGAACGGCGAGATCGTCGCCGCGATGCTCGACGGCGAGGCCACCGTCAAGACCTTCCGTCGCCGCGATGGCCACACGTGGCTTCTGCCCCGCAACAGTGCGTTCGAACCCATCCTCGGCGACGACGCCGTGGTGCTCGGGCGAGTGGTCGCGGTCCTGCGGGCCGTCTGACCCCGCACGCCGACTCGAGCCGGATGGCCGCCGCGAGGTGGCATCCGGCTTTCGTCGTTCCGGCGGCGTACGCCGCGCGCACGGCATCCGCGAGCCCCGGGCGCATGTCGGAGCCCCTCCCTAGGCTGGAGGCATGGCGAACACGCTCCCCTACGGTTCCTGGCCCTCCCCTCTCACCGCGGAGTCGGTGTCGCAGTCGTCTCCGCGCGTCGACGGCGCCCGCTTCGTCGGGGGCGAGGTCTGGTGGGGCGAGTCGGTGCCGAGCGAGGCGGGGCGCGTCGCCGTCAAGCGCCGGCGCACAGATGGCGTCGTCGACACCGTGCTGCCCGCCCCGGCCAACGCCCGCTCGGCCGTCCACGAGTACGGCGGCGGGGCGTGGACGGCGTCCGACGACGGCGAGCTCTACTACGTCGAGAAGACCGATCAGCGCGTCTACGCCCTGCGACCCGGTGGAACCGCGCGCCCGCTGACGCCCGCCGACGACGCCGTGCGCCACGGCGGCCTGCGCTGGGAGCACGGCGTCCTCCTGGCCGTGCGCGAGACGCACGGAACCGCGCGCGTGCCGGCGCGGGCGATCGTCCGCATCGCGACCGACGATTCGGCAGCGGTCGACGTCCTCGCCGACGGCAGCGACTTCCTCGCTCAGCCCGCTCTGTCACCCGACGGCCGCCGCCTCGCCTGGGTCGCGTGGAACCACCCCGACATGCCGTGGGACGCCACCGCGATCCGCGTCGCCGACCTCGACACGCGGGAGGTGCGTGAGATCGCCGGCGGCGAGCATCGCGCTCCGCTGCAACCGGTCTGGATCGCCGATGACGAACTGCTCTACGCCGACGACCCCGACGGCCGATGGAACCTCTACCGCGTCCTGCTCGGCGGCGAGCCGCAGCCGGTCGCCGCGGCGGACGCCGACACCGGAGGCGGGCTGTGGGTGCTCGGGACGCGCTGGTTCGCCGCCACCGACGACGGGCGGATCGTCGCCGTCCGCACGCACGGCGGCGACGAGATCGTCGAGATCGCCCCCTCGGGGGTACGACCGCTCGACGTGCCGACGGTCGCCGGTTCCGCCGTCGACGACGTGCGCGGTCATCGCGTGATCGTCTCGGGCACCGACGCCGGTGGCCGATCCGGCCTCTGGATCCTCGATCTCGACGCGGGCACCGTCGAGCTCGTCACGGGTGGCTCCGGAGCCTGGGGCGATGAATGGATGCCGACGGCGCGCGCCCTCGAGACGGAGGGGCCCCACGGCACGGTGCACGCCTTCGCGTACGGCCCGACCAACCCCGACGCGACGGCCCCCGAGGGCGAGCGCCCCCCGTACGTGGTGCTGGTGCACGGCGGCCCCACGTCGCACGTGGGACCCGCTCCCACGGCGAAGGCGGCGTTCTTCACCAGTCGTGGCATCGGCGTCCTCGACGTCAACTACGGGGGCTCGACCGGGTACGGTCGCGCGTACCGCGATCGTCTGAAGGGTCAGTGGGGCGTGGTCGACGTCGACGACGTCGCCGCCGCGGCATCCGCTCTCGCCGAGGCCGGCCTGGCCGACCCCGCGCGCCTCGCGATCGCGGGAGGCTCGGCGGGCGGCTGGACGGTCCTCGCGGCAGTGACCACCACCGAGGTGTTCTCGGCCGGGATCTCGCGCTACGGCGTCGGCGACGCCCGCGCGTTGGCGGAAGACACGCACGACTTCGAGGCCCGGTATCTCGACGGCCTCATCGGGCCCCTGCCCGAGGCCGAGGCGGTCTACCTCGAGAGGTCTCCGCTCACCCACCCGGAGCGTTTCCGCGTCCCCCTGCTCATCCTGCAGGGGTCGGAGGACCGCGTCGTGCCCCCGTCGCAGGCCGAGGCCATCCGCGACGCCCTCACCGCGCACGGCGTGCCGCACGCGTACGTGCTGTACGAGGGCGAGGGCCACGGGTTCCGCCGCTCCGACACGGTGATCGACTCGCTGCAGCGCGAGCTCGGATTCCTCGGCGCGGTCTTCGGATTCGACACCCCGGGGATCGCCCCACTCGACCTCGGCTGAGAGGTCGGGCACGCGTCGACCCCAACGGGTGGACGTGGGAACGGCGCCTTCCCCGGTGCGGCGGTCCCGCGCGACCGCCCCTCCCCCGCGAAAGCGAAGGGCCCCGCCGACGGGACGTCGACGGGGCCCGAGAGCCGCGGATCAGGAGGCGAACGCCGCCAGCTCGGCCGCGAGGCGCGCCCCCACGTGCGCGTGCAGGAACGTGCCCTGCTCGCGGTGCTCCTGAGCGACGATGAGGCCGCTCTCGTGCACGGCCGACACGAGGTCGCCGCGGTCGTACGGGACCACCGCCTGCACCTCGACCGCGGGGAGCGGCAGGGCGTCCTCGATGGCCGCGCGCAGCTCCTCGATGCCCTCGCCGGTGCGCGACGAGACGAACCTCGCGTCGGGGGCCAGCCCGCGCAGCACGAGCCGCTCGTCCTCGCTCACGAGGTCGGCCTTGTTGAAGACGACGATCTCGTGTCCGAAGTCGGCGTCGACATCGCCCATCACGTCGCGCACCGTCATGAGCTGCGCGGCCGGATCGGGGTGCGAGGCGTCGACGACGTGCAGGATGACGTCGGCGTCGCCGACCTCCTCGAGCGTCGAGCGGAACGCCTCCACGAGCTGGTGCGGGAGGTTGCGCACGAAGCCGACCGTGTCGGTCAGCGTGTAGACGCGCCCGTCGGTGGTCTCGGAGCGGCGGACCGTGGCATCCAGGGTTGCGAACAGTGCGTTCTCGACGAGCACGCCCGCGCTGGTGAGGCGGTTGAGCAGGCTCGACTTGCCGGCGTTCGTGTACCCGGCGATCGCCACCGAGGGGATGACGTGGCGCTTGCGCTCGGCGCGCTTGGCCTCGCGCGCGGGCGCGAAGTCACGCAGCTGCTTGCGCAGCAGCGCCATCTTCGTGCGGATGCGACGGCGATCGAGCTCGATCTTCGTCTCACCGGGGCCGCGCGAGCCCATACCGGCGCCGCCGGCACCGACCTGTCCACCGGCCTGCCGCGACATCGAGTCACCCCATCCGCGCAGACGCGGGAGGAGGTACTCGAGCTGGGCGAGCTCGACCTGGGCCTTGCCCTCGCGGCTCTTCGCGTGCTGGCTGAAGATGTCGAGGATCACCGTGGTGCGGTCGATCACCTTCACCTTGACGACGTCCTCGAGCGCTCGACGCTGGCTCGGGGCGAGCTCGGTGTCGGCGATCACGGTGTCGGCGCCGACGGCGGCGACGATGTCGCGCAGCTCCGCCGCCTTGCCCCGACCGACGTAGGTGGCCGGATCGGGGTGGGGTCGACGCTGCAGCACGCCGTCGAGCACGACGGCTCCCGCCGTCTCTGCGAGGGCGGAGAGTTCGCGCAACGAGTTCTCGGCATCCGCCTGCTCGCCCTGCGGGTGCACGCCGACGAGCACGACGTTCTCGAGGCGCAGCTGGCGGTACTCGACCTCGGTGACATCCTCGAGCTCGGTGGAGAGCCCCGCGACGCGGCGGAGCGCGGCGCGCTCCTCGCGATCCCACTGGTCGCCGTCGGAGTCGCCGCCGTACGCCGTCGTGGAGTCCTGCAGAGCCTGCGCCGCACCGAAGACCCGGACCCCGCGGTGCGCTTCGGCGCGCGTGAGCACGCGGTCCACCGGATCGACCGGCGACGCGTCGGTGCTCGGGGGTGTGGTCTGTTCGGTCATGGGATCCTTTCGGTCGCGGGTCGATCCCCGCGGTTCGCTGATGTTCTGGCACTTTATCCGGCCCGGCGGTCATCGCCGCGGTCGGATATCCTGAGGGGATGGGGAGCGAGCACTATTTCAGCGCGTCGCCGTCGAGTCCCGAACAGCTCCGCCGCATCCGTGTGACGCTCGCCGGTCGTGAACTCGAGGTCGTCACGGCGGGCGGTGTCTTCAGTCCGGATCGCCTGGATGCCGGCACGTCGGTGTTGTTCGCCCATACGCCTCCCCCTCCCGCCGGCGGGCACTTCCTCGACCTGGGGTGCGGGTGGGGTCCGATCTCGATGTCGCTGGCGCTCGCGTCACCGCACGCGACCGTGTGGGCGGTCGACGTCAACGAGCGGGCTCTCGATCTCGTGAGGCGCAATGCCGAGTCGCTCGGCCTCACCAACATCAACGCCGTGCGCCCCGAGGATGTTCCCGACGACGTGTCGTTCCGCACGATCCGCTCGAACCCGCCGATCCGCGTGGGCAAGAACGAGCTGCACGGCATGCTGGAGCACTGGATCCCCCGTCTCTCCGAACGCAGCGACGGCTGGTTCGTCGTGCAGCGCAACCTCGGCTCCGACTCCCTGCAGCGCTGGCTCGCCGCGACCTTCCCCGACGGCTACGGCGTGCAGCGTGCCGCCACGGGTCGCGGGTATCGCGTGCTCCGGGTGCGCCGCCACGGCTCCCCGCCGAGCGAGCTCATCGACATCATCCCCTGACGCGCGCCACGGGTTGCCGCCCGCTCGCCCGTGTCCGCCCGGCCGCGGGCTCCGCGACCGCCGCAGGCTGCGGCTGCGGCTGCGGCTGCGGGCTCAGCTGAGCGCGACCTCGCCCGTGAACACCAGAGACGCGGGACCGGACAGGAAGACGCGGCCCTCGGCCACGCGCACGCCCAGCGTGCCGCCCGGGGTGTCGACGATCCAGTGGTCGGGGGCGGCGACGCCGGCCCAGTGGCGCACGGCGAGCGCCGCAGCGGCCACGCCCGTGCCGCAGCTGAGCGTCTCGCCCACACCGCGCTCGAACACGCGCAGGCGGATCGCCCCCACGCCGTCGCGCACGAGCGGATCCGCCGGCACCACGAACTCCACGTTCGCGCCGTGGCGCGGAGCGGGGTCGAGCACCGGCTGATACGTGAGGTCGAGACCCTCGAGCTCAGCCTCCGACGACAGCGCGACGACGACGTGCGGGTTCCCCACGTCGATGCCCACCCCGGGGCGGGCGACGGGCAGTCCCTTCGCGCGGACGAGGGTCTCGTCGGCATCCACCGTGAACGCGCCGAGGTCGACCTCGAAGCCGCGGTCGCTGCGGGTGAGCGTCTTGACGCCGGCACGGGTGCCGATGCGCAGGCCCCCGTCGATCGTGGCGAGGCCGGTGTCGTCGAGGTAGCGGGCGAAGACGCGCGTCCCGTTCCCGCACATCTCGGCCTTCGAGCCGTCGGCGTTGCGGTAGTCCATGAACCACTCGGCCCCGGATGCCGCCGCATCGGCGCCCTCGCCGATCGCCGCCGAGCGCACGACGCGCAGCAGGCCGTCGGCGCCGATACCGAAGTGCCGGTCGCAGAGCGCCGCGATCTGGGCGTCGGAGAGGTCGAGTTCGCCGTCGGGGTCGGCCACCACCACGAAGTCGTTGCCCGTGCCGTGGCCCTTGGTGAACGCGAGAGTCGCCATATGTCCAGTCTAGGGAGCGACGTGCGCCGCCCCGGCCGGTCGTTCCACGAGCCCGCTCGGGCGCGGTGGGCGCGGCGCCGGCTCGGATCCGGGACCGCGGGGACGGGGCGGGCGGCCCGCGGCGGCGGCGCGGAGACGGGTGCGAGCGCGTCCCGCCGTCCGGGCTGCGACCGCGACCCGGGTCAGGGCAGGGGGCCGGCGGCCGGACCCGGGCCGTCGACGATCAACCGTTTGCCCGTCGCCCAGATCTCGAACGGCTCGTAGCCGAGCGCCTCGTAGAACCCGCGGGCGCCGACGTTGTCAGGGCGCACCATGAGCTGCACCTTCGGGCAGCCCATCTCCTCCAGCAGGCGTTCGGCCTCGGTGACGAGCATTCGCCCGATCCCCCGCCCGCGGTGCGAGAGCGCCGAGGCCAGGTAGGAGAGCCACCCGCGATGCCCGTCGTATCCGGCCATCACGCTCCCGACGATCTCATCGCCGCCCCGGCTGCCGTCGACCGCGACGAGGAACAGCTCCGGCTGCACGGCGAGCTTGCGGCGGATGTCGGCGTGCGGGTCGTTCCAGGGACGGGTCAGTCCCGCCTCCTCCCAGAGCGCCACGACGGCGTCCTCGTCGGCCGTCGCGAAAGCGCGCACGGTGAGGGTCACGATCCGTCCTCCTCCGCCGCGCGGGCGAGGTGGGCGGCACCCACCGTTCGCGCGTCGACCGTCGTGGCCGAGCCGTACCGGCGGAACCACGACACCTGACGGCGCGCGTAGCGACGCGTGAGCGCCTGCGTCTCGGCCACCGCCTCCTCGCGTGTCATCTCGCCGCGCAACTGAGCCAGGGCCTGCGCGTAGCCGATGGCGCGCCCCGCGGTCACGCCGCGCTCGAGGCCCTCGCCGCGCAGCGTCTCGACCTCGTCGACGAGGCCCGCCGCCCACATCCTCTCGACACGGGCGTCGAGCATCGGCACGAGCTGCTCACGATCGACGTGGGTCGCGAGGATGCGGGTGGAGGGATGCCACAGCACCGGCGCCTCCGGAAGGGCGCCGCCGTGCGTCTCACCCCCCTGAGCGAGCACCTCGAGCGCGCGCACGACACGTCGGCCGTTGCGCGGATCGATGCGCTCCGCCGCCTGCGGGTCCGCCTCGCGGAGGCGGGCGAACAGCGCCCCGCTGCCCTCCCGCTCGAGGTCCGCCTCGAGCCGGGCACGCAACGCCTCGTCGCGCGGCGGGAAGCGAAAGTCCCACAGCACGCCCGAGACGTACAGCCCCGACCCGCCGACGAGGATCGCATGGGCTCCTCGGCCGTGGATCTCGTCGATGGCCGCGCGGGCGGCATCCTGGTACCACGCCACCGCGGCCTCGTCGGTCACCGCGAGCGCGTCGAAAAGATGATGGGGGATGCCGCGCCGCTCGGCGACGGGGACCTTGGCCGTTCCGATGTCCATGCCGCGGTACAGCTGCATCGCGTCGGAGTTGACGATCTCGGCGGGGCGTCCGCGCGCGGCGAGAGCGTCGGCGAGATCGAGCGAGAGAGCGGTCTTGCCGGTGCCGGTGGCACCGACGACCGCCCAGAGAGTCGGGGTCACACGCCGACGCGGAGCGTGGGCAGACCCAGCGAGACGGAGCGGGGAGCACCCGCCTCCCCCGCGGGAGTCGGGACCGCGCAGGACTCGGCCTGCGCGCGGTCCCACGCGTCGCCGGCTCGCGTGCGACGGATGCGCAGCGCGCCTCCGTCCGGGGCGTCGGCGAGCAGGTGGAAGGGCGCCGCGTGCGTCACGGTGACCGAGACCACGTCGCCCGGGCGGGGGACGGCGGAGCCGGCGGGCACCTCGAAGTGCACCAGGCGGTTGTCTTCGGCGCGGCCCGTGAGGCGGTGGGTCTCGGCATCCTTCTTGCCTTCGCCCGCGGAGACGAGCACCTCGAGCGTGCGGCCGAGCTGCCTCTGGTTCTCCTCGATCGAGATGCGCTCCTGCAGGGCGGTCAGGCGCTCGTAGCGCTCCTGCACGACGGCCTTGGGAACCTGATCGGCCATGGTGGCGGCGGGAGTGCCCGCGCGGACGGAGTACTGGAAGGTGAAGGCGCTCGAGAAACGCGACGCCTCGACGACCCGCATGGTCTCTTCGAAGTCCTCGTCGGTCTCGCCGGGGAACCCGACGATGATGTCGGTCGTGATCGCGGCGAACGGGATGCGCGCGCGCACACGGTCCAGGATGCCGATGAACTTCTCGCTGCGGTACGACCGGCGCATCGCCTTGAGGATGCGGTCGGAGCCCGACTGCAACGGCATGTGCAGTTGCGGCATGACGGCGGGCGTCTCGGCCATCGCCGCGATGACGTCGTCGGTGAACGCCGCGGGATGGGGGCTGGTGAAACGGATGCGCTCGAGGCCGTCGATCTCTCCGGCCGCGCGGAGCAGCTTGCCGAAGGCCAGGCGATCGCCGAACTCGACCCCGTAGGAGTTGACGTTCTGACCGAGCAGGGTCACCTCGATGGCGCCGTCGTCGACGAGAAGACGGATCTCGTTCAGGATGTCGCCCGGACGGCGGTCCTTCTCCTTGCCGCGGAGGCTGGGGACGATGCAGAACGTGCAGGTGTTGTTGCACCCGACCGAGATCGACACCCAGCCGCTGTGCACCGAGTCGCGCTTGGTCGGCAGCGTCGAGGGGAAGATCTCGAGCGACTCGAGGATCTCGAGTTCGGCTTCGCCGTTGTGACGCGCTCGTTCGAGCATGCCCGGCAGCGAACCCATGTTGTGCGTGCCGAAGACCACGTCGACCCACGGCGCCTTCTGCTGCACCGCCTCTTTGTCCATCTGCGCCAGGCAGCCGCCGACGGCGATCTGCATGCCGGCGCGTGCGTCCTTGCGGGACTTGAGGTGGCCGAGCGTGCCGTAGAGCTTGCCCGCCGCGTTGTCGCGCACGGCGCACGTGTTGATGACGACGACGTCGGCCTCCGACCCCGCTTCGGCGCGCACGTAACCCGCGCTCTCGAGCGAGCCCGACAGTCGCTCCGAATCGTGCACGTTCATCTGGCATCCGAAAGTGCGGACTTCGTACGTGCGCGCCCCCGCGACGCCCTGGGCGGCGGCGGAGGGCGCGATGAGCGCCGGGGTGAAAACGGGGGTCGTCATGATGCGAGCAAGTCTAAACGGCGGTTCCCCCCGTGGGCACGGGGACGCGACCGCGCGTGCGCGTCGTCGGTCGGCGAAGGACCCTTGGCGCGAATCGGGCTGGATTCTTCGTTTCCGAGACGCGTTCCCGTGTGCCGCGTAGGTAGTTTGGGGGACATGTCGTGACCCGCGTCGTCGCGGGTGCTTCGGGGGGAGAAGACATGCGGACACAGCCGTCGAACGAGTGGGCGAAGCGCCTGATCGGAACGGACCGGGATGCCGGATTGCTCGCCGATCGTGCGCGGGCCGGGACGTCGTTCGTCATCGCGGGACCGCGGGGCAGCGGTCGGAGCTACCTGCTGCGGGCCGTCGCCGCGGAACTGGAGCGGCACGATGCGCTACGGGCGCTGGTCCGTCCCGCCACCTCGCTGTCAGCGGTGCCGTATGGGGCCCTCGACGCGATCGGCGACGAGCAACTGACGGATCTGAGTCGGCGCCCGCTGGCCGCCGCGGTGAGCGGAGTCGTCGTGATCGACGACGTCGACGCGCTGGACGTCGCCTCGACGCACGCGCTCGCGCGTGCCGTCGCGTCGCGCCGTGTGACCGTGATCCTCGCCCTCCGGACCGCCCGCGCGCGTGCCGGCGAGCGACCGGACGACTCCGGCGAGGTGCGACGTACGGTGCTCGACCTCTGGCTCGACGGGCTCCTGCGCCGGATCGACCTGGCAGAGCTGGGCGACGACGACGCAGGGGGTCTGATCGACCTCTTCCCCGATGCGCATCTGCTCGACAGCGCCACCCGTGCCGGGTTGGTATGGCGTGCCGACGGGTCGCGCACACTGCTGCGCCAACTCATCCTGGAGGCCACGGCCACGGCTCGGGCGGGCAAGGACCCCCTCGCGGCGCTCGGATCGATCCCCCGGCACAGTCGGCTGGCGGTCGCGCTCGAACGGCACGTCTCGGACATCCCCCGCCCCGATCTGGAGTGCCTGGCGGGGGTGCGCCGACTGCGTCACCTCGAACGCGCCGCCGCGACACGGTTGTTCGACGCCGAGATCGTGGGCGCTCTGCTCGTCAGCGGCCTGCTGCACGCCGACACCTCCGCCGACCGGCGCCTGACCGCCAACGAGCTCGTCGCGCAGGAAGCTCATCGTCAACTCGGCGGAGAGCACGTGGACGCGATGATCGAGACCGCCGCGACGCGGATGCTCGCCGAGGCCGATGAGTGGTGGAGCCACCCCCTCGCCGTCGCCGTCTCGGAGCGCTGGCACCGCCTCGGCACGGAGGCCTCGGGCGAGGCGGCGTACCCGCCCCGCGTCCGTGCGCGCGTCGCTCTCCACGCAGCCCGCGACGCGAACGACCGCGGCGACCTCGCGCACGCGGCCGCGCACGCCGCGCGCGGGCTCAAGGCGATCGACGACCCGGCGCTCCATCTCGAAGCGGCGCTCGCCTGCCGACAGGGCTCGCCGTGGGAAGCCGCCGACGACATGCAGGCGCGTCGGCGGCTCGCCCGGCCGCTCGCACGCCGGGCGGGCGCAAGCGACGACGTGGGCGCCGTGGCGGAAGCCGACGCCCGCGTCGAGACCCTGCTCGCCGACATGGCGCACGCCCTCGCTCAGTTGGATGCCGCGAGGGCGACGGAGGCCGCCGCGCGCGCCGTCAGCGAGACCTCGGCATCCACCGCGGCGCATCTCAAGGCCCTGATCGCCGCCGGGACCGCGGAGGCGATGCGCGGCCGATGGCGCGCGTCGCAGCACCACAACCGCCGCGCCGAGGCGATCCTGGACGCTCGTCAGCGGCCCGACGGGATCGGGACCCGCGACCGCCTCGCGGCGGTGATGTTCCTGCTCGGCGCGCATCAGATCGCCGGCGCCGACGGCGCCGCCGTGCATCGGCGGCTGGAGCGGGAGATCGCGACGTCGGCTCGCGAAGGGGAACCGACGGATCTGACATTGGTCGGAGCGGCCGCGGCCATCTCCTTCGCGGGCGCGGGGCGACCGACCGAGTCGCAGCGTGAGCTGATGTCCGCGCTCACGCGAGAGGGAGCGACGGTCTCCGGGCCCGATGCGACGATGATCGAGCTCGGGGTCGCCGACGAGTTCGCCATGGCGGGCCGGCTGGCGGAGGCTCGCACGATCCTGGCTCGAATCGATGGTCGCGGCGCCCCGATCGTGTGTCGCGGGCTCCTCTACGTCGAAACCACCATCCTCGCCGTGGAGGGCCGTTGGAGTGAGGCACGTGCCGCCGCTCGTGCCACGGCCGAGTTCACGCGCGGGAGCTCGGCCGCTGCCCTGCGCATCCGCGATCTCTTCCGGCTGGCGACTCTCAAGGAAGCGCGAGCGCACGAGATCGACGAGCTGGTCCAACTGGCGGCCACCACCGATCTGCCCCTCGCCGTCGAGGCCGTCCGCCGGGCGTCCGCGCACACGCGGGAGGAGGAGTGTCTCCCCGTCGATGAGCTCCGCCTGCACGCGTTGTGGTCAGCGGATGCACCCCCGCCGGCGGAAACGACGACCTCGCTGCCATCGCTCCCCCGTCCGACGTCGCCGACCGACGCCCCCGAGGAGCTCACGGCTCGAGAGATCGAGATCGCCCTGCTGGCCGACGAGGGACTGACCAACCGTCAGATCGCTGCACGGCTCTTCCTGTCGATCCGCACCGTCGAGTCGCACGTGTACCAGGCACGCCTGAAAGTCGGGGCGGCGTCTCGACGCGAACTCGGTCACCTGGTCGCCACCTCCGCGGCACCGGGCGGGCCGACCGCCGGCGCGGACGGCGCCCCACCCTCCTGACCACGGGAGGCGCGGGAGCCGGCACCGACACCGAGGGCACCGGAGCCGGAGCCGGAGCCGCGGCCAGGGCACGGCAGCGCGGCGCCGCGCCGCGCCGCGGCCAAGGCGCGGCGGCGCATGCGTGCGAAACCGTCGCAGCGCGCCCGCGTCGTCGACTACTCGTCAGGCGTGAAGCGGACGCCCGACGGGGGTGACGAACGCGAGAACGACCGCGAACGACCCATACCAACCTCATCGAGCGCCGCCCGCGCGGCCGTGAGAGCGACAGACGACGGGTACCCCCGCCGGGCCAACTGACCGGCCAGGCGACGCAGGGCAGCGTCGTGGTCTTTCCCTTCGACGCCGCGAACCTTGGACCGCGCGAAGTCGAGGGCGCGCTCCGCGTCGTCGTCGGGGAGTTCCGCGAGAGCGGCGTCGGCGATGTCGCGGGGGATTCCCCGCTTCCGCAGGGTCTCGGCGACGGCCCGCCGCCCCTCCCCGCGTTTTTCGATCGCCGACATCACCAGTTGTTCGGCGAATGTCGCGTCGTCCAGGTAGCCCAGATCGACGAATCGCTCGACGACGTCCTCTGCGATGACGTCATCGGCTCCCTCGACCATGCGCGCGACGGTCCGCGCCTCCGACAACGACAGAGACCGGGACCGCAACTTTCGAAGCAGCACCGCCTCGGCTCGTTCGCGTACCTCGTTCTCGTCGGGCCCGGCCGGAAGGTCGTCTGCCGGCTCCGGCGCGTCGTCCCGAATCGCGCGGAGCCGCGGCCGGACGTGCTCGCCGACGAGGGGAACTTCCTCCGCATCCTCGCGCACGTCGACCGCGTCGCGAGCACTCCCCCGTGCGGGCTGCTGAGGTGACGCGGTGCGCGGCGCGCCGCCGAAGAGGGGGATCACCGGTGCGAGCGAGTCGTCAACGGAGGCGGGGATGCCGCGCAGTCGGCGAACACCCGTATCGGCCGGTTCCCCACCTCGCGTCGACCCGAGGTCGCCACCCGTTTTCTCGAACGGGGGGCGACCCCAACCGGCGTCAGAGGTCCACAGGCCGGGCGCCGGGCGGCCAGCTCGTCGGATTCGGCCGGCGCGGCGGTGACGGCCGGAGCCCCACCAATACCGAGCTTCGACTTGATCTTCGACTCGATCTCGGCGGCGACATCGGGGTTCTTGATGAGGAAGTTGCGGGCGTTCTCCTTACCCTGACCGAGCTGCTCGCCGTCGTAGGTGTACCAGGCGCCCGACTTCTTCACGATGGCATGCTCGACGCCGAAGTCGATCAGGCTGCCCTCACGGGAGATTCCGACACCGTAGAGGATGTCGAACTCCGCCTGCTTGAAGGGGGGAGCCATCTTGTTCTTGACGACCTTGACGCGCGTGCGGTTGCCCACGGCCTCGGTGCCGTCTTTCAACGTCTCGATACGGCGGATGTCGAGGCGGACCGACGCATAGAACTTCAGCGCCTTTCCGCCGGCGGTGGTCTCGGGCGAGCCGAAGAACACACCGATCTTCTCGCGCAGCTGATTGATGAAGATGGCCGTCGTCTTGGTCGTGTTCAGACCACCGGTGAGCTTGCGCAGTGCCTGCGACATCAGGCGCGCCTGCAGACCGACGTGAGAGTCGCCCATCTCCCCCTTGATCTCGGCCTCGGGGACGAGAGCGGCGACCGAGTCGATGACGACGAGGTCGATGGCGCCTGACCGGATCAGCATGTCGGCGATCTCGAGAGCCTGCTCACCGGTGTCGGGCTGCGACACGAGGAGCGCGTCGATGTCGACACCGAGCTTCTTCGCGTACTCGGGGTCGAGCGCATGCTCCGCGTCGATGAAGGCGGCGATGCCACCGGCGCGCTGGGCATTGGCGATGGCGTGCAGGGTCAGCGTCGTCTTTCCCGACGACTCCGGGCCGTAGATCTCGATGATGCGGCCGCGCGGCAAGCCGCCGATGCCGAGGGCGACGTCGAGGGCGACGGAGCCGGTGGGGATGGTCTCGATGGGCGCGCGATCGTCGCTGCCCAGTCGCATGACCGAGCCCTTTCCGAACTGCCGGTCGATCTGGGCCAGGGCCGATTCGAGGGCTTTTTCGCGCTCTGCGGGTGAGGGCATGACGTCTTCTTTCTGCTCGCGTTCCGGTCGCCTATAGGCTGTCGCGCCCCCCACCGACGGTGGGGGTGCCCGACAAGGCGTTCAGAGTGTCGTTCGACGTTTCTCACCGTAGGGAGGGCCTCCGACATTGGCACCGGAGGGCCGCCCGATTGTGGATCGATGCGTCACGAACTCTGTTGTGCAGGAGCCTACGCCCGAATCGAACGTAGGTTCGAGGACACGCCGTTGAATGCGCGACGAAGTCCGAACAAGCCGCGCGCCCCGTCGCGAAGAGTGCGACCGACGGTCAGGACCGGCGAGGCTCGAGTCGTCCGACGCCGTAACGACGGTTCTGCGGCACGTCGGTCTCCGCGCAGAGCGCCAACCACACCTCACGCGGATCCACGCCGGCGGCGAGAGCCTCGACGCCCGTACGACCACCGCAAGCCGACAGGACGAGGTCGGTCAGCAGCGAGCCGCCGCGCGCACCGAACTCGTCGGCGACGGCGCGTTCGAACTCGCTACGGCGCATCGAGGGACAGCGTCAGCGAAGCGAGAGCTCGGGCTCGACCGATGCGACGAGGTCGTCGGGAACGACATCGGGGAAGGTCTGCAGGCCCTCGAGGACCGAGAGACGATCGCCCACCTGGCGCATGATGGTCGAGATGGGCACGTCGAGGGCCTCGGCGACGGAGGCCAGGATCTCGCTGGACGCTTCCTTCTGACCGCGCTCGACCTCGCTGAGGTAGCCGAGGGCGACGCTCGCCCGGCTGGCGACCTGGCGGAGGGTGCGCCCCTTCTGCTGGCGGAGGTCACGCAGGACTTCGCCGATCTCTTGACGAACCAGGATCATTTGGGGGCCCTCCTCACTGCTGATTCCGTCGCCGCCCGGGCGGGCGACTGTAAACACCGTCTGTGGTCACCCTAATGCCGCGCGCTGTGCACCGGATGGGAATCGCAGGAGGAAACCGGGATGTGGAATCATTTGTTCCCCGTTTCTCCGGCATCGCTCGGCGTCGAGATATCAGAGCGCCGCGAGAGCCCGACGGACGGCCAGGTGGGCGGTCTCCCGGCGGATGCGATCGCGGTCGCCGGCGATCACGAGCGAGTCCACGCGGGTGCCCAGCGGGGTCGACACGGCGATGTGCACCGTGCCGACGGGCTGGCCGTCCTGCTCCTGCGGCCCGGCGACCCCCGTGGTGGCGATGCCGACGTCTGCCGCGACGCCGTCGCGACCCAGGACGTCGCGCACGCCCCGGGCCATCTGGCGCGCGACGCGGGGATGCACGGCGCCGTGCGCGTCGAGAAGGGCCTGGTCGACCCCCAGCACGCTGTGTTTCACGTCGGTGGCGTAGGCGACCACTCCCCCGCGCACGACGCGGGATGCGCCCGGCAGGTCGACGAGCGAAGAGACGACCAGTCCCCCCGTGAGGGATTCCGCCACGGCGACGGTCCAGCCGAGCTCCGCGAGTCGGCGAAGCAGCACCGCGGCGCTCTCTCGCGGGTCGCGCACGAGCGTCTCGTCGAGGTCGTCGGGGACGCCGTCGATCATCGGCCCTGCCGGTTCTTCCGCGCCGCGCGCACCTCGGTCACGATGTAGTCGATGCCCGAGGCGATGGTCAGGGCCACGGCGAGCGTCATCGTCACGACGGACACCCACCACACGGCGCCCTGCCACGCCGCGGCGTCCGAGACCCCCGCGAGGGGAATGAGCGCAATCGACAGCGCGAGAGCCTGGAAGACCGTCTTCAGCTTGCCCATCCAGGCGGCCGCGAGCACGTGATCACTGACCACGAGGAAGCGGTAGACCGTGATGCCGACCTCCCGCACCAACACGATCACCGTGATCCACCAGGGCAGTTCCCCGAGGATCGACAGGCCCACGAAGGCCACACCGGTGAGCGCCTTGTCGGCGATGGGGTCGAGGAGCTTACCCAGGTCGCTGACGATCTTGTAGCGGCGCGCGATGTACCCGTCGACCCCGTCCGTGGCGATCGCGACGATGAACAGCACCGCCGCGGCCCAGCGCAGACCGCCGTCGTCTCCCCCATCGGCCAAGAGCAACCAGAGGAACACCGGCGCGCACAGGATGCGCGCGATCGTGATCGCATTGGGGAGTTGCGGGTGAACGGCCATCAGTCTCGTCCCGTCAGCTTCCAGGCGTCTTCGGAGTCCTCGTCGTCTTCGACGACGGGCAGGCCCTCGAACTGGGCCTCGATCGGGTCACTGCCGTAGCGGTCGTCTCCGGCCCCCGAGGCGGGGGTGGTCGCCGGTGCGTCGTCGCCCCGAAGGCGCGCCATGACCCCGGGGAGCTGTTCATTGGTCACGAGCACATCGCGCGCTTTCGAGCCCTCCGAGGGTCCGACGATCTCGCGCGACTCCAGGAGGTCCATGAGACGGCCCGCCTTCGCGAAGCCCACGCGAAGCTTGCGCTGCAGCATCGAGGTCGACCCGAACTGCGTCGAGACGACGAGCTCGGCGGCCGCCAGCAGGAGTTCGAGATCGTCTCCGATGTCGGCGTCGATCTCTTTCTTCTCGGCCGCGGCCTGGACATCGGCGCGATACTCGGGCCGAGCCTGCTGCGTGACGTGGGCGACGACCTTCTCGATCTCCTGCTCGCTGACCCACGCTCCCTGCACCCGGACGGCCTTGGACGCCCCCATCGGCAGGAAGAGGCCGTCGCCCTGGCCGATGAGGCGGTCGGCGCCCGGCTGGTCGAGGATGACGCGCGAATCGGTGACGCTGGTCACCGCGAAGGCGAGGCGCGACGGCACGTTCGCCTTGATGAGGCCGGTCACCACGTCGACCGAGGGACGCTGCGTCGCGAGTACCAGGTGGATGCCGCTCGCGCGGGCGAGCTGCGTAATTCGCACGATCGAGTCTTCGACGTCGCGCGGCGCCACCATCATGAGGTCTGCGAGCTCGTCGACCACCACGAGCAGGTAGGGGTACGGCTTGAGCACGCGCTCGCTCCCGGCCGGCAGCGTGATCTCGCCGGCGACGACGGCCCTGTTGAAGTCGTCGATGTGACGGAAGCCGAACGACGCGAGGTCGTCGTAGCGCATGTCCATCTCTTTCACGACCCACTGCAGCGCCTCGGCCGCCTTCTTGGGGTTCGTGATGATGGGGGTGATGAGGTGCGGGACCCCGGCGTACGACGTCAGCTCGACGCGCTTCGGGTCGATGAGGACCATGCGCACATCGGAGGGCTTCGCCCGCATGAGAAGGCTCGTGATCATGGAGTTCACGAAGCTCGACTTACCCGAACCGGTGGAGCCGGCGACCAGGAGGTGGGGCATCTTCGCGAGATTGGCCACGACGAAGCCACCGCCCACGTCTTTGCCGACGCCGATGGTCATGGGGTGGGTCGAGGTGGTCGCGGCATCCGATCGGAGGATGTCTCCGAGGGTGACGATCTCGCGGTCGGCGTTCGGGATCTCGACGCCGATCGCGCTCTTACCCGGGATCGGGGCGAGGATGCGCACCTCATTCGACGCGACGGCGTAGGCGATGTTGTTGGTCAGCGCGGTGATGCGCTCGACCTTCACCCCGGGGCCCACTTCGATCTCGTACTGCGTGACGGTCGGCCCGCGTGAGAAGCCCGTGACCCGGGCATCGACCTTGAACTGCTCCATCACGCTCTCGATCGCTTTCACGACCGCGTCGTTGGCGGCCGAACGCGCCTTGGGGGGCGTGCCGGCGGCGAGGGCCGTGACGGCGGGAAGCCGGTAGGTGGCGGCGGGCGGCGCACCGGCGTGGTCGCCCCCCAGCCCGGAGATGCCCGGGAGATCGTCGTCGACGGCGTCTTCGAGGGGCGAATCGTCGAGCAGGCCGCGGCCGGATGACGCGTGGGCGAACGCTTTCGCGTCGAACACCTCGGTCAGCGCATCAGGGGTCGGAGGGACAGGGGGCGGCGGGACCGGGGCGGTCGCGGGTTCGGGAGCGACCACTGCGGACTCGAAGCCCCCCTTCGGGGTTCCGGGCGTCAGCAGGGTCGTGAGGTCATCGGAGCCGAGGGCGCCATCGGCGTCGTCTTCGCGGCCCGACTTGTTCCGCCTCCACCACGGCAGAGACTTCTCGGCGGGCTCGTCGTCGGGGTCGTCGACCGGCAGCACCTTGGTCGCCGGGTCGGGACCCTCGACCCTTTCGACTCCGAACATCCAGGCGTAGAGGTCTCCGAGGCGGCGACCGATCCGGTTCGGCGGCGTCTTGGTGAGGATGAGCACGCTGAGCGCGGCCAGCAGCGACAGGACGATGTACGCGCCGACATCGGCCGGGACGAACCCCAGCGTCACCGCGAGGGGTTCCCCCACGATCCAACCCGCGATCCCCCCGGCCGGACTGAGGGCCGGTAGTCCGCCCTCGTTCGGAACGGGGCGCCCGCCCGCGACGTGGCAGAACCCGGCGAGGGTCACGATGAACAGGCCGAAGCCGATGCCGACGCGTCCGTTGTCGTGCACCGAAGCGGGATGACGGAAGAGCCATCCCGCCAGCAGCAGCAGGAGCACGGGTAGCACGAATGCGACGCGGCCGACGAGAGCCCCGAAGCTGTAGGCGCTGATCAGCGCAGCGGCCTCGGCGCCGATGAAGAACCACTCCACGACCGCCCCGATGACGGCGAGAACCACGAGGAAGAAGGGGAAGCCGTCTCGTCGCTGATCTCGCTCGAGGTTTTCGGGGCCGAAGGCGCGGAACATGCCGCCCACGCCGTGGGCGATCGCCATCCAGGCGCGGACGGCCGCGGCGGGCTTCTCGGGCTCGTCGACGTAACGCTTCGGCGCGGGGGCCGAGGCTTTCGATCGCGACGACCCCTTCGCGGGGGCGCGACCGCCGGACGGTGACGAGGTACGGGCCATTCCTCCACGGTAGGCGGGACCTCCGACATTCGCCCGTACCGACGCGGGGTTCAACGCAGGCGCTTGACCATCACGTCGCGGCCCATCCCACGCCGCACCACGGCGAAACCCTCCGAGCGATAGAGCGACACCGCGAAATTGTCGCGCTCGACGCTCAGGCTGATCCGCGCGTACCCCTCCGCGCGCGCGTGATCGACGAGCCGCTGCAACAGCGCCCTCCCCGTCCCGTGCGCACGCCACACGGGTCGGACGCCGATGATCAGTTCGGGCACGCCCGTCCCGATCCACCCGAATCCGGGTTCGTCACGCGGCAGCATGCGGTACCACGCCGCCCCCACCGCCTCGCCGGTCGGCGACTCGGCGATGAAGCCGGAGTCCCCCGGCCGCTGCCACCCGGCGAGGTAGCGACGGTGCTCGGGACTACTCAGCACCTCGTGCCGCGGCCGCGCAGCGCCGGCACGCCAGTTGGCGGCCTCGACGGTCATGTCGGCGAGGAAGACGCCGTCGGACCGGAGTGCCGCACGGATCGGGAGACCGGGCATGCCCGCATGATATCGACACCGCCGCACCGGGGATGAGCGCGGAACGTGGCGCCGTGACCCGCCGCCCACCTCGCCGGATGGCGCGAACAGGAACCCGACGGAACCACCGCACGAGGCTCCGCGGCGCGATCCGCGCCACCTCGTGCACATCGGCGGAGCGTGCGGGCGGAGCGATGGACCAACCGTCGAGGAACACGCGCCGCTGGACGACGAAGCGCCGCGGGCAGACCCGCGGCGCTTCCCGTGCGACTCAGGCCTCGATGACCAGCGGGACGATCATGGGCCGGCGCCGCAGCGACTGGTTGACCCACCGACCGATCACGCGGCGGACGACCTGCGACAGCGCATGGTTGTCGCGAACGCCGGAGGTGGCGGCTTCGGTGAGGGCCGCCGCGATCTTGGGCTTGACGCTGTTGAACACCGCATCGTCTTCCGCGAATCCGCGAGCGTGGATCTCGGGACCCGACACGATCTTCCCGGTGGCGGAGTCCACGACGACGATGACCGAGATGAAGCCCTCCTCCCCGAGGATGCGGCGGTCCTTGAGGTCGGCGTCGGTGATCTCGCCCACCGAGGAGCCGTCGACGTAGACGAAGCCGATGTCGACCTGACCGACCACCTCGGCGACGCCGTCGCGCAGGTCGACGACGGTGCCGTTCTCTCCGAGGATGGTGTTCTTCTCGGGGATGCCCGTCTCGCGCGCGAGCTTGGCGTTGGCCATCAGGTGGCGGTACTCGCCGTGGACGGGGAGCACGTTCTTGGGCTTGAGGATGTTGTAGCAGTACAGCAGCTCGCCCGCGGCGGCGTGACCGGAGACGTGCACCTTGGCGTTGCCCTTGTGCACCACGGTCGCGCCGAGCTTGGTCAACCCGTCGATCACGCGGTACACGGCGTTTTCGTTGCCCGGGATGAGGCTCGACGCCAGGATCACGGTGTCGCCCTCGCCCGGCTCGATCGCGTGGTCGAGGTTGGCCATGCGGCTCAGCACGGCCATCGGCTCGCCCTGCGACCCGGTCGACATGTAGACGATCTTGTCGTCGGGGAGGTCGCGCGCCTTCTTGTAATCGATGAGCACGCCGTCGGGCACGTCGAGGTAGCCCAGGTCGGCGGCGATCCCCATGTTGCGCACCATGCTCCGCCCGAGCAGCGCGACGCGGCGGCCGTTCGCGTGGGCCGCGTCGAGCACCTGCTGCACACGGTGGACGTGGCTGGAGAAGCTGGCCACCACGACACGACGGGGCGCGCGGGCGATGACCTGATCGAGCACGGGGCCGATCGCCCGCTCCGTCGGGGTGAAGCCCGGTACGTCGGCGTTGGTCGAGTCGACCAGGAACAGGTCGACGCCCTCTTCGCCCAGTCGGGCGAAGGCGCGGAGGTCGGTGATGCGGCCGTCCAGCGGCAGCTGGTCCATCTTGAAGTCGCCGGTCGCGAGCACGAGACCCGCGGGCGTGCGGATCGCGACGGCCAGGGCGTCGGGGATGGAGTGGTTGACCGCGACGAACTCGAGGTCGAAGGGGCCCACCTGCTCGCGCTGGCCCTCCTTCACCGTGAGCGTGTACGGGCGGATGCGGTGCTCTTTGAGCTTGGCCTCGATGAGGGCCAGGGTCAGACCCGAGCCGATGAGGGGGATGTCGCCCTTGAGCTTGAGCAGGTAGGGGACGGCTCCGATGTGGTCTTCGTGGCCGTGCGTGAGCACGACGCCGACGATGTCGTCGAGACGGTGCTTGATCGGCTCGAAGTCGGGCAGGATCAGGTCGACACCCGGCTGATGCTCCTCCGGGAAGAGCACACCGCAGTCCACGACGAGGAGCTTGCCCTCGTACTCGAAGACCGTCATGTTGCGACCGACCTCGCCGAGGCCGCCAAGCGGGATGACGCGGAGGGTGCCGGCGGCGAGCGCAGGCGGGTCGTACGGGGTAGTGGGCATATGAGCCTCCTCGGATGCCGCCTCGCGGCATCCCTTCGTGTGGCGTCCCAGGCCGCGGTTCGGCGGACGCCGGTGCTTATCTCGTGGTGCCGTGCACCTTCGGCAGGGCACCGCCGGCGGCCGCGTTGCGGTCGGGGCGGAAGTTGGAGAAGTCGGCGCCCGCGACGTTCGAGACGAGGGCCAGCTCGTCTTCGATCACGGCGGCCTCCCACTCTTCGGGGCCGACCAGGGGCAGGCGCACGCGCGGGCTGCCGATGCGGCCCAGGCCGTGCAGGATGTACTTCGCCGCGACCGTGCCAGGCACGTGGGTCATCACGGCGCGCACGAGCGGCTCGAGGCTCTTGTGCGCCGCGGTCGCGGAGGCGAGGTCACCGGCGTTCACGGCGTCGACGATGGTGCGGTACGGGGCGGCGGCGATGTTCGCCGTGACGCCGATGAGACCGGACGCGCCGATCGAGAGGTGCGGGAGCACGTTGGCGTCGTCGCCGGAGAAGTACAGCAGGTCGGTCTGGTTGAGCACGCGGCTGACCTCGCTGAAGTCGCCCTTGGCGTCTTTGATCGCGAGGATGTTGGGGTGCTTGGCCAGTCGCAGGATGGTCTCGTACTTGATCGGCACGCCGGTGCGACCGGGGATGTCGTAGAGGATGACCGGCAGGTCGGTGGCGTCGGCGACGAGGCGGAAGTGCGTCAGGATGCCGGCCTGAGTGGGCTTGTTGTAGTAGGGCGTGACGATCATGATGCCGTCGGCGCCGGCCTTCTCGCTGGCCTTGTACAGCTCGATGGCGTGCGCGGTCTCGTTGGAGCCGCCGCCCGTGATGATCTTGGCGCGCCCGGCCGAGACGTCTTTGCCGACCTCGACGAGGCGGAGCTTCTCGGGGTCGGTGAGGGTCGAGGTCTCGCCCGTGGTGCCTGTGACGACGATGCCGTCGGCGCCGGCGGTGATGACGTCGTCGATGTGCTTCTCGACGGCGGGCCAGTCGACCTCGCCGTCGGCGGTCATCGGGGTGATGAGCGCGACGAGCACCTGACCGAAGGGATTGCCGGAGTGCGTCATGGTTCCAGGTTATCGGTTCGGTGGGCCTCCACCCCGGCCGGTGGCGCGCGACATGTGAACAATCCGTGACCCGCGCCCCGGCCTAGGGTGGCGGAGTGAGCTGGACGACGCGCACGACGCGCACCGTGTACGAGAACCGCTGGATTCACGTGCGCGAGGACGAGGTGACCGGTCCGCACGGCGAGGGGATCTACGGCGTGGTGCGCATGCAGCACCCCGCGGTGTTCATCGTCGCACTCGACGACGAGGAGCGCATCTGCTTCGTCGAGCTCGAGCGCTACACGACGGGCCGCTCGCTGGAGGTGCCCGCGGGCGGCTCCGACGGAGAAGATCCCTTGCGGGCCGCGCAGCGCGAGTTGCTCGAGGAGACCGGGGTCACGGCATCCGAGTGGCACGACCTGGGACGCATGAACGCCCTGAACGGCATCGCCGACGCGCCCGAGCACGTCTTCCTCGCGCGCGGTCTGTCGACGACGGATGCCACGGCCTCGCAGCACGAGGAGGGCATCGACGCGGTGCGCTGGATCCCGTTCCCGGAGGCGCTCGCTCTCGTGGCGGGGGGCGGGATCACCGACGGCGAGACGATCGGGGCCCTCGCCCTCGCGGGGATCCGCCTCGGGCGCTTCCGCTGAGGAACACGCCGGTCAGCGCCCCCGCCCGGCGGCCCGTACGACGACGGCGTCGGTGAGCAGCCGGGAGCCGGCGACCAGGAGCTTGTAGCGCCATGACGGGATCGAGACGGAACGCCCCCGCGCGGCGTCGCGCAGCCCCTCGCGCACGACCACCGCGGCATCGAGCCACAGTCCGGGGGCGACGCCCTCCTCCCCCGGGGCGAGCCCGAGGCGCTCGTGGAAGCTCGTGTGAACGAATCCGGGGCACACGGCCGTGACGGTGACGCCGCGTGGTCGGTAGACGACGTTGGCCCACCGGCTGAAGGAGATGAGCCATCCCTTCGCGGCCCCGTACGTGCCCCGTGGGACGAACCCGGCGACCGAGGCGACGTTGATGATCCGGCCGCTGCCCCGCGCGAGCATCGCGGGGAGGGCGGCGCGCATGAGCCGCATCGCCGCTTCCACGTGGAGTCGGAGGTGGCGCACCTCGGCATCGACGTCGTTCTGCTCGAAGCCGAGGTCGAGCCCGAACCCGGCGTTGTTCACGAGCACGTCGATCCCGCCGGCCGCCAGACGCTCCTCGACGGCGGCGAGACCCTGCGCGTCCAGCAGATCGGCGACGAGCACCTCGACCGACACCCCGTGCTCGGCCCGCACGGACGCGGCGACGGAATCGAGAGCCACCCCATCCCGGGCGACCAGCACGAGGTCGGCGCCGCGCGCGCCGAGCTGGCGCGCGAACTCGGCGCCGAGGCCGGAGCTCGCTCCCGTGATCACCGCGGTGCGCGCCATGTCATTCCCCCCGGCGGTACGTCTCGAACCGGTACCGGATGCCGCCGCGCGAGGTGTGCCAGCCCTCCTCCGGGTCGGAGCCAACCCGTGACCAGCCGTCGGTGGAGGGGGCGACGGTGTCGCCGTCGACCGCGAAGTCGAGGCGCGTGACCTCGAGGACGTCGGCGCGGCGGATGGCCTCGGCGTAGAGCATTCCCCCGCCGATCACCCAGACGTCCCCCTCCCCGGCGAGCGCGAGGGCCTCGTCGAGCGACGACGCGCGTTCGGCCCCCTCGGGGGCGAAGTCCGCGGAGCGCGTCACGACGATGTTGCGGCGCCCCGGAAGCGGCCGGAACCGCGGCGGCAGAGACTCCCACGTGCGCCGGCCCATGACGACGTCGTGGGCACCGGTGACCTCGCGGAAGTGAGCCATGTCTTCCGGCACGTGCCACGGCATCCCCCCGTCGGCGCCGATGACGCCGTCGCGGGCCTCGGCCCACACCAGACCGATCGAGCTCATACGGCGACGGCCGCGCGGATCGCGGGGTGGTGCCGGTAATCGTCGACGATGATGTCGTCGAAGGTGTAGTCGAGGATCGACGCGGGCTTGCGTGCGAAACGGAGCGTGGGGTACGGGTAGGGCTCGCGCGAGAGCTGCTCGGACACCTGTTCGCGGTGGTTGTCGTACACGTGGCAGTCGCCGCCCGTCCAGACGAAGTTGCCCGGCTCCAGCCCCGTCTGCTGCGCGACCATGAGCGTGAGCAACGCGTACGAGGCGATGTTGAACGGGACGCCGAGGAACATGTCGGCGCTGCGCTGATAGAGCTGGCACGACAGCTTGCCGTCGGCCACGTAGAACTGGAACAGCGCGTGGCAGGGGGCGAGGGCCATGTCGGGGATGTCGGCCGGGTTCCAAGCAGACACGATGAGCCGGCGCGAGTCGGGGTCGCGCCGGATCTGCTCGACCACCTGGGTGATCTGATCGATGGAGCCGCCGTCGGCGGTGGGCCACGAACGCCACTGCACGCCGTAGACCGGGCCGAGCTCGCCGTCGGCGTCGGCCCACTCGTCCCAGATGGTGACGCCGTTGTCGCGGAGGGAGGCGACGTTCGACTCGCCGCGGAGGAACCACAGCAGCTCGTGGACGATCGACTTCATGTGCACGCGCTTGGTCGTGACGAGAGGGAAGCCTTGAGCGAGGTCGAAGCGGATCTGACGCCCGAACACGCTGGTGGTGCCCGTGCCGGTGCGGTCTGACTTGTGCACCCCTGCGTCGAGGACGTCGCGGAGCAGGTCTTCGTAGGGCGTCGGGATGTCGGCGGTCACGGGCTTCACGATACCCGGGGCGACCCGGCGCGCGCCGATCCCCCCGCTCCGCCGCACCCCGCTTCGAGCTGGGGAGGATGGGTCGCCCTCGCGAGACGAGCGGGCTGTCCTGGGCTCGCGCCGAGAGAACCCTGGATGACGGCGTCACGCAACGACTCATCGGCCCCCGCGCCGCGGGCGGGCGTTAGCGTGGTCGGTCGTGGACCTGACTCTCGCCCTCCTTGCACTCGCGGTGCTCGTCGCCGGGACGGCGGGCGCCGGCCTCGTCCTGCGCCGCCGGCAGGGGCGCGCTCGCGCGGTGGCGTCCGACGAGGTCGTCGACCCCCGTCGCCTCGGCGCCGACGCACTCGGGGCGGAGGCGACGCTCCTGCAGTTCAGCACCGAGATGTGCTCGCGCTGCCCGGGCGTGCACCGCATGCTGTCCGAGCTCGCCGACGCCCACGAGGGCGTGCGCCACCTCGACGTCGACCTGACGCACCGTCCCGACATCGCGCAGCACTTCCGTGTGCTGCAGACCCCCACCACCCTCGTCCTCGACCGCCGCGGGGTCGTCCGCACCCGCTTCGGCGGCACGCCGGGCCGCGCCGTCGTCGAACTCGAGCTGACCCGTCTCCAGAAGGAGCCCTCCCGTGCCTGACGTCTCGCGCATCGACGCCCGCGGCCCGCGCTTCGCGGCATCCGTCACCGCCGTGCTCCTGCTCGTGGCGACGTTCCTCGGCCTGATCGGCGTGTCGACGCGGCGCGTCCCGGCCGGTTTCACCGCCGTGCAGCCCTCGTCGGGCGCGACCCTGACCCCCGACGCGTGGGCCCTGTCGGCCCTGCCCGTCGGGGCGCGTATCGCCGACCCCGGCTTCCTGCTGCTCCTCGTGGTCGCCCTGCTGTTCGTGTGGGGCGTCGCCGCTCCCCGCACCGCCCCCTGGGGCGTGCTCTACCGTCGCGTGATCCAGCCGCGACTGGCTCCGCCGACCGACTTCGAAGACCCGCGCCCGCCGCGCTTCGCGCAGGGCGTCGGCCTGTTCGTGACCGCCGCAGGCCTGTTGCTGCACCTCGCGGGCGTCCCGTGGGCGCTGCCGATCGCCGCGGCCATGGCGTTCGTCGCGGCCTTCCTCAACGCGGTCTTCGGTCTGTGCCTCGGATGCCAGCTCTACCTCGTGCTCCAGCGCGCCGGTCTCATTGGACGCCGCGGACCGGCTGCCGCCTGAGCGCCGCTGAGGAAAGGGCTGTCAAGTCCCGTCCCCCGACGGGGGCCGTCATTAGGCTGGCCGCGTCGCGGTCATCTGGGACCGCGCGAGATCACGGAGGTTCCCATGGCCGTCACGAGCGAAGCCGCCACAGCCTGGAAGGGCACCCTGTTCGAGGGATCGGGTGAGGTCACCTTCACCTCCTCGGGCATCGGCACGTTCGACGTCAACTGGAAGGCGCGCAGCGAGGGCTCCAGCTCGGTCACCACGCCCGAGGAACTGCTCGCGGGCGCGCACTCGTCCTGCTTCAGCATGGCGCTCTCGAACGCCCTCGCCGACAACGGCACCCCGCCGGAGTCGGTCGACACGACCGCGTCGATCACGTTCACGCCCGGCACCGGCATCTCGGGCAGCCACCTCAACGTCAACGCCGTCGTGCCCGGTCTCGACGACGCCACGTTCCAGAAGATCGCCGCCGATGCCAAGGCCAACTGCCCCGTGTCGCAGGCCCTCGCCGGTATCGACATCACCCTCGAGGCGACGCTTGCCTGAGACGTCGGCCCGACGCGTCGTCCTCGCCGGCGCGTCGGGCCTCATCGGCTCGGCCCTCGTCGATTCGTTGCGCTCCGACGGCGTCGAGGTCACCTCCCTCGTCCGCCACGAAGCCCGTGACGCGCACAAGGTGCAGTGGCTGCAGGATGCCGCCCCCCTCGATCCCGACGTGATCGCCGGCGCCGACGCGGTCGTGTGCCTCAACGGCGCGTCGATCGGGAAGTTCCCCTGGACGTCGTCGTACAAGAGCACGCTGCTGTGGTCGCGCATCACGCCCACGCGCACCCTCGCCACAGCGGTGCGTGCGCTCGGTGACGATGCTCCGGCCCTCGTCAACGCCAGTGCCACCGGTTACTACGGTTCCCAGCCGGGCGCCGTGCTGACCGAGTCCTCCGGCCCCGGCCGCGGACTGCTCGTCGACGTCTGCGTCGAGTGGGAAGCCGCCGCCCGCGAGGCGGGTGACCGCGCCCGCGTGGCGATGCTGCGCACCGCCCCCGTCGTGCACGAGCGCGGCGTCCTCAAACCCCTGCTCCTGCTGACCAAGCTCGGCATCTCGGGGCCGATCGGTCGCGGCACGCAGGTGTGGCCCTGGATCTCGCTCGACGACGAAGTGGCGGCCATCCGGCACGTCATCGACTCCGACCTGTCGGGCCCGGTCAACCTCACCGGCCCCACCCGGGCCACCGCCAACGACCTCGGCTTCGCTCTCGCGCAGCGCATGAACCGCCCCTACGCGTTGCGGGCGCCGATCTGGGGCGTCAAGCTCGCCCTGGGCACCGACGCCACCGAGGCCCTCCTCACCTCCGATGCCGATGTGCGTCCGTCCGTGCTCGAGGACGACGGGTTCGCGTTCACGCACCGACGCGTCGAGGAGGCCGTGGCCTCGGCCGTCCCCGCCCACCAGCCGGGGTGATCGGGCGCGGTGTCGCCCGACATCGTGATCGTGCAGCGACCCGCGCATCGCGCGAATCAGCCCGCGGCGGCCCGCCCTCAGCGCGCGCGGCGCTCCGTGCTCTCGAGCCGGATCGCTGCGCGCACTGCCTCGCGGGCGCGGCGGCGGTCGCGGGTAGCGTCGTACGCCAGAGCGAGCCGGTAGCGCGCGCGCCAGTCGTCGGGATGCTTCTCGACGTCGGCGCGGTAGCGCGGGAAGAGCGCGTCGCCGTCTTCACGTTCGATGCGCCCGCTCGGGCGCACGGGGAGCCGCTCGTCGGGGAGGCCACCCTCGGCCTCCAGGCGCTCGCCGAGCTGCTGCGCGCGCACGCCGAACCACAGCTCCCGGCCGATGGCCCACAGCGCGAGCAGCGGCAACACGATCAGGGCGCCGCCCATGACCACGCCGACCGTCTCGCCGCTCGCGAGCAGCACGAGGGCGCGCTGGCCCGCGAGCACGACGTAGAGCAGCAGCAGCACCGTCATGACGGCGACGCCGACGCGGATCCTCATGCGCTCGTGGCGCCCGCGACCTGGCCCGATACATCGCCGTCGGCGACCGGCGCCTCGGGCTCGACGGGGCGGGTGCGCACGCCGATGTCGACGAAGCTGTCGAGGCCGATCACGACGCCGCGCGCCTCGCGGGCCGCGGCCAGCGCGATGCGGATGCCGGGGGCGTAGGCCGTGGCCGGATCGACCGTGTCGTGCACGATCGTGAGCGACTCCCCTGCCCCCGACAGCACGGTCTCCTGGCGGGCGACGACGCCCGGCCGGCGGAGGGAATGGATCGGCACGGACGCCACCCGCTGCCCGCGCGCGCGCTGGTCGACGTGGGGCGAGTCGACGGGGCCCACCTCGGCGCGGGCGGCGGCGATGAGCTCGGCCGTTCGCACGGCGGTACCGCTGGGCGAATCGACCTTCGTCTCGCGGTGCGCCTCCACGATCTCGATCGAGGGGAAGAACGGCGCGGCTGCCGCGGCGATCGCGCTGCCGATGACGGAGCCGAGGGAGAAGTTGGGGATGAACACCGCACCCGTGCCGCTGGCCTCCACGAGCGGTCGCACGAGGGCGATGCGCTCGTTCGACCACCCGGAGGTGCCGACGAGCACGTTGATGCCGCGCTCGATCGCGGCGCGCACGACGTCGATCGACACGGCGGGCGTGGATGCGTCGATGACGAGGTCAGCCCCGTCGAGGTCGGCGAGGTCGGACTGCGAGCCGAGAACCGCCGCGACCTCGTACCCGTCTTCGGCGGCGACGACCTCGCGGATCACTCCCCCGAGCTTTCCGGTTCCGCCCACGATGGCAACGCGTGTGGTCATGCTGCCAGCCTAGGCGGCCAGGGCGACAGCGAGACGGCGCTGTCCACAGACGCGCCGCGCGGGTGGCATCCGGGCTCAGACGGGGAGGGGATCCATCAGACCCGTGCGCAGTTCGACCGGCAGGTGGGCCAGGTCGTTGTGCGACAGGAGGGTCCAGGGTCGCCCCTTCTTCTGGGCGATGACGGTGAGGCCGCAGTACGCCTGGTTGATCGTCATCCACCGCCACTCCGGGGCCTGGAGCACCTCGCGCACGAACCACGAGATGACGAAGTTGTGGGTGATCACCAGCTCGTGCACCTCGCCGGCTTTGCGGGCGAGGAACTCGGCCGTGGCATCGGCCATCTGCGCCCGGCCCGCGTCGACCTCGGCCTCGGTGACCGAGCCGAAGAACGGTTCGTAGGCGGCGGGCGTCTCGGGGGTCATGCCCGTGGGCACGCAGTCGAACAGCAGGGCCGAGGACTCCGGGGATACCGAGGGCAGGCGGTCCGCGACGGCACGGGCCGTCTGGGCGGCCCGCTCGAGCGGTGAGTGCCACACGGCGTCGAGGGGAAGCCCCGAGAGGCGGTCGGCGAGAAGAGCCGCCTGGCGCTGGCCGCGCGGCGACAGCGGACCGTCGGTGAGCCCGTGCTCGGCGTCCTGGTGTTCGCCGTGGCGCACCAGGTAGATGTAGTGCGTCACGTCAGCTCACCCCGTTGTCGATCCGCCGGTCCCCGGCCGGTGCTCCCAGCCTACGTCACGCCCTGGCCGCGGGGCGGTCACTCGGCCGCTCGGGCGATATCCGACAGGTGCGCACGACTCAGGCGCACCCCGACCGCGCGCATGCATTCCACGACGTGGCGCGGAGCGAACGCGTTGACGATGGGGGCGGTGATGATCTTCTGCGCCAGGAGCCACGCCACCGCCACTGCGGCATCCGGGATGCCCAGTTCGTTGCCCACGGTGTCGAGGGCGCGCAGCACTCGCGATCCCCGGCGGTTGAGGTGGGCGGCGACCTGGAAGCCGCGCACGGACTGCGAGGACTGGTCGCGCGTGCGCGTCTCTCCCGCGAGGAAGCCGTGGGCGAGCGGATGCGAGGGCGTCACCGCCATGTTCTGAGCGGACGCGATCAGGCGCACGTCGCCGTCGAACTCCGAGCGCCGCAGCACGTTGTACGGGACGTCGAGCACGGTGATGCGCGGGTACCCCGCAGACGACAGGATCCGCGCCTCCACGAGCTGCGCCGCGGTGTACCCGTGCGCGCCGATCGCGCGCACCTTGCCGGAGTCGACCAGCCACTCGCTGGTCGCCAGGGTGTCCTCCAGGACCGCCCGGCCGCCGCGGGCGGCATCCAGGGACAAGACGTCGATGCGGTCGGTGCCCAGGCGCGTGAGCGAGGCCTCGACGGCGCGCACGAGGTTGACGGAATCGAGACCGGGGTTGTCGGGGTGCCCGCCCACGCGGACGGTCAGCACCGCCTCATCGCGCATGCGGCGCGTGCGCAGCCACTCCCCCATGATGTACTCGCTGCGCCCGGCGGCGTAGCTGTCAGCCGTGTGCAGGGCGTTCCCGCCGAGCTCGGCGTAGGCGTCGAGGATCTCGTGACTGGCGCGGGCGTCGACGTTCCACCCGAACTCGCCGCCGCCGAGGAAGAGCGGGAAGACCTCGAAGCCCGTCTCGCCCAGCGGGACGCGCACGTGGGAACCCAGGCCCGGGCCCTGCAGGGTGATGGGCGAGGAGGGGTGCGGCGCGCGGTCCCGACGCAGGCGCGGCGGTGTCGTCTCATCGACGCCCGAGCCGCTCATGGTGGAGACCCCTCTCGCGTCCGGGGACGGTGCGGTGACCCCCGCACCCTCGTACTCCGGATCTCTTTCGAGGGTAGGCGGTCGCCTGGGAGTGCCCGCCCTTTCACCCGGCACGCCGATAAACATTGCATAACGCTTGCGCGCGCCGCTGTCACACCGCGCTCACGCGTCACACCCGTCACACGACGGATGCCCGCCCCGCCGAGGCGGGACGGGCATCCGGGGTCGAGGGATCAGCCTTCGGCGGGAGCCTCGGGGCCCTCGCTCGCGGCGGCCGAGCTCTGCGTGTCGGCAGGCTCGGGCGTGGTGGCGTCCTCGTCGAGCACGGGCTCGAGCGACAGCTTGCCGCGGTCGTCGATCTTCGTGATGCGCACGAGGATCTTGCGACCGACCGAGAGCACGTCTTCGACGTTCTCGACGCGCTTGCCGCCGGCGAGCTTGCGGACCTCGCTGACGTGCAGCAGTCCGTCCTTGCCGGGCAGGAGCGACACGAACGCGCCGAAGGTCGCGATCTTGACGACGGTTCCGAGGAACTGCTCGCCCACCTCGGGGTTGGTCGGGTTGGCGATCGCGTTCACCTGGGCGCGGGCCGCCTCGGCCGAAGGACCATCGGTGGCGCCGATGTAGACGGTGCCGTCGTCCTCGATCGAGATCTGGGCTCCGGTCTCGTCCTGGATGGAGTTGATCGTCTTGCCCTTGGGTCCGATGAGTTCGCCGATCTTGTCGACCGGGATCTGCACGCTGATGACGCGGGGCGCGGTGGGCGCCATCTCGTCGGGCGCGTCGATCGCGGAGTTCAGGACGTTGAGGATCGTCAGACGAGCCTCCTTGGCCTGCGTGAGCGCGGCGGCCAGCACCGACGACGGGATGCCGTCGAGCTTGGTGTCGAGCTGGATCGCGGTGATGAACTCGCTCGTGCCCGCGACCTTGAAGTCCATGTCGCCGAGCGCGTCTTCGGCGCCGAGGATGTCGGTCAGGGCGGCGTAGCGCGTCTGGCCGTCGACCTGGTCGGTGACCAGGCCCATGGCGATGCCGGCGACGGGGGCGCGCAGCGGCACACCCGCGTTCAGCAGCGACAGGGTCGACGCGCAGACGGAACCCATCGAGGTCGAGCCGTTGGATCCGAGGGCCTCGGAGACCTGACGGATGGCGTACGGGAACTCCTCGCGGCTGGGGAGCACCGGAACGAGCGCGCGCTCGGCCAGGAAGCCGTGGCCGATCTCGCGACGCTTCGGGCTGCCGACACGGCCGGTCTCACCGGTCGAGTAGGGCGGGAAGTTGTAGTGGTGCAGGTAGCGCTTGCTCGTGATGGGCGACAGCGAGTCGATCTGCTGCTCCATCTTGAGCATGTTCAGCGTGGTGACGCCGAGGATCTGCGTCTCTCCGCGCTGGAAGATGGCCGAACCGTGCACGCGCGGGATGACCTGCACCTCGGCGTCGAGCGGACGGATGTCGGCGAGGCCGCGTCCGTCCATGCGAACGCCCTCGGCGAGGATGCGACCGCGCACGATCGTCTTGGTGACCGACTTGTAGGCGGCGCTGAACTCCAGCGTCGCGACGGCGGGCAGTTCGCCCGACTCGACGGCGGCGAGCAGCTGCTCCTTGACCGAGGACTTGACCTCGTCGTCGGCGTTCTGGCGCTCCTGCTTGTCGGCGATCTGGTACACCGGCACGAGCCGGTCGTACGCGCGGCCGGCGACGAAGTCGTAGGTCTCCTGGCTGTAGGCCGGGAAGACGGGGAACGACTGGATCTCCTTCGAGGCGCTGCGGGCGACCTCGTTCTGCGCGTCGACGAGCTGGCGCAGGAAGGGCTTGGCGGCCTCGAGGCCCTCGGCGACGACCTGCTCGTTGGGCTTGGTCGCGCCGCCCTTGATGAGGTTCCAGCTGCCCTCGGTGGCCTCGGCCTCCACCATCATGATGGCGACGTCGCCGTCGTCGAGCACGCGGCCCGCGACGATCAGGTCGAAGACGGCGTCCTCGAGCTGCTCGGCCTTGGGGAACGCGACCCACTGGTCGGCGTGCTCACCATGGCCGGGGATGAGCGCGAGGCGCACACCGGCGATGGGTCCGGAGAACGGCAGGCCCGAGATCTGGGTCGACATCGAGGCCGCGTTGATGGCCAGGGCGTCGTAGAACTCGCCGGGCGCGATCGAGAGCACGGTGATGACGATCTGCACCTCGTTGCGGAGGCCGTCGACGAACGACGGACGCAGCGGGCGGTCGATGAGGCGGCACACGAGGATGGCCTCGGTGGAGGGGCGACCCTCGCGACGGAAGAACGAGCCGGGGATCTTGCCCGCGGCGTACGAGCGCTCTTCGACGTCGACGGTCAGCGGGAAGAAGTCGAAGCCTTCACGCGGGTGCTTGCCGGCGCTGGTGGCCGACAGGAGCATCGTCTCCTCGTCGAGGTAGGCGGCGACGGCGCCCTGAGCCTGCTGGGCGAGGCGTCCGGTCTCGAACCGGACGGTACGGGTGCCGAAACGGCCGTTGTCGAGAACGGCTTCAGCGGCGGTGATTTCTGGACCTTCCAAAAGGTCCCTCCTTCTTTGTTTAGGCTCGCCGCCCCGTGTGGGCGACGAGCTGACATGCGAAGGAGCAGGAACAGGCAGAAAGGGCACGCCGACGTGATCGGCGAGGGATTCCCGGCGACTGGCCACCAGTAGACGACCACCCGGCGAGAGCGACGGGGAGTCCACCACAGGGGACCAGCGTCTGCCGGCCTGCTCCGTGAGCTCGTATGTACTTGAGCGGATGCCAAGACGGCATTCGGTGTCCACCCTAGCAGCGCAGGGCTCCGCGGGGTGGTCGCGGCACGCCATCGTGCTCTAGCGTGACCTCATGGGTCTCACGCGTCTCAGCAGTCACACGCTCACCGCGTGCCTCGTGCTGGGCGCCGTCTTCGCCCCGGCATCCGGTGCCGCCGGAGCCGTCTCCCGCGCCCCCGGGAGTCCCGTCGCGGTGCTCGCCGCCGCCCCCGCGGCCGTCGACGAGGGTGCCGTGGCGGCGGTGAAGCAGCAGCTGGATGCCGCGGAGGCCTCGGCGGCGGCCGCCTCCCGCCGCGCCCTCGACGCCTCCGCGACGGCTGAGAGCACGCGCCTGCTCGCGGCCTCCACCGCCGCGCGCGCCGACGCGCTGACGGCGCAGAGTGCCGCGGCCGAC
>NZ_JBKBNC010000006.1:0-114054 GCF_046295495.1 Microbacterium sp.
GCGGCGGCCTCGGCGGCCGCCTTCTCCTCGGCGGTGGGGCTCTTGGCGCGGCGCGGCGCACGCTTTCGCGGGGCACGCGCCGGCTTCTCGACCGGCGCGGCGACGGCCTCGGCGGGCGCCTCCTCGGCGGGCGCCTCGGTCGCGGCAGCGTCGGCGGGTGCGTCGACAGACGACGCGTCGACCGCCGACTGCGCGCCGGCGAGGGCGTCGTCGGTGAACAACGCCTCCGGCGCGGCGTCCGCGGCAGCGGGCTCCTCGGCATCCGGGGCGGCGGCGCCCTCGGTGTCGGCGACGGGCGCGTCGGCCTGCTCGGTGTCGGTGCCCTGGTCGGCAGCGGTGGGCTGCTCTTCGACCTCGGCGCCCTCGGGCGCGTCGACGGGCTGGGTCTCGGAGATGGACTCCACGAGTGCTCCTCAGAAATGAAACGTGATCAGATCGCGCTTCGCCGTGCAGAACGCAGACGAAGAGACACCAGCGGTTCGGGAGACTGCAGCCGATACCGGGTTCGCGATGTGTTGCGGATTTCGCAGGTGGTGCAGAGGCTCAGATTCGCGAAGTTACGCGGAACCCTCTGCGATTTTCACTGTACCACCCTTGACGTCGACGGCGAGCATGAGCGCTTGCCACGGGGTGTCGACCACGGATGCCATAAGATCCGCCGCCTCCAGTCGCTGCCCCGGCCCGTCGGCGAGGACGAGCACACTGGGACCTGCCCCCGACACGACGGCCGCATAGCCCGCCGCGCGCAGCGCCCGCACGAGGGTGTCCGTCTCGGGCATCGCCTGGGCGCGGTAGTTCTGGTGCAGTTTGTCTTCCGTGGCCGCCATCAGCAGCTCGGGGCTCTGGGTCATCGCCGCGATGAGCAGAGCCGAGCGCGAGACGTTGAACACGGCATCCTCGCGGGGCACCTGGAGCGGCTGCAGGCTCCGCGCGACCGCGGTCGACATGGTGAAACCGGGCACCAGCACCAGCGGCGAGACGCCGCGGTGCACGATGAGCTGCTTGTGCTGCGGGCCCTCGGCATCCATCCACGCGATCGTGAGGCCACCGAACAGCCCGGGCGCGACGTTGTCGGGGTGGCCCTCCATCTCGGTGGCCAGACGCAGCAGATCCACGTCGTTGAAGGCGACCTCGCCCTCCAGGAGACCTCGAGCCGCCAGGATGCCGGCGACCACCGCCGCCCCCGACGACCCCATGCCACGGCCGTGCGGGATGACGTTGTGCGCCGTCAACCGCAGCCCCGGAAGGGTGCGGCCGACCGACGCGTAGGTGTGCGCCATGGCCCGCACGACGAGGTGCGACGCGTCGCGGGGGACGTCGGCCGTCCCCTCGCCCTCGACCTCGATCTCGAGGCGGTCGCCGTCGAGCTGCTCGACGGTCAGCTCGTCGTAGACGCTGAGCGCCAGGCCGAGGGTGTCGAAGCCGGGTCCGAGGTTCGCACTCGTGGCGGGGACGCGGACGGCGACCCGGCGACCGGGGCCTGGGCTCACGCGGTCACCGGCTGCAGGTCGAGGACGGAGGCCACCTCCGACGTCGTCGCGTCGACGACCGTCGGGTGCACGTCGGTGCCGTCCGCCTTGCGCAGAGCCCACTGCGGGTCCTTGAGGCCGTGGCCGGTGACGGTCAGCACGACCTTGGCGCCGGCGGGGACGACCCCGGCCTCGGCGCGGTCGAGGAGCCCGGCGACGCTGATCGCCGAGGCGGGCTCGACGAACACGCCCACCTCGCCGGCGAGGATCTTCTGCGCCTCGAGGATGCCGTGGTCGTCGATGGCGCCGAACCAGCCGTCGGTGGCGTCGCGCGCCTCGAGAGCGAGGTCCCACGAGGCGGGGTTGCCGATGCGGATGGCGCTGGCGATGGTCTCGGGGTTCTTCACGACCTCGCCGCGCACGAGCGGCGCGGAGCCCGCGGCCTGGAAACCGAACATGCGGGGCACGCGCGTCGAGACGCCGCGCTCCGCCTCCTCGCGGTAGCCGCGCGAGTAGGCCGTGTAGTTGCCGGCGTTTCCGACGGGGATGAAGTGGAAGTCGGGGGCGTCGCCCAGCTGCTCGACGACCTCGTAGGCCGCGGTCTTCTGTCCCTCGATGCGGTCGGGGTTGACCGAGTTGACCAGGTGCACCGGGTAGTGATCGGCCAGCTCGCGCGCGATTTCGAGGCAGTCGTCGAAGTTGCCGCGGATCTGGATGAGGCGACCGTTGTGCGCCACGGCCTGGCTGAGCTTGCCCATGGCGATCTTGCCCTCGGGCACGAGCACCGCGGCCGTGATGCCGGCGTGGGCCGCGTAGGCGGCGGCCGAGGCGGAGGTGTTGCCGGTCGAGGCGCAGATCACAGCCTTGGCCCCGTGCTCGACCGCGCGCGAGAGGGCCACGGTCATTCCGCGGTCCTTGAAGGAGCCGGTCGGGTTCATGCCCTCGAACTTCACCCACACGTCGGCGCCGGTGCGGCGTGACAGGGCGGGCGCCGGAATGAGGGGCGTGCCGCCCTCGCCGAGGGTGACGACGGTGGAGGCGTCGGTGACACCCAGACGGTCGGCGTATTCGCGGAGGACTCCGCGCCAGAGGTGTGCCATGTTCAGTTCCCTTCCACGCGCAGCACGGAGACCACGCGCTCGACGACGCCGCTCGCGGCGAGACGCTCGACGGTCTCGCTCAGGTCCTGCTCGCGGGCCTTGTGTGTTCCGATGACCAGGCGGGCGGAACCGCCGGTCTGGGTGTTCTCGTCCGCCTCGATGACGGTCTGCTCGACGGTCGCGATCGACACGCGCCCCTCGCTCAGGATGCCGGCGACCGTCGCCAGCACGCCCGGCTGGTCGTCGACCTCGAGCGTGATCTGATAGCGGGTGATGACGTGGCCGATCGGCACCGCGGGAAGATTGGCGCGCGTGGACTCGCCCACGCCCACTCCCCCGGCGATGTGGCGGCGGGCGGCCGACACGACGTCGCCCAGCACGGCCGACGCGGTCTGCACCCCGCCGGCGCCGGCGCCGTAGAACATGAGGTCGCCCGCGGCCTCGGCCTGAACGAAGACGGCGTTGTTGGCGCCGTGCACGCTCGCGAGCGGGTGGGTGCGGTCCACCAGGGCCGGGTACACGCGCACCGAGATGGACTCGGTGCCGCCGTCCTCGGCCGCGAGGCGCTCGCACACGGCGAGCAGCTTGATGACGTACCCGGCGTGCCGGGCGGACTCCATCATCGCGGCGTCGACGGTCGTGATGCCCTCGCGGTGGACGGCATCCAGGGGCACGGTGGTGTGGAACGCGAGGCTTGCGAGGATCGCGGCCTTCTGCGCGGCGTCGTAGCCCTCCACGTCGGCGGTGGGATCGGCCTCGGCGTAACCGAGCGCCTGCGCCTCGGCCAGCACGTCGGCGAAGTCGGCGCCCTCGGTGTCCATCCGGTCGAGGATGTAGTTCGTCGTGCCGTTGACGATGCCCATGATGCGCACCACCCGGTCGCCGGCGAGGGAGTCGCGCAGCGGTCGGATGATCGGGATGGCCCCGGCCGCGGCGGCCTCGTAGTACACCTCGGCGCCCACCTGATCGGCGGCGTCGAACACCTCCGAGCCGTGCGTGGCGAGCAGGGCCTTGTTGGCCGTGACCACGTCGGCGCCCGAGGCGATGGCGTGCAGCACCTGCGTGCGGGCGGGCTCGATGCCGCCCATCAGCTCGATCACGATGTCCGAACCGACGATGAGCGTCTCGGCATCGGTGGTGAAGAGCTCGCGCGGCAGATCGGCGTCGCGGGGCGCGTCGAGGTTGCGCACGGCGATGCCGGCGAGCTCGAGCTTCGCTCCGGCGCGATCGGCGAGCTCGTCGCCGTGCTTGAGCAGCAGGTCGGCGACCTGCGAGCCGACGGCGCCGGCGCCGAGGAGCGCGACGCGCAGGGTGCGGTAGTCGGTCATTCGGTGTCTCCGTGGGGTGATGCGGACGAACCGCGGGAAAGGGTCGAGTCGACGGATGCCGCGACCCCGACGTCGCGCGCGAGAAGGTCGTCGACGGTCTCGCCGCGAACGATCACGCGGGCCTCGCCGGCGCGCACCGCCACCACGGGCGGGCGGGGCGTGTAGTTGTAGTTGCTCGCGAGCGAGAAGCAGTAGGCGCCGGTGGCGGGAACGGCGAGGAGGTCGCCGGGGGTCACGTCGGCCGGGAGGTATTCGGCATCCACGACGATGTCGCCGGACTCGCAGTGATGACCGACGACGCGCGAGAGCGCCGGAGTCGCAGAGCTCGTGCGCGAGACGATGCGGGCGGAGAAGTCGGCACCATAGAGGGCCGGGCGGGCGTTGTCGCTCATCCCGCCGTCGACGCTCACGTACGTGCGCTCGAGGTCGTCGCCCGCGGTCACGGTCTTCACGGTGCCGACCTCGTACAGCGTCACCCCGGCCTGGCCCACGATGACACGTCCGGGCTCGCAGGCCACGTCGGGCATCGGGATGCCGCGCACCGCGCACTCGTCGGCGATGGCGTCCAGGATGCCGTCGGCGATCTCTTCGATGGGCTGGGGGTCGTCCACCGAGGTGTACGAGATGCCGAAGCCGCCGCCCACGTTCATCAGCGGGATCTCTCCCCCGGACAGCAGGTCGGCGTGCAGGTCGACCAGGCGGGCCGCCGACTCGCGGAAGCCCGAGGAGTCGAAGATCTGCGATCCGATGTGCGCGTGCAGCCCCACGAAGCGCAGGCTGGGAAGCTCGCGGATGCGCGAGACCGCCTCGGCCGCCCCCTCGAGGGAGAAGCCGAACTTCTGATCCTCGTGAGCGGTCGCCAGGAACGCGTGGGTCTCGGCGTGCACGCCCGTGCGTACGCGGACGAGCACGGACTGCACCGCGCCGTGGCGATCGGCGATCGCGGCCAGTCGCTCGATCTCGATCGGGCTGTCGACGACGACCGAGCCGATGCCCACCTCGACCGCACGCTCGAGTTCGGACACGCTCTTGTTGTTGCCGTGGAACCCCAGACGCGCGGGCTCGGCGCCCGCCGCGAGGGCGACCTCGAGCTCACCGCGGGTGCAGACGTCGACGGCGAGCCCCTCGTCGGTCACCCAGCGCACGACCTCGGTCGACAGGAACGCCTTGCCCGCGTAGTAGACCCGGGCCCGGATGCCATGGCGAGCGGCCGCGGCCTCGAAAGCGCTGCGCGCCCGACGCGCGTGAGCGCGCACCTCGTCCTCATCGAGGACGTAGAGCGGGGTCCCGTAGCGCGAGCGCAGGTCGAAGACGGAGACGCCTCCGATGTCGACGGAACCGTCGTCTGCGCGGCGAGCCGAGGTGGGCCACACCGCGGGGACGAGCTCGTTCGCTTCGGCGGGAGCGGTGAGCCACTCGGGAACGAGCGCGGAGTGCGAGGCGGACACAGGGGGACCAATCGGGTTTTGTGGCGACGCGACGGCCGCGGATCACGGCTCCCACCCCCGCGGAGAGTCACGCGGCGGGCAGTCTGATCAGTCTAGAGCACGGCGTATGCCGCTCCCTTCCCGCGCCCCTCCGTCCACATCCTCATCGTGGACACCCGCCCCGGCCCCACCGGCCCCGACGCCGCCGCGATCGTCGCGTGCGAGCCCCTCGGCGACGGCGATGGCGTCGATGAGACGGAGCACCTGGTCGCGTCCCTCGGCCTTCGGCTCCAGCACTCGGCCCGCCGTCGTCACCAGCACGGCGCACGGCCGGGGTCCAGGCGCTCGCAGGTGATCGGCCACCCGGCCCGCGGGATCGACGTGTTCCCTGACCGCCTCGACCGCGGGCCTGTCGGTGCGTCCGAGAGCGAGATGGCCCCCGTCGCCCACGGTGCGGATGATCCGGGGCTCGGCGGAACGCAGCGGGGTCTCCCGCAGAACGGCGGAGACGTCCTCGCACGAGGGGCACCCCGGGCGCACGAAGACCAGCAATTGCGCCCGGCCGCGCAGTGCCCGCTGCACGGGGTCCACGACCTCGCCGTCCTCTGCGACGATCACGGCGCCGCCCGAGTCGACGGCGCCGACGCTCGGCGACGCGCGCTCCTCCTGCGCGGCGCGCCATCCACCCGCCGCGAGAACCATGCCGCACCCGAGAGCCACCGTCGCCAGGACGACGGCCGGGAACGCTTCGCCGAGCCCCGCCGCGACGGAGCGTACGACCACCCCCTCGGGGCTCGCGGAGACGGCGACCAGCGTGGCAGCGACGCCGGTCAGCACGATCGCCCGGCGGATGAGCGCCCCTCCCACCCGCATGGGGAGAACGGCACCGAAACACCCGCACTCCTCGGACGATCCGAGCTTCGCTGCGCGAACGGCCACGAGAAGGAAGATCGACGTCGTGCCGAGGCAGGCCAGAGCCACCGCGATGCGCAGCGCACCCGCCGACGTCGCGAGAGCTCCCGCGAGCAGGCATTCCAGAACGGCGATGGCCGCCACCAACGCTCGAGGCCGCACGAGATCGACGTCGAGCCTCAGGGCGCGAACGGTCTGCTGGGAATGATGGAGAGCGCCCAATTTGCTCACTCCGCTGAGCCCCAGCACGAGAGCCATGACGGTGGTGAGCCCCGGGACCAAGACGTTCATACGCACAGTGTGCGGATGGTGTCTTGGCCAGAGAGGGCTTGCCTCCCGCCGTCGCCCGGGTGAGGTCGAGCCCGGATGCCGCCTTTTCCCGCTTCACGAGGCCCCGCGTCGCCACGGCGCCGCGTCGTGCACCGGCGCCTGACGGAGGACATCTCCGGGAACATCGGAGGCGCTCCGAGCTCCCGGTGGAGACGGTCGTCCCCGCCCTCACCCCGGCGGGGTCGCAAGGTCAGCCGCTCGCCGGAGCAGACCGTGCTCGACGAGCTCGTCGGCCACGCGTCGGAGAGCCGCGTCGTGGACCGCGCGGGGACGAACGAGGGCATGCCAGACCGCCCCCGCGAGAGGGGTGAGCACCGTCACCTGCGCCGGGCCGTCATCGCCCTCGCGAAGGATGACGACCTGAGCGCCCGCGACCGTCGCCTCGTCCAGGAAGGGCACGCGTGAGTAGACGGCGTGATCCGACCGTCCAATGTCGAGGGATGCCGTCACCTCCTCGAAGAGCCCGGTGGCGTCGACGTCGCCCTCGACGGCGATCCCGGACGCACCGCGGTCCGCTGCGAGGAGCCCTCTCACCACCGCGGGCAGCTGACTCGCGTCGTCGTATGCGAGTCGGTGGACGCCGCCGAGACGCCGCAGATGGGAGCGGATCGTCTGCAGCGGCCGGGGCATCATGGTGAGGTAGCTGGACTGCTCGGCCATCATGGCGATGGCCTCCCCCTCGGCCACCGGGGTGAGCACGGGCTCCCGCGATCCCGAGGAAGGGTCTCGCCGGCGGTCCAGCAGGATCAGCGCGGCCAGGACCAGCGGGCCCTCGGGCAGGGGCAGGAGCCCGAGAGCCGACGGGGGGATCTGCTCCTTCCACGACTCCCCCGCCCGCACGACCGACAACGGCTTGCGGTACGCGAGGACGCGTCCCGAGTTCTCGACGCCGATGCTCTCGTCCGAGACATACCCGAGGTGGGCCCCGAGAGCGGTCACCGCCGTCGTCTTCCCTGCGCCCGACGGGCCGATCAGCACCGCGACCCGCCCCGCCTCATCGGCGACACCGCCCGCGTGCAGCATCCACACCTCGCCCCGACGAGCGCCGAGGGCCGCCACCGTCACCCGGGTGGAGAGGTCCGCCAGGGCGGACGAGAACTCGAAGGCGCCCCCCAAACGGACCACCGATGCCGGCAACGCATCGGTGTGCGGCACCGGTGGCGCCGCGTCGGCCCACAACGCCCCGACGGTTTCTCGATCCCCCGGGGGCAGACCTGTCACATCGATCGCGATGCGCGTGCCGATGGCCTCGACGATGACGTCGCGCATTCCGAGTGCTCTCCTTCGTCTGCTGGTCCGTCACCGAGCGAGCGGTCCGGCTCGTCGCGTCCTGCTCCGACGTGCGGCATGACCGGAGCCCGCGGCGGGCGCCCCCGCGAGCGAAATGGATGCCACGCGTGGGCGGACGCCGCACCCCCGGACCGGTCTTCGCGTACTTCGCCGGTGCGGGTCTCGACGTGCCCGCCCCGAGCCTTCCCCCGGAGGGGACAGGCTCGGGGCGGGATGCGTCGACACGACCGCCGCGGAGAAGTGCGGAACAGGATGGCGCTCCGGGGCACCTTCGCGTCGTGTCGTGCCCGGATGGGATCAGGCCCGTTCGAGGAGGAAGAACGAACTCCACTTCCCCCGGGGACTCGCGGACGGCAGTTTCGCGACCCGCCGTCCCTGCGGCAGCTGTACCGTCACCGGGGCCGGTCGGTTCGTGATGGTGCCATCACACAGCTGGCCCCAGCTGTTGTCGCCCCAGCCCTTGACCGACCCGTCGGCCAGCAGCGCGTATCCGTTGGACTGCACGCCCGACACCTGGACGACGTTGCTGAGCCCCGACACGGTCACCGGCGTCGTCCGGTCGGTCGTCGTGCCGTCGCCGATCGAGCCGGCCCCGTTCGTCCCCCATGCCTTAACCGTCTTGTCGGAGAGCAGGGCGTAGGCCGCGTACCCCCCACCGGCGATCTGCGTGACACCGGAGAGGCCCGTCACCGAGACGGGGGTCGTCCGATTGACCGAGGTTCCGTCGCCCACCAATCCGGATCCGGAATCGCCCGACGCAGGAGTGGGGCTGTTGTAACCCCACGATTTCACGGTCCCGTCCGACAGAAGCGCCAGGCCGGTGTGCCCGGTCGCGGCGATCTGCGTGACGTTCGACAGACCGGTCACCGTGACCGGGTTGAGTTGCGGATCGGTGGAGCTTCCGCTGCCGGTCTCGCCGCCGTTGTTCTGCCCCCAGGCTTTGACCGAACCGTCCGATAGCAGGGCGTATCCGGTGCGATCGCCGACGGCGATCTGCGTGACGCCCGACAGCCCCGCGATCTGCACAGGAGCACTGGGGACGTTCGTCGAACCGATACCGAGCTGACCGCGCCAGTTCGCGCCCCACGCCATGACCTTCCCGGACGACAGGAGGGCGAACCCCGAGGCGTACATGGCGGCGACCTGCGTCACGCCCGACAGCGACGGAACCTTCGCCCACTTCGCCGACCCATCGCCGGGACCGCCTCCGGCCAGATGGCCGAAGGAGTCGTCGAGGCCGCTCGTCCAGACGGATCCGTCTTTGAGCAACGCGATCCACCATGTGTCGCCCGAGCTGTCGCCGCAGGCGGAGGCGATCTGCACGACAGGGGACGGGAAGACGCGCGGAGCTTGAGCCATCGGGGCAAGACCCCCGGTGAAGACCACGCCAGCCCCGGCGAGGTTCGCCCCCAGCACCGAGAAGGTGCCGGTCCCCGTGCTCGGGCCGCTCGCCGCGGTGACGCGAGCCACCGATCCGGGAGTGGTCCACGCGTCGGGCGTCGCCGTCGTCTGGAAAGTGCCGCTCGAGTCGGTCTGCCCCGTCGTGGCGCCGAGCGTGACCCCCGGCGTCGCCGACAGGGAGATCGTCGTCCCCGGCACACCCACGGTTCCGGCCGAGGCCTTCGTCTTGACCACCGCGGTGGAACCGGCGGTCACCGGTGAGGCGGTGACGTCGACGGCCAGCAGGACGTCCCCGGTCGTCAAGAACGTCGTCAAGCCGCCGACCCCGTGACCGGGGAGAGCGACGACCGGCCTCGAACCGGCGTTCACCGTGATCGGCGTCGGACGGTTCGTCGTCGTGCCATCGCCGAGTTCACCCGACGCGTTTCGGCCCCAAGCCTTCAGCGAACCGTCGGCGAGCAGGGCATAGCCCGAGAAGTAGTTACCGGCGATCTGCACCGCGTTGGACACCCCCGTTACCGTCACCGGCGACCCGACGCCCGCGCTGGTCGTTCCGTTGCCGACCGCACCGCTGTCGTTCAGACCCCACCCGCGAACGGTGCCGTCGTTCATCAGGGCGTACCCACCCTGATTGAACGACGCCACGGCCTTCACGCCGGACAGACCCGTGATCACCTTCGGTGTCAACGTGTTCGCGCCCACACCTTGGGCAGCGTCCCCCGAACTCCCTCTCCCGGTCGACACGACCGTGCCATCGGACCGGAGGACGTAGACCGCCCCATCGCTTGCTGCGACCTGAACGGCACCGGAGACACCCGGCATGACGACGGGGCTCGCGCTGTGATTCAGGTTGCCCACGCCGAACTGCCCGTACTTGTTCTCCCCGAGGCTGACGACCGATCCGGTCGAGGTCACCGCGTGCACCGCAGAGCCGCTGCACGCGATCTGACGGGCGTCGGAGATACCGGGCAGCAGCTGCGGAGAGCCGTTGGGAGAACCGACGTACCCCAGTTGGCCGTTGAAATTCGTGCCCCACGCATAGACCGATCCGGTGGAGGTCAGAGCGTACATCGCTCCCCACGAGGTCGCCAGCTGGACGACGGTCGGAAGCCCCGCCACCTTCGCCCACGTCCGACGCCCGTGACCGGCGTTCGTGATGCCGTCGCCGAGTGTGCCGTCCGCCCCGTTGCCGGCGGTCCACACGGTCCCATCCGTGAGCAGCACCCCCGCGCTGCCGTGCTCGCTGATCACCCCGTGCTTCACCGGGGCGGGGAACACCCGCGGCAACTGCGCGGCAGTCGGTCGCGCGGTGTCGTCACCGAACTGACCGTGCAGGTTGTCTCCGAAGCCCACGGCATTCGCTCCCCACACCGTGAACGAATCGGACGCATCGTTCGCATCGCTGCTCGCCGTCACACGGACGACGGTGCCCGGCATCGTCCAGGTGTCAGCGGTCACCGTCGTCTGGAACGCTCCAGAGGAGTCCGTCAGCCCGGACGCCGCCCCCAGCACCGCGTTCGATGTCGCCGACAGCGCGACAGCCGCTCCCCCGACCCCCGCCGCACCCGCCGCCACCTTGGCCTTGACCGTGCCGGCGACCCCCGCCGCCACCTGCGCCTCGACCACGTCGACGGACACGCGTGCGTCCGCCGTGATGAGGAAGGCTCGTTGGTGGTCGTAGGCGGCGAACGTCTGCTCGCTCATGGCGACCACGGGGCGGGGAAGGGTGATGGTCCCGGGTGTGGTGACGTCGCCGACCGCATCGATCTTGGTGCGCCCGGTGGCGGACAGCGTCACGCCATCCGTCTTCAGGGCGTAGGTCGCCTGAGTGCTCGCTGCGACGTCGGCGAAATTGTCACCGAACTTGTAGGGGGTCGATCGGTTGACCTTGGTGCCATCGCCGAGCTGGCCTTGGCCGTTGTAGCCCCACGCCCACAGGGTGTTGTCGGTCTTCAGGGCGAAGCCACTGGAGGCGCCGTACCCGCTCCCGGAACTGCCCTGCACCTTCTTGACGTTCGTCAGCCCGGGGATCTGCTTGGGCGTGGCGCTGTTCGTGGTGGTGCCATCGCAGAGCTGCCCCTGACCGTTGCTCCCCCAGGCCCAGACCGTCCCGTCGGACTTGAGCGCGAGACCGCCCAGAAGGAATCCACCGGAGACCTGGGTGACGGAGCCGAGCCCACTGATCTGTGCGAAGGTCGAACGGTCCGCGCCCGTGGAACCGAGCTGGAAGTTGGTGTTCGCGCCGGTCGACCAGACCGTGCCGTCCTTCTTCAGGACGAAGGTCACCAGGCGGCCCGTCGTGACCTGCTTCGCCCCGGTCAGGCCCGTGACCTTGGTCGGCACCGTCATGGTGGTGGTGTGTCCGAGACCGAGCTCGCCACCACTGTTCCCACCCCACGTGTACACATCGCCGTTCGATGTGACTGCAGCGCAGTGGTAGTTGCTCACGCAGATGCTCGTGACCCCCGACAGCGTCGGGACCTTGGCCCACGTCGAACGCCCCGTGCTCGAGCCATCGCCCAGTTGCGCGGTGTTCGCACCGGTGGTCCAGACGGTTCCGTCTGCGAGAAGGGCTGCCGCGTTGTCCATGCCCATGCTGAAGGCGACGATGGGAGAGGGGAAGACGGTGTCTTCCTGGGTGGGTCCCGACACCGTCGGGCGCCCCCCGCCGCTGCCGACCCGATAGGCGTTCGCCCCCAGGACGGTGAACGACCCGGAGCCGCTGGAGGAGCCCGACACCGCCGACACGACGGCCGTCGACCCGGGCGTCGCCCACGGCTTGCCGTAGGTGAACGTGGTCGAGAACGAGCCGGAGCCGTTGGTGACGCCGTCGTCGTCGGCGAAGGACGAGCCGGAGGGGCCGAGGAACGACACCGGCCGGCCGGCGATGGAGGAGCCCGTCGGCGATGTCACGGTCGCGGTCACCGCGACCGAGCCGGCCGCGGGGACGAAACCGGAGCCGGTGGAGACCGTCACCGTCTCCTGATTGGACGCCGCGGCATGCGCCGGCAGGGACGTCATCATCGAGACGACGGGGACGGCGACGACACCCGCGCCGAGGACGGAACGGCGAGAAGGACCGGTTGCGGTTTCAGGGACGGTCGTCGATGCGTCGGCCATGATGGCGTACTCCTTGATTTTCTGCAGACAGCGAGAGCACATCGGTCCGATCCGATGTGGGGTGCACTGCGATGGTGACGTCGTGCTCTCTTCGGGAACGGCGCGTCGCACGAAGATCCACCCCGCCTCTCTCGAAAAATCACTCGTCGGCATGCGTGGCGCAGGTGCCTCGGCCCGGAGGCCCGCCGTGCCGACGGCGGGCCACCGGGTCTCGACGCGTCGCTACTCCGTGATGATGTACATCCGGCTGGAGGCGCAGGAATGCTGCATCAGGCCCACGGCCGTCCGCGGCTCCCAGGCGCGCGTCCCGTTCGCACGGACACCGACCGTCACCGGCGTGAGCGCATTGGAAGTGTTCCCCACGCCGAGCTGCCCGTAGCGGTTGTCGCCCCAGGCGTTGAGGGAATGATCCGTCCGCAGCACATAGGCCGACATCCCACTCGCGGCGATCTTCGCGACCCCGCCGGTCAGGTTCGATACAGCGACGGGCGTCGGGCTGCTCGTGGTCGAACCATTGCCGAGCTGGCCCGCGGTGTTCAGTCCCCAGGCCCGGACGGATCCGTCCGACAGCAGGGCGTAGGCCGAGCCCGCGGCTGCCGCCACCTGGGTCACGCCGGCCAGGCTCGCGACCTTCACCGGCGTCGGCTGGTTCACGGTGTTGCCGATGCCCAACCGCCCCGATCCGTTGAATCCCCAGGCCATGACGGACCCGTCGCTCATCACGGCGAAGCCCGAACCGGCCCCGCCTTCGATCTGGACGGCGCCCGACACGTTCGTCACGGTGGCCACCTGGGCTCGGGCCCCCGAGGTCGAGCCGCTGCCGAGGTTCCCCGCGTCGTTCCGGCCCCAGGCGCTCACCGTCCCGTCATCGCGCAGCGCGAACACCGTCTGCGTGCCCGCGGCGAGTTGCGTGACGTTGGAGAGGCCGGGAACCGTCACGGGCGTCGCGGACATCGTGCCGGACGCCGCGGCACCGAGCTGGCCGAACGAGTTGTCTCCCCACGCTCTCACCGTCCCGTCCGCGAGAAGCGCGTACACCGCCGCAGCACCTGCGGAGATCTGCACCACACCGGACAGACTCGTGATCCTGGCCCAACTGCTCCGGGAGCTCCCTGCGGTACCCAGTTGGCCGAACCCATTGCCCCCGACCGACCACACCGTGCCGTCTTTCAACAGAACGATCGTCGTCTGGGACGATCCCCCGGCATCCTCCGCACCGCACGAGACGACCTGCGTCACGGGAGACGGGAAGACGCGCAGAAACTGCGAGGGAGAAGTGCGCAGCGCCCCCGTCCCCTGGTTGTCGCCACCGGGTGTTCCGCCGTCACCCATCTCGTTCCAGGAGTTGTATCCGAAGCCGAGTGCGTTCGATCCCAGAACGGTGAACGTCGTCGACCCGGTGCTCGGACCACTCGACGCGGTCACTCGCATCACGCTGCCGGGTCTCGTCCAGAGATCGCCCACGGAGACGCTCGTCAGGAACTTCCCATCCGAGCCGGTCTGCCCCGAGGCGGCCCCCAGGGTCGCCCCCGATGTCACCGACAGCGACACCGCGACGTTCGCGATGCCCTTCGATCCGGAGGCGACCTTCGCCGTGACGGGGCTCGAACCCTGCCCGGCGGAGATCTGCTTGTCGGCGACGTCGACCGAGACGTTCGTGTCCCCGATCAGGAAATATCCGCGCCCGGCGCCGGACGATGAGCTCGTCAGACCCGAGACGAACACTCCCTGGAGCGCGGCCACGGCGCCCGGCTGGCTTCGGCTGGTCGTCGTCCCGTCACCCAGCTGGCCCGATTCGTTGTTGCCCCACGTCAGCACGGTCCCATCGCTTCGCAGAACCCATACCGTCCTGAACCCCGCGGAGATCGCGGACACGTTCTGCACATTGGCGACCACGACGGCGGAGGTCTGAAGAGTGGACTGAGCGGGAGAGCCGTTCTGGGTCAGATCCGTCGCACCCCACGTCATCATCCGCCCATCGGACAAGCGCGCGAACGTCACATGTTCGCCGCCGACGACCTCGGCGACGCTCACCCCCGCCAGCCCGGAGACGGTGACCGGAGTCGATCGAGCGGTGGTCGTGCCATCGCCCACCTGACCGTGAGCGTTCTGCCCCCATCCTTTGACGGACCCGTCTGCGAGGACGGCGAAGCCGCCACCCCCTCCGGCCGCGATCCGCGCCACACCGGCACCGAGACCGGCCACCTTCGACGGAGAGGTCCCGTTCAACGTGGTCGAACCGTCGCCGCGCTCTCCGCTGTTGCCTGCTCCCCAGGCGAAGACGGCGCCGTCGGCGAGCGCGTAGCCGGTGGCCCAGGAGGACGCGATCTGCGTCACACGGGAGAGTCCGGGAACGACGACCGGGGACAGAGCGAACGTGGTGCTCCCATCCCCGATCTGTCCATACGTGTTGTCTCCCCACGCCAAGACCGTCCCATCCCGACGCAGCGCGTAGGTGGTGACATTGCCCGCGGCGATCTGGACGACGTCGGAGACCCCGGGAACCTGGATCCAGTGATCCGCGATGGTGTACGTGCCGTCGCCCGTGATGCCGCCGATGGCCCAGACGGTGCCGTCCTTGAGCAGCGCGAACGTGCCCCGGGCGTTGTTCTTCCCCGAAGCCCACCCACCGGCCGAGATCTGGACCACCGGGGACGGGAACTGACGCAGCAGCTGCACCGGCGCCGTCACCGCCCGCTCGCCGATGCTCGAGCTGTCACCGAGCTCGAGGAAATGGTTGGCCCCGACCCCCATCACGTTGGCACCCAAGACCGTGAACGAGTCCGAGGCCGCGTTCGTGTCGGTAGCGGCATCCACCCGGACCACCGTTCCGGGGGTGGTCCACGGGTCGGTCGTGACCGTGGTGCGGAGGTCGCCTGTCGAGTTCGTCTGTCCGGCCGTGACGCCCAGCGTGGCATTCGAGGTCGCCGCGAAAGAAACCGCCGCCCCGGCGATGCCCTTCGATCCCGCAGCGACTCGCGCGACCACCGTTCCCGGGCCTCCCGCCGCCACCTGTGTCTCGACCACATTGAGAGAGAGCGTCGACTCGCCGGTCAGGACGAACATCCGTCGTGGGGAGAATGCGTGCTGCATGAAGTCGGTCGCGCTGAGCCCGGCCAGGCCCGTCATGGTCACGGGGGTGGATCGATCCGTGGTGGTTCCGTCGCCCAGCTGGCCCTCCGCGTTGCCACCCCAGGCCTTCACGGTGCCGTCCGCCAGGATCGCGTAGCCGGATTCCGCGCTGCCGGCGATACGCGAGACGCCGGTCAAGCCCGACACTTGAACCGCCGTCGACTTCGTCACCGTCGTCCCATCACCCAGCGACCCCGACGCGTTGCCACCCCACGCACGAACGGTGCCGTTGGAGAGCAGGACGATCCCGCCCGAACGGGTGCCCACCAGCTGGGACACCGTCACACCCGACAAGCCCTGCACTCGCACCGGCGTCGCGTGCGCCGGGGCCGGCGTCGCCGTCCACGGCTGCGGTGTCGCTGCGTCACCCAGACGTCCGTCGTCCGCGCCGCCCCACCCCCACACCGTCCCGTCGGTCTTCAACGCGTAGCAGCACTGGTGCCCGCCCGCGATCTGTGTCACGCCCGAAAGGTTCGACACGACCACCGGCGTCCCCACGCCCGTATCGGCTCCGGGACCGTTGCCCAGCGCCGCCCCGAAGGTGTTGCGGCCCCAGGACCGGACCGTACCGTCTTCGAGCAGGGCGTACCCCTGGAACGTCCCGGCGGAGATCTGCGCGACGTTCGCCAGGCCGGCGATGCGCACCGGCGTTGCGACGAAGTCCGTCGAGGGCGTCGAACCCATCTCCTTGTTCTGGTTCTGCCCCCACCCCACGACGGTCTTGTCGGTCAGCAACGCGTAGAAGTGCACGAGCCCCGCCGCGAGCTGTTTCACGCCGGACAGGCCCGGGACTTTCGTCCATGTCGATCGCGATGTCGTGGTTCCGTCGCCGATCTGACCCGCGCCGTTGCCACCGATCGTCCACACGGTTCCGTCGGCGAGCAGCACCGCCGTCGTCTGCGACCACGAACCGTTCCGGTTCGCGCCGGTCGACACGACCTGTGAGACGGGAGAAGGGAACTCCCGCAGCAATTGCACGGGGGTCGGCACGGAGCGATCCGACAGCGCTCCGCCGTCTCCCAACTCCGTCTCCCAACTCCGCCCACTGGTTCACTCCGCAGCCGAGGATGTTCGCGCCCAGCACCGTCAGCGGCTGAGCGACCGACTGATCCCCCGAGACAGCACTGATCGAGATGCTCGACCCGGGCCTCGCCCAGGTCTTCGACAGGTCGAAGGTGGTCTTGTACACCCCCGAGCCGTCGGTGACGCCGTCGGCGCTGCCGAACGACGATCCCTGTGGTCCGGCCAACGACACCGGCGCGCCCGCGATCGGCGCACCGTGTGCGTCGCGCACCGTCGTCGTCACGGGAACCGAGCCCACGGCAGGAACGGCGGATCCGGGAATCGACAGGGCAATAGCCTGCTGGTTGGACGCCGCGGCGAAGGCCGGCGCCGACGAGGCCATCTCGAGGACCGGCGCACTCCACAGGCCCGCACCGACCACGGTGCGGCGCGAAGGACCCGTCGCGGGATCGGGCGGGGAAACGGTGGTGGGCAGGACAGGCGTCGCAGACATATGCACTCCAGGCATCGGGAACAGTCCGGCCCCCCGTCCAGGCGCGGACAGGGGCTCGTGCTCGCGAGTAGACACCACCGCGACGGCCGGTTCCGCGGGAAGCGCACGTATGCCTGCGGTCGGTGCCCATGCATTCATCAGACCGCTCATCCCCGCGCGAATCGTGCGTCGCCCTCGCAGCGACCGGTCGGGGACGTGCGGCCTAGAGGACGAAGCGTCCCTCTCGGATCCGCACGATCGTCGTGTCGGCCGTCAGCGTCCCCACGCGCGCACTGTCCTGATAGATGCGCACTCGAGTCGGTTCCGCGGCACGGACGATGAGTTCATCCCCCTCCGCGCACGGCGCGCCGTGGAAGGCATCGACGACCCTCTGCGCGGTGTCCTCACCGTTGACCGACACCGTCGCGCGCGTCGCGCCGACGGCATCCCGGAGTTCGATCCGGTAGTACACCTGACCGGCGAAGTAGATCTGGTGCGCCTGGTCGCCGGTCGAGGTCGCGACGAGATGGCCGCCGTCGGCACTCACCCCGATCGAACCGATCATCACGTCGTAAAAGCCGACGAACTCCAGGGCCGACACCGCCGAGACCGACACGGATCTGTGGAGCACCTCACGGGTGCCCTCCTCGGACTCCAGAACGGCGTATACCCGCCCCCGACCCGCACCCATCGTCGACGCGACGGCGCCGCGGGCGACGACCCTGCTCCGGGAACCGCGGACGCTGACGGCGTCGCTGACCTCGACGCCGCTGGCTTCGGTGTCGCCCAGATAGACGGCATCCACCGACGACCACATCGCACCCGTCGGAGGGTTGTACGGGACGAGCCGTTCGACCGGGGCGTCGGCGGTCGTGAGGGCTGTCCAGAGCGGATGCTGCAGAGGAGGATGCCGGGAGATCTCTACCAGCACCTCCGGTGAGACCGGAACACCCCATTCGCGGAGGAACGGCCCGAGATCGCGGTCGGCCACCTCGGAGGCCACGAGCGCGAAGTCGTCGATCTTCTGGCGGTCCGTTGTCGGAGACGCCGCACCGAGGGCCTGCCGAACGCGGTACTCCTGGCTGAGGGCCGCGAAGAAGTCCTCGCCGAACGAACGGCGCAACTGGTCGAACAGGAACAGCGGATAGAACGGGCTCTCATCCGTGAGGTCTTCGAAACGTCGCCGGTCCAGCGGCTGCGCGAAGTACCTCGAGATCCTCTGCTGCAGACCGGGGGAATCGTCGAGCATGTTGCCCCCGGTGGTGCGCTTCTCCGCCGCGAGGGACGAGATGTTGACCGTCACTTCCCCCAGGCCCGTCCAGGTGTACTGCGGCGTCTGGTAGGTGTGACCCATCTCGTGCCAGATGGTCCACCAGTCGGCGCTCCTCGCCAGGGCACGGCTGGCACCCGAACTGACGTGGAAGGAGAGCCACTGGGTGGTCGCGAAAGCATAGGCCTCGCCGGAGTCGGGCCCGGCGACGTAGACGCGTCCGCCGTGCTTCCGGGCGGTTCCCACCGCGTCGTAGCTGAGCCCGTAGATCGCGTCGGTGTGCTCGCGCGCGAGATCGAGGCGTGCGGTGACGAGCTCCGGGTCGTAGACCGCGGCCACGTCGGCCTCGTCGATGACGGACCTCTGGATGTCGGCGAACACGCGATCGGCCACGTGCGTCACGATCGGGGCATCGGCGAAAGCACGCATCTGCGCGTCGAAATCACTCTTCGTCGACGCTCCCTTCACCCAGACGGGGTGCGGATGGCCGCCGCTGATCACGAGCGGCACGGATGACCACTCACTGCGATTGGTGACGAACACGATGCCGCTGCGGTCGGCCGTGATCGTGTTGGTCCCGCCCTTCAGCACGATCCTCGCCATCCCTTCGCTGCCGTCGGTGTCGAGCGCCTCGAACGGCCCGCACGTGCCGATGCTCAGCTCGAGCCACCAGGACGGGGCCCCGTCGACCTCGACGGTGAGGACCTCACCGGACCGGACGTGGCGACCGGTCGGCTGCAGGTCGCTGTGCGGCATCCCCCGGTTCTCCGCCGCGGCCGACTCGTTCTGGCTCCCATGGGGCAGAGCCACGACGTGGGTGCGGCGTCCGCCGTCGTCGTGCGCGATGACCGCCTCGGTACGGACGGTGAACGTCGCACCGGCGGACGAACCGGCGACGGATGCCGTGACCAGGCCGTCGCCGGCAGCCTCGAGGTCGCGCACGCGCAGGAGCGTCGAGAAGCTCCCGGACTCGTCGGTGACTCCCGTCGCTCGGTCGAGGAAAGCCCGAGCCCCGCTGACCGTCAGGGCCACGGGAACACCCGCGAGGGGGGTGCCCCGCTCGTCGCGGACGGTCACATCGAGCGCGGAGACCTCGCCGGAAAGCAGGGACGAGCGCCACAGGGTCATCGACACCGTCGGCGAGGTGCTGGCCGCGACGGCGGGGGTCGTTGTGACGAGGGTGATGGCCGGGGCCGCCCAGAGAGCCGCCGTCACCACGCCTCGTCGAGGGAGCAGGGGTGATGTGGTCATGTGCGTCCGTTCGTCGGGTCCCGCTGGGCCTCGACTGCGGCGTCGCGCTCCGGGAGGTCTGAGACCTCCCCCGCGGGACGCCCGCCGCAGCTCGGCTCAGCGGAACCGTAGTCGAAGGCCGAGGCCACACACGAAGCCCTGCGCGCGGCGGGCGGAGCTGAGCCACATGACGCGTGGGGTGACGCCCGGGGTGAGGAGGACACCGCACGACGCGGCCGCGCGCGCCGACCGGCCGCGCGACGCAGCCGACTCGCCCCCGGCGGACGGCCGGTGCCGGGCGACTGTGGTCAGCCGCAGGAGCCGTCGGCCTGCAGGGCGGGGTCGACGAGCACTCCGCCGTCGATGTCGAAGGCGGCGACGAGGCTCTGCCCCTGGATGGTGGCGGACGTCAGCGTGAGGGCGGCGGGAAGGCGGTCGGCGATGCACAGGCTCCGGGTGTCGAGCACGGTGTCGGCGACACCGCCGAGCTGCCCGCGCAGGGTGTCGGCATCCACCGCGTTGCCGCCGAGCTGGAAAGCGCTGGGGGTCAGGGTCAGATCGCCGTCGGACGCTCCGGGGGTCACCGACGCACCGACTGGGATGGTGATGCCGAACAGCGACAGCTCGGTGGTGAAGGCGAGGTCGGGCGCCGCCAGGGTCACCGTGCCGGACGGGAAGTCGGGGATCTGCGTGAGGAGTGCGCGCAGCTGCTGCTCGTCGAGCCGCACGGAGGCGGTCCCCCGGTCGGCGGCGGCATCGCCCGCGACGGGGACGCCGTGCAGCTCGACGCGCACGTCGCCCGTCAGCGGGCCGAGGGTGACGTCGTCGGACGATGCGGTCACATCGTCGAGGCGGCCGGTCAGCAGCTGGGGCAGCACGAGACCGGCGACGGAGACGTCGACGTCTTGATCGTCGGGGAGACCGACGTTCTGGACGACGAGCGAGCGGACCGTGCTCGTCACCGCGGAGCGGGCGATGAACTCGGCGGCCACCACCGCGCCCGCCAGCAGGACGACGACCACGACGAGGACGGCGATCCAGCGGCCGGTGCGTCGGCGGGGGCGGGCGGCATCCGTCATGACTACATCCGCTCCGGGGCGCTCACGCCCAGCAGCGTGAGACCGTTGCGTAGCACCTGGCCGGTGGCGTCGTTCAACCACAGTCGCGTGCGGTGCACCGACTCGACGGGGGCGTCGCCCAGCGGGATGACGCGGCAGTTGTCGTACCACCGGTGGTACAGGCCCGCGAGCTCTTCGAGGTAGCGGGCGACGCGGTGGGGTTCGCGTACCTCGGCGGCGTAGGCGACGACGCGCGGGTACTCCTGCAGGGCGCCGAGGAGCGCGGACTCCGTCTCGTGCTCGAGCATCTCGGGTGCGAAGTCGGACCGGTCGACGCCCGAGTCGGCGGCGTTGCGGGCGACGTTGTGCGTGCGCGCGTGGGCGTACTGCACGTAGAAGACGGGGTTGTCGTTCGTTCGCTTCTGCAGGATCTCCGGATCGAGGGTCAGCGGAGAGTCGGCCGGGTAGCGCGCGAGCGAGTAGCGCAGCGCGTCGGTCCCGAGCCACTCCTGCAGGTCGTCGAGCTCGATGATGTTGCCCGCGCGCTTGGAGAGCTTGGCGCCGTTGATCGAGACGAGTTGCCCGATGAGCACCTCGATGTCCTTCTCGGGATCATCGCCGGCGGCGCCGGCGAGCGCCTTCAGACGGTGGACGTAGCCGTGGTGGTCGGCGCCGAGGAGGTAGATCTTGTGGGCGTAGCCCCGGTCGCCCTTGTTCAGGTAGTACGCGGCATCCGCAGCGAAGTACGTGTACTCGCCGTTCGAGCGGCGGATGACGCGGTCTTTGTCATCGCCGAAGTCGGTCGTGCGCACCCATACGGCACCCTCGTCGTCGAACACGTGCCCCTGCTCGCGGAGGCGGTCGACCGCCTCGTCGACGAGGCTGGGCCGACCGTCGGTGTGCGCGTGCAGCGTGCGCTCCGAGAACCACACGTCGAAGTGCACGTTGAAGCGCGCGAGCGAGGCCTGGATCTCGCCGAGCTGGAAACCGTAGGCGAGCTCGGTGGCGACCGTCACCTGCTCGCCACGGTCGAGGTCGCGGATATCGGGACGCGCCGTCGCGACCCGCTCCGCGAGGTCGGCGATGTACGCTCCGCCGTAGCCGTCGTCGGGGGTCGGCTCGCCGTGAACGGCGGCCACGACCGACCGGCCGAACCGCTCCATCTGGGCTCCGGCGTCGTTGATGTAGAACTCGCGGACGAGGGTGGCGCCGCTGGCGAGGAGGACGCGGGCGATCGCATCGCCGAGGGCCGCCCAACGGGTGTGACCGATGTGCAGAGGGCCGGTGGGGTTGGCGCTGACGAACTCGAGGTTGATCGTGTTGCCGCGTTGGGTGTCGTTCGTGCCGAACGCGGCGCCCTGGTCGACGATCGTCTTCGCGAGGGCGCCGGCGGCCGCCGCGTCGAGGCGGATGTTGATGAAGCCGGGGCCGGCGACCTCGACGCTCGCGATGCCGTCGACGGACTCCAGCCCCGCGGCGATCTCGGCGGCGAACTCGCGCGGGTTCGCCCCGACGAGCTTCGACAGCTTCAGCGCCGCGTTGGACGCCCAGTCGCCGTGATCGCGGTTCTTGGGTCGCTCGAGCGGAAGGTCGGCGGCCGTCAGCCCCGCCGAAGAACCCTCTCGTCGAGCCTCGGCGAGCGGGGCGATGACGGCGAGCAGGGCGGCGGAGAGGGCAGCGGGATCCATAGCCCTCCAAGTCTAGGCCGAGCGGCTCACCCACCCCGCGCCGAAGCACGACGCAGGAGGAACGGTGCAGAGGTGGCGCCGCGCCCTCCGCGTGCCCTCCGCGTGGCCTCCGCGTGGCCGCGCGGGACCTGGATCTCCTGCGTCGTGTCCCCCGGAGCGGAGAGCACCGATCAGCCGATCTGCACCAGGGCTTCGTGGTCGTCGGGGGTGCCGGCATCCGGGGATTCGTCCTCGCGCACGGCGTCGACGTGCATGCTCTCCAGACCCACGTAGCCGCCGTGGTAGCTGAGGAACGCGCAGTCGGCGGCATCCCGCCCCGTGGCGATGCGCACGAGCGATCGGCGGTCGGCGAGGCGTGTCGCGTCGATGACGTACCAGGCGCCGTCGAGGTAGGCCTCGGCGACGGCGTGGAAGTCCATCGGCTCGAGTCCGGGTGCGTAGCAGGCCGCGTAGCGTGCGGGCATGTCCATCGCCCTCAGCAGCGCAATGACCACGTGCGCGTAGTCGCGGCAGACGCCCTGACCGGTCATGAGGGTCGTCACGGCGCTGTCGGTTCCGAGGCTGAGACCCGGGGTGTAGGTGACGGTCGAGGCGACGAAGGTCGACACCGCGGCCAGCAGTTCGGCTCCCGCCAGCCCGCGGAACTGCCGTCGCGCCTGGGCGAAGACCTCGTCGGACTGGCAGTACCGGCTGGGACGCAGGTAGGTGATGGTCTCGAGATCGCTCATGCGGGGGCCCTGCGCCGTGCCCTGGACGAGTGCCTCGTAGCGCACCTCGAGCGGTCCCTGCTCGCCGGTGAGACGGTGCAGACGACTGCCGGACTGGTCGACGATCTCCGTCGGCGTATAGACGCGGTCACCCTGCGAGAACGTCAACCGCTCATGGGCGAGGGGCACTCCCTGGGCGGCGGCGATCTGGAAGATGAGGTCGACGGACGCCCCCAGATCGAGGTCGAGTCGGGCGGTCACTCGGCGCGGCACCGGGCAATCCTCGCACGCCCCCGAGGCCCCTCGGCGCGCTGCGGCGAAATGCGCGCGCGGGACGCTCAGCCGTCTTTCTTGCCGGTGCCCGACGAGCCCTTCCCGCCCGGGGCCTTGTCGTCGTCCTTCTGCCCCCGACCGTTGTGCGACGACCCCTTGTCGGCAGGTCCCTCCTCGGTCGGGTCGTCGCCTGTCGAGCCCGTGTCGGGGGCGTCCTGCCCGGGGTTCTCGGTGCCGTCGTCGGTCACGGTGTCCTGCCCGTCATCCCCCTGCTCCTCCGGGGCGGGTTCCGACGACTCCACGGGCACCTCCGTCAGCGCGGGGGTGGGGGTCGTCGCCGGGGCGGGGACCAGCGAGGTGAGGTCGGCGCGGACGGTCGCGATACGACTCAGGATGCCGTCGGCCTCCTCCCCCGAGATCTCCCCCGCGTCTCGACGGGCGGCGACCTCCGCCTCGAGGGCGTCGAGGGTCGCCAGGGCGGAGGCGTAGTCGCCCGTCGAGGCCTGTTGCGCGACGGTCCGGACCGCGCTCTGCCAGGCCGTGGGGGTGGCCGCCGGCGGCGCACAGGCGGCGAGTGCGAACCCCGCGGCCAGGAGCAGGGCGGCGGCGGGAGCGGCGCGACGGTTCACGGACCGACCTCCTCGTACAGGTCGTCGACGTGCTGGTCGAGGGGGCGGGGCAGCGACGGGAGGTCGGGCTCGGCGGACGACCCGACCGCGCCGAGCGCCACCGCCGTCGTGACGCCACCGGCCGCGATCACGGCCGCCACGAGGGAGGCCACGATCATGGTGCGACGCGAGAGACGCCTCGGGGTTCGGCGGGAGCGCGACGCCGCGACGCCGTCGAGGACCCGCGTCGGCTCCGTGGCGCCGTCCAGCGCGGCGGTCGACTGCTCAGCCGCGCTCGCCGCCGCCGGGATCGGAACATCCGCGAGGGTACGCAGCGTCACGATGAGACCGGCGGCATCCGGTCGCTCGCCCGGGTCGAGGGCGGTCATCTGCTGGAGCACCTCGCGCCAGGGCGCGGGGAAGCGGGCGGGGATCGGCGGCGACGACACCAGCCTCGCCGCGAGGGCCTCATGCGGGGTGCGCGCTCCGAACGGCCGGGATCCCGTCAGCGCCTCGAGCAGGACGAGACCGAGCGAATACACATCGCTGGCGGGGGCCGCCGGCATCCCCCGGGCCTGTTCCGGACTCAGGTACGCGGCCGTGCCGATGACGGTGTCGGCGCGGGTGACGCGTGTCGCGCCGACGAGGGAGGCGATCCCGAAGTCGGCGAGCGTCGCGCGCGGCGTCTCGCCCGGGTGCGCGGCGGGTCGGATGAGGATGTTCGACGGCTTGACGTCACGATGGACGATCCCGCGCGCATGGATGACGGCGAAGGCCTCGGCGATCTCGCGCCCGATCCGCGCGGCCTCCGGTGCGTCGAGGGCACCGCGGGCGATGCGGGCGCTCAGGCTGGGTCCGGAGATGAGTTCCATCGCCAGGTAGGCGGGTGTCGCCTCCAGGCGGGCGTCGTACAGGGTGACCAGGGACGGGTGGGACAGCGATGCGAGCAAGCGGATCTCCGACCGCACCCGCGCGACATCCGCGGGGTCGGCGCCGTCGCCGTCGATGACCTTGACCGCCAGCGTTCTCTCGAGCGCGGTGTCGACGGCCTCGTAGACGCACGCGTAACCGCCCCGGCCGAGCACGCGGCCGAGGCGGTACCTGCCGTCGAACAGTCCGACGCCGCCGGGAGGATCGGCGGAGTCGGCGACGGTCGGTGTCGATTCGCTCATGGTCTGTCTCCGGGGTGCGACCCCGGGTGGTTCAGACGAGGTCGTCGTTGGCGGAACGCGTGGTCGAACGGGTGACCTGGGCGCCCCCCGCCCCTTCGGTGCGGGTCACGGTGTCGATCTGGCGACGACGCACCAGCAGGATGACGCCGATCAGGAACACCACGACACCCGCCCCCATCATGATGTATCCGATCATGCTGAGGCTGACGTAGTCGTTGGGCAGGTTGACCGCGAACGCGAGGATGGCGCCGATGACGAACAGCGCGATTCCGGCTCCGATGCTCATGTGGAACCCCTTTCGAGAGTGCGACCAGCATCCCAAGAGGGGGTCGAAACCGCCGACGGTCTTGACAACGCCTGTCAAGACGGGTGCGCTCCACACCCGACGGGTGTGACATGGATGCCATGAGTCAGAACGATGTGACCACCCGATCCAACCGCGGGCAGTGGGAGAACGCGGTCGAGGGCCGCCCCGACCTCTCGGCGAGCTTCTCGAGTCGCGAGGAGGCCGTCGATCAAGGACGTGCCGTCGCCGACGAGCTCGGCTCGCAGCACACCGTCGAGGACGCGGAGCCCACCGGCGCCGTCACCGACGAGGACTGACCGCCCCGAACGGACGAAGGGCCGCGATCGATGATCGCGCCCCTTCTCTCGTGTGCCCCCGACTGGAATCGAACCAGCGACCTTTGGTACCGGAAACCCCGTCCAATCGGCAGGAGGGCGCACACGCCTCCAGCAAGCGCATGATTCCCGGCGTTTTCGATTACTGCGACCGTCCAGAACGTTCCCCGCTCACGACTTCTGTTGCCACGGTGTTGCCATTCGAGGAGCCCGCGGCTGGGTACTCACAATGGCTCTCATGGCGGTGGTGAAATGGCTCACGTACAGGACTGCGGCGGCTCGCGTCGGTCGGACTGAGCGCACGATCCGCAACTGGCGTATCTGGGGCATGCCGATGGAATGGCGCACCATCGAGGGCCAACGCACCCGCGTCGTGCGCGAGGACGTACTGCTCGAGCACTTTCGGCTGCGCCTCGCGCAGAGCCCTACCCATCAGTACCGGATGAGGGCACTCCGCAACGCGTCCTGAGCCGCGCTATGCGCCTCACCAGGCGTGACTGAGCGGGGCGTAACCAGATAGCTCTAAACGGCGGGGGTTGGGTCGTCGAGCTTGAGCGTGAGGCGGCGGACCTTCCCCCGCTGCGGTGGCTGTTGCCAGCTCACCGACGCCGCGGCAGCGGCCGGCCAGTCCACCGTCCGGAGATCAGTCTGCACCCCCGTCTCAGCGTCATAATCGACGGCTCCACCGCCGTTCACAAGGATCCAGCACGAGAGGCTGGCCCCGGGCTCGAGCTTTGCAACAGAGGCGGCGGCGCTTTGGGATACACCGCCGCAAGGGGCGAGGTTGACGTCGTAGGCGGGGCCGTCGCCGATATTCCACAGGAATACCTCGATCGTCACCACTCCTTCAGAGACGCGCCAGCGATGGTTCGACCTCGCTGTCTCGGCGCGGAAGAACGGCTGCGGCCGCTCCGAACGCGCCACGTAGAGACCGATGCCTGCGGCCACCACGGCACCCACGATTGTCGCCAACAGGGTTGCCCAGAAGCCGTCCCAGTCGAAGCCGGAGGTTGAGTCTGCGATGCGGCCAAGCTGGCAAGCGATCGACGTCGGGTTGCATTCCACAGCCGCACTCTATTGTGCTGGCGCCGGCACTGGAGATGCGACCATCGCAGGCCTTTGTCGCGTCGCTGTCGGAGGGTGCGTCTACTGTGGCCGCCATGGATCCCCGCGCGAACGCCGTCCCCGGCCGAGTCGACGAGCGCCTCGAGCTGACCTACCTGCGCGCCGGCGCCGAACCCCCATGGGAACGCCCGCACCGCGACGGCGTCGACATCACCGACCACCCGGACATGCAAACCCCGTACCAACGGCAGCGGCGCGCTGAATACGTCTCACGGGTAGAGGGGTATCGAGAGCACAGACTGATCTGAGGCACCGATCAGTAAAGCGCACAGAACTCCCCACGGGTGATGGCCGCCCGCCTTTGCGTCAATCGTTGGCGCCGTAGTCGTAGATCGCCCCGCCCTCCACAAGGGGCTGCGCACGCAGCTGACTGTCGACGCCAGGCAGGAAGTGTGCCCAGGCGTCAGAGACGATCGTCCCCAGATCCCCCAGGTACAGACTGAGCAGCTCCAAACTGTCGAGTCCACGAATGTCCTCGCCCTGGTGAGTCTCGGGTGCGTTGTGGAAGGACGTGTGTACCTCGACCCAATTTCGCTCATCCGCGACGTTGTACGAAGACAGCACGTTCGTCGCCTTCAGCCATCCCTCCTTCAGCAGCGTGCTACGCATCTGATAGAAAAATCTGGCGAGCGGATCCGCTCTAAGAGTTGCCGACCTGGGCGCCCACCACTCGTCGAATCCGGGCTCGCGCGAACGCAGGTTCTGGAGTGCGTGGCTGGTTGCAACGGCGAACGTTATGGCGATGCGGATGCCGCGGCGATGTTGGACGGTCAGCGGATGTGCCATCGCTCGCACCATTTCGGGCGACACGGTGTGGGGCACCGTTGGCAAGTGTTCAGGCGGGACGCCGACGAACTCGATCGGCCCGTCGTAGTAGTAGCGGTCAACCTCAAGCAACGAGAGGCCGTCGGCGGCGGTGTCGAGTGTCTCATCGACGTTGCGCAGAACCTGTTCAGTCGAACGACCAAGCTTCAGCACTGCATCGATCTTGTCGCTGTCCCACTCGACGTCGTCCACGGGAGTCATCGTAAGCCGCTGGGTGACAGGTGCGTCAGAACGGCTTCTTCGGGTCGAGGTCGTGCGACCGGAGATAGTCGTGCGGCCGGTCCATCGGCCACTGCTCCGCGGGGATGAAGGGGCCGCCGAGCGCGTGGCGGTAGGTCTCGTCGAGCACGCAGTCGCCGCAGATTGGCTCGCCGCCTGCACTTCGAAAAGGCGCGTCCGAGACGTCGTCCTCATCGAGGAGCAGTCCGGCGCAGCGCGGGCACATCTCGACGTTGCTCATGTCGCCCATCATCACAGCCCTCCCCGGGAGAACATGTTCTTGTTGTACTCGCGGATGACGTCCAGGATCAGCCGACGCAGCTCGTGCTCGCGCGGAGACATGTCCACTCGCGCGTCGATGGGGCCGACGTTGACGGACGGGACGGCCGCAGCGACCTGACCAACGATCCCACCCTCCGCCATCGGCATCACGCCCGGCATCCGACGGAATCCCTCCATCAGCAGCGACCACGACCGCGGTGAACCGTCGAGCGGGGCGAACAGCTCCGCGACATCGCTCCGGTCGCCGACCACCCGATACGTGCGCGGCGGGACGACCTGAGCGCCCCCTGAGAGGGGGGTCAGGCCCCGAGGTAGGTCGAGTGCCCCCAGCGCCCGAGGCGACATCGTCATGCCGTTGCTGACGGTGACGTCCGCGTTCAGCACGCGCGGGATGCGGCCGATCTCGGCGAGCACGTTCTTCGTCGCCTCGAGAGCCTGCGTGACGTTCGCCGTGAACGTCGTCGGCACCAGCTCCGGCACCGCCCCGTACGCCTCGATCAGGTGGTTCGCCTGGTCCTCAGTGAGGCCCATCTGGATGAGCGAGTCGTACAACGCCTGACGGGTCGCGTCGTACCGGCCGGCGAGCTGGTCCTGCGACTCCCCGGCGTCGCGCGCCGCGGCGAGCTCATCTTGCAGAGCGCTCACGGAGCTGCGCAGCTGGCTATCCAACAGGCTCCCCGACTCGGAGGCGCGGAGGTTCGCCGCGTCGACACCCTCGAGGGAGAGCTTCGCACCGTCCGCGCCCAGACCAACGACGGAGAGGCTGTCAGCGAGGCGTAGGGACGCGTCGTTGAGGTACCCGAAGGAGCTCGCCTGGTCGATGAATCCGCCGACCTTGTCGCGTCCGTCCTGCAGCATCGGGATGAGCTTGCCGCGGATGGTTTCGGCCGCCGCGTCCGTCTCGGATTCGAACCCGCGCATGTCGCCGGCGAGCTGCGCGAGGGTGACGGCATTCTCGGTCTGGCCGAGGATGGCGCTGATCTGCGCGAACCCGGCGACGGCCGTCGCGAGAGGACCCGATACGAGACGGCCGAGGCTCTCGGCGCCGGCGGCTGTCCCCTCCGCGAGAGCGATACCGAAGTCGAATGCGCCCTTGGCCAGGTCGCCGATGAACCCGATCAGCGGGCCGCGGTTCTGCGACACCCAGTCCGCCACGTCGCCGAGCGGGTCGGCCGCCACGGTGGCCAGCGCACCCTGGATGCCCTGCACGGCGACCTCGACGTTGCGGAACGCGCGGTCGACGCGGGTCTGATCGTTGTCGGCGAGGGTGTCAAACATGCGCTGCGCGGCGCCCTCGACCTGCCCGAGCTGGTCGACAGCCGACGACAGGTCGAGGGAGAACAGGGCGTCTCCAAGATCCTCGGCCTTCGTCTTGAACAGGTCGAGAGCAACCTGGTTCCGCTGCACCGGGTCCTCGATGTCGCGCATGCCCGTGAGGATCTCCTCGAGGCCCTTCCGCGCGCGCGGCCCGCCCTCAGCGAACGCGGTGAACGTGTCCTCCACATTGAGGCCGAGCTGCCTCAGAGCGTCGGCGCCCTCTCGGTTGCGGAGGGTGAGCTGGATCTCTTTGAGGCCATCGGCGACGATGTCGGTGTTGCGGGCGCCGGCGTCCATGCCCTGGTTCAGCAGGCCGAGGTACTCCTTGCCGGAGAGGCCGAGTTCACGCATCACCGTCGGGTATTCGGTGAGGCTGTCGAGGAGGTCGTCGCTGCGGTTCAGCCCCTTGCGGGCGCCGGTGGCCAGGAGGTCGAACGCCTCCTGTGCGGACCCGGCGAGGCCCGTGCGGAGCAGGGTGGCGACGACGGTAGCCGTCGGCTTGACGTCCTCCTCGAGCGCGTCGGCGATACCGGACAGGCCCTCGATGACCTTCTGCGCGTCGCGGGTGGCGCCCTTCTCGTCGATGATGCCGAACTGCAGTCCGAGGCGCGCGACGTTCATGTTCGACTCGATCGACTCGCCGAACGTATTGGCGTACGCCTCGCCCGACACGAACGCGAACTTCCGCGCCTGCTCAGGTGAGACTCCGGTGAGAGCCTGCAGCCGATCCTCTCGCACCTCCACGGCCATCCCATCGCGGATGCCGCCGATGAGCCCCTCGCCGATCGCCTTTCCCGCGAGGACGATGCCACCCGCGATGGGGATCGCGGTGAGCGCGGCGATCAAAGACCCCTCGATGTCGCCGCCGACCTTCTTGCCTGCTCTCTTCCCCACGCCATCGGTGGCGTCCTCGAGCGGCTGAGTGTCAGCGTCGACCTCCATCACAGCGCGGGCGCCGCGGAGACCATCGAGACGAGCCTGCGCCCGCTCCATCTGCTTCACCGCGCGGGTGATGTCCGCGTCGACCTGCATCTCCGGCTGGATTGCGCGGAGGTAGTCGACCTTCTCGTAGAGACGGGTGAAGGCCTTCTCGGCGCCCGTGATTTCCGCGTCGACCTTCGCCACCGTCTTGGCCGAGACGATGCGACGAGCGGCGTCCTCGACCTGCTTCATGCCGGCGACGGCGCCCTTGACGTCGGCGTCGACCTTCTGCGTGATTGGCTTCTTCTCGATGCGATCGCCGGCGGCCTTGATGACCTTCTCGGCCCGGGGCACGTCTTCGGTGTTCGCGGTGAATAGGACCTCGAGCTCTGCGGCTCGCAATCGGGTTGTCATGTCAATTCGCTCCGTGTGTGTCGGTGCTGAGTAGGTATGGGTGAGGGGCTGACCCCGCCCAGCGTCAGCCCCTCAGAAATGGGTGGTGAGACACCCGCCGTAGCGGGGTAACCGGTCCTCGACCACCCGTCGAACGCGAGGGCCCTCACCGAGAAGGAACGGCGGGCAGGCATCACGTCCGAAGTCACCGATCAGCCGAGGAACGACCGTGGCCGGGAGGCGAGCTTCGCGTCGACCTCACTCGGCGTGTTGAGCCGCAGCCCCTCGCGCGCCATGAGCAGCCAGTCGAGGTGCCCCACCGTCTTCCCGTCGATGTAGTACCCGTCGCCCAGCGACCAGTTGTCCCCGGCGGCGAACAGGACCGACAGGTTCGGCGTCGTTTTGCCAGGGTGGCGAGGCAGGTAGTGCAGGCGGGTCTGCTCCATCGTCGGCGCGAGCTCAAATACCTCCGTCATCGAGATGCGGAAGTTCACGAGCGGGGAGAGCGCGGACCACGCGCGCGGGACGGCCCGCCACGCTGCGCTGGCGCTCTCGTCGCCCATGTCGATGACGTCGTCGGACGTCGTGTCGGTCGTGAAGCCGTACTCGCGTGCCGCGATCACCAGCGGTGCCGTGAGCTCCTCAAAGCGCGGCTGCAGGCCCGCAACGATCCCGTCGAGGCTGGGCACGACCTCCCGGCCGACGGCCTCGAGGATCTCCTCTGTGACGCGCGCGACGCCGACCCCGAGGCCCGCGCCGTGCAGGGTTTGCACGGTGTGGGAGCGGATCGAGATGTCTTCGACGCGGCGCCGTAGGCCAGCGTCCGTGAGCTTGAGCACGTTCGCCGGCGCGAGCGGGGCGGCGTGGCCGGCGGCAATCTCGATGAGCTCGAGGCCGCGTCGGATGGGTTCGGGCGTCTCGATGCCGAGCACCGCGCAGCGGCCAGCGAACTCGTGGAGAGCGGCTGTCGTGATCATGCGGCGACCTCGACCTTCTCGACCATGCCCGACGCGAGCAGGCTCTCGATCTGCGTGGGGCGGGTGCTCAACGGCAGCAGCGACCCGCGATAGACGTACGTGTCGTGGTTCGTGATCGAGACGGCGACCACGACGGGGGCGACGACACGGTACTTGGCGCGGCCCATGATGTACGGGTTGACCATCAGCCCCACGCCTTCCGGTACAGCGCGCTCTGCGCCGCGGGCAGCGCCGCGGCCGGGGTGCCCCAAGCCTTATCGGCGAGAGTCGGGGCCGGCGCCACCCGGCTGGGTGCGACGACCTTGTCGACGGCGGCGAGGACCTGGTCGTTCGTCGCGTCGGCGGGCAGGCCGAGCCGGTCTGTGAACGCCTGCCGCGGGACGCGCGCGGGCGACTCGCTCCGAGGCGGCCGCGTGAGCGACGCGCGCATCTGGTGCGGGAAGAGCTGGCGGGGATGGTGATGGAAGGGCATGGGAGCCTCCGGGTGTCTGATCGACTGCCGCACCGGTCCCCGACCTGTCGTGCGTTGCCCCCTGGGCTCCTGGCTGAGAATCGCCGGCCCCTGGCCCGTCACGTTTCCGCCAGGAACAAGTCTACCGCCGACACCCCTCGACGCAGCGGCGCAGCGCCGTCCGCCGCGGCCAGATGAGGTTTCGCCGCGAGCAGCTCCCCCAGCATCTGATCGACACGGCCCCAGACGATCGCGCCGCGACGATCGAGCACGGCGTCCGCGCCGACGTACACCTCGAAGTCGGCCGGATCCGCCAGACGATCGCGCAGGAACACCCCCAGGAGCATCCGGTTCGCCTCGGCCAGCGCCGCCCTCGCCTCCCGCAGCTCGACCCGCCGTCGCGCCGCCTCCGCCGCGAGCGACGCATCCGACCGGCCGCTCACGACTCCGCCTCCCGCCCGAGCCGAGCTAGCCGCCTGCGCTCGCACGCCGCGTTATGCCGAGCCCGGAACTCCGCATCCGCGTGATACCGGCGACGGTGCCGCTCGTTGTCCGCCGCCTTCCTCTCCGGCCGCTGATCCCGGTTCCGATACCGGCACTTCTCCGAACAGAACCGCCGCTGCGGCGTCGACGTCGCCGGCATCGCTCCACCGCACTCCTCGCACACACGCGTCATCACTGCTCACCCCCATCTCGACCCCGGCTCGAGGTCATCTCAGGTGCGGTTTTGGGGGGACTCGTCACACCCTCCGACACCCCTCCGATCCCTGTCAGCCAGCGGGAAGTGCGACCCCTCGCGCGTGTGACCCCCCTGGTGGTAAAAAACCGCGTCACACCCGGGGAGAGGGGAACACCTCTCCGGTGGTGGTCCGGTTCTCGGCTTGGGCGCTGGATTTTCGAGGGGGTGGGGGTGTCGCTGGTCCCGCGCGCGCACTGTGGCTGGGTTGGGTGTCCCCACGCGTCACGTCCGTCTCGGTGACTGTCGGCCAGCAACGGCAGGTGGGTGTGCTCCTGCTCGCCATCATCAGCCAGCGTCGCCGGGAGGCGGCGCAACGGTGACCGCCTCGAGACGCTCGCGTTTGAAACGCGACCGTGCCGTGCTCCCAGCGTGACGTCGGGTTGAGCCTCCTCGCCGGAGGGGCATCGCCCGGCAAGCCGGCCGATCGTGTCGATGAGCATCATGGATGGTCCCTCCGAACACACAAGCGAGCGGAGCGAGCGGGTAGGCGCCGGGAGGCGCCGCCATAGTCCGGCAGAGCCGCGAACGTGAGTGCTTATTACTTCGTGGCCACTGGGTGGCCCATAACGGTTTGGGCGATACGGCATACCCAGTGGCCCATAACCGCGGCCACCGTATGGGCTACCCAGTGGCCCATAACCCGACCGCCGACGAGATCCGATACCGGGCCGACTTGCGGGGCCCGCCGGGCTCGACGACCTCGATGACGCCGGAGTCGACGAGAGCGGTGAGGGCTTTGCGGACGCCAGACCGTTCCATCCCTGACTCCTCTGCGATCGTCTGTTGCGCGGGGAAGCTGAGCCCCGTGGCATCGGCGTGGTCGACGAGGACAACGAGAACGAGCGACTGGCCCGGCGTGAGGCCGAGGCGGGTGAGCCGGCGACTACGGAACAGCCACCGAACTGAGGGACGAACCACACGCTCACACCTCCGCAGGATCGGCCGTGGGCGACTGTGTGCGGCTCATCGGTACGTCCTCAGACCATGTACGCGACAGCGAGAGCTTCCCGCGCGGGGTACGCCACCCATTCGACCGAACGACAGGCCACTCGAGCATGACGATCGTGCACGGTGCGCATGGAGCGTGGATCGACGAGAAGCCGCCCGAGCCCTCTTGCGCACCCCATGCGAGCTGCGCGGCGCATCGCGAGCAGAGGCCCGCCCGTTCGGCGAGTCGGCACACCTGCTGCCACGCCTCGGCCTGACCCTGCGTCTCAGGCTTCGGCGGCTGACCGGTCACAGAGCCACCCCCGACTGCAGGTCGATCATCATCTCGAGCTCGAGTTGCAGCATCGGGTCGTCTACGGGATCGCCCATCGGGACGTACTCCATCCAGCTCCGGCGGTCAGTCGCGCAGCGCACCTTCGCCACATCGACGCCCCTCGCCTTCCACCGGGCGAAGGTCTGCGCAGGTGAGCCCATCGCACTGACCCGCTCGATCGCGCTGAGTCGGTCTGCCTTCGTCGCGTCCCTGAAGTGGCGGACGACAAAGACTCCGGGGCGGGAGGACACGCGGGCGAGGCGAAAGTGGATCCGCAGGAGCATGGTCCCGCGCTGGTTCTCGGCGTAGAAGACGGCCTGCTCGAGGTCTTCCCCGACCTCGATCGTGTGGCTTTCCGTGCGCATTTCGGCGATGATGGTCATGATCGTTCCTCTCCGGTTCTGGTCTTCGCCCTCGGATGCCGCTGCAACGGCGCCGAGGGCTTTCTTCGTGGTCACCGCGACACCGCAGCCGTGCTCGTACGCTCGGAAGCTTCGAGCCACGCAATTACGTCCGACTCCCGATAGACGACGGTTCGGGGTGTGGGCTTGAGGAACTTGGGCCCTTTGCCGTGCTCGGCTGCACCGATGAACCTCAGCTGGGCGAGATGCCCTACGGATAGGAACGGCCACCTGTCGTGGACCTGGTGGGGGGTGAGATACGTCTCGCTCATGGTTCGTGCCCTTCGGTCTTATGGTCCTGCGTCATTGGTGCGTAATTGAATCACGTCACGGGACCATAATGCAAGCATGACGGGTCACCGTAATAGGCTCCACTCATGACATGGGTCTGGAAGCCTCTCGCCTACAGCGGCGGTCACATACACACGGAGCCGGATCTCGTCGTATGGCGAGAGATAGCCGCAGTCGGTGAAGACCCCCTCGACGGCTCAACGATCCGGCTCCAAGTTCGCTATGGCGACAAGCTCGGGCGCTACTACATCGCCGGGTTCGCGTTAGGCGACCTCGGCGAGTCGAACGAAGTGACAGGGGCCCGCCTCCGGGACATGCCGATCCTGTCTCACCTCAGAGACGCTCTCGACGGATACGCGGAAGTCATGCTGTCGACCGGCGACTCGTTCGATCCGCTGCAGGTGTCCGCGGCAAGATCCGAAATCATCGACGGTGGACCTTCGTCGCGTGAAGCTATGCTCGCGACAGCTCGTGTCTACCGCTACGCGCAGATCCTCAATCTGTCTCCGGCCTTCGCCGTGCAGACGACCCTCGGACTCACGGCGCCGACTGCAACTCTCTGGATCCGGCGCGCGCGGTCTCAAGGGCTGCTCGGCACATACGGTCAGACCGATGGGTAGCGTCTACGCCTACGAGACGAAGGCCGGGAAAAAGCTCTACCGGATCGTCTACCGCCGCCCCGATCACTCTCAGACCCAGGAGCGCGGCTTCGTTCGGAAGGCGGATGCCGAGCGCCGGCTTCGTGAGGTCGAGACGTCGAAGGACCGCGGCGAGTACATCGACCCGTCCACCGCCTCTGCGACCGTGGGGCACCTCGGCGAAGCATGGCTGCGTGACCGTGAGGGCGTGCTGAAACCGTCCAGCTACCTCCCTCTGGTCTCCGCGTGGCAGAAGCACGTGGAGCCTCGCTGGGGGGCGCGCACCGTCGGCAGCATCCGGCACAGCGAAGTGCAGACGTGGATCTCCGAGCTCGCCACCGCCACGACCGGGAAGGCGAAAGACGACGCTCCCGCGCGCACAGCGAGCTCGACGACCGTCCGGCGCGCGCACGGCGTCCTCGCCGGCATCCTTGACGTCGCCGTCCGCGATCGCCGTCTCGCGCGCAACGTCGCCCGTGACGTCGACCTCCCCGCGAAGGGCTCCACGAAGCCGCGCGTCTACCTGTCACACCGGGAGGTGCAGCAGCTCGCCGACGCCGCTCCCCCGCAGCACGCCACCCTCGTCCTCTTCCTGGCCTACACGGGCCTCAGGTGGGGCGAGGCGACCGGACTACGGGTGCGGCACGTGGACGCGCTCAGAAGGCGCGTGAAGGTCGAAGAGAACGCCGTCCTGGTCGCCGGCCTCATCCACGTCGGCACTCCGAAGACGCATCGCTCGAGGTCGGTCCCCTACCCCGAGTTCCTCGCGCTGCCCATCGCGAAGCTCGCCGAGGGCAAGAGCCGCGACGACCTGCTGTTCGGCGACGGCAAGACCCACGTGAAACTCCCCGCATCCCGCAACGGGTGGTTCACCGGCGCCGTATCTCGAGCGCGTGACGCCAACCGGACGTTCCCGAGGATCACACCGCACGACCTCCGCCACACCGCTGCATCCCTCGCCGTGCAGGCCGGCGCACACGTGAAAGCCGTGCAGAGGATGCTCGGTCACGCGTCCGCAGCGATGACCCTCGACACCTACGCGGACCTGTTCGACGACGATCTGGACGCCGTCGCGGCCGCACTCGATCAGGCCCGCCGCTCAGCGAATGTTGCCACCCTGTTGCCATGAAGAAAGGGACCGCGGGTCTGAATGACCCGCGATCCCTTGTCCCGCCTGGTGCCCCCGACTGGAATCGAACCAGCGACCTTTGGTACCGGAAACCAACGCTCTATCCCCTGAGCTACGGAGGCGGACCGGTCAAGGGTAGCACCGCGTCGCGCGCGTCCCCGACCGGACGGCGGGGCCGCCGGCCCCGCCGTGGTGGCGGTCACTCGTCGCCGACGACCCCGATGCCCGTGGCCTGGTGGTCGGCGTTGGGGTCGTCTGCGGCCGGGGCCTTCGACTCCTCGTCGACGTCGTTCTCTTGGCTCGGCTTGACCGTGGGGTCGTCGCCGAGGTCGGCGGCGTCGCCGGCGGGGACGTCGGCGGGGGCGGAGTTCTGCGAGTCGCTCATGGTGTTCCCTTCATCGCGGAACATCCAGCCTGGCAACACGAAGCAGGGGCGCGCATCGGGTTGACCCCTCAGCCCGACAGCCCTAGTGACGGAACATCCCGCGCACGCGGCGGGTGAGCGGCATCCGGAGCAGCACCTCGCGTCCGTCGACGTCGACCGAGACGACGGAACCTCCCCATCCGCGCGCCGGGGCGGGTACCGCCTCTCCGCGCACGTAGGCCTCGGCGACGTCGACGTAGACGGCCAACAGCTGTGTGCTCTGATCCTTCGACGACGACGCGTCGACGAGCTGCGTGCGGTGGCCGGTGTCGGTCTCGACGGAGAACCATCGCGAGCCGGGCGTCGAGACGAGGGCCCATCGGCCGCCGCGTGCGAAGCGCGCCCACGCGGCACCGTCGCGCAATTCGGTGGTCACTTCGAGGTCGGCCTGAGCGAGCGCGAGGACCTCCAGCATCGCGAGCGCCTCGGCGGCCGTGACGTAGTCGCCGCGATCGGCGCTCAGCCCGCCCCACTCGAACCTGCGCTCACTCATCGGCCGCCTCCTCGCCACACGCCTGGACCGAGGGTAACCCCCGACACGGACCCGTGTGCGTGCGGGAGGCGACCCTGGACGGCGGCTGGGTACTCCCCCGACGGCGCCTCGCTCGGACGAGGCCTTTCAGCCCTGGATGGGCTGGTCGAAGTCCCCGTCGATCGGCTCGTCCTCACCCCGCGGATCGCTCTCCACGGCGTACAGGTGCGCGCGCGGGAACAGGCGGTGCTTCTTCAGCTCCCCGGCCGCGTGCGAGAAGTCCGGCTCCTCGTCGTGCCACTCCACGGGCGCGGAGAGCACGTCGTTGCCCACGCCGATGACGAGTTCCGCCTGGGCCACCTTCTTGTCGCCGGTGACGATGGGGATGCTCACCGCCTCCGACTGTCCCTCATTCGCGACGGCGGCCGTCAGCTCGACGAGCGACGCGGCGACGTCGTCGGTGGTCGTGACGGTTTCGCCGGCATAGGTCACGCATCGCATGCTCCGATCCTGCGGCCTCGCCGTCGACGGAGAGCGAGGGTTGCCGGACCGGAATGAGTGGTCTAGGGGTCAGTCGCGGCGCTGGGCGGAACGGAACATCGACTCGTCGAGCTGGAACCACACGGCGCGCACGGTGTCGAACTCTCCGAAAGGTTCGGGCTGGGGATCGGTCAGGGAGAGGCGGTAACCGCGAGGAAGGTCATCCACGTGCTGTCCGTCGCGCGGGCCGCCGACGAGCACGTAGATCACGGAGAATCGACCGCCGACTGTTCGACCGCGACGCCGTCGACCGCGTCGCTCATGCGGTGCAGGAAGGCGACGACCGCCGAGGACTCCTCGGGAGACATGTCGATGACGGCCGCCAGCATGCGGTCGTGCATGTTGCCGAGAGTCTGGCGCACCTCGGCGTCGGCCAGCGGGGTGGCCTGGATGAAGATGCTGCGTCGATCGTCGGGGTTGGCCGAGCGGGTGACGTGGCCGGAGCGCTCCAGGCGGTCGAGGATCGCGGTCGTCGAAGCGGTCGACAGCCCCAGGTACCGCGTCAACTCCCCCGGGCGTACGCGGCGTGCGGAATCGCGCAGGAGGTAGCGCAGAACGAGCAGCTCGTTCTCCCCCATGGACATGGAGTCGCGCGTACGGCGGCGCATCGCGACCTCGGCGGCGCGGTAGACGCGCAGCGCTTCGAGGACGGCCTTGCTCCGTCGGCGACGGTCGGCCGGCTCCTCGCCGTACCAGTAGGTCACCCCGTCGCCTGATCCCGTGGACGTGACTCCGCGGGACGTGGTTTCGACGTCGGTCATCGCACGCTCCTCCCCGCTCTTCCGCCTGACTATACAACGGAAATAATAGTTAGACAAACTAGTTACTAACCGAGTATGTTCTCAGTGCAGCTAATCGCCACCGAAGGGAGTTCCCCATGGGCCACCTGTTTTACAGCACGTCGACCGAGCCGATCCGCATCCCGGACCGACTCCTCTCCCACCTCAAGGTCGTCGCGACCACCAAGCTCCGACGCAGCGAGAGCTTCACCCTCAGCTGGACCCACGTCGACGGAACTCCCGGCCGATCCACGCTCTGGCTGCAGCCGGCCATCCCCCTTCGCTTCGTCTTCGACTCCGCGGAGCCCGAGAGCCTCAACGCCGCGACGCTGAAGGACATGGCCGACATGGCAAACTCCTCCGCGGGCCTGGTCGTCGACCTCGAGGCCGAGATCCCGGCCGCCGGGGCGCCCGCTCGTTCCGTGCCGTCCCGCTCGGCGGCTCCCGCCGCCGCGCGCCGTTCGCTCTCCGTGGCGGCCTGACATGACCGCGACATCTCTCGCCGCCCCGGTTCCGCTCACCTCCGTCCGTGTGCTGTGGGCGAAGGTCGACACCGGATTCTGGGTGGCCCATCGCGGCGGTGAGTATTTCGGCTGCGTCGACGCGGTGGCGGGCGGTTTCGTCTCGCGCGATGCGCACGGCGTTCCGATCGGACGCTACGACACCCTCGACACCGCCAAGTCGTCGCTGCGCTCGACGACGCACCCGGCGAACGTCTCCCGTCGGCGGCGAGCCGACCGCGCGTCGCTCGTCACCGCCACCGCCGTCGGCGGAACCGCCCTGGCCTTCGCCCTCACCGCCGGCGCCCTCGCGCCGTACCTGTGACCGGCATGGGCGACATCGACCTGCGCGACGACGCCGACCACTTCGAGGACGCCGCGAGCGCGGATTTCACAGAGCGCTATGGCGTCGCTCCCCTCTGACTCGTCGACCCCCTGGACACGGTCTCGGCACCGTGGCAACGTCGGCATCCCCCGACGAAACGGAGTTCTCCCATGACCGATCACGACGGACGCAGCGACGACGCCCCCGACACGCAGTCGAACGGCGCAGGCAGCGAGTCGCCCGAGGAGGGCGCGGCGGCCCAGAAGGACGCCGACGACTCGTCGTCGACGGATGCCTCCCCCACCGGCGACATCAGCTGATTCCTCAGAACGCGTATCGCACCCGGCAGTACGGGAGTTTGCGGGCGATCATGCTCGTCAGTGCTTCGACGCTCTGCGCTTTCAACGGATGCCGGTACCGCACGTTGACAGCCCCGTTCTGCGATCGCTTCTCCTCCTGAACGGGCGGTGTCCACAGCAGTTCCTCCCCACGCGGGTGCCAGCCGAGGTTGACCTCGTGCAGGCCCTCGTTGTGGGTGAGGAAGATGACCTCGCACGCCAGTTGCGCCTTCGCGTGAGGGTGGAGCGTCGCATCGAGCTCGTCGAACAGGGCGGCCCAGTCGGCCAGCCACGTCGGCGTGAGGATGACGGGGGAGAAATTGACGTGCACCTCGAACCCCGCGTCGACGAAATCGTTGATCGCCGCGATGCGCTCGGCCATCGCCGACGTGCGCAGGTCGGTGACACGGGCCGTTCCCGCGGGCATCAGTGAGAACCGGATGCGCGTGCGCCCGCGCGGATCCCACTCGAGCAGGTCGCGATTGACGAACTTCGTCGCGAATGAGGCTTTCGCGCTCGGTGTCATGCGGAACAGATCGCAGACGTCGCGCACGTTCTCGCTGATCATCGCGTCGACGGAGCAGTCGCCGTTCTCGCCGATGTCGTAGACCCAGGACTCGGGGTCGCACTGGTTCGGCTCGAGCTTCGGACCGCGCGCGGCCACATGACGCGCGAGATGCCGCGTGACCTGATCGATGTTGGCGAACACCGTGATGGGGTTGCTGTAGCCCTTGCGGCGCGGCACGTAGCAGTACACGCAGGCCATGGCGCAGCCGTTCGAGAGCGAGGGAGCGATGAAGTCGGCCGAGCGGCCGTTGACCCGGGTCGTGACGCTCTTCTTCGTCCCCACGACGAGGGCCTCGGTCTTGATGCGAACCCATCGGGCGACGTTCGTCTCATCGCCGTGCACCTCGGGGATCTGCCAGTGCGAGGCGACGGGGACGATCTCGGCGTCGGGCCACCGAGCGACGATCTCGCGCCCGCGCTCGAGTTCGAGGGCGGCGTCCTCCGCGTAGATGCGGGTCACGCGCAGCAGATTCTCCCGTTCGACGGCCATGGTCCCGTTCTACGCCGGGGTTCCGACATCGGCCCGCGCGAGAAGCGAGACCGGCGTGGGCTGACACCGCGGGCACCACCACGTGCGCCGCTGTCCGGGATCGTCCGCGACCTCCCCGCGCACCCGTACCCGAGTGCCGCACCGCAGGCACGGGCGTCCGGCCCGCCCCGCGACCCAGTGCGAGGAACCCTTCCGTCGGTCACCGGTGGTCACCTGGTACATCCCCGGCACGGTCGCCGAGATACGCAGACACCGCGCCGCGAGCGCCACGAGGGCGTCGAGGTCGGTCGCCCCGATCGGCGCGAACGGATGGATGCCGCGGAGGAAGGCGAGCTCGTTGACCCACAGGTTGCCCAGACCGGCGATCCGCGTCTGATCCAGCAGCGCCGCGACGAACGGACGCTCGGGCCGGTCCGCGAGGCGCCGCACCGCCTCCGCGGCATCCCAGTCGTCGCGGAGCGGATCCGGGCCGAGGTGACCGACGGCGTCGCTCTCGCGCGCGGTCGGGAGGAGGTCGACCACGGGGAGGTCGAGGCCCCACACTTCGCGGGCGTCCTCCAGTCGCAGACGCACGCGGGCGGTCTCCCGCGCGGTGGTGGGCAGGGAGCGTCCCGGGCGGGTGATGGTCCAGCTGCCCTGCATCCGCAGGTGGGTGTGAAGGGTGAAGCCGTCGTCGAACCGTGTCAGCAGGTGCTTGCCGTGCGTGTCGTAGGAGCGGATCTCACGGCCGGCGAGCGACCGTCCCGCCGCGTTGCCCGAGCGCAGCTCTCCGTCCACCACGCGGGCACCCCGCGTCGCGGCATCCAGTCGCCGCCGGAGACGGAAGACGCTGTCGCCCTCGGGCACGGCTACCGGGCCGCGGCGATGAGCTGGTCGTCGCGCGGGGTGAGGTCGGGCCGGAGGCGCGTACCGAACTCGTGGCGCAGCGCGCTGAGGGCCGCCTGCCACCCGGCCAGGCCGTGCACGCCCGGGCCGGGGCTCGTGGAGGACGAGCACAGGTACACGCCCTTCATGGGCGTGCGCCATGGATCGGGGCTGTACACCGGTCGCCCGAGGAGCTGCGGGAGGGTGGGAGCGCCGGCGGAGATGTCACCGCCCGGGAAGTTCGGGTTCCACGCCGCGATGTCGAGCGCCGTGCGCGAGGAGCTCGAGAGGATCGTGTCGCGGAAGCCCGGGGCGAAGCGCTCGATCTGGCTCACGACGGCCTCTTCCCGGTCGGCGGGGCTTCCCGACGGCACGTGGGTGTAGGCCCAGAACACGTGCTTGCCCTCGGGCGCACGCGTCGGATCGAAGAGAGTGGGCTGCGCCGCGAGGACGTACGGCGCCTCGGGCAGGTCTCCGCGGGCGACCGCGTTCTCCGCCGCGGCGATCTCGGCGCGCGTGCCGCCGAGGTGGATGGTGCCCGACCGGGCGACATCGGCGTTCGCCCACGGCACGGGCTCCGACAGGGCGAAATCGACCTTGGCGACGCCGCCGCCGTAGCGGAAGCGCTCCAAAACGCGACGGTAGGCCGCCGGCATCCGCTCCCCCGCCAGGCGGATCAGGGCGCGCGGGGTGCTGTCCAGCAGCACCGCCCGGGCGGGCGGGAGGTCGTCGAGCGATGTGACGTCGACACCGGCGTGCAGGACCCCGCCGTGCGCGCGGATGTCGGCGATCATCGCGTCGGCGATCGACTGGCTGCCGCCGACCGGGATGGGCCATCCGCGACCGTGGCCGTAGGTCGCCAGCACCAGGCCGGCCCCGCCGGCGGCGAGGCTCGGCTGGTGGAGGATCGTGTGCGCGGACACGCCGGTGATGAGACTGGGGACGACCTCTTCGCGGAAGCGCGCGTTCCACCACGGGCCGCCCTGTTCGAGAGACCGGATGCCGAAGAAGAACGCCGCGAGGGGGTCGCCGGGCACGCGCAGCAGGGCGTTGCCGGTGAAGTCGGTGACCCCCCGCAGGTGCTCCACGAGCGGACGCATGAGCCGTTCGTACGCCGGGCCGTCGACGCCGAGGCCCTCGGCCGCGCGCGCCAGGTCGCGATACGCCAGCCCCGCCCGTCCGCCGTCGAGGGGGTGGGCGTACGACACCTCGGGCACGATCATCGGCACGCGCCGATCGAGGCCGAACTCGCGGAAGAACCACGATTCGAGGGCGAGGGGGTGCACGGCCGAACCGACGTCGTGCCGGAAACCGGGCAGCGTGAGCTCGGCCGTCGAAGCCGCTCCACCGAAGGTCGCCGCCTTCTCGTACACGGCGACCGACAGGCCCGCCCGCGCCAGCGTGACCGCGGCGGCGAGCCCGTTCGGGCCCGAGCCGACGATGATCGCGTCGTAGCTCTCGGTCATCGTTGGATGGGCTCCTTCTCGGCGGTGGATCGGTGGCCGATGGCCTCGGCGCCCCCCTCGGTCCCCGGAGCCCCGCCCTCGGCGAGGTAGGCCAGTCGGTGCAGGGTCTCGGCGTTGCGCCAGCGGGTGATGGCGTCGAACACGGTGTCGGGGAGGAGCTTCGTCGGGCCCGTCACGGGCTCCTCCTGCAGCCGGACCACGCACGCGTCGCCGCGCGGCTTCACATCGATCGCCACGCGGGCGACACCGATCGGTCCCCCGTGAGGCTCCATGACCGCGCGGCGCGGCGGGTCCCAGACGCGCATGACGGTGGTGTCGTTCACCAGCAGGGGCCACGACCCGAAGGAGTGGTGCAGCGTGGCCCCCTCGGCGGGCCACGTGTCGCCCACGTCGCGCATCCGCGAGGTGCCGACGACCCACAGCGGGTAGAGCCACCCGTTGGCGAGCACCCGGAACACGTCGTCGGGGGTGCAATGCAGCAGACGGACGTTGCGGGCCATGGGGCGCTCCTCCTCGTCGTCACGGTGCGGGCGGGTGCCGGCTGACCCGCCTCGACAACGCCCACGCTACGGCCACGCGGCGACACCGGCCGCGGTGGTTGCGCCCCGACGCGCCGGCGGGTAACGGCAGGGCGGAGGCGAGGCGCGACGGCGCTCCGCTCAGGCCGCCTTCTCCGCGGGCAGCACGAACCACGCGCGGGTCCCACCCGCGGGCGAATCGTCGAGGCCGATCGAGCCGCCGTGCGCTTCCACGATGCGTCGGCACGTGGCCAGACCGATGCCGATTCCCTGCACGTCCGACCCGTGGCCGCGCTGCATGGGCTCGAACACGCGCTCGCGCAGGTCGGGGGCGACCGCTTCGCCGTTGTCGTCGACGGTGATGCGCCAACCGTCGGGGAGGGCCTCGACGCGCACGAGCACCGCGGGCGGCTTCCCGGCGGCGACGGTGAACTTGACCGCGTTCGCGATGAGGTTCTGCAGCAGCACGCGGAGCAGGGTGTCGTCGGCGCGCACGAGCACCGAGGCCTCGACCGTCACCTCGGCACCGGTGCGCGCGAGGGCGCCGTCGAGGTCTTCGAGCACCGCGTCGACCGTGTCGGCCACATCGACCCTGGTCTTGTGCGGACGCGCCCCGCCCATGCGCGCGAAGTCGAGCAGATCGGTGACCATCGACGTCATGCGCCCCGCTGCGGCTTCGGCGCGCGCCAGCGACTGCGCGGCCCGCGGCGCTCCGGCCATCTCGGGGCTGTCGGCGGCGAGCTCGAGGAAGCCCGTGAGAGCGGTGAGCGGGTTGCGCAGGTCGTGGCTCACCTGCGTCGCGAAGTGCTCCAGCTGTTCGTTGGACTCGAGAAGGTCGCGCTGCACGCGTCGCAGCTCGAGCACGTCGATCACCTGGTGTGCGAGCAGATCGAGGGCGCGGCTACTGGCATCCGAGAGCTCGCCCACCTCGGTGTCGAACACGCAGAGTGTGCCGATCGCGACGCCCGCGGGCGTGATCAGCGGACTCGAGGCGTAGAACCGGGTGAAGGCGATCTCGCCGGTGACGAAGGCATTGTTCGCGAAGCGCGGGTCGAGCCGCGCGTCGGGGACGACGACGCGACCGGGGTTGCTGATCACGGCCGCGCACATCGAATCCTCGCGTTCGCACGACGCCGCCTGGATGCCGACCGCCGCGATCTGGTGCTGCATGCGGTCGTCGATGATGTTGATGACGGCGGTCGGAACACCGCAGACGGTCGCGGCGAGTTCGACGAGGCCCTGCAGATCGGGTTCCGACGGCTCGCCGATGAGCCGGTACTGCGCGATCGCCTCTCGCCGTGTCACATCGTGTGCGGTCGACACTTCGTCCCCTCGTGGTCGGGCTCCCCGCCGACGAGCCTAACGCCCCGTGATTACACCGTGGCCCACCGATCGGGAAGGGGCTCGCGTCCGCCGGCCGCTTCGAGCAGAGTCGGCGCATGAGTACGCCGACACCCTTCCCCCAGACGCCCTCCGACCCGGGCATGCCCGCCCCCGCGGAGCCCACGGCTCCGACCCCCGCGGAGCCGACCGCTCCCACTCCGGCCGAGCCCACCATCCCGCTGCCGCCGGAGACCGCACCGGGCCCCGCCGGCGCCGAGGCGGCGCAGGACGACACCGCGGGGGCTTTCGCCCGCGAGGACGCCGAGTCCGTCGGTTCGGCCGAGATGGATGCCGACAACGCCGCCGAGCAGGACGTCATCGATGCCGTCGACCCGGGCGGCAGCCCCGACTGACCCCGCACGAGCAAGAGGGGCGGTGCCCGACGGCACCGCCCCTCTTCACGCGTCCCCGGGTCAGGGGTTGCCGCGGGTCCAGAGCAGGAGGATCGCCGCGACCTGCAGCACGAGACACCCGGCGAGGATCGCCACCCGCCGTCGTGGCGTCGACGACCAGCGTTCGTCACCCATCAGCGGAGCCATCGGCATGAGCAGGCGGAAGGTGCTCTGCTGCGGCAGGAACACCGCGAAGATGTACACGCCGTAGCTGAAGCCGTAGGTCACGACCATGAGGCCGAGCTTGCGCACCGGACGCGACCACATCAGCGCAAGGAAGGCGACGACGAGGGCGACCACGAGCACGATGCCCACGATGCCCAGGTGGGTGCCCGCCTGACGGAACCACGGCGTGAAGGGGGTGAATTCATCGTTGCCGACGTAGTCGAGCCACCAGCCGAGCTCCGTGCGGATGTAGGCGTTGTGGGTGCCGGTGACGTACTGCGCGATGTGGTTCCACGACAGGCCGGCGACCGCGATCGTGAGACCGGATGCCATGAGCGAGGCCCACTCCCGCACGGGGAACGGATCGACGCGGCGGCGGAAGAACCGCACGAGGAACACGATGCCGAGCGCCAGGCCCAGGGCCAGCACACCCGGGCGGGTGTAGGCCGTGATGAGGCCGATCGGCAGGATCCACAGGTAACGCCGCTTGATGGCCAGCAGCATGCCGGCGAACATCAGCAGCATGAACAGGCCCTCGCTGTAGCCGATCACGAAGAGGAACGACATCGGCGCGAAGGAGAAGAACACCACGGCCCACCAGGCCGGCTGCGGCTTGGTGACGGTGCGCAGCAGCACGAACAGCAGCCAGGTCGCGCCGAGGCTCGCGCCCAGGCTCAGCAGGATGGCGATCGGCTGCCATCCAAGGCCGGTGGCCCCCGAGAGCACGCGCACCATCGTGGGGAATACGGGCAGGAACGCCCAGTTGTTGGGGAGGATGTCGCCCGACACGTTCATCGGCAGTGACATCGGGTAGCCCTCGGCCGCGATCTGACCGTAGCGGTCGGCATCCCAGCCGGTGAGGTAGTCGAAGAACGTGCCGAGACGCTCGCTGTCGGGGCCGAAACCCCAGCGCGCGGCCTTCGCGATGGAGTAGAAGCCCCACAGCAGACCGAAGTTCACGACGCGCGCGATCGCCCAGAGGATGAGGACCCGCGTGAACGCGCCGCGCTCGATGGGGACGATGCCCTCCGGCGTGCGCAGGACATCGCGCCCGTACTGACGCAGTGCCCGGGCGACGCGCGAACCGCGCAGGCGGTCGAGGCGTCGCTGCGGACGCTCGATGACCCTCGACGGTTGGGTCGGGGTGACAAGCTCGCTCGGCGGTGCGCTCACTCGGAACCTTTCACAGGGGGAAGATGTGGGCGAGATGACGACGGTGTCGGGCCCGGACAAGTGCAGTGGGCCAGATCGTACCGGATGAAACCGAACGTTCCATCCGGTTGACTTCTCGGGAATCCCCTGGTCAGTGGGTATCGCCCACGAGCTTCAGCCCGATGACACACCCCACGAGGCCGAGCACGAGCAGGACCTTGACGACCGAGATCGCCTCGGCTCCCGTGACCATCGCGACGACCACCGTCAGCGCCGCGCCGATACCGACCCACACCGCGTAGGCGGTACCGGTCGGGATCTCGCGCATCGCGAAGGCGAGACCGCCCATCGACGCCACGAGCGCGACACCGAAGACGACGCTCGGCCAGAGCTTGGTGAAGCCCTCGGAGCGGCCCAGGGCGGTGGCCCACACGGCCTCGAGGACGCCGGACAGGATGAGGACGATCCACGACATGACAGAACTCCTTGGCCAGTCTTGTCGCTGTCCGGGTACTGATCCCTCGTCCGGGGACGCGATCGGCGTCCGTCGTCAGCGTAGCGATCGCACCTGGGCACCGTCCGTGCACGAGCGCCGGGTTCCGGCATCCGCTCCCCCGCCGTCGTCACACGCATAAACGCGATCCGCGCGCGTAAACACGTGCTCCGCGTGTTTCTGCGCGTGCAGAGCGTTTATGCGTGGGGGCGGGACGCCCGGGCTGCCCGCCGAGGGTGCGGGATCGGAGTCAGATCAGGAAGATCGAGGCCGCTTCGGGGTTGTGGGCGTGCACGAGCACGGCGAACACGACCGCGTCGAACAGCAGGTGCACGGTCACCACGTAGGCCAGCGAACGCGTCTTCAGGAAGAGGAAGCCCTGGACGATCGCGAAGGGGATCGTGAGGGCCGGACCCCACGCCTGGTAGCCGAGCTCCCAGAGGAACGACACGAACACGATCGCCTGCAGCAGGTTGGCGGTGAGATCGGGGAAATGCCGGCGCAAGAGCACGAAGACGGTGCAGATGAAGAAGAGCTCGTCCCAGATGCCGACGGCGCCGACACCCACGAACAGGCGAGCGATGAGATCCGGCGTGTTCACGACGGGCCAGTTCATGTAGACGCCCGAGGTGATGAAGTAGAACGGCAGGATCAGGTAGCCGAGCACGATGACGCCGGCGAGCCACGCCCACTGCCACCAGGTCCAGCGACCGCCGCCGCGCCACGGGAAGCGGATCGCGTCGTCGCGGTACACGAAGCGTGACACGACGTACGGCACGACGACCGCTCCGCCGAGGGCCAGCGTGAACCGCACGAACGCGGCGTCGTCGAGCTCGGCGTGCAGCGGGATGAGGCTCACGATGAACTGACCCACCGCGATCAGGGAGACGTCGCGCGCGATGCTCGGCTCCTCGCCGCGGGCGAGGGGGACGCCGGCGCGACGGTCGACGAGGATCCCGGATGCCACGGCGAGCGCGAGGAGCAGCCAGCCCAGCCACACGATCTGCACGACGAACAACGCGGGGGCGGCCAGACACACCAGGAGCGCCGGGATCAGCTTCGGCGTCCACGCGGACCGCTCGCGCACGGGCACCGCTGCGTGAGCGGTCACGGCGAGACCCGGGTGTAGGTGAGATCGCGGATGTCGCGGCCGACCCGCAGTCCCTTGCGCTCGAAGGCCGTGAGCACGCGCCCCTCGAAGCGATCGGCCCACTCCCCCGCGAAGGCCCGCTCGAAGCCGGGGGCCGAATCCAGCACGTCGCGCATCTGGTCGGCGTAGTCCTGCCAGTCGGTGGCCAGTCTCAGGATGCCGCCGGGAGCCAGGGCCTGCGCCGCGACGCGGGCGAAGTCCGGCGCGACCAGCCGGCGCTTCGTGTGCTTGTTCTTGTGCCAGGGGTCGGGGAAGAAGACCCACAGCTCGGAGACGCTCGCCGCGGGCAGCAGATGCTCGAGCGCCTCGGGGGCGTTCGCCTCCACGAGACGGAGGTTGCGCACGCCCTCGCGGTCGGCGTCGAGCATGGTGCGCGCGAGGCCGGCGGTGAACACCTCGACGGCGAGGAAGTCGGCGTCGGGGTGGGCGGCGGCGGCCGAGACGATCTGCTGCCCCTGGCCGGAGCCGATCTCGACGACGAGTCGCGCTCGCCGGCCGTAGACCTCGGCGGGGTCGACGGCGGTTCCCGCCTTGACGCTGGTCGTGGCGGCCGCACGCTCGACCGGCAACAGGTAGAACGGCGAGAGCTCGGCCCACGCCCTGTCCTGCGCCTCCGACATGCGACCGCTGCGACGCACGAACGACACCGGCTTGTCGCGGAAGACGGGGGTGTCCATGCCGTCCAGGCTATCCGGCGCGTCCGCCGCTGGAGCCGGCCGTCGCGGGTCCCCGGAGGGAACGGATGCCGTCGACTCGCGCGAGAGGGAGCGCTTGCGGCCGCTCACGGGACGGTCACGAAGTCGATGAGCTCCTCGACGCGCCCGAGGAGAGCGGGCTCGAGGTCGCGGAAGGTCGTGACGCGCGACAGGATGTGCTGCCAGGCGCGGGCCGTGTCGGCCTGCTCCTCGGCGGGCCAGCCGAGGGCGCGGCAGACGCCGACCTTCCACTCCACGCCGCGGGGGACTTCGGGCCAGGCGGCGATGCCGAGGGCGCGCGGGGTGACGCACTGCCAGACGTCGACGAACGGGTGGCCCACGATGCGCACGTGCGCGCCGTGTCGACCGCGGGCGATCTTCTCGGCGATGCGCGACTCCTTCGAGTGCGGCACGAGGTGGTCCACGAGCACGCCGTAGCGTCGCTCGGCGGTGGGGGGCTCGGCATCCAGGGTCTGCTCGAGAAGGTCGACGCCCTCGAGGAACTCCACCACGACCCCCTCGGCGCGCAGGTCGGCACCCCACACCTTCTCGACGAGCTCGGCGTCGTGCTTGCCCTCGACGAAGATGCGGCTCGCGCGGGCGGTGCGCGCACGCTGGTCGGCGGCCGCGAACGATCCGGAGGCGGTGCGGGTGCGGCCCTTCGGCGCGGCCGCGGGGGCCGCGAGGACCACCGGCGCTCCGTCGACGAGGAAACCTCCGCCGAGGGGGAACAGCCGCCGCTTGCCGAAGCGGTCTTCGAGCTCGACGTTCATGCCGTCGACGCGGGTCACCGCGCCGACGAAGCCGTCGCCGGCGACCTCCACCACGAGATCGGCGGATGCCGCGAGCTGCGCGGGCTTCTTGCGCCCGGCGTCGCGCCATCCACGGGCGAGCACGTCGGTGCCGTAGCGGTCGTCCATCCTGTACCTCCGAACGCCCGAGCCTAGGCGGCGCGCCGATGCGCTGACAGCGGACGCGCCGGTCCTTCCCGGGTGTCGGAGGTCGTTTATAGGGTGGAACCCCGGGCGCCGAAGGGGGATGTATGCGACAGCCGAGAGTGGCACGGGTGGTTGCGACCGTTTTCCTGGTGCTCGCAAGCATCCTGGGGGTCCCGCTCGCAGCGGCCGCCGTCCCCCCGCCGACGCTGGGCTCGAGCTACGTGGTCGACCGCGTCGACGCGCTCACCGACGCGCAGGAAGCCGAGGTGCAGTCGCGTCTGCTGGCCCTGTCGGACCAGACCGGGCTCGACCTGTGGGTCGTGTACGTCGACGAGTTCACCGAGCCCTCCGACGCGCAGGACTGGGCCAACGACACGGCCAACCGGAACAAGCTCGGCCCCGATCAGTACGTCCTCGCCGTGGCCATCCAGGGCGACACCTTCTCGTTCTACCTCTCCGGCGACGTCGACGACGGCGAACTGTCGGCGGCTCAGTTGAGTTCGATCGAGCAGGACCGCATCCAGCCCGCCCTCGAGGCCGGCGACGATGCGGGGGCGGCGATCGCGGCGGCCGACGGCATCCGCACAGCTCACGCGCAGGCGGGCGGCAACATGCCCGCTCCCCCGCCCACCCCCGCCACCGACGGCGGGCCCGCGCTGGGGCCGATCCTGCTCGTGGCCGTGCTCCTCCTCGCCATCGCCGGCGTGCTGGTGTGGCTGTTCCTTCGGCGGCGCCGGCAGAACGGCTCCGGCGACGCGACCGCCCCCGCCGAGAGCATCGACGACCTCGCGCGCCGCGCCGGCTCGGCCCTCGTCGCGACCGACGACGCCGTCAAGACCAGCGAGCAGGAGCTCGGGTTCGCCCGCGCGCAGTTCGGCGATGCCGCTGCAGCGCCGTTCACGGACGTGCTCGCGCAGGCGAAGGCGGACCTCGACCGCGCCTTCTCGCTCCAGCAGCGCCTCGACGACGACACCCCCGAGACACCCGACGAGCAGCGCGCCGGCTACACCGAGATCCTGCGACTGTGCACGGCGGCCGACGACGCTCTGGATGCCAAAGCCGCCGCGTTCGACGAACTGCGCGCCCTCGAGGCCGACGCCCCCGCGGCGCTGGCGGCGACTCGCGAGCAGCGGACCTCCGTCGGCGCAGCCCTCGCCGGCGCCGAGGCCGAACTGGCCCGGCTGCGGGAGCGCTTCACCGACGAGGCCCTCGCGCCCGTCGCCGACAACCCCGCGCAGGCGCGAGCACGCCTCGACCTGGCCGACGCGCAGGCAGCGGAGGCGCAGACCGCCCTCTCGGAGAACCGCACGGGCGAGGCCGCGGTCGCGATCCGCGCCGCCCAGGCCGCGGTGGCCCAGGCCGAGACCCTGGAGCGCGCGATCACCGCTCTCGGCGCCGATCTGGACGCCGCCGGCCAGCGCGCGAGCGCGCTCGTGGCCGACATCGAGGGCGACCTCGTGGCCGCCGGCCGGCTTCCCGATGCCGACGGCCGCGTGGCCGCGGCCTCGGCCTCGGCGCGCAGCCGTCTCGACGCCGGGCGGGCCGATCTCGGCGCGGGCCGCACGAACCCGCTCCGGGCGGTCGAGACGCTGCAACAGGCCAACGCCACGATCGACGCCGTCCTCGACGAGGCGCGCGACGAGGCGGAGCGCCGTCGGCGCGCCGACACCCGACTCGATGCCGTGCTCGCCCAGGCGCGCGCCCAGGTCACCGCGACCGAGGACTTCATCGCCGCGCGACGCGGTGCCGTCGGCCCCGCCGCCCGGACGCGCCTGGCCGAGGCGGGAGCGGCCCTGGTACAGGCCGAGCAGTTGCGCGCCACCGACCCCGCAGACGCCCTCGGCGCGGCGCAGCGCGCGGCCGAGTTGGCCGGCCAAGCCGCCTCGCTCGCGCAGAACGACGTCGGGTCGTTCGGCGGGGGCGCGGGAGGCGGCGGCGACCTCATGGGTGCGATCCTCGGCGGGATCGCCGTCAACGCCCTGCTCGGGGGCGGCGGGCGGCGCCGGGGCGGTTTCGGCGGAGGCGGCCTGGGCGGTCTGGGTGGCCTCGGCGGTGGCTTCGGCGGCGGCATTCCGAGCGGGCGTTCGCGAAGCGGCGGCGGAAGCGGCTTCGGCGGCTTCACCGGCGGCGGGCGCTCGCGCAGCGGCGGCGGAGGCGGCTTCTCGGGCGGCGGTCGCGGTCGCGCCGGCGGGGGAGGCGGACGACGACGCTGAACCACCCCTCGCGGCCACACCGCCCGATCACAGAGAATTCGTAGCATCCGCCACCAGACTCGACATCGTCGCCTTCAGGAAGGAACTCCCCGCATGGCCAAGCAGTCCATCTTCGGTCGCATCTCGACCCTCGTCCGCGCGAACATCAACGCGCTCCTCGACCAGGCCGAGGACCCACAGAAGATGCTCGACCAGCTCGTGCGCGACTACTCGAACTCGATCGCCGACGCCGAGTCGGCCATCGCCGAGACCATCGGCAACCTGCGGTTGCTCGAGCGCGACCACCAGGAAGACGTCCAGGCGGCGGCCGAATGGGGCAACAAGGCCCTCGCCGCCAGCCGTAAGGGCGACGAACTGCGCGCGACGGGCAACGCCGGCGAGGCCGACAAGTTCGACAACCTCGCCAAGATCGCGCTGCAGCGTCAGATCACCGCCGAGAGCGAGGCCAAGGCCGCCGAGCCGACCATCGCCTCGCAGACCGAGGTCGTCGACAAGCTCAAAGACGGCCTGAACGGCATGAAGGGCAAGCTCGACCAGCTCAGGTCCAAGCGCAGCGAACTGCTCGCTCGCGCCAAGGTCGCCGAGGCCCAGAACAAGGTGCACGACGCCGTCAAGTCGATCGACGTGCTCGACCCCACCAGCGAGCTCGGCCGCTTCGAAGACAAGATCCGCCGCGAGGAGGCGCTCGCGGCCGGCAAGCAGGAGCTCGCGGCCTCGAGCATCGACGCCCAGTTCAACGCGCTCGACGACGTGGGCGAGCTCACCGAGGTCGAGGCACGCCTCGCCGCCCTCAAGGTCGGCGGCCCGCAGCGCGCGGCGATCGACGCTCCCAGCCCCGACCAGCTCTGATCGAAACCGGGAGCGCACCGCCCGCGTTCGGGGCGGTGCGCTCCCGGTTTCCGGCGAGGAGACCCCCATGGCCCGATTCATCGTCGCCCCGCAGTGGCAGGGCTCGTCGTCGTCACGGGCGATGCAGCTGATCGACGGCGCGGAAGCGATCGCGGGTGACCTGCCGCGCGCCTCCACCACGGTGCTCGAGCCCCCCTCCGAGGCGGGCGATGCGCAGGGCTCCGGGATCCAGCGCATGAGCGCGCTCGTGCGCATGCGGGAGCGCGTCGAGGAGGCCGTCCGGGCCGCCCCCGAGACGGCGATCGTGGTCGGCGGGGATTGCGGGGTCGCCCTCGGAGCCGTCTCCGCGATCGCCGGAGACGATCTCGCGGTCGTGTGGCTCGACGCACACCCCGACCTCAACACCCCGCAGACCTCGCCGAGCGGAGCCTTCCACGGCATGGTGCTGCGCGCTCTCGCGGGCGACGGCGAACCCCACCTGCGCCTCAGCCCCGGAATCTCCCCCGGCCGCATCGTGCTGGCGGGGACGCGGTCGTTCGACGAAGAGGAGCGACGGTTCGTCGACGAGCACGGCATCCGCGTCCTCACCCCGTCCGACCTGGCCGACCCCGGCGCCCTCGCCGAAGCCGTCGCCGCCACGGGAGCGACGCGCGTGCACGTGCATCTCGACCTCGACGTGCTCGACCCGGCGGACATCACCGGTGTCGCCCTGCCCGAGCCGTTCGGCGCCCGCACGGCGGAGGTCGTGGCATCGATCCGGCGCCTACGGGAGCGGATGCCGTTGGCCGGGGCGACCCTGACGGAGTTCTCGCCGTCGTCGCCCGCGGCGGCCGTCGACGACCTCGGCACGATCCTGCGTCTGATCGGAGCCCTCGCGTGAGTCCCATCCCCCGCCCGCCGACCGGATGGCGCGACCAGGCGGAGCGCGCGGTCGCCCGTGGCCGCCGCCTCGACCGGTTCATCGCGGCGTTCCTGCTCGATTCCCCCGTGAGTCGCGTGGGCTACTGGTACGGGTGCGCCGTGGGGTGGATCTGGGGATCGATCTGGAGCACCGGGCGCATCGAGAGGCGGCAGGGTCTGTGGGTGTTCCGCGGGCTGCCGTCGTGGGCGTTCCCCCGCGGGGGCGTGTGCGTGGGCGAATGCTTCCTCACCGGCGACGACCGCCCCACCGACGTGGTGCTGGGGCACGAGGCCGTGCACCGTCGCCAATGGCGGCGCTACGGCTTCCTCATGCCCGTCCTCTACGCCCTCGCGGGGCGTGATCCGCTGCGCAACCGTTTCGAAATCGAGGCGGGGCTGGTCGAGGGCAATTACGTGCCCCACGGCAGCTGAAGCGTTCCGCTCAGCGGCCTGCGAGGCCGCCGGCATCCGTGGGCGGTGTCGGCGGACGGCGGCGCAGCGCGCAGTGAGCGGGTGCCCCGCTCCAGCGCATGCCCTCCACGGAAGCGGATGCCGCCGACGACCGCCGCGAGCGAGGCCCGAGCCCGACCCGCGTCGAGACCCGTGTCAGCGCGCGGTGGCGAGGCCGAAGCGCTCGGGCGTGTGGATCGCCCCGGGTGCGACGCCGTGGCGCGCGGTCAACTCTTCGACGATCTCGGCCGTGCCGAGGTAGCCGCCCAGCAGGATGACCCGCGTGGCGTCGTCGTCGCAGCAGAGCATCTCGCCCGCCCACCCCGACACCGCGCGGGCGAGTGCCTGGCCGGGGGCGCAGCCGCGGCCCGAACCCGGGGCCCCGCCGCGACGCGAGCGGTCGAGCCACGCGATCGTCATCCGGGCGGGGGCGGCGACACGGCCGACCCACGACTGGTCGGGCACCTCGATGAACACGCGCCCGGTCGAGCAGATCGGCAGGGTGGCCAGCACCGTCTCGAGCTCGACGAGAGAGGTCTCGTCGGCGGTCACGAGGTGCTGCACACGGGTGTGCCGCGACGCGCGGCAGGCGGCGTCGTTGTGCTCGGTGGAGGGGACCATGATGGCATCCACTATACCCCCGGAGAAGGGTTGCCTAACCTGAGTTGCCGCCTCGAATCGCGGCGCGCGCTCAGCCCACGAGCACCGTACCGAGGCGATCGAGCTCGGCGTCGGTCATGCCGTGGGCCCGCAGGTATCCGGCGGGCGATCCGAATTCCCGGTCGAGACGGGCCAGCAGCGCCCGCATGACCCGCGCGGGCGAGCGCGTGGCGAGGTCTTCGGCGTGGACGTTCTCGGGATGCAGCGCGCGGATGGCGGCGAGCACCGCCGCGTTGCGCTCCGCGGGGAGCATCTCCTCGGTGCGGGCGTAGTCGGCGACCACGGCCTCGCGATCGACGCCTGCCGCGGCGAGCGCGATCGCGACGGTCACCCCGGTGCGGTCCTTTCCGACCGTGCAGTGCACGAGCACGGGCTGGGCGCGCAGGATGCCGCGCACCACCGACACGACCCGGTCGGCGGAGTCGTCGACGATCGCCGCGTAGAGCTCGTCGAGGCTGACGTCGCGCTCGAAGAAAGAGGCGACCGAGCCCAGGAAGAGCGGTTCGTGCTGCACCTCGACCGGCAGGTCGTCGAAGCGGCTGGGGGCGTGCGCGAGTTCGGCCTCGTCGCGCAGATCGATCACGCGGCGGATTCCGAGCGCGCGCAGGTCTTCGATCCCCGCGTCGTCGACCCGCACGAGGTTCCCGGAACGGAACAGCACCCCGGGGCGTGTGCGCCCCTCCCCCGCGGGCAGCCCCCCGACGTCGCGGAAGTTGGTCGCACCCGAGACGAGGGAGGCGGTCATGCCGAGCCGTCCGCGTGCACGTGGGGGGTGCGGGGAGACGTCGTCGCGGGGGGCGTGGCATCCGTGCCCACCACCGCCCCGCCCGCGCGCGGAGGCACGGGGTAGCGTCCGGCGATGGCGACCCGGTTGAACGCGTTGATGGCCACGAGCACCCAGCTCAGCGCGACGTACTCCTGTTCGCTCAGGATGCCACCGGCCTGGTCGTACACCTCGTCGGGGATGCCGTCCTCGTGGATGAACGTGAACGACTCGGTGAGCTCGAGGGCGGCGCGCTCGCGCTCGTCGAAGACCCCCGACTCGCGCCAGGTCGCGATCTGCGCGATGACGTCGGCGTCGAGCCCGGCCTTCACCGCGGCATCGACGTGCACCCGGACGCAGAAGGCGCAGCCGTTGAGCTGGGAGGCGTGGATCTGCACGATCTCGCGAAGGCGCGCGTCGATGCCCGCGTCGGCGGCGAGCCGGCCCACCGTCGTGGAGAACGACCGCAGCGCGGCGTAGGCCTCGGGAGCCGACTTCGACAGGTGCACGCGCGGTTCTTCGCCCATGGCGACAGCCTACGGCGCGACTCGCGCGGCCGGCGCGGTCGCCCCGGGAGTCGCGCGGGTGACAGGCTGATCCCATGCCCGAGCACGACGAGTTCTCGTTCCTCCCCGCCCAGGCCGCCGCCGCGGGCCGCGCCGTCCCCGCGGTCGAGCGCGTCGACCTCGCGCTGGCCGACGGCCGACGTCTGAGCGGTCTGCGCTGGGGCGACGCTCCCCCGGCCGTCACTCTGCTGCACGGCGCGGGGCTGAACGCCCACACGTGGGACACCACGCTGCTGCACCTCGGCATCCCCGCGCTCGCCCTGGATCTCCCCGGCCACGGCGACTCCTCGTGGCGCGACGACGCGGCGTACATGGCGCGTGTCCTGGCCCCCGACGTGGTCACCGCGCTCGAGACGTGGACGAGCGGGCCGCAGCTGCTCGTCGGCCACTCCCTCGGCGGTCTCACGGCGGCCGCGGTGGCGGCATCCCGCCACGACCTCGTCTCCCGGGTGGTCGTCGTCGACATCACCCCCGGCGTCGACCCGAGTGCCGGTCCCGCGCAGATCCGCGCCTTCTTCGCCGGGCCCACCGACTGGGCGTCTCGCGACGAACTCGTCGAACGGGCCCTGTCGTTCGGCCTCGGCGGTTCGCGCGAGGCGGCGACGCGCGGGGTCCTCCTCAACTCCCGCGTCCGCGACGACGGCCGCGTCGAGTGGAAGCACCACTTCGCCCACCTCGCCGCCGCCGCCGCGAACGCCGGCGCCGACCCCACGACCCCGGATGCCGTGCGCGCGGTGCTCGCGAGCACGGGATGGGACGACCTGGCCGGTGTGCGGGCGCCGGTGACGCTCGTGCGCGGCGAGCGCGGCTTCGTCTCGGCCGCGGATGCCGAGGAGTTCGCCCGCCGCGTGGGCGACGCCGAGGTGCGCGTGCTCGCCACCGGTCACAACGCGCAGGAGGAGGATCCCGCGGCGCTGGCCGAGGTGATCCGCGCGGCACTGTAGCGGTCCCAGCCGAGGCGCCCCCTCACCGCGGGCGGCGGCGGTGACGCGGAGCGCCGTGCCCGAGCACGCGGGGCGCCCCGCGTCACACGCCGTCGTGAGCCGTCACACACGACGGCGAGGGAATGCCGGTGAAAGTAGGCTGTTGCCACCCCTGCACGGCATCCACAGCACCCGGATGCCCTCGGCCTGCGAAAGGACACCCCGCAATGCTGCGCCGCACCGCCCTCGCCACGAGCGCGCTCCTGATCGGAGCACTCCTGCTCACCTCGTGCACCGGCACCGACTCCTCCCCCGGCCCGACCGGGGATGCCGACCCGAACGCCACCCTCACCGTGCGCCTGTCGCTCGAGCCGTCGAACCTCGACATCCGCCGCACCAGCGGAGCCTCGCTCGAGCAGGCGCTCATCGACAACGTCTACCAGGGCCTCGTCACCCGTGACGGCGACCAGGACAACGCCATCGTCCCGGCCCTCGCCTCGGCGTGGACCGTCTCGCCCGACGGTCTCACCTACACCTTCACGCTGCGTGAGGGCGTGACCTTCCACGACGGCAGCGCGCTGACCGCCGACGACGTCGTCACCTCGCTGCAGACGGCGAAGGACGACGCGACGATCCAGAACAGCGCCGACCTCGCGAACGTGGCATCCATCGCCTCGCCCGACGCCTCGACGGTCGTCGTGACGCTGGCGCAGCCGAACATCGACTTCCTCTTCGCGCTCACCGGTCGCGCGGGCCTGATCTTCAAGAGCGGCGACACCACCGACTTCCAGACGGCGGCGAACGGCACCGGGCCGTTCCGCGTCGAGAGCTGGAGCACCGGACAGAGCCTCACCCTCACCCGCTACGACGGCTACTGGGGCGAGGCGGCGGGCGTCTCGGAAGTCGTCCTCGACTACATCCCCGACCAGAGCGCCGCCGCCAACGCCGCGGTCAGCGGAGACCTCGACGTCGCGCTCGAGATCGACCCGGAGCTGCGCGGTCAGATCGAGGGCACCGGCGCCTTCGCGATCGAGTCGGGCCTGACCACCGACAAGGGCACCCTGGCGTTCAACAACGCCAAGGCCCCGCTGAACGACCAGCGCGTGCGCGAGGCCCTGCGCCTGGCGATCGACCACGACGCCTTCATCGAGACGCTGGGCTCGGGCGAGACGCTGTCGGGCCCGATCCCGCCGCTCGATCCCGGCTACGAAGACCTCTCGGGGAGCATCTCCTACGACCCCGACCGCGCGCGCGAGCTGCTGGCCGAGGCCGGGGCCGACGACCTCGATCTGACCCTCACGATCCCCAACGTCTACCCGGGGACCATCGCCACCTTCCTCGTGTCGTCGTTCGCCGACGTGGGCGTGAAGCTGCAGGTCGAGCAGGTCGACTTCACCACCTGGCTGCAGGACGTCTACACGAACAAGGACTACGACCTGAGCTTCGTGCGCCACGTCGAGGCGCGCGACTTCGGCAACTGGGCCAACCCCTCGTACTACTTCGGCTACGACAACCCCGAAGTGCAGAGCCTGTACGCCGAGTCGCTCGCCACCACCGACGAGCAGGAGTCGTCGGACCTGCTCGCCGAGGCCGCCCGCATCGTGAGCGACGACGACGCCGCCGACTGGCTGTTCCTGTCGACGCCGCTCACCGCCGTCGGGACCAACGTCGCGAACTTCCCGAAGAACTCCCTCAACGTGCGCCTGCCGCTGGCCGGCGTGACGGTCGCGTCGGAGTGATCCGCTACGCGCTGACACGGCTGGGCCTGCTCGTGCTGGGCCTGGCCGTGGCCAGCGTGCTGATCTTCCTGTCGCTGCGGGTGCTCCCGGGCGACGTCGGCCAGCTCATCGCGGGCGCCCAGGCGACCCCCGAGCAGGTGGCCGCCGTCCGCTCGAGCCTCGGCCTCGACGCGCCGTTGTGGTCGCAGTACCTCGACTGGATCGGCGGTGTCTTCCGCGGCGACCTCGGCACCTCGCTGATCACCGGCACCTCGGTCGCCGCGGAACTCGCCGACAAGGCCCGCGTCACGGTGCCGCTCGCGGCGATGTCGCTCACCGTCGCACTGCTGGTCGGCATCCCGTTCGGCGTGCTCTCGGCACTCGGTCGTCGGCACGCCGGCGGGACCGCGCTGAGCGTCGGCGCCCAGGCTCTCGCGGCCGTGCCCGTGGTGTGGGCCGGCCTGATACTCGTGGTGGTGTTCTCGGTGTGGCTGGGGTGGCTCCCCCCGCAGGGCTTTCCCCGCGCGGGGTGGGACGACCCGGCCGCGGCGTTGCGGGCACTCGTGCTCCCGGCGCTCACGATCGGGGTCGTCGAGGGCGCGATGCTCCTGCGCTTCGTGCGCAGCGCCACGCTCCAGGCCGTCGGCCAGGACTACGTGCGCACCGCGGCGGCCAAGGGCCTCACGCGCACGCGGGCGCTGCTGAGCCACGGGCTGCCGAACGTCGGGCTCTCGGTCATCACGGTGCTCGGACTGCAGATCGCCGGGATCATCGTGGGCGCGGTCGTCATCGAGCAGCTGTTCACGCTGCCGGGCGTCGGCCGCATGCTCGTCGTCGACGTCGCCTCCCGCGACCTGCCGAAGGTGCAGGGCGAGCTGCTCGCGTTGACGGGCTTCGTGCTCGTGGTGGGCTTCGTCGTCGACCTCGTCCATCGCCTCGTCGACCCCCGCCAGAGGGAGGCCGCATGACGACTCTGAAGCGCCTGTGGGCGCTGGGCACCGGCCGTTTCGGCATCCTGATCGTGGGCCTGGTGGTGCTCGTGGCCCTGGTCTCGCTCGTGTGGACGCCGTTCGACCCCGCCTCGGTCGACGCCCGATCGCGGTGGGCCGACCCGTCGTGGCCCCACGTGCTGGGCACCGACAACAGCGGTCGCGACATCGCCAGCCTCCTCATGGCCGGCGCCCGCACCACGGTCGCCGTGGCCGTGGGCGCGGGGGTCGTGGCATCCGTGCTCGGGATCGCCCTGGCGGCCCTCGGATCGCTCACCGCGCGGTGGATCCGCGAGAGCGTGGCGGTGCTCGTCGACATCCTGATCGCCTTCCCGGTCCTGATCATCGCGATGATGATCTCGGCCGTGTGGGGAGGATCGCTCGCCGTGGTGATCTGGTCGGTGGGGATCGGTTTCGGAGTCAACGTGGCCCGCGTGACCCGACCCGAGCTGCGCCGCGTGCTGCACAGCGACTTCGTGCTCGCGGGGCGGGCGAGCGGCCTGTCGGCGTGGCAGAACCTCACGCGGCACCTCCTGCCCAACGTCGCGCCGGTGTTCATCGTGCAGCTGTCGTGGGGCATGGCCGTCGCGGTGCTGGCGGAGGCGGGCCTGTCGTACCTGGGCTTCGGCGCACCCGTGACGCAGCCCTCCTGGGGCGTGCTGCTGAGCGATCTGCAGGCCTACATCGCCGTCCACCCGCTCACCGTGGTGTGGCCGGGTCTCGCGATCACCCTCACCGTGCTCGGGCTCAACCTGTTGGGCGACGCCCTACGCGAAGCCGCCGACCCGACGCTCGCCGAGCGGACCCCCGCCGCTCGCACGCACGTTCCGGGAGTCGTCGCATGAGCCTCGTCGTGACCGATCTGCGCATCGAGATCGGCGGCCGCACGGTCGTGGACGGCGTGTCGTTCGAGGTCCCCGCGGGTGCCCGCGTGGGCCTCATCGGAGAGTCGGGATCGGGCAAGTCGCTCACGGCCCTCGCCGTGCTGGGGCTCCTCCCCGACGGCGCCACGGCGACCGGCAGCGTGCTGTGGAACGGGCGGGAGATCCTCGGACTCCCCGATCGCGAGCTCGCGCGCCTGCGCGGCGACGACATCGGGATGGTCTTCCAGGAGCCGCGAACGGCCCTCAACCCCATCCGGACGGTCGGTCGCCAGATCGGCGAATCCGTGCGCATCCACGAACGCGTGTCGCGACGGGAGGCCCTCCGTCGCGCCGTCGCCGAGGCGGAGCGCGTCGCGCTGCCCGATCCCGAGCGCCTCGTCTCGCGCTACCCGCACCAGCTCTCCGGCGGGCAGCGCCAGCGCGTCGCGATCGCCATGGCCCTCGCCTGCCGGCCGCGGCTGCTCATCGCCGATGAGCCGACGACCGCCCTCGACGTGACGATCCAGGCCGGCATCCTCGCGCTCCTCCGCTCCCTGGTCCAGGATGCCGGCATGTCCCTCGTGTTCATCACGCACGATCTCGCGGTGCTCGCGCAGGTCGCCAGTCACGCGGTGGTGCTCGAGCACGGCCGCGTCGTCGAGCAGGGCCCGGTCACCGATCTCCTGCGCGAGCCGTCGTCGCCGGTCACGCGCGCGCTGCTGCGGGATGCCACGGCGACGCTGTGGCATCCCGAGGTCTCTCGCGCCGCCCCCGACGACGGCGCGACGGACGAGGAGGAGTCGCGATGACCGAGACCCTCATCCACGCACGCGGACTCACGCGGAGCTACCCCGCGCCGCGGCGGGGCTTCGGCCGCCCCGAGCGCACGGTCGCTCTCGACGACGTCGACCTGTCGGTGCTCGCGGGCTCGGCTGTCGGCATCATCGGCGAGTCCGGATCGGGCAAGTCCACGCTCGTGCGTCTGCTCCTCGGTCTCGACGCCCCCACCTCCGGAACCGTCGAGGTCGCCGGGCGACCGGTCGACGCCCGCGGCTCGGCCCGGTCGTTGCACTGGCTGCGGCGCACCACCGGCATCGTGTTCCAGGATCCCTACGCCTCGCTCGATCCACGCATGACGGTCGGACGCATCGTCGGAGAGCCCCTGTGGGCGCTGGGGACAGGCGGCGACCGGCGGGCGCGCGTGCGCGAGGTGCTCGAGCAGGTCGGCCTCGAGGCCGAGATGGCGGGGCGCTTCCCCCACGAGTTCTCCGGCGGCCAGCGCCAGCGCATCGCCCTGGCGCGGGCGATCGTGCACCGCCCGCGCGTGCTCGTGGGCGACGAACCGCTCTCGGCGCTCGACGTGACCGTGCGCGCGCAGATCCTGCGTCTCATCGCGCGACTGCGGTCCGAGGAAGACCTCACCCTCGTGCTCGTCTCGCACGACATCGGGGTGGTGCAGAACGTCTGCGATCAGGTCGTCGTGATGAAGGACGGCAAGGTCGTCGAGCAGGGGCCGACCGAGAAGGTGCTGCTGCAGCCGCAGGCCGCCTACACGCGGCGGTTGCTGGCGTCGATCCCCACGCTGCCGGGCTGAGCCCTCCGCGCTCCGCGGGGCGCGGCACGCCGGACCGTGGCCCGCCGGACCGTGGGCCGCCGGACCGTGGGCCACCGTGTCGCCGTGTCGCCGTGTCGCCGACGGTTCCTCCCCCGCCCGCGCGACGCGCACGCCCTCCCCCGGGGATGTTCAAGGGATGCCGCGATGTCGGTGGTCGGCGTTAGCCTCGCCGCATGACCCCCGGTATCGTTCCCCCGTTCCTGCTCGACCGGCTCGCGCAGACCGACGACCCCCGCCTCGCGCGGGCCGCGGCGGCGGCGCGCAAGACCCTCGCCATGCCGCGCCCGCCGCGCCCCACGCGCACACGCCTGCGACTGTCCATCGAGGGCGACTCCCTCGTCGCCGAGACGGCCCCGGCGCCCGACCGCATCGTCTCCGACGCCGCGAACACCGAGAACCTCCCCGGTCGCCGCGTGCGCAGCGAAGACGACGCGCCCAGCGGCGACTCCGCGGTCGATGAGGCCTACGACGGCCTCGGAGAGACCTTCGACTTCTTCTGGGACGCCTTCGCGCGCGACGGCATCGACGCGGCGGGCGGCTCTCTGCTGGCCACCGTGCACTACGGCGACGACTACGACAACGCGTTCTGGAACGGCGAGCGCATGGTGTTCGGCGACGGCGACGGCGAGGTGTTCGTCGGCTTCACCCGCTCGCTCAGCGTCATCGCGCACGAGTTGGGCCACGGGGTGACCGAGGCCGTCGGCGGCCTCGAGTACCAGGGCCAGTCGGGCGCCCTCAACGAGTCGATGTCCGACGTATTCGGCGCCCTCGCCGAACAGCACCACCTCGGGCAGCGCGCCGGGGAGGCCACGTGGCTGATCGGCGCCGGGATCTTCGCCCCCGACGTCCAGGGTGAGGCCCTGCGGTCCCTGAAGGCGCCGGGCACGGCGTACGACGACGACGTGCTCGGCCGCGACCCGCAGCCGGCGCACATGCGCGATTATGTCGAGACCGACGACGACAACGGCGGCGTGCACATCAACTCCGGCATCCCGAACCGCGCGTTCTACCTCGCCGCCACCGCGCTCGGTGGCTTCGCCTGGGAGCGCGCCGGACTCATCTGGTACCGCGCACTCACGGCGGGCACCCTCTCCCCCACGGCCGACTTCCCCGCGTTCGCCGCCGCCACCCTGTCGGCCGCCACCGCGGAGTACGGTGAGGAGTCGGAGGAGGTCGCCGCCGTCCGCGCCGCGTGGGCCGGAGTCGGCGTCGTGGAGGATGCCGCAGCCTGACACCGACGAGCGTTTCGCGATCATCGTCGTGCGCTCGGGCGGGCTCGCCGGTCTGTCGAAGCAGTGGCGTGCCGAGCCCGACCCGGACCGCGCACCGCGGTGGCGCGAACTCGTCGAGAGCTGCCCGTGGGACGCCCCTCCCGCCCCCGTTCGCGGGGCCGATCGCTACCAGTGGCGCATCGAGGTGCACCGGGGCGACACCCCCGTGCACGAGGCACGCCTGAGCGACGGGCAGATCGAGGGCCCCTGGCGGACGCTCGTCGACGAGGTGCGTGGGGCCGCCGCGCCACGGCCCCGCAGTCACTGATCCGCGGCGCTCATCCGGCATCCCGACCGCGCGGCCGTCCATCGCCCCGGCCGCCCACCGGACGAGAGGTGGCGGGCGGCTCCCCCACCTCGGCGACGGTGTGGCCGCTGCACGCGGCGGCCAGCACGGTGGCCCGTTCGATCCGCGGCACACGGAACCACCGGACGGCGTCGCGCAGCCGGCACCAACCGACGAGGAACCACCGGCCCTCGCGCGCCGCGAAGAGGACGGGTTCGACGTCGCGGGTGGTGGTCTCGCCCGTCACGGAGGTGTACCGCAACCGGACGACGCGCTGATCCGCCAGGGAATGCTCCAACGCCGATCTGACCGATCGCGACGGCGACTCGGGGATGTCGACCCACACCCGGCCGGCGAGCTCCTCCGCCCTCCCCCGCGTCCGCGGATCGACGACGTCGAGGATCTTGGCCATCCCCGCGCGCGCCAGATCGTTGTACGGGGCGTCCGGGCTCGCCGCGACGGCCGCCATGAGCGCCACCGCCTGGGCGGGCGAGAGGCTGACGGGCGGAAGCGAGGAGCCCGCCGCGAGGCCGTACCCCCCACCCGGGCCGGGTCGATTCCGGGCCCTGGTCCGGGATGGCGTTCGCGCCCGCCCTCCCCGACGCGGTCCACGACCTCCCGCTCCCCGACTTCGCCGCCCTCGCTCAGCAGGCCAACCTCGACGGGCTGAGCCCGGAGGTCCTCGCGCGCTTCCGGCGACGGGCCGTTCCCGAACCGGCCCCCGTGCTCCGGGGGGTCGCGCAGCTCGCGAACGATGCCCGCGACGACGTGCCGACGACGCTCGTGTGCTGTTCCCTCCCCGGCGCGCAGGTGTGGGAGCTCGTCCACGCCGGCCACCCCATGTTCGCCGAGGTGGCGCGACTGACCCGCGTCGAGACCGTCGACCTCCCGACCGGGCACTGGCCGATGTGGAGCCGGCCGCGCGATCTCGCCGAAGCCATCCTCAGGGCCGCCCGCACAACCTGACCGCCGGGAACGGGACCGGGCTCCGGAGTTGAACGGTGCCACCGCCCCTGCGGGCGTTGCGGGTGGGGGCCGGATGCAGAATCTCCGGAGTTCGGCCCGGCTCGCCTCGCCGTCCCGGGCGTCGCACCGGAGTGCGGGTCACCCGGGCCGGACTCAGCCGAAAAGCCTGCGCCGCTTCTTCTTCGACAGGATGCTCTTCTGCAGGTACACGACGCCGAGCCAGCGCCCGAACTTGAAGCCCACGCGGCCCATCCGCCCCACCTCGCCGAACCCGAGCTTCTCGTGCAGCGCGATCGAGGCGTCGGCTCCCTTATCGCTGATGGCGGCGACCATCTCACGGATGCCGAGTTCCTGGCACGCCGCGATCAGGGCCTCCAACAGCGCGCGTCCGAGGCCCTTGCCCGCGGCCGCCTGGCCCAGGTAGATCGAGTTCTCGACGGTGTAGCGGTACGCCGACTTCGACTGCCACGGCTGCACGAGGGCGTAGCCCAGGATCTGGCCGCTCGGCGACTGGGCGACGAGGAACGGCAGCCCCAGCTTGTGCAGGGTGGCGAACTTGTCCCGCCATTTCGCCAGCGACCAGGCCTTCTCGTCGAAGGTCACGACCGAGTTGCGCACGTAGTAGTTGTAGATCTCGCGCACGTCGGGCATGTCGGCCTCGGTCGCGGGCCGGATCTCGAACGAGAACGGCCGCTCGGCCTCGGGGGCACGACGCAGATGGGCGGGCAGCCGCCGGCGGCTCTTCTCGTACTCCTCTTCCAGCACCCCGCCACTCTACGGGCGCGGCCGTTTCGAGCGTGTGTCCGCCGGGCGGGGGGCCACGACCTGGCGCCGTCAGCCCGCGACGCGCCAGTCCACCGCGTCCGCGCCCTGCTGCTCGAGCGAGGCGTTCACGCGCGAGAACGGCTTCGACCCGAAGAACCCCCGGCTGGCGGACAGCGGCGACGGATGCGGCGACGACACGATCGCGGTGTCGCCGAGGAGCGGTCCCAGGTTCTGAGCGTCCTTGCCCCAGAGCACGGCCACGAGAGGTGCGTCACGGGCGACGAGGCAGCGGATGGCGTGTTCGGTGACGGCTTCCCACCCCCAGCCCCGGTGGGATGCCGGCGCGCCCGGCGCCACGGTCAGCACCCTGTTCAGCAGCATCACGCCCTGAGCCGCCCACGCCGAGAGGTCGCCGTGCGGAGCGGGAGGGATGCCGAGGTCGTCGTCGAGCTCGCGGTAGATGTTCGACAGACTGCGCGGCAGCGGGCGCACGTGCGGGTCGACCGCGAACGACAGGCCGATCGGGTGGCCCGGCGTGGGATAGGGATCCTGCCCCACGATCAGCACGCGCACCGCATCGAGCGGTGTGCGGAAGGCCCGCAGCACGAGGTCGCCCGCCGGCAGGTAGGGCGTGCCCTCCGCGCGCAGGCGCTCGCCGAGAGCCGCGATCCGCTCCGCGACGGGCGCGAGAGGCTCGACCCACGACGCGTCGATGAGCCCCGCCTCGGCGAGCTCGGCCAGCGACTTCGACGTCACGCGGCGTCTTCCTCGTGCACCGAGCCCTGGTGCGACCACGGGAACTCGATCCAAAGCGAGGTGTCCTTCCACGCGTAGTCGGGCGTCACGACTGTCGTGGGCTTGGTGTAGATGACGGCCGACCGCGCCTCGGCGCCGTGGCGGGCGAGCAGTTTGATCGCCAGATCGAGCGTGCGTCCGCTGTCGGCGACGTCGTCGACGAGCAGGACGCGACGACCCGAGAGATACGACAGGTCGAGGGCCGGTGGCAGGACCTCGGGCGCGTCGAGCACCGTGCCGATGCCCGTGTAGAACTCCACGTTCAGAGCGCCGCAGTTCTTCACGCCCAGGCCGTAGGCGATCGCCCCTCCCGGCAGCAGCCCGCCGCGTGCGATGGCGACGACCACCTCCGGATGGAACCCGTCCGCGACGATCGCACGCGAGATGTCCCTCGTCGCGACCCCGAAGTCGTCCCAGCTCAACCGTTCGCGTTCCTCAGCCACTCCGGCCCCTCTCCTCGCCTCTCCTCACCCTAGGGCTCCGCCCCCGCCGTCATTTCCGGATGCCGCGCACCCGCGGTGCTACTCTCGCGCCATGTCGCGCGTCTCCGGCGCGGTCGCCCGGGCGCGCGGGTCCGCGCTCGGGGTGACCGCGGGCCTCATCGGGTGGTTCGTCGTGGTCGAACTCGCCAGCGGCATCCTGCAGGGCTTCTACGTCCCCCTGCTTCCCGACATCGTCGTGCACCTGGGCATCCGCGACGCCGACGTCAACTGGTTCGAGGCGGCGCAGCTGCTGCTGTCGGCGCTCGTCCTGCCCGTCCTGGCCAAGCTCGGCGACATGTTCGGCCACAAACGCATCCTGTTGTTCTCGGCGCTCGCGACCGCGGCGGCAAGCTGGTGGCTCGTCTTCGCCGACTCCTTCGCCACGTTCCTCGCGGCGTGGGCGCTGCAGGGCTTCTACGTGGTGTGGCTCCCGCTCGAGATCGCGCTCATCTTCGACCGCGGGCGGCGTGAGCGGCGGGGCCTGTCCCGCACCCGCCGGGCCGCGGGTCTCCTCGTCGTCGGTCTGCAGGTCGGCGCGATCGCCGGGGCGTTGGCGGCCGGTCGGCTGTTCGCGGCCACCGGCGGCGACCTGCGTCTGTCGCTGGCCGTCCCCGCGATCGTGGTGACGCTCGTGTGCCTGGCGATCTGGCTCGGGGTCCCGGAATCGGAGCGCACCGGCGAGGTGCGCCGCCTCGACGCGGGGGGCTTCGCGATCCTCGCCGGCGCGCTGCTCTGCGTGACCGGGGCGCTGTCGTTCGTGCGCCTCCCCGACGGCCCGGGACCCGCCGTCATCGCCGCCCTGCTGGTCGCGGGCCTGGTGCTCGGCGCGGTGTTCGTGCGCTTCGAGCTGCGCCAGCCCGACCCCGCCGTCGACATCCGTGTGCTGCGTCGCCCCGAGATGTGGCCCGTGCAGGCCACCGCCTTCCTCGTGGGCATCAGTCTGCTGGGCGCGCAGGGGCCGCTGGCCACCTACGCCGGCACCGATCCCTCCCTCGGCTACGGACTGGGACTGGATGCCACCGACCGCTCCAACGTGATCGGCGTCTACCTCGTGTCGCTCATCGTGGGTGCGGTGCTGTTCGCCGTGACCTCCCGGCGCGCGAGCCCCCGCGTCATGCTCATCGGGGCGGCCGCCCTGGTCGGTGTGGGCTACGCCCTCTTCCTCCCGCTGCACACGACGCTGTGGCAGGTGCTGCTGTGCCTGGGCATCGCCGGGCTCGGTTCGGGCGCCCTCGTGGCGGCGATGCCGGCGGCGGCCGCGGCGGCCGCTCCGCGCGGGCAGACGGGCGTGGCATCCGCCCTCACCAACACCACCAAGACGGTGGGCGGCACGATGTCGTCGGCCGTCTTCGGCGTCGTGCTGGCCGGAGGCGCGGGCGCTGTCGTGGGCACCGCCGCCCCGCTCGCGGGCTACGTGACGGTGTGGGTCATCTGCAGCGTCGGCGGCTTCCTCGCCGCGGTCCTTCTCCTGTTCGTCCCGCGGGTGGCCTTCGCGGATGCCGAGGACGAGGTCGCCGCGACGGCGGCGCGCGGCGACGTGGGCTGACGCGGGTTCACGCGAGGGTCGCGCATCTGCGGAGCGCGCAGCGACGCGTCGAAACCGAGCGACCGTGGAGCGCAGCGGCTCGTCACCCGAGCGGGACCGCGAGACGACCGCGCCGGATCCGCCGTCGCCGCACGCTCCGCGCGGCCGTCCGTCCGTCCGTCCGTCCGTCCGTCCGTCGATGGTGCCGCCCGGCGCCGTGCCGCCGGTTCGATCAGCGCGTCGTCAGCGGACCTCGCGCGAGCAGGTGCTGCGCCGACTGCGCGACGGGACGCACCGTCACCAGGTCGAGGTTGACGTGCCCCGGAGCATCGAGCGCGTAACCGATCACGTCGGCCACGTCGTCGGCCAGAAGCGGAGCCTCGACGCCCTCGTAGAGCTTGTCGGCGGCATTCCGGTCGCCCCCCAGACGGTTGAGCGTGAACTCCTCGGTGCGCACCATGCCCGGGGCGATCTCGATCACCCGCAGCGGCTCCCCGTTGAGCTCCTGCCGCAGGGCGTGCACGAGCATCGACTCCCCCGCCTTCGCCGCGTTGTACCCGCCGCCGCCGGGGTAGGCCGTCTGCGCCGCGGTCGACGTGACGAACAGCAGGTCGGCGTGCCCGCGGGTGTCGGCGGCCCGGCGCAGCGCCGGGAGGAGGGATGCCACGAGCCGCTGACCCGACAGCACATTGGCCTCGAACATCCACCGCCAATCCTCGGGATCGCCGTCTTCGACGCGGTCGCTGCCGCGCGCTCCCCCGGCGACGTGGACGAGCGCGTCGACCCCGCCGGTCTCATCGAGCCACGCGGCGAGCGCCGCGATGGCCTCGGCGTCGGTGAGGTCGGCCGCGTGGGCCACGACGCCCGTCTCGGCTTCCAGCGCCGCGAGGCGCTCGGCGCGCCGGGCGACGCCCACCACGTCCCACCCCCGCGCGCGAAGCAGCCGCGCTGTCGCCTCCCCGATTCCCGAACTGGCCCCGGTCACCACAGCACGTCGCGTCATGGCATCCACGCTAGCGCTCCCCTCCGAGTCGGGACGCCGACGGTGTTACGGCCCGTGTCCGCACCGGTTGCCGCGGGCCGGAGGGCCTCCCTACGCTCGCAGGAGGCCGCGGCGACCGCCCCGACCCCCCGACCCGAGGAGCAGCCATGTCGGCCCCCGAGAACTGGCGTTTCGAGACCAAGCAGATCCACACGGGCGCGCAGCCCGATCCGGTGACCAAGGCCCGCGCCACACCGATCTACCAGACCACGTCGTACGTGTTCGACAACGCCGACCACGCGGCGAACCTGTTCGCGCTGGCGGAGTTCGGCAACATCTACACGCGCATCCAGAACCCCACCCAAGACGTCGTGGAGCAGCGCGTCGCGGGCCTCGAAGGCGGCACCGGTGCCCTCCTCGTCGCCAGCGGCCAGGCTGCCGAGACCTTCGCCGTGCTCAACATCGCGCAGGCGGGCGACCACATCGTCTCGTCGAGCTCGATCTACGGCGGCACGTACAACCTCTTCAAGTACACGCTCGCCAAGCTCGGCATCGAGACCACCTTCGTCGAGAACCAGGACGACCCCGAGGCGTGGCGTGCGGCGGTGCGGCCGAACACCAAGCTGTTCTTCGCCGAGACCATCGGCAATCCCCAGATCAACGTGCTCGACATCCGCTCCGTCGCCGACGTCGCGCACGAGGCCGGCGTCCCGCTCATCGTCGACAACACGATCGCGACGCCGTACCTCATCCGCCCGTTCGAGCACGGCGCCGACATCATCGTGCACTCGGCGACCAAGTTCCTCGGCGGTCACGGCACCACGATCGGCGGTGTCATCGTCGACGGCGGCACCTTCTCGTGGTCCGAGCACTCCGACCGCTTCCCGGGCCTGACCACCCCCGACCCCTCCTACCACGGCGCCGTCTACACCCAGGCCGTGGGCGACGGTCTCGCGTACATCATCAAGGCGCGCGTGCAGCTGCTGCGCGACCTCGGTGCCTCGATCGCGCCGCAGAGCGCGTGGCAGCTCATCCAGGGCATCGAGACGCTGTCGCTGCGTGTCGAGCGTCACGTGCAGAACGCACAGGAGATCGCGGAGTGGCTCGAGTCGCACCCCGACGTGGCGAGCGTGAACTACTCCGGTCTGCCCACCTCGCCCTGGTACGCCGCCGCCAACAACTACGCCCCCAAGGGCGTCGGAGCGGTGCTGTCGTTCGAGCTGAAGGGTGGCGTCGAGGCCGGGCGCGAGTTCGTCAACTCGCTCAGCCTGTTCAGCCACCTCGCCAACATCGGCGACGTGCGCTCGCTCGTCATCCACCCGGCATCCACCACGCACTCGCAGCTGACCCCCGAGCAGCAGCTGACCGCCGGGGTCACGCCCGGTCTCGTGCGGCTCTCGGTGGGGCTGGAGAACATCGCCGACCTCAAGGCCGACCTCGACCAGGCCCTCGCCGCCGCGCGTCGCCTCTCCGAGGCAGCCCGCGCCTGAATCACTCGCTCCTCTGGAACGCCCCGGCCTCACGGCCGGGGCGTTCCCGTTTACGCCTTCTGCCGGGGCCGGAGGCTGCCCAGACCGCCGTCGACGCCGATCACCTGCCCCGTCATCCACGCGTTCTCCGGCGACAGCAGGAACTCCACCGCGCGCGCGACGTCGTCGGGCTCGCCGAGCCGTCCGAGCGGGTGCATGGCCTCGGAGACCTTGCGCGACATGTCGCTCGCGGTCAGCTTCGCCGTCAGCCGGGTCTGCACGAGACCCGGCGCGACCGCGTTCACGCGCAGGCCGTGCGCGGCGTAGCTCGCGGCTGCCGAGAGCGTGAGCCCGATGACGCCGGCCTTGGCCGCGGCGATGCCGTCGTGGTTCGGCAGCCCGGCGAGCGCCGCGGCCGATGACACCAGCACCACCGATCCGCCGTCGCGCATGTGCGACCCGGCGGCGCGCACCGCGGCGAACGCCGTGGTCAGCGAGGCCGCGATGAGCCCGTCGTACTGCTCGCGCGAGGTCAGGTGGGCGGGCTTGAGCAGCATCGAGCCCGCGAACACCGCGATGCCGTCGAGGTCCCCCGACTCGCCGACCACCCGGTCCACGGCGTCGAAGTCGGTGGCATCCAGGACGAAGTCGGGCTCGATGACCGAGGAGTCCCGGGCCGTGGTCAGCACGCGGTGCCCCCCGTCGCGCAGTCGTCGTGCCGTCGCCCCGCCGATGTCGCTCGAGGCCGCGATGAGAAGGAAGTTCGCCATGCCGAGATTGTGACCACCGGAGCCGACCGCGAGCGGGGGCTGGACATTCGCGCGCGGACCGTTCCGGTCGCGTTCTCCCCCGGTCCGCGTAACACTCCCGTCCCCCACCCCGGCACCGAGGAGAATGGATGCCATGGACTGGCAGATCTCCGAAGACACGGTGCCCTCGGCCCCGGTGACGGAGGCCGACGCCCGCTCGCTGCTCGGCCGCCCGCCGGCGACCGGCGCCTGGCGCGACGGCGATCCCGCGGGCGATCGCCGCTTCGCGACATTCGGGCTGTTCGAGACCGAGAACGGCGAGTCCCTCCCCCACGTGCGCCTGGCGTACGAGACGTGGGGCGAGCTCTCCCCCGCACGCGACAACGCGGTGCTGATCCTGCACGCCCTCACCGGCGACAGCCACGTGCGCGGGGCCGCCGGTCCCGGCCACCCCACCGCCGGCTGGTGGAGCGACCTCGTGGGGCCGGGGGCCGCGATCGACACCGATCGCTGGTTCGTCGTGGCGCCCAACATGCTGGGCGGATGCCAGGGATCCACGGGCCCCGCCAGCATCGCGCCCGACGGGTACGAGTGGGCGTCGCGCTTTCCCTACCTGACGATCCGCGATCAGGTCGCCGCCCAGGCGCTGTTGGCCGACGAGCTCGGGGTCGACCGCTGGCACGCGGTCGTGGGCGGCTCCATGGGCGGCATGCACGCCCTCGAGTGGGCGGTCGGCCACCCCGACCGCGTCGCCCGCGCGGCGATCCTCTCCGCGCCGCCGGTCACGACGGCGGACCAGATCGCGCTCAACTCGGTTCAGCTCGACACCGTTCGGATGGACCCGCGGTTCGCCGGGGGCGAGTACTACGACGCCGGAGACGGCGGCGGCCCGCACCGGGGCCTCGCCCTCGCCCGGCGCATGGCCCTGTTGAACTACCGCAGCCCGACCGAGTTGAACCAGCGCTTCCAGCGGTCCTGGCAGTCGGGGGTGAGCCCGCTGGGCCACGGCGGGCGCTTCGCGGTGGAGTCCTACCTCGACTTCCACGGCAACAAATTCACGCGCCGCTTCGATGCGAACAGCTACCTCACGCTGGTGGAGGCGATGAGCTCGCACGACGTCGGCCGCGATCGCGACGGCGTCGAAGACGCCCTGGGCCGCGTCTCGGCCACGACGCTCGTGCTCGGCATCGACAGTGACCGCCTGTTCCCCATCGACGGCCAGCACCGCATCGCGCGCGGCATCCCGAACACCCTCGACGGCGACGCCGCGGTGGTGCTTTCGAGCGACTTCGGTCACGACGGCTTCCTCATCGAGACGGCCGCCGTCGCCACGCACCTGCGGCGTCTCTTCGCCACCTGAGCGCCGGGCGCCCCGCGGTGCGCGCGGCGACCGGATGCGCCGCGGGAGAAGCCGCACGTTCTGGCGTCCGCGCCCCGGATCACCGGCCTCGACCGCCGGAGCCCGGCGTCACGCGCAGACGTGCCGCGCGAATCGGCCCGCGGGAGCCGACGCTCAGCGCTGCGTCGGGATCGACCCGGTGACCGCCGTCTGAGCGGCTTCGGCCGCCGGCATCCGGTGCGCGGGGTGTCGTCCCGAGCGGTCCTCCACGCGATACGACGCGACCGCGACGATGAGTCCGCCCACAGCGAGCACCGCTCCGACCCAGGCCGGGGCCACGAGCCCGAGACCGGCAGCGATCGCGAGGCCGCCGAGGAAGGCGCCGAGGCTGTTGCCGATGTTGAGCGCCGAGTGGTTCAGGGCCGCGGCGATGGACTGATTGTCTTCGGCCACGTCCATCAGCCGCGTCTGGATGGCCGGGCTGAGAGCCGATCCGCAGAACGCGACGAGGAAGGCGAACAGCACCAGGCTCACGATCCACCCGGCGGTGAGTGCGAGACCGACGGATGCCGCGCCCAGGGCGACGAGGCCGACGAACAGCCAGAAGCGCAGGTCTTTGTCGGCGAGGGCTCCGCCGACGATGTTGCCGATCGTCATCCCGATGCCGACGAGCACGAGCACGAGCGACACCGCCCATTCGGGCTGACCCGCGACGTCGGTGATCATGGGGGCGATGTAGCTGTACATCGCAAAGAAGCCGCCGAATCCCACCGCGCCGATGCCGAGCGCGAACCACACCTGGCCGAGGCGGAACACCCGGAGTTCGTCGCGCAGGCGCCGACCCGGCGTTCCGGGGTGTGCCGGCACGAAGAGGGCGATGCAGATCGCCGCCAGCAGGAAGATCCCGGTGACGACGGCGAAGGCGGCGCGCCAGCCGACCTGCTGTCCCAGCAGGGTGCCGAGCGGCACGCCGACGACGTTGGCGATCGTCAGGCCCGTGAGCACGAACGCCACGCCCTTGGCGCGGTTGCCGGGGCCGAGCGCGTCGGCGGCGACGAGGGCGCCGATCCCGAAGTAGGCACCGTGCGGAAGACCGGCCAGGAACCGGGATGCCGCGACGAGTTCGAAGGTGGGGGCGATCACCGTCAGCAACGTGAAGAACGCCAGAGCCGCCGCCAGCACGATCATGACCCGGCGGCGCGGGAAGCGGGCCACCGACCCGGCGATGAGGGGCGCGCCCACGACGACGCCGAGGGCGTAGAGCGAGATGAGCCAGCCGGCCTGGGCGATCGCGTCGTCCGGTGATGCCGCCCACACACCGGGAACGAGTTCGCGAGCGATGTTGGGCAGAAGGCCCATCACCACGAACTCGGTCATCCCGATGCCGAAGCTGCCGATCGCGAGAGAGAGGAGCGCCCGCATCGCCGCACCTCTCGAGGGAGTCGAAGAGGTCACCCGACGATGCTAGTCGGGTGGCGTCGCCCGGTCGAATCGTTTCGAGATCCGCTCGGCCGTTCTCGCGACTCCCGTCACCGCCGAGCATCCCTCCTCCCCCGCAGACGCACCTGGCGGTCTGCCCCCCTTCACGGCCGCCCACCGTTTTTCACCCCCTTCGAACGTGGCACTCTCGGACCCCTCACCGCACGATGAAGGGATGCCGGAGATGACCGAACCTCAGGTCTGGGTGGTGATCGGGACCTTCGCCGCCGCCGTCCTCGGCGGCCTGACCTTCAGCACGAACCTCATCATGGGCTCGCTCACGAAGGTGATCACGGCGAACACCGACCGCCTCGAGGCGCGCATCGATTCCCTTCGCGCCGAGACGCTTGCAGAGAATCGCATCACCCGCATGGAACTGCACACGGTCGAAGCCGGGCTCGCCGCGAAGATCGACGGCGTCGAAGCCGGGCTCGCCGCGAAGATCGACAGCGTCGAAGGCCGCCTGCGCGGGGACCTCGCCCGCATCGACGCCGACGTGAGCGCCCTCACCAAGCGCATCTGGAACGACCCTCCCGCGGTGTGAGCCGCAGGCGTTCCCCCGTCGGGTCACGCGACGCGATCGAGGCGCCCCCGAGCGGGGACCCGCCTCAGGACGGGCTGTCCTCGCGACGCTCGAGCGCCTCCTCGAGCCGCTCCACCTTGCCGTCGATCTCGCCGGTTCGACCCGGGCGGATGTCGGCCTTGAGCACGAGCGACACGCGCGACCCGTAGGGCATGACGGCGTCCGTCGCGGCCTTCACGACCGAGAAGACCTCGTCCCACTCCCCCTCGACCTCGGTGAACATCGAGGTCGTGCGGTGGAGAAGCCCCGACGCGCGCACGACGGCGACAGCCGCGGCGACCGCGTCGTGCACCGACGCGTCGGGGTTCTCGGCGGCGGCGGTGCCGACGCCGGACGGGGCGACCGAGAACGCGATGAGCATGGGTCGAGACTACGACGCGCCTCCGCCGAGGGGAAGCGGCCGACGACCCGCGTTTCGCGCGGAGGTCAGCGCCCCGCGACCACCCGCGGCGGAACCGGGCGACGCCCCGTCACGATCTCGCGCAGTCCGGCGGGCGGGCGCACCCGGCCGACCGGCGCGCGCACGACGCGCACGATCGCCCACACCATCAGCACCAGGCCCAGCAGGTTGCGCACCTCGAGGACGACGACGGGGAACGGGTTGGGGTGGGTGGCCATGAGCCCGTCGTACATCAGCGGGTACATCCACTGCGTCAGCCCCGCGATCACCAGGGTCAGAGCGGCGAAGCCGTACCAACGCCGACGATCGATCATGAGGCCCAGGACGACGGGGGCGAACAGCCACACGTAGTACTGCGGCGACCCGACCTTGTTCAGCGCGATGAAGGCGGTCACCAGGGCCAGCGAGAGCGGCGGGAACAGGCTGAGGAAGGTGGCGCCCCCGCGAAGCTTCAGCACACCCACGACGGCCACGCCCACCATGGTCAGGAGCATGATCGGCGTCATGGCGGCGATGACGACGTCGGCCCCCGGGCCGGTCACCTGGAACGTCAGGACGTCGCCGTCGTAGTAGACCTCGCTGCCGGGCACGTAGAACGCGGCGAGGAACATGTACAGGCCGCCCACCGGGGCCTCCATCTGGATGCCGCGCGAGGTCTGGTCGCCCACGAAGCCGAAGACGTACGGGGCACCGCCGAGGGCGACGACCGGGATGATCGTGGCGAGGGAGACGGCCACGGCGCCCCACACCAGGGCCAGTCGCCGGCGGATGGCGACCAGGCCGGCCGCCAGGATGGCGGCGGGCCACACCTTCATCCACACCGCGACGGAGAGCAGCACGGATGCCAGGAACGGACGCCGCAGCATCCAGATGCCGCCGAGGATGGCGAACGGGACGGTGATCCCGTCGATGCGGTACAGGCCGACCGGGCCGACCAGCAAAATGGCGGCGAGCCAGAACCACGCGGCGAGAACGCGTCCGCGCGAGCGGCCGGAGCCGACGAGGATCACGAAGGCGACGAGGTTGAACAGCGAAACCGTCACCACCCACGCGGGGGTGTACCCGATGGCCCACGCGAAGAGCCACGTGAACGTCATGGGCAGGAAAGCGAGCTGGGGGTAGATCCACTTCTCCGTGATGCCGGGCCACTGCCACGTGTCGCTGCGCGTGCACGAGGTCACGTCGACGCCACCGAAGAGGGCGCAGCGCGACCACGGCTCGTACACCAGGTACACGTCGCCCATGGGCTCGTTGGGCTGCTGATAGCCCAGGATGCCCACCACGACGTGTACGGCGACGAACGCGATCAACAGGGGAACGACACGCCTCACCACCGGATCATCCTAAGCGGGCGGTTCCTCGCGCCCCGGACGCCCTCCCCCGCACGAGCGGACCGCGCGGTCAACCGTTATGCGATCGAGTCCCGCAGCAACTCCCCCACGACCCGCGGCAGCGCCTCGGCCACGTCGAGCGCGACGAGCGGTCCGCCTCCCCCTCCCCACCGTTCGGATGCCGCGAGCCCCGCGCGTCCGTGGAGCCACGCGGCCGTCGCCGCGGCCGCTGCGAGGTGGTCGACGCCCGTGCGCCCGTCGGCGACCGCGCCCGCCACGACCGCACCGAGCACTCCCCCCAGCACGTCTCCGGTGCCCGCGGTGGCCAGCCACGGCGTGCCGGACGACACCCGCGCCGTCCAGCCCGTCGCCGCGGCCACGATCGTGACCGCGCCCTTCGACAGCACGACGCCGCCGAACGCCGCCGCCGTCTCCCGGGCGACCCGCTCCCGCTCGTCGTCGTCGTCGTGGCCGGGCACGGAGAGGCCCAACGCCTCGCGGAGTCGGTCGAGCTCGCGCGCGTGCGGGGTGACGATGATCGGCGCCGTCGCTCCGCGGACGAGGTCGAGCGCCCCGGCGTCCACCACCACCGGCACCTCGCCGAGGAGGAGGCCGCGCAGGGCCGCGGTCTCGGCCGCGTCGCGTTCGGCGGCATCCGTTCCCGACCCGATCACCCACGCCTGCACGCGACCGTCGGCGGTCACCGTCTCGGGGCGTCGCTGCAGGACGAAGTCCTGCGCGCGCGGGGGACCGAGATAGCGCACCATGCCCGTGCCGGTGCGCCACGCCGCCTCCACGCCGAGCACCGCGGCACCGGGGTAGCGCGCGGAGCCGGTGCGCATCCCCACGACGCCCCGGGAATACTTGTCGTCACCCGCCGTTGGCCTTCGCAGTGCCCGGGCGGTGTCTCGCCCGCTCCAATCCGTCGCCGTCATGGCGCCACCCTAGAACGCGAAGGTCCCCCATGAGCGCCCTCTTCACACCCCTGTCGATCCGCGGTATCGAGATGCGCAATCGGCTCTGGGTGTCGCCGATGTGCCAGTACAGCGCGGACGAGGGCGTTCCGAACGACTGGCACCACGTCCACCTCGCGCAGTTCGCCGCGGGTGGCGCGGGGCTCGTGATCGCCGAAGCGACCGCGGTGTCGCCCGAAGGTCGCATCTCTCCGCGGGACGCGGGGCTGTGGAACGACGAGCAGGTGGCCGCCTGGAAGCCGATCGTCGCGGCCGTGCGCGCACGCGGCGCCGTCGCCGGCGTGCAGCTCGGCCACGCCGGTCGCAAAGCCTCGACCACCGCGCCCCTCGCCGGCGCGCGCGGGTCGGTCGCCCTCGCCGACGGCGGCTGGACGACGGTCGCCCCCTCCCCCCTCGCCTACGCCGATTTCGCCCCACCCGCCGCCCTCGACGCGGCGGGCATCGAGAAGGTCGTCGCGGACTTCGCGGCGGCCGCCCGCCGGGCCGTCGCGGCCGGGTTCGAGGTGCTGGAGCTGCACGCCGCCCACGGCTACCTGCTGCACCAGTTCCTCTCGCCGCTGACGAACCACCGCGACGACGAATACGGCGGGTCGTTCCAGAACCGCGTCCGCCTGGTGGTGCGGGTGACCGAGGCGGTGCGCGCGGCCGCTCCCGACGCCGTGGTCTTCGTCCGCTTCTCGGCGACCGACGCCGCCGACGGCGGCTGGAGCGTCGACGACACCGTCGCGGCATCCCGCCTCGTGGCCGAGGCCGGTGCCGACCTCATCGACGTGTCCAGCGGCGGACTCGTGCCGCACCAGCACATCGTCCCCGGCCCCGGCTATCAGGTCGGGTACGCCGCCACCGTGCGGCGGGAGACCGGGCTGCTCGTCAGCGCCGTCGGCATGATCGACGACCCGACCCTCGCGGAGGACGTCGTGGCCGATGGCCGGGCCGACGCCGTCATGTCGGGCCGCCAGTGGCTGCGCGACCCCCACTACGGCCTGCGCGCGGCCGCGGCCCTGGGAGCCGCCTCCCCCGCTCCCGCGCAGTACGCACGCGCCTACTGAACCGCGGCGCGCGACGGCGACGATCCGCGCCACGACGGCCCCGGCGACGAGCGGCGTCGACCAGAAGACACCGGATGCCACGACCCCTCGCGGGCCGTGGCATCCGGTGTCGCGGGCCTTCAGACGAAGCGACGACGTGCGGTGGCGTCCTGCACCTCGCCGACGAGCTCCTCGATGATGTCCTCGAGGAACAGCACGGCCTTCACCGTGCCGCTCTCGTCGCGCACCTGCGCGAGATGGCGTCCGGAGCGGCGCATGAGCGCCAGGGCGTCTTCGAGGTCGGTCGTCTCCAGCACCGACACCATGTGGTGCACGCGCTTGCCGGGAATCGGGCGAGCCATGTCGGCGTCCGATCCCTCGGCCGCGCGCAGCACGTCTTTCAGGTGCACGTACCCCGTGGGGTCGCCGGCCGCATCGACGATCACGTACCGGGAGTACCCGTGCTGGGCGACGGCGCGCTCGATCTCGGCGGGGGTCGTCGTCTCGGGGAGCGTGACGAGGCGGTCCATCGGCACGGCGATGTCGGCGGCCTTCTTCTCGGTGAACTCCATCACCGCGGTGACCGTCCCCGCGGCGTCGTCGAGCATGCCCTCCCGACGCGATTGCGTCACGATCGTCGCCACCTCGTCGAGCGTGTAGGTCGAGGCGGCCTCGTCCTTCGGCTCGACGCGGAACAGACGCAGCACGTGGTTGGCCGTCCAGTTGAGGGCGACGATGATCGGGTAGAACGCCTTCGACACCGCCACGAGCGGCGGAGCGAGCATGAGCACGGCGCGGTCCGGCAGGGAGAACGCGAGGTTCTTGGGAACCATCTCGCCGAACACGACGTGCAGGTACGACACCACCAGCAGCGCCACGACGAACGACGCGATGTCGACGGCGGCCTCGGGGAGCCCGGTGAGGCCGAGGGGGCCCGCCAGCAGGTGGTGGATGGCCGGCTCGGAGACGTTCAGGATCAGCAGCGAGCAGATGGTGATGCCCAGCTGGCAGGTCGCCAGCATGAGCGTGGCGTGCTCCATCGCGTACAGCGCCGTCTTGGCGGCGCGCGACCCGCGATCGGCGTGCGGCTCGATCTGCGAGCGCCGCGCCGAGATGACGGCGAACTCGGCGCCGACGAAGAAGGCGTTGGCGATCAGCAGCACCACCAGCCAGGCGATTCCGGCCCAGTCGTTCATCACTGATCACCCCCCTTCGCCGCGCGGACGAGGTCGTCGACGCCCTGCTCCTCGGGGGTCGGGGTGAACTGCACCCGGTCGACTCGGCGTCCGTCCATGCGCTGCACGGCCAACACGCCGTCGTCGAGCGAGACGGTGTCGCCCACGACGGGGATGCGCTCGAGCGCGGCCATGATGTACCCGCCCACGGTGTCGTAGACCTCGCCCTCGGGCACGCGCACGCCGGCGCGGTCGAGGGCCTCGTCGGGACGCAGGTCTCCGGGGAAGGTGACGGATGCCGCGGAACGCACGACGCCGGCGCGGGAACGATCGTGCTCGTCGAGCACCTCGCCCACGATCTCCTCGACGAGGTCCTCCAGGGTGACCACACCCGCCGTGCCCCCGTACTCGTCGACCACGACGGCCATCTGATAGCCGCGCGAGCGCAGCTCCGACACGAGCGTGTCGAGGTGCACCGTCTCGGGCACCCGCAGCGGCTCCGTGGCGAGGGCCGCGACCGGCACGTCACCGCGTCGGTCGCGCGGCACGCCGATCGCGGCCTTGAGGTGCACGACGCCGACGATGTCGTCCATCGACTCGGCGTACACGGGGAAGCGACTGTGCCCGGTCCGACGGGCCAGCTGCACGACGTCGTCGGCGGGGTCGCCCGCCGCGAGCGCGTGCACGCTCGGCCGCGGGGTCATGACGTCGGCGGCGCTGAGGCGCGCGAAGGTGAGGCTGCGGTCGAGCAGCGACGCGGTGTCCTTCTCGAGCATCCCGGCACTCGCGGAGCGCTTGACCAGGCTCGACAGTTCCTCGGCCGATCGGGCGCCCGACAGCTCCTCCTTGGGCTCGACGCCCATGGCGCGGAGCACCCCGTTGGCGCTGCCGTTGAGCACGACGATGGCGGGCTTGAAGACGGCCGTGAAGGCGACCTGGAACGGGATGACGAGCTTCGCGGTCTGGCGCGGGATGGCCAGGGCGAAGTTCTTCGGGACGAGCTCGCCGAGGATCATCGACAGCACCGTTGCGAAGCCGACGCCGATGACGGCGGCCAGCGTGACGATGACGCCCTCGGGGAGCCCCCACGCCTGGAAGAGGGGGCGGAGCAGGTTCGAGATCGCCGGTTCCATCGTGTAACCGGTGAGCAGCGTCGTCAGGGTGATGCCGAGTTGCGCGCTCGACAGGTGCGTCGAGGTGATGCGCAGGGCGTCGATCGTGAGCGACAGACGCGACTCGCCGGCGGCGCGACGGGCTTCGAGGTCGGCGCGGTCGAGGTTGACGAGGGCGAACTCGCTCGCGACGAACAGACCGGTACCCACGGTGAGCAGGAGCCCCACGCCCAGCATGACGTAATCCATCAGGCATCACCCCCGCTCGAGCGTCCGGCGGAAGGGGGTCGTTGGGGCCTGGGTCTACAACTGGGAGGGTCGTCCATCGTGCGCACGATTCTATGGCAGCGACGGGCCCCTCGCGCCCGGTTCGGCCCGATCCGTGGCACGGGCAGGATGAGGGGATGGATGCCACCGCCCCGGCGCAGACACGCGCCGCCGCCGCCGAAGCGGCCGTCGTCGACCGTTACGTCCACCGCTACGGACCGGTCGCCTGGGCGCACGCGGCGGCCCCCGGGGTCGCGGGCGCCCGCACCTGGCACTACTGGTGGCACGCGCACCTTCTGCACGTCCTGTGCGATGCGCAGCGGCACCGCCCCGACCCGCGCCGACGGCGTCTGCTGCGGGCCGTCCGTCGCGGCGTCACCCTCCGCACCCTCGGGCGCTGGGTCACGCCCTTCTACGACGACGTCGCCTGGATGACCCTGGCGGTGCAGCGCTACGACCTGAACGACCGACGCCTGGACCGTCTGCTGCGCCGCCTGGACGACGCCGTCGACCCGGCGGTGGGGGCCCTGCCCTGGGCCGTCGACAGCGCGCTGTACAACGCCCCGGCCAACGGGCCCGCGGCGATCGCCCTGGCGTGGTCGGCCCGGCGGGGGTCGGCCGTCGACCTCGACGCGTGGGTGGCGGCGACCCTGGACGACCCGGCGACGGGCTTGGTGCGCGACGGGATGGAGCACGGCGTGGTGCGGCCGGACCTGTGGACGTACAACCAGGGGGTGGCGATCGGCTCCGCCCTCGCCCTGGCCGAGGGGGCGCCCGATGCCGATGCGCGCGACGCGCACGAGGCCCGTGCGGCGGGGGTCGTGCGTGCGCTCGTGCGCTGGTGCGGCGAAGACGACGGTCTCTTCCCGGCCGCCGGGGGTGGCGACGGCGGCTTGTTCGCCGGCATCCTGGCCCGTTACCTCGCCGAGGCGGCCGTCTGGTTCGCAGATGACGAGACGAACGACGAACACCGCGAGGTGTCGCGCGCTGCGGCCGACCTCGTGCACCGCAACGCCGACGCGCTGTGGGACCGACGCCGGGGCGGGTTGTTCCCCGCCGACCCGCGCCGCGACGCGCGCGCCGACGGCGACGACCTCGACCTCTCGGTGCAGCTCGGCGCGTGGATCACGCTCGAAGCCGCGGCCGACCTCGAGCGGATGCTCACCAGCTGACGGGGAGGGCCTTGCCCTCTTCGTATCCCGCGGCCGACTGGAGGCCCACGCGTGCGCGCTCGTGGAAGTCCGCCACGGTGGCCGCACCCGCGTACGTGAACGAGGAGCGCACCCCGGAGGTGATCATGTCGAGCAGGTCCTCGAGCCCGGGACGCTGGGGGTCGAGGTAGATGCGCGACGACGAGATGCCCTCGGCGAACAGCTCCTTGCGCGCGCGCTCGAAGGGGTCGAGCCGGCCGAAGCGACCCTGGACCGCCTTGGTCGACGCCATCCCCCACGACTCCTTGTAGAGCAGGCCCGCGTGGTCGGTCCGCAGCGCGCCGGGCGCCTCGATCGTGCCGGCGAACCACGAGCCGATCATGACGGATGCCGCACCCGCCGCCAGCGCCAGGGCCACGTCGCGGGGGTAGCGCACCCCGCCGTCGGCCCAGACGTGCGCGCCCGCGGCGCGAGCGGCCTCGGCGGTCTCGAGCACGGCGGAGAACTGCGGGCGGCCCACCGCCGTCATCATGCGCGTGGTGCACATCGCGCCGGGGCCCACGCCGACCTTCAGGATCGACGCGCCGGCGTCGGTGAGATCGCGCACGCCCTCGGCGGTGACGACGTTGCCCGCGGCGATCGGGATGCCCAGACCCAGCGCCGCGACCTCGCGCAGCGCGCGCAGCATCTGCGCCTGGTGGCCGTGCGCGGTGTCGACCACGAGCACGTCGACACCGGCCGCGGCGAGCGCGCGCGCCTTCGCGGCGACGTCGCCGTTGATGCCGACCGCAGCGGCCACGATGAGACGACCGTCGGCGTCGACCGCCGGACGGTACACGGAGTCGCGCAGAGCGCTGCGAGCCGAGAGGGTACCGACCACCCGCTCGCCGTCGACGACGGGGACGAGGTCGACCCCCGCCCCCTCGATGAGGGCGAACACCTCACGGGCGTCGCCGACGCGGTCCACCTCCACGGCGGGCGCGTCCTTTCGCGCGATGTCGCCCAGCGTGGCATCCGGGAGCGCGGTGGCCAGGCGCGGGGCCGGGACGATCCCCCGGTAGTCCGCGAGGTCGACCGAACCGTCCTCGCGCGGTGTCGCGACGACGATGCCGCGGCCGACCACCGGCGGCAGCAGCAGGCGCGCGTCGGCGACGGTCGCGTCGGGCGGCAGGACCAGCGGGGCGTCCCAGGCCACGGGCTGCGACTTGACCCTGTCGACGGCCTCCAACAGCTGCGGGAGGGCCAGGTCCTGGGGCAACACGCCCAGACCGCCGCGACGCGCCAGGGTCGCCGCGAGACGGGTGCCCGTGACCGAGTTCATGTTCGCCGAGACGAGCGGAAGCGTCGCTCCGCTGCCGTCGCCCGGGGCGAGGTCGACGTCGAGGCGGCTGCGCACCTCGGAATGGCGGGGGACGAGGAACACGTCCGAGTACGTCAGATCGACATCGGGCTGAGCGCCGGAGAACTCCATGGCATCCACCTCACCACATCACGGGTATGTAAAGCCCCGGAGCCGCCCAGGAACCTCGGCTAGGCTGGCAGACGCGCCGGACGGGGACGACCGTGCGTATCCATAGGAATCTTCATCGAGGAAAGCAGGCGATCGACTGTGTCGAGCCAGGTGACGGGCGTCGGTACTTCGAGCGAGGGCGAGTTCGGCGCGAACGAGTGGCTCGTAGACGAACTCTACGAGCAGTTCAAAGTCGACAAGCACTCCGTAGACAAGGCCTGGTGGCCGATCTTGGAGGCGTACCACCCGGTCGTCGACGGGTCGCAGACCGCCGCTCCCCCGCCCTCGGCGCCTCGGTCGGCGCCGGCGTCCGAGCCCAAGCCCGTGACGGCGCCGATCCCGGTCGTCGGCCAGGCCCCGGTCGCCCGCACGACGGCGAAGCCCGCGGCTCCGCAGCCCATCCCGGCGCAGGCGCCCAGCTCGGTCCCCTCGGCGGGCTCCGAGAGCATCGAGGAAGACCGTGTGACGGTCCTCAAGGGGATGCCGAAGGCCCTGGCGTCCAACATGGACGACTCGCTGACCGTGCCCACCGCGACGAGCGTGCGCACCATCCCCGCCAAGCTGATGATCGACAACCGCATCGTCATCAACAACCACATGTCGCGCACGCGCGGCGGCAAGGTCAGCTTCACGCACCTGATCGGGTGGGCGCTCATCCAGGCGCTCAAGGAGTTCCCCAGCCAGAACGTCTACTACGCCGAGATCGACGGCAAGCCCTCAGTCGTGGCCCCCGCGCACGTCAACCTCGGCATCGCGATCGACATGCCCAAGCCCGACGGCTCGCGCGCGCTGCTCGTGCCGAGCATTAAGCGCGCCGACACCCTCACGTTCGGTGAGTTCCTCGCCTCCTACGAAGACCTCGTGCGCCGTGCGCGCGGCAACAAGCTCACCCCCGGCGACTTCCAGGGCACGACGGTGTCGCTGACGAACCCCGGCGGCATCGGCACCGTGCACTCGGTACCGCGTCTCATGCGCGGCCAGGGCGCGATCATCGGCGCGGGAGCGCTCGACTACCCGGCCGAGTTCCAGGGTGCGAGCGACAAGACGCTCAACGAGCTCGCCATCGGCAAGACGATCACGCTCACCAGCACCTACGACCACCGCGTCATCCAGGGTGCCGGGTCGGGCGAGTTCCTCAAGAAGGTGCACGAGCTGCTCATCGGCCAGCGCGGCTTCTACGACGACATCTTCGCGGCACTGCGCATCCCCTACGCACCCATCCACTGGGCCGCCGACATCAGCGTCGACATCTCCGAGCGCATCGACAAGAGTGCACGCGTGCAGGAGCTCATCAACTCCTACCGGGTGCGCGGCCACCTGATGGCCGACGTCGACCCTCTCGAGTACGTGCAGCGCACGCACCCCGACCTCGAGATCGAGTCGCACGGCCTCACGTTCTGGGACCTCGACCGCGAGTTCGTCACGAACGGCCTCGGGGGCAAGCGCGTCGCGAAGCTGCGCGACATCCTCGGCGTGCTGCGCGACTCGTACTGCCGCACCATGGGCGTCGAGTACATGCACATCCAAGACCCGGTGCAGCGGCAGTGGTTCCAGCGCAACATCGAGGTGAAGTACACCAAGCCCGGCCACGACGAGCAGCTGCGAATCCTGTCGAAGCTCAACCAGGCCGAGGCGTTCGAGACGTTCCTGCAGACCAAGTACGTCGGCCAGAAGCGGTTCAGCCTCGAAGGTGGCGAGTCGCTCATCCCGCTGCTCGACCAGATCCTCCAGGGCGCGGCCACCGCCGGCCTCGACGGCGCCGCCATCGGCATGGCCCACCGCGGACGCCTGAACGTGCTTACCAACATCGCGGGCAAGACCTACGGTCACGTGTTCCGCGAGTTCGAGGGCGCCGTCGCGATCGGGAGCAAGCGCGGCTCGGGCGACGTGAAGTACCACCTCGGCACCGAGGGCACCTTCGTCGGCGACGCCGGCGACGAGCTGCCGGTGTACCTCGCGGCCAACCCCTCGCACCTCGAGACCGTCGACGGTGTGCTCGAGGGGATCGTCCGTGCGAAGCAGGACCGCAAGCCCATCGGCACGTTCTCGTGGCTGCCCATCCTCGTGCACGGCGACGCCGCGTTCGCGGGCCAGGGCGTCGTCGTCGAGACGCTGCAGATGTCTCAGCTGCGCGGCTACCGCACCGGCGGCACGATCCACGTCGTGGTCAACAACCAGGTCGGTTTCACCACTACGCCCACCGACGCCCGTACCTCGGTCTACGCGACCGACGTCGCCAAGACCATCCAGGCGCCGATCCTGCACGTCAACGGCGACGACCCCGAGGCCGTCGTCCGCGCCGCGGAACTGGCGTTCCTGTACCGCGAAGAGTTCCACCGCGACATCGTCATCGACCTCGTGTGCTACCGCCGCCGCGGTCACAACGAGGGCGACGACCCCTCGATGACGCAGCCGCTCATGACCAACCTCATCGAGGCGAAGCGTTCCGTGCGACGCCTGTACACCGAGGCGCTCGTCGGCCGTGGCGACATCACCGAAGACGAGTACGAGCAGGCGAAGCAGGACTTCCAGAGCCGCCTCGAGGTGGCCTTCGCCGACACGCACGAGGCCGAGACGGGCACCAACCCGGTCATCTCGACCGACGCCGCCGACGAGCCGGCTACCGGTGCGCCCGAGACCACCGGCGTCTCCCGCGAGGTCGTCCAGCACATCGGCGACGCGTTCGTGAACAAGCCCGACGGCTTCACCGTGCACACGAAGCTCCAGCAGCTGCTCGAGAAGCGCTTCGACATGAGCCGCAACGGCAACATCGACTGGGCCTTCGGCGAACTGCTCGCCTTCGGCTCCGTGCTGATGGAGGGCACCCCGGTGCGCCTCGCCGGCCAGGACTCGCGTCGCGGCACGTTCGTCCAGCGCCACTCGGTGCTGCACGACCGCGACAACGGCCAGGAATGGCTGCCCCTGGCCAACCTCAGCGAGAACCAGGGCCGGTTCTGGGTCTACGACTCCCTGCTCAGCGAGTACGCGGCGATGGCGTTCGAGTACGGCTATTCGGTCGAGCGCTCCGACGCGCTGGTGCTGTGGGAGGCGCAGTTCGGTGACTTCGCCAACGGCGCGCAGTCGGTCATCGACGAGTTCATCTCCTCGGCCGACCAGAAGTGGGCGCAGCAGTCGAGCGTCGTTCTGCTGCTCCCCCACGGTTACGAGGGTCAGGGCCCCGACCACTCGTCGGCGCGCATCGAGCGCTACCTGCAGATGTGCGCGCAAGACAACATGATCGTCGCGCGTCCCTCGACCCCCGCGTCGTACTTCCACCTGCTGCGTCGACAGGCCTACCAGCGCCCTCGCCGCCCGCTCGTGGTGTTCACGCCGAAGGCGATGCTGCGTCTGCGCGGAGCGACGAGCCCCGTCGAGCACTTCCTCGAGGGTCGCTTCGAGCCGGTGCTCGACGACGACCGCGGCGTGGATCGCGGCGCCGTCAAGCGGGTGCTGATGCACGCCGGCAAGATCCACTGGGACCTGCGGGCCGAGCTCGACAAGAACCCCAACCCGGAGATCGCCCTCGTGCGCGTCGAGCAGTACTACCCGGCACCGGTCGACGAGCTCAACCGCGTCCTCGCGCAGTACCCCGACGCCGAACTGGCGTGGGTCCAGGACGAGCCCGAGAACCAGGGCGCCTGGCCGTTCATCGCCCTCGAGGTCGCCGACAAGCTCGATGGGCGTCCGGTCCGCCGCATCTCGCGCGCTTCGGCCGCGTCCACGGCGACGGGTTCGCCGAAGGTGCACGCCGACGAGCACGCCGCGATCATGAAGGAAGCTCTCTCGCGCTGATCCCGCATTCGAGGGGCCGGGTCGATTCCGATCGATCCGGCCCCTCGACGTTTCCGCGGCCCGCTCGGGGAACCACGGGGCCGGGAGGCCGTTGCGCGGCAGCGTCGGTCAGGAGGGCGGTGCCGCCAGCCCCAGAACGGGCGCCAACGCGGGGATCGCGTAGGCGAGGCTCCCGTCGAGTGCCTCGCCGGTGTGCCCCGCACCCGGGACGACATAGGTCAGCACGTTGAACCCGGCAGCCGTCGCGGCGTCCGCATTGGCCTGCTGCCCCGGGCCGAAGGTGGTGTCGGCGCTGCCCCAGGTGAACACGGCGGTGTGTCCGGAGTAGGTGCCGGCGGGGGCCGCCGCCATGATCACCGCGGGCTTGCCGGCCTGGAACGCCCCGGCATCGCCGTCGTACACGTCCGACACCGTCTGCGAGACGTGCTCGGACCCCGGGAACTCGTTGCCCATGACATCGAGCACCTGCCCCCAGGTGTCGGGGTACTTCGCTCCGTACGTCGCGGCGCACGAGCCACCGTTCGAGAAGCCCCCGATGGTCCAGAACCGGTGGTCCGTGACGATGTTCAGGTTCGCCTCGGCCCACTGGGGCACGAGGTCGTTGATGTACGTGGAGACGGCGCCGAACTTCGCCGAGTCGACGCAGGCCGGATCGAGTTCCGGCGCCGTGAGCTGATCGACGACGATCGCGATGGGGGCGAGGCCCTCGTGGGCGCCGGCGAAGGCGTCGAGCGCCTTGGCGAGCGCCGTCGGGTCGGGTGAGCCGGGCTGCCCCATCATGAAGACCAGGAGCGGGAGCGCCGGAGGGTTCTCGACCTGGGCCGCGGGCGGCAGGTACAACGACGCATCCCGTGCCGCGTACTGTCCCGTGGGGATCCTGGTACTGCCCGTGAGGGCGCTGACCGACCCCTTCGCGGGCATGCCCGCCGGCGGCTCCCAGCTTCGGTAGAGGGTCGCCGGATCACCCGCGGAGGCGTCCTGCGGAGGAAGCGTCGCGGGGTCCAGCGCCTGGACGCCGAGGATCGCCGCCAGATTGTGCGTCACACCGTACGAGGCGTTCACGCCCACCGCGCCCGCGAGCAGCGCCGTCACGACGGTGAGGGCGCCGACCACGCGACGGCCCCACGGGCGACGGCAGATCCCCACGATTCCGACGGCGACGGCCGCGACGGCCATCGCGGCCCACGTCGCGCCTCCCGCGGGGAGGGGCCCCTGGAAGAGATCCATCGCCTCGAGGATGTGTGCGGCGATGTACATGGCGACTCCCGCCGCAGTCCCGATCACCAGCGTCCGCACGACACGGCGGGGTGCCCACGCGGTGACGGCGATCACACCGAGACCCGTGATCACGGCGAGCACGATGAGCACGGGCGAGTCGATCAACTCGAACGACAACACGAACCGGTTCATCGTCGTCCCTCCCACGCCGTCCGCGCGAGGGCGACCATCTCTCGTCGGGACGCGTCGGGCAGGTAGGCGCGGCCCACGGCCGCTCCGATCGCCGGCAGTTGCAGCGGGTCGCGATAGGCGAGCGAGAGGGAACGATAGCGCGGCCGGAATTTGCCCTTGAACCGGAACAGCGACGCGAAGCCGTAAGCGGGTTCGAGCACCTCCGCGAGCCAACGCAGCAGGGAGCGCAGCGGCGCGGGGTCGCCGTCGACCGGTTCGTCGGGGTCGTCGGCGAGCGGCGCTCCCGACAGACTCAGCACGGTCGCCCCCTCCTCCTGCAACCGCAGGGCGGCCTTGGCGATGAGGAACTCCATCATGCCGTTCGGACCGGCGGTGCGCCGCCGCATGAAGTCGAGCGTCCACCCCGTGATCTCGCCGTCGGTCCAGCTCGGCATCCAACTCGTCACCGCTTCGATGCGCTGGTCGGGACCGACCGCCAGCAGCAGTCGCACCTCGCGGTCGCGCAGCTCGTCGAGCGAGCCGAGAGTGAACCCCATCTCGGGCAGGGCGCGATCGGCCACCCACTCCTCATCGATGGCGATGATCTGCGATGCCTGGGCGACGGTGAGCTCGTGCCACCGCGACCACACGGCCGTGTACCCCTCGCGTTCCGCACGCGTCAGCGGCTGCCGCACCTTCTGCCACGTCTTCCCCGCGAAGGTGAGCCCGGGCAGATCCATGACGGTCTCGACCCCCACCGGCACGTGGCGCCATCCGAGCTCGAGCAGGTCATCGAGGGTGTCGGCGTGCACGCTGTAGAAGGCCGGGGTCCAGCCGTGTTCGACGCACGAGTCGGCGAAGCCGCGAAGCGCCTCCGGCCGGCGCCCGACCGGTGCGAGCGGGTCGGCCACGGCGAGGGCCACGTCGCCGGACAGACGGTAGGCCACGGCGCACGCGCCGTCGTCGGAGTACCAGTGCCGGTTACCCGCCCACGTGCCCAGGAAGCCGAGGGTGTCGCCGCCGCGGCGCAGCAGCTCGCGGTAGCGGCCGACGTCGCCGGCCTCGGGGCGGCGAGCCCGCCGGTAGAGCCACAGGATGGCGACGACGACGATCGCCCAGAACAGCACACCGATCCATTGATAGGCGAAGAGCGCCGGACCGTGGTGCGGGAAGGCCGTGCCCCCGCCGGGGTTCGTGAAGGCCGGCGGGAAGAACCGGCGCAGCGTGAGACCGAGAAGATCGACGACCGAGAGCTCGCGATCGAAGCTGCGGCGTCCCATCGCCTCGACGACGAACAGCGTCGTCGCGCACCCGAGGAAGGCCAGGGTGATGACGGCGGCCATAATGCGAGCCGCCTTGCGCGTGGCCCGCACCGTGAAACGCGCGCGGGCGACCACGAGGGCGGCGGCCAGTGCCAGGGGGATGACGATCGAGGCGAGCGCCCACAGCACGTACTCGGCACCGCTGCCGTCGACCCAGGGGTCGATCCGAAGGCGGCCGTCGAGGAGCGACAGGAGGGGCAGAACGGCCGAGGACACCAGCACGAACAGCGCCACGATCCAGGCCGCCCGCCGCCCCTGCCGCAGGCCCCACGCGGAGACCAGCAGCAGCACCAGGGGGGTGACGGCGAGAAGTGCGGGTCCTGCCCCCCGTGTCATCAGCAGCGCCACCTGCTCGTCGCACACCGACTGGGCCACCGATCCGCACCGGCTGAGCAGCTCGTCGTCGTACTGGGTGTACGCGTCGACGACGAGCGAGAACGGGCCGCGGCCCCCGCCGCTGACCAGGGCCACCAGGGGGCCGCTGCCCACGACCGCGACGAGGAGTGCGAGCAGCGTGCGCGTCTCGCGCGTGGAACTGCGGTGCCAGGAACGGCGCTCCCGCCCACGCGCGAGCACCGCGCCCACGCAGAGCCCGATGACCGCGGCCGTGAAGCGGTACCAGGAGTCGGCGTCGCCCGCGTACAGCGCGAAGAGGGCGAGCAGCGCGAACCCGACCAGACGCAGTCGACGGCGCCACAGCGTCGGCGCGAACGCCGACGCCGCCATGACCACGCCGGCGATGGGGGTCGTCGGATCGAGCACCGGGACCTCGGCGGCCACCACCGGCCGGAGGTCGGTGAGGGTCCACGCCGCCGCGTGCAGGCCGATGCCCACGACGAGTCCGGCCGCTCCCAGCGCCACCAGGAGCACACCGGTCCGGCGCGAGCCGAGCAGGCGCTCGGCGTACGCCAGCGCCGTCAGGGCGAGCAGTGTCGACGTGAATGCGTCCACCGGTGAGTCGGGGATGACGAGGGCCGTCAGAAGCGTCCACCACCGGCCGCTCGAGAACGTCGCCAGCGGCCCCGCTCCCCACACCGACGCGTCGTCGCCCCAGAGCGAGCCGGTGACCGCGGCCGAGGAGAGCACGAGCAGGGCCGCCGCCAACGCGACGGGGTTCTGACGCACGAAGCCACGCAGGATCGCGCGCAGCGCGCCCAGTCGGGTCGACAGGCGTGGGGCGGCCGCGGTGGCAGGTGCGTCGGACATCGGCGGAATCGTACGGCGGGAGTCTATGAGGGGCGTCAGTACCAGATGTCCAGCAGCGGCGTCGCCGCGGGGGCGAAGGCACGGTCCACGGCGGCGAGCGTCTGACGGTCTCCGCGGACGAGCCCGGTCGCACCCAGCTCGCTCGCGCGCACGCCGCCCAGCAGCAGGGAGCCGAGCGCTCCGACGGTCAGCTCGAGGTCCACGGCGCGCTCGTCGTCCACGGCGGTGACGGAGGCCGCGCCGGCCGCGTCGATGTGCAGCGCCCAGGCGCCGTCGGCCAGACCGAGCGGGTCGTCCACCCGCAGCACGACGTCGAGCGGGGCCGAGTACTCCCGCGACGACAGCGCCCCGGGCACGTCGAGAACGCGCAGCCAGTGGTGGTCGGTGAGTGTCGCCGTGACGGCGCGACGGTCGGAGACCATCCACTGCACCGGCGGCACCGGGGCCTGCAGCCACGCCTTCACGGTGCCGACGAGGTCGTGCTCGATCGCGAACCGCCAGAGCGCCGCGTATGCCTCGTCGCCGTCGGCGAACAGGGCGCGCACGTTCAGGTCGTGGGCGGAGAACTCCGCCGTCTCCTCGATCGTGTACACCAGGATGCCGCGCTCGGTGCCGGCGGCGTCGCGGTAGGCCACCGCCCGCACCTTCTCGGCCTCCTTGTCGCCGGGAGCGATCCCGGCGACACCCCGCCACCGGCCGTCCCACCCGGGCACCGAGCCCGGCCGCTGCACGCGGACGCGCTCGTGGATCGCGTGAAGGCGCTCCACCAGGCTCGCCCGCGGAACGAAGTCCAGACGCCCCGGCGCCACCGGCCCCGTCCAGCGGGCCCGGCGCGCGTCGATCACGACATCCGACGCCCACGCGGCGGGAGAGAAGCCCCATCGACCGTAGATCGTCGCTTCGGTCACCGTCAGTCCGGCCACGGCGAAACCGGCGGCGGCGGCGGTGCGCAGCTCGCCCCCGATCATGGCCCGCGCGATGCCGCGTCGGCGGTGCGTCGGAGCGACGGTCACGGCGCTGATGGACCACAGGTCGCACGTGCGGCCGGGTGACGTGGTCAGCGGGGCCGCCCAGGAGTCGATCGTGCCCACCGGCACCTCGGGCTCGGTCCCGGAGCGGTCGAAGACACCGGTGAGCCGACGGGTGCGCAGCGTCTTGCGTGAGTTCTCGGCCTCGTCGTCGGTGGACTCACCGCCGAGGAAGCCCCGGGCCACCGCGCGCTGGAAGGGACGGAAGCCCTCGCCATCGGCATCCACCCGGGCGTATTCGAGGCCCACTGCCGACAGATCGGCGGCGGAGGTCTCGTCGAGGGGCAGGTTCAGCGTGTCGATGGATGCCATGCCCCCAGCCTAGGGATGACCCCCGACACCCGGGGACCCCCCGCGGATCAGTGGGTGGCCTGGATCGCGCGCAGGCGCGAGAGCACCTGATCCCGCAGCTCGTCGGGCGCCGTCTCCTTGCACGCACGTGCGACGACCTCGGTCAGTGTGCGGGCCACGAGGGCCTCGTCCTGGCATCCGGGGCAGTTCTCGAGGTGCTCACGGATGTCCTGGTGCTGGGTCTTGCAGACCTCGTTGCGCAGGTACTCCTCGAGGTCGCGTCGCGCCTCGTCGCAGCCGCAGTCGCTCATTTCTTCTCTCCCGTCGCGGCCTGGATGCCGCGCTCCTTGGCGTAATCCGACAGCAGGTCGCGCAGAAGGCGTCGTCCGCGGTGCAGACGGCTCATGACCGTGCCGATCGGGGTTTTCATGATGTCGGCGATCTCCTGGTAGGCGAACCCCTCGACGTCGGCGAGGTACACCGCCATCCGGAAATCCTCGGGGATCGACTGCAGGGCGTCTTTGACGACGGATGCCGGCATGTGGTCGATCGCTTCGGCCTCGGCCGAACGGGCGCTGCTGGCCGTGGTCGATTCGGCCCCGCCGAGCTGCCAGTCCTCCAGGTCGTCGATGGCGCTCTGGTAGGGCTCGCGCTGCTTCTTGCGATACGTGTTGATGTACGTGTTCGTCAGGATGCGGTACAGCCACGCCTTGAGGTTGGTCCCCTGCGTGAACGTCGCCCACGAGCCGAAGGCCTTCACGAAGGTCTCCTGCACCAGGTCGGCGGCGTCGGCCGGGTTGCGCGTCATGCGCATGGCCGCCGCGTAGAGCTGGTCCATGAAGGGCAGCGCCTGCTCTTCGAACTGTGCGCGGGGCTCCACCTCGAGCGGGCCCGCGTCTGCCGTGTCGTTCATCGCGCGCCAGTCTACGTCGCGCGCGTCGACGGCCACCGGGACGGTCGCCGCGGTGCGGTCGCGCTCCAGAAGTGCGGTCACGTGTCTCCCCCTTTCAGTAGGCTAGGAACCGATGACTCCCCTCGGGTATTCCCCTTCCGCCGCCACTCCCCGCGGCGCGTGGGACGCGCCCGTCGCCCCGGGGCCGGTGGATGCCACCGTCACGGTGCCCGGCTCGAAGTCGCTGACCAATCGCGAGCTCGTCCTGGCGGCGATCGCCGACGGCCCCGGCACGCTGCACGCTCCCCTCCACTCCGACGACTCGGCGCGCATGATCGACGCTCTGCGCGCGCTGGGCGTCGGCCTCGACGAGGTCGACACCGGCTCGCCCTACGGTCCCGACCTGCTCGTCACGCCCCCGGCCGCCTTCACCGGCGACTGCGAGGTCGACTGCGGACAGGCCGGCACGGTCATGCGCTTCGTCGCGCCGCTGGCGGGTCTCGCCCGCGGCGACGTGCACGTCACCGCGCACGAGAGCGCGCTGCACAGGCCCATGGGCGCCATGATCCGCGCCCTGCGCGACGTGGGCGTCGACATCGACGACGGCGGTCACTGGGCCCTCCCCTTCTCGGTCCGCGGGCACGGCCATGTGCGCGGCGGCGAAGTCGAGATCGACGCGAGCCAGTCGAGCCAGTTCGTGTCGGGGCTGCTGCTCGCCGCCGCGCGCTTCGACGTCGGTCTCCACCTCCGGCACGTGGGCACCCGGCTGCCGAGCATCCCGCACATCGACATGACGGTCGAGTCGCTCGCGCACCGCGCGGTGCACGTCGAGCGTCCGGCACCGGGAGAGTGGATCGTCCCCGCCGGCCCGGTGCGCGCGAAAGACGTCTCGATCGAGCCCGACCTCTCCAACGCCTCGCCGTTCCTGGCGGCGGCCATGGTCACGGGTGGATCGGTCACGGTCACGGGCTGGCCGCTGCACAGCACCCAGCCCGGCGCGCTGCTGGTCGACATCCTCGCCGAGATGGGCGCGCGCGTCAGCCGCCGCGGCGGCGCCCTGACGGTCGCCGCCGGCGACGACGGCATCGTCGGCGTCGAACTCGACCTGTCGGCGGCGGGAGAGCTGGCCCCGACCCTCTTCGGTCTCGCGGCCTTCGCCGACGGCCCCACCACGCTGCACGGCATCGGCCACATCCGCGGGCACGAGACCGACCGCATCGCCGCCCTCGTCGGCAACCTGCGCTCGCTCGGCGGCGAGGCGCACGAGCTCGAAGACGGCATCCGCATCGTTCCGCGTCCCCTGCGTGGCGGCGAGTGGAAGGCGCACCACGACCACCGTCTCGCAACGACCGGCGCCCTCATCGGCCTGCGCGTCCCCGGCGTGCGGGTCGACGACATCGGCACCACGGCCAAGACCCTGCCCCAGTTCCCCGCCCTCTGGCAGGCGATGCTCTCCCCGGATGCCGCGGGCTGACGCGTGAGCTGGCTCGACGACGCCCACGACGACGACGACCTCGAGTTCGACGAGTCGTCGATCCGGGTGCGCCCCAACCCCAAGGCGAACCGGCCGCGCACGAAGCGCCGCCCCGCGCACGCCGACGCGCAGATCGCCCGCGTGATGGGCGTCGACCGCGGCCGATACACCGTGCTCGTCGACGAAGACGGCCCCGACGAGCGCAGGGTGCTCGCCACCCGCGCCCGTGAGCTGCGCAAGCAGCCGATCGTGAACGGCGACCGCGCCCGCGTGGTGGGCGACCTGTCGGGAGACGAGGGATCGCTCGGTCGCATCATCGGCATCGAGGAGCGCACCTCGCTGCTGCGGCGCAGCGCCGACGACACCGACCAGGTCGAGCGCGTCATCGTCGCCAACGCCGACCAGATGCTCATCGTCGTGGCCGCCGCCGATCCCGAGCCGCGCGAGCGGCTGGTCGACCGCTACCTGGTGGCGGCGCTGGACGCGGGCATCCGCCCCCTGCTCGTGGTGACCAAGACCGACCTGGCCGATCCGACGGGCTTCCTCGCGCACTTCGACGGGATCGACCTGCGCGTGTTCACGAGCGCACAGGGCGACATGCCCCTTGATGCCATCGGCGAGGCGATCGCCGGGCACGCGACAGTGTTCGTCGGGCACTCGGGCGTGGGCAAGTCCACCCTCGTCAACGCCCTCACGGGCTCGGAGCGCGCCATCGGGCACGTCAACGTCGTGACCGGACGCGGCCGGCACACCTCATCGTCGGCGGTGTCGCTGCGCTACCGCGGTCCCGCCGGCTCCGGGTGGGTCATCGACACCCCCGGCGTCCGCTCGTTCGGTCTCGGCCACGTCGATCCGGCGCACGTGCTCGGGGCGTTCACCGACCTCGCCGAGGTGGCCCAGGAGTGCCCCCGCGGCTGCACGCACCTGCCCGACGCCCCCGACTGCGCGATCGTCGACGCCGTCGCGTCGGGCCGACTCGGACCGGGGGCTGCGGCGCGTCTCGATTCGCTGCAGCGCCTGCTGACGACGTTCCAGGGCATCGAGCGTTCTAGGCTGGAGGGGTGACGAACCTCGAACCCGGAACCGCCGCGCCCGACTTCACCCTCCTGGACCAGGACGAGCATCCCGTCTCGCTGAGCGACTTCCGTGGGCGCCGCGTCATCCTGTACTTCTACCCGGCCGCGCAGACCCCCGGCTGCACCACGCAGGCGTGCGACTTCCGCGACAGCCTCGCGTCGCTCCAGGGCGCCGGCTACACGGTGCTCGGCATCTCGCGCGACACCCCCGAGAAGCTCCGTGCCTTCCGCGACAGCGACGGACTCACCTTCCCGCTGCTGAGCGACCCCGACCACACCGTGCACGAGGCCTACGGCGCCTGGGGCGAGAAGCAGAACTACGGCAAGACCATCACCGGCGTGCTGCGTTCGACCTTCGTCGTCGACGAAGACGGCGCGATCGTCGAGGCGCTCTACAACGTGAAGGCGACCGGCCACGTCGCGCGCCTGCGCAAGACGCTCGGCCTCGCCGCCGCCTGACCCGCGCCCTGCCGAGACCCCGTCCCGCACCAGCGGCGACGGGGTCTTCGTCTCGGATGCCGCTGCCGCCCGGACTCCGCGAGGCGACACCGAACATCTGCCCTGCCGCCACCGTGACACGCGCCGCGTCCCGGTCGAGGCCGCGAATCTCCCGCGCCCTGGCCGCGAGGGCGGAGCCTGGACGGGCGGAACGGATCAGTCGGCGACGTCGTCGCGGCGGCGCGGCGCGGCAGCACGCACCGCGAGCACCAGGAGCACGAGCCCGACCACCGCCGGGGCGGCGATGAGCACCGCGATCGCCGGCGCGGCCCACTCCCCGGTGATGGCGCCGATGGCGACCGACAGGATGAGCAGCTGAGTGACGATGCCACCCGAGCGCCCGGCCGATACGTCGCGCAGCGTGGCGATGCCGAACGCGCCCACCGCCACCGCCCCGATCACCGTCAAAACGATGAGGGCGATGGAGCTCACGACCGAATCGGTGTCTCCTCCGATGAGGGCGACCGTCTGCCACCCCGCGAGCGCCAGGATGCCGAGGGCCTCGAGCCCCAGGACGGCTGCGGCCGCGAGACGAACCGGCATCGCAAAAGCCTCCTCGACGGGCACTCCCACGCCGTTACGTTCCGGAAACCTGCCGGTTACCTCTTGATCAGGCTGAATCGCTATGGGAGCATGGAACAAGCCGTGTGCTCCCACAGCGAAGTGGGGCGAGCAATCGCTCGCGTTCCCACCAGGGTACCGGACCCGAATCCCGGTGCCGAATCGACCACATTTTCTGTTACAAGGAGCACCCCTATGGATTGGCGCGACAAAGCAGCCTGCCTGACCGTCGACCCCGAGCTGTTCTTCCCCGTGGGCAACACCGGCCCCGCGGTCGACCAGATCGAGAAGGCAAAGTCGGTCTGCGCGCGTTGCACCGTCACGGAGGTCTGCCTGCAGTACGCCCTCGAGTCCGGCCAGGACTCGGGCGTCTGGGGCGGTCTGAGCGAAGACGAGCGTCGCGCGCTCAAGCGTCGCGCCGCTCGCGCCCGTCGCGCCTCCTGACCCACGGCATCCGCCGTTCGACGAAGCCCACTCCCTCGGGGGTGGGCTTCGTCGTGCGGGGACGACGAGGCCCGGCCCCGCACGGAACCCGCGACAGCGCCCCGTTCTCGGGGGATCCAGCGCGGAACCGCGGAAGACGCGTGAGAGTCCGGCCGCGCGACAGGCGCGAGGTCAGGCCGAGGAACCGCCGATGTAACGAAGCGGGATCTCGATCGTCACCTCGGTGCCACTGCCCATCAGCGTGTGCCAGTCGATGGTTCCGCCGAGCTCCCCCTGGATGAGCGTGCGCACGATCTGCGTCCCCAGGCCTCGGCCCACCTGCCCTTCGGGCAGGCCCACCCCGGTGTCGCGGACGCTCACCTCGAGCATCTCCCCGGTGCGCTCGGCGGCGATCTCGACGTCGCCCTCCTGCCCCGCGAGCCCGTGCTCGACCGCGTTGGTCACCAGCTCGGTCAGGGCGAGGGCGAGGGGTGTCGCGAACTGACTCGGAAGCGTTCCGAACCTGCCGGTACTGCGCGTGCGCGCCCGCGTGTTGGGCGCCGCGGCGACCTCGGCCACGAGCTTGAGCACACGGGCGAACACGTCGTCGAAGTCGACGTTCTGCGCGAGCCCCTCCGACAGCGTGTCGTGCACGACCGCGATCGCCGACACACGGCGCATGGCCTGCGTGAGCGCGTCGCGCGCCTCGTCGGAATGGGTGCGCCGCGCCTGGATGCGAAGGAGCGACGCCACCGTCTGGAGGTTGTTCTTCACGCGGTGGTGGATCTCGCGGATCGTGGCGTCTTTGGTGATGAGCTCCTGCTCCTGGTGCCGGATCTCGGTGACGTCACGACTCAGCACGATCGCGCCGATGCGTGTTCCGCGATCGCGGAGCGGGATCGTGCGCAGCGACACCTGCACCCCGCGCGCCTCCATGTCGGCGCGCCACGGCGCGCGCCCGCTGACCACGACCGGCAACGATTCGTCGACGTCCTGTCGCTTGGCCGGCAGGATGCGGGCGGTGACTTCGGCGAGCGACTCGCCCTCGAGTTCGTCGTCGAAGCCCATGCGGTTGAACGCCGAGAGCGCGTTCGGGCTCGCGAAGGTGGTGATGCCGTCGACGTCGAGGCGGATCAGTCCGTCCGAGGCCCGGGGGGCACCGCGGCGGGGAGCCGTGGGCGCCGAGAGGTCGGGGAACTCCGCGGAGGAGATCATGCCGAACAGATCGTCGGCGCAGTCGTTGAAGGTGATCTGCTGACGGGAGGGCGTGCGCGTCTCGCCGAGGTTCGTGTGACGGGTGAGCACGCCGACCGTGGTCACCGCGTGCCCCTCGCGCGAGAGCTCGCGCACGATGGGCACCGCACGCACGCGCGTGGGCGTCTCCTCGAACCAGTCAGGGGATGCCGAATCGACGATGCGCCCGCTCTGGAACGCCTCGCGCACCTGGGTGCGCCACTGGGGTCGGACGCGGTCGCCGACGATGTCGCGGTAGAAGAGCGTCGCCGCTCCCCCGGGTCGGGTGTGCGCGACGGCGACGAAGGAGTCGTCGGGGGTCGGCACCCAGATCACGATGTCGGCGAAGGCCAGATCGGCCAGCAGCTGCCCGTCACCGGCGAGCCGGTGCAGCCACTCGACATCGGCCTCGCTGGAGCGGCCCTGGGCGTAGACGAGTTCACTGAGTGTCGACACCCTCTCACCCTACGGTGCACGCGACGAGCGACGCCGCGAACGAAGCGGCGCAGCACGCGGCGGAGCCGGGCGGAGGGGTCGAGGGTCGCCTGCCGCCTCTCGATGACCCGCAGAGCATCGGACACACCGTCGTCCCGGGTCTCTGCGGCGAAGAAGACGACTCTCGCGACCCCCCGGTCGCAGATCTCATCCGCCAGACGCGGCGAAGAGTGCTCGCGGGCGATGCCCGCGAACGCCTCGAGCGGGAGGACGACCCCCTGCTCCGGCACCCCGTCGCTGTGCAGCTCGGGGTCGACGAGCGGGAAGCCGGGCTTCCCTCCGGCTACAAAGGACACCCTCGGAAAGGTGACACTCCGGGTGGTCGACGCCGCCCGCGCCCCCCGCGCCCCGGCGAAGATCGGGCGCGCGGCAGCGGTGACGAAGACCCGAGCGGCGGGGGCGAGCAGACGTCGTCGTCGCACCGGGTGAAGCCCGCAGATCCCCCAAAAGGGGGACATCATGAGGAACGAACGGGGGACTCCTCACCTCATGCCGCCGCCGCGTCGTGGACAGAGCGCGCCGCTGCTTCCGCGCTCCTCCCCCGGGAAGGTCCTCGCCCGTCGCCGGGACGCGTGCGCGCCGAACCCCTCGTCTCACCCTGACGCGCGCGTCTCGAGGTGCACCGCGTCGTTGTCTTCGTCGACGATCGCAACGGGGACGCCGGAGAGCCGTCCGGCGGCGGGATCGCCGTCCGCGAGCGTTCAGGCCGCACCGAAACGCGGCGACGACCGCCGCGGTGACCGGTCGTGACCTCTCCCCAGCCTCACCCGCGACGCCTCCCATCCACAGTCGACGCACAAGCGACATCCGGCGAGCGCCCGCTCCCCTACTGTCGGCCGCACGCCCCGCACGGGGGCCCCACGCCACCTCACCGAGGGGAACCATGTCACTCCTACCCAAGCGTCATACGCGGCCGGGACCGTCTCCGACCGGCCGCGGTGGCGACGACTTCTTCGCGCCGCAGAGAACGCCCACGGCCGAGCTGCCGTCACCCGACGTCTTCGCGCGCAATACCGTCCGCGGCATCCTCGAGGTCCTGGCCGGCGTCCGGGAGGCCGAACAGCTCGCGCGATGGCTGTCCGAGGAGGTCTACCGCAACCTCGTCGCGCGTGCGAACCTCGCCGCCCGCGCCCGGAGCGCGCGCCGGGTGTCGGCACTTCGAGACGTGCACGTCATCCGCAGCGTGCACCTGTGCTCCCCCGCCGACGGCGTCTTCGAAGCGACCGTCACGGCGTCGGCGCGCGTGCGCACTCGCGCCGTCGCCCTGCGCTTCGAAGGCATCGACGGACGCTGGCGCGTCACGGCTCTCGGGTTGCTCTGACCCCGCCGCTCAGGGCCGCCACGAGGAGAGGAAGTTCCCGAGCCGCTCGATCGCGTCGCTGATCACGCGTGCTTCCGGCAGCGTCACGATGCGCACGTGGTCGGTGGCCGGCCAGTTGAAGCCCGAGCCCTGCACGAGCAGCACGTGCTCGGCGAGCAGGAAGTCGCGCACGAACTTGCCGTCGTCGGGGATCTCGTACACGTCGGGGTCGAACCGCGGGAAGGCGTATAGGGCGCCGCGGGGCAGCACGCACGACACACCGGGGATGGCCTCCAGGCCCTGCCAGGCGGCATCCCGCTGCTCGTGGAGCCGCCCGGTCGGGGCGATCAGCCCTTCGATCGACTGCACTCCCGACAGCGCCGCCTGCACCGCGAACTGCGCCGGCACATTCGGGCACAGCCGCGTGGATGCCAGCAGGTTGATGCCCTGCAGGAATCCCTGCGCGTGGCCCTTCGGGCCCGTGATGGCCAGCCATCCCGACCGGTATCCCGCGACGCGGTAGGTCTTCGACAGGCCGTTGAACGTCAGGCACAGCAGGTCGGGGGCGACGGTGGCCATCGGGATGTGCACCGCGTCGTCGAACAGGATGCGGTCGTAGATCTCATCCGCGAGGAGCAGGAGGGAGTGCTCGCGGGCGATGTCGGCGATGCCCTCGAGCACCTCGCGCGAGTAGACGGCACCGGTCGGGTTGTTGGGGTTGATGACGACGATCGCCTTGGTGCGCGGGGTGACCTTCGACCGGATGTCCTCGAGATCGGGCTGCCACTCGCGTGACTCGTCGCAGAGGTAGTGCACCGGGGTGCCGCCGCCCAGGCTCGTCATCGCCGTCCACAGCGGGTAGTCCGGAGCCGGGATGAGCACCTCGTCGCCCTCGTCGAGCAGCGCTTGCATGGTCATCGTGATGAGCTCCGACACCCCGTTGCCGAGGAACACGTGGTCGGGGTCGAGGTGAGGGAAGCCGGGCTCCTCCTCGTACCGCGAGACGACGGCGCGGCGCGCGGACAGGATGCCGCGGCTGTCGCTGTACCCGTGGGCATTGGGCACCGACGCGATCATGTCGCGCACGATCTGGTGCGGCGCCTCGAAGCCGAAGATCGCCGGGTTGCCGGTGTTGAGCTTGAGGATCGCGTGCCCCTCGGCCTCGAGACGATCGGCCTCGACGAGGGCCTCCCCGCGGATCTCGTAGAGGACGTCCTTCAGCTTCGACGACTGATCGAGGGGGCGCAGCGGGCTCATCGGTTCAGGATATCCCCGGGCCGGAACGGCCAATCGACACCGCGTGGACCGCCCGGTCGGGCAATCGGCATCCATCGAAGGTCGTGCGCCGATCCGCCGCCGCCCGCCCCGCACGCGTGTGAGGGCGCCCGGAGACGACGGATGCCGCACCCCGGGCGGGGTGCGGCATCCGTGTCGTGTTACTTCTTCTTGGCGGCGCGACGGTCGGCGCGGTTGGCGGCCGAGGCCTGCTCCGGGGCGTCCGTGCGCTGGCCGAACGCGCCGCGGGCACCGGCGGCGGCGGGCTGCTCGGTGGCGGGAGCCGCGGGCTGTGCGGCCTGACGGAGGCGGTTGGTCGCCGCCTGCTGCACCTGACCGCGGTCGTTGCGCACCTCGACCTCACCCGCGTCGTTCGCCGCGGAGTACTCGAGGCGCTGCGTCTCGACGGGCGCGGGAGCCAATCCCTTGGCCTCGACCTGGGCGGCGGGCTCTCCCTCGACGCTGCGCACCTCGACCTCGAGGTTGTAGAGGAAGCCGACGGACTCCTCCTTGATCTGTCCCATCATCGACTGGAACATCTGGTAGCCCTCGCGCTGGTACTCGATCAGCGGGTCGCGCTGAGCCATGGCGCGCAGGCCGATGCCGTCTTTGAGGTAGTCCATCTCGTAGAGGTGCTCGCGCCAGCGGCGGTCGAGCACCTGCAGCACCACGCGACGCTCGAGCTCGCGCAGCGCCTGCTCGCCGAGTGCCTTCTCACGGTTGTCGTACGCGATGCGGGCGTCGGAGATGATCTCGCGCTTGAGTCCCTCGGGGGTGATGCGTCCCTTGTTGCCGCCGGCCTCGGCCACGACCTCGTCGATCGTGACGCTGACGGGGTAGAGGGTCTTCAGCTCGGTCCAGAGGGCGTCGAAGTCCCACGACTCGGTGTGGCCCGATCCGGTGTGGTCGTCGATCACGGCGGTGATGGCGTCTTCGATGAAGTGCTGCACGCGGTCGGCGATGTCGTCGCCCTGGAGCATGTGGCGGCGGTCGGCGTAGATCGCCTCGCGCTGACGGTTGAGAACGTCGTCGTACTTCAGGACGTTCTTGCGCATCTCGGCGTTGCGCGCCTCGACCTGCGACTGGGCGCTCTTGATCGCGCGCGACACGAGGCCCGACTCGATCGCCACGTCGTCGGGGAAGTTCGTGCGCGCGAGGATCGCCTCGGCCGCGCCCGACTGGAACAGGCGCATCAGGTCGTCGGTGAGCGACAGGTAGAAGCGGCTCTCGCCGGGGTCGCCCTGGCGGCCCGAGCGGCCGCGCAGCTGGTTGTCGATGCGGCGGGACTCGTGCCGCTCGGTGCCGAGCACGTACAGTCCGCCCGCCTCGACGACCTTGGCCGCCTCCTCGGCGACGGTGTCGCGCATGCCCTGGTACACGGAGTCCCACTCGGACTCGTAGGCCTCGGGGGTCTCGACGGGGTCGAGGTTCCGGGCCTTCATCTCCTGCACGGCGAGGAACTCGGCGTTGCCGCCGAGCATGATGTCGGTTCCACGACCCGCCATGTTGGTGGCGACGGTGACGGCGCCCAGCCGTCCGGCGCGCGCGACGATTTCGGCCTCGCGTGCGTGGTTCTTGGCGTTGAGCACCTCGTGGCGCACGCCCTTCTTCGCCAGCAGGCGTGAAAGGTACTCGCTCTTCTCGACGCTCGTCGTGCCGACGAGGACCGGCTGGCCCTTCGCGTGGCGCTCGACGATGTCTTCGACGACCTGCGCGAACTTCGCCGTCTCGTTCTTGTACACGAGGTCGGACTGGTCCTTGCGGACCATCGGCTTGTTGGTCGGGATCGGGACGACACCGAGCTTGTAGGTCGACATGAACTCGGCGGCCTCGGTCTCGGCCGTACCCGTCATGCCCGAGAGCTTGTCGTAGAGGCGGAAGTAGTTCTGCAGCGTCACCGTGGCCAGCGTCTGGTTCTCGGCCTTGACCGGGACGCCCTCCTTGGCCTCGATGGCCTGGTGGATGCCCTCGTTGTAGCGGCGACCCACGAGGATACGGCCGGTGTGCTCGTCGACGATCATGACCTCGTCGTTCATGACGACGTAGTCGGTGTCGCGCTTGAACAGTGCGATCGCCTTGATCGAGTTGTTCAGGAAGGAGATGAGCGGGGTGTTGGCGGACTCGTAAAGGTTGTCGATGCCGAGGTAGTCCTCGACCTTCTCGATACCGGGCTCGAGCACGCCGATCGTGCGCTTCTTCTCGTCGACCTCGTAGTCGACGCCCGCCTCGAGGGTGCGGGCGAGCTTGGCGAACTCGGCGAACCAGCGGTTGGCCTCACCGGATGCCGGGCCCGAGATGATCAGCGGGGTGCGGGCCTCGTCGATGAGGATCGAGTCGACCTCGTCGACGATGGCGAAGAAGTGCCCCCGCTGCACGAGGTCTTCCTTGCGCCACGCCATGTTGTCGCGCAGGTAGTCGAAGCCGAACTCGTTGTTCGTGCCGTAGCTGATGTCGGCCTCGTACTGCTCGCGGCGCACCTCGGGGGTCTGGCCGGCGACCACGGTGCCCGTGGTCATGCCGAGCGCGCGATAGACGCGACCCATGAGCTCCGACTGGTAGCTGGCGAGGAAGTCGTTGACGGTGATGACGTGCACACCCTTGCCGGCGATCGCGTTCAGATACGCGGGGAGCGCGGCGGTGAGCGTCTTGCCTTCACCGGTCTTCATCTCGGCGATGTTGCCGAGGTGCAGGGCGGCGCCGCCCATGATCTGCACGTCGTACGGGCGCTGGCCCAGCGTGCGCTTGGCCGCTTCGCGGACGGCGGCGAACGCCTCGGGCATCAGCTGGTCGAGAGTCTCGCCGGCCTCGTAGCGGGCGCGCAGTTCGATGGTCTCATTGCGCAGTTCGTCGTCGGTGAGCTGCTCGTAGTCCTCTTCGAGCGCTCCGGTGGCCTTCACGACGCCCTGCAGGCGGCGCAGGATGCGGCCTTCGCCGGCGCGCAGCAGTTTCTCGAGCGGATTTGCCACGAAGAATCTCCATCTGTCGGGTGCGGCGCCCGCGCGGACGCCGGCCTGCGAACAGGCATACATCGCCCATGCTATCCGTGTTACCCGTTCGTGACCTGCGAGGAGGCCGCAATCCGAAGGTCGGGTTGCGCGCCCGCAGCGAACACACGGCGACGCCCCGCGGAGGGCCGCCTAGGATCGAGCCATGGCCGGTTTCTGGGGCAAGAGGAAGCGCGAAGAACAGGACGCGGCGGACGCCGACCTGGCACGCCGGGCGGAGCTCGCGATCGTCACCGCCGACGAGCGCGTGCGTCTCACCTCCGACGAATTGGACTTCGCCCGCGCCGAGCTCGGCGACAAGGCCACCGAAGACCTCGCCGCGGCGCTCGCCTCCGTGCGCACCCACCTCGCCGAGGCGTTCCAGCTCCACCAGCTGAACCACGACGAGATCCCCGACACCAAGGAAGAGCTGCGCACCCGCAACGCGCGCATCATCCAACTCGCGGAGTGGGCCGAAGACCTCCTCGAGGAGCGCACGCAGGTGCTCCAGCCCAAGATCGACGCCGTGCGACGGGCACCCGAGACCCTCGCCCGCGTCCGCGCCGATCGCGACCGCCTCGCCGAGCGCGTGCCGAACGCGCGCGACGTGGTGGAGCGGCTCTCCCGCCGGTACAGCGAGTCGGCCCTCGCGCAGATCGGCGGAAACCCCGAGGAGATCGAGCAGCTGCTCGACTTCGCCGTGCACACCGCGGCCGTCTCGGAGCGCCGCCGCGAGGCGGGTCAGCGGGAGCAGGCTTCCGTCGCCCTCGAGGCGGCGACCGAGGCGGCGCGCCGTGCCGAGTCTCTCCTGGATGCCGTGGACACCTTCGAGATCGAGGCACTGCGGGCCGAGTCGACCCTCGCCGCCGTCGTGGAGGACTCGCGCAACGATCTGATCGAGGCGCGCCTCGGACCGCAGACGCCGGTCGTCACGCGCGCGATGACGGCGCTCCAGCAGGCTCTGACCGCCCTTCCCGCCTCGGGGACGCGCAGCGATCCCTTCGCGGCGCTCTCGTCTCTGCGTCAGGCGAACGCCGACCTGGACCTCGCCCGCGAGCGTGCCGCGCGCCCGGTCCCCTCACAGGAGCAGGTGGAGCACGCGATCGACGATGCCGACCGGCAGCTCGCGGTCGCGCGCGGTCTCATCACCGGTCACCGCGGATGGATCGGCGCCGATGCGCGCACGCGCTTCGTCGAAGCCGAGCGGCTTCGGGCGGGGCTCCCCCTCGGCCCGATCGCCGACGACCAGCGGGAGACGGCCCTGGCGGCCGCTCGTCGCGTGGGCTCGCTGGCATCCGAGGCTCTGCAGATCGCGCAGCGCGACATCGAGCAGTCGCGTCCGAACGACTGGGGCGGCGACGGCTACGGGCGGGGCGGCGGCTACGGCCGCGGTGGCGGTATGGGCGGCGGCAACATGGTCGGCGGCATGCTGGGCGGTCTGGTCATCGGGTCGCTGTTGGGCGACATCTTCGACGGCTGACCGAGCGGCGTCCGAGCACCGGAACGCTCTCACCGGAGGGCGCGGGCCCCCCATCGACGAAGCCCCCGTCCTCGCGGACGGGGGCTTCGCGGTTCCTCAAGACGTCAGGACGCGACCTGCACGGCCGGGGATGCCTGAGTCGCGAGGGCGATCACGCCGTAGTCCCAGCCCTTGCGGCGGTAGACCACGCTGGGGTGGTCGGTGCGGGCGTCGATGAAGAGGAAGAAGTCGTGGCCGACGAGCTCCATGCGATCGACGGCGTCTTCCACCGTCATCCATTCGGCGCCGAACTCCTTCTGCCGGATCACGACCGGGCAGTAGTCCTCCTCGTCGCCGACCTCGGCCTGCACCGGGACGGCCCCGGTGGCGACGGCGCGCAGCACGTCGACGGAGGCGGGTTCGACGTCGATACCGGAGATCTCCCCGGTGCCCTTCTCGAACTTCGCGCCGCGGGGGTGGTTGCGGGCGTCCACGCGCTTGTCCTTCGCGCGGCGCACCTGCTCCGAGATCTTGTCGACCGCGAGATCGAGTGCGGCGAACTTGTCGGCGTCGGTGGCTTCCGCGCGGACGACGGGACCCTTGCCGTCGAGGGTGAGCTCGACCGTGTCGTCTTCCATCCGCCCGTTGCGATAGGAGCGGTGGGTCACCTTGACCTCGAGCGCGTTGGCGCGGGGCGCCAGGTGCTCGATGCGACTGACCTTCTCTTCGACCACCGAGCGGAATCGATCGGTGATACCGACTCCCACGCCGACGATGTTGGTGTCCATCCGTGACCTCCTTGTTCCGGGTTCCGCCCGGTCTAAGGGCGGAACGTCCGTCGCCTTCAGTCATCCCCACGCTAGTGGGAGGACACCGGCATGTCACGTGCCAATCACCTCCGGTTCTCCTGCGAACCCCCTCCGCTGCGGCGTGTGCGCCAGCGCCACGGCGACGACCGAGGTCGCCCCGGCTGCGCGGAGAGCGCGCGCGGCCTCGCACAGGGTCGCTCCCGTCGTCACGACGTCGTCGACCACCACCACGGCCCGCCCGGCGACACCGCGGGCCACGAACGCCCCGTCGACGTTGTCTCGGCGCGCGCGCCGGTCGAGACCGCGCTGGTCGCGCGGTGCCCGGCGGACGCGGAGCAGGCGTGCGTCGCGCCGCCCGGCGCGGCGCAGCAGCAGTTCCACCGGTCGATAGCCCCGGCGACGCACGGCCGCCCGGGTCGAGGGGACCGCGGTGAGGAGAGCGTCGGCGGGCGCGCTCGCGCGCAGCGCGGCGTCGAGCGCCGGCGCCAGCGCGCGGGCGAGCGGGGTGCGCCCCTCCTCTTTCAGCGCGCGGATGACGCGCGCGGCGACGCCCTCGAACCGCAGGGCGGCGACGACCTGGACGTCGGCGTCGACCCGCCGACGTTCGAGGCGCGGAGCCAGAGCCGCTCGGCATCCCTCGCACAGGTCGGCGTCGACCTCGCCGCACCCGGCGCACGCGACGGGGAGCCAGAACGCGAGGGCGTCGCGGAGCGACGACGCGACGACCGCGGTGAGATCCATGGGGGAAGCATCGCGCACGGCGGCCTCGTCGGACGGGCCGGAATCGTCGGGGGGACGGATCCGCGGCTGGGGAGGAACCGTCGGTCAGGACGTGGTGCCCTGCTGCGCCGCCAGCACGCGGATGCCGGAGGCGACGAGGGTCCACGAACTTCCGCGGCGGCTGAACAGGCGCCCCGCGTCGTCGAGCACACGGACGCTCGTACTGCCCGCGGCGAGCGTGCGGGCGCCGTCGGGGGCCGAGGCCTCCGTGCCGCGGCCGCCGACGTTCAATTCGCGAAGACGGCTCGCGCCGTCGGCCGTGGCGAGGACGCCCACGGTGGTGTCGTCGAGCCAGGCGAGGTCGAAAGCACCCTGCTGGGAGAACGACAGCACGTGCGGCGGGCCGAGGCTGACCCCGGTGCCCTCGCGCTCGATCCCGGCGACCCAGACCTCGCGCACGCCCGAGACGGTCACGATCGCCGCCACCCGGGTGCCGTCGCGCGACACCTGCATCGACACGATCTCGGAGGCATCGGGCCAGGCGTTGCCGATCTCGCGGGGCACCCCCTCGGGCGTGAACGCGCGCACCTGGGTGGGCGCGTTGGACGGCACGCTCCAGATCTCGCCCTCGCCGTCGATCGAGGGGGCGATGAGCCCGGCGCGTTCGTCGAGCAGGAACGTGCGGCCGTCGGCCAGCGCGCTGGCGACGCTCCCCTGCTGGGTGCGCACCGCCGCGAGACTGCGGTCGGCCTCCACCTCGACGGCGTTGGGCGCGAGGGACTCGACCGCGTCGGAGAGCCCGCCGATCGGCTCGATGGCGTCACCGGCGAGCGCGCCGAACACGCCGACGGCCGTCAGGACCGCGGGCGAGGGATCGACCCGGGTGACCCGCACGGGCACCTCGGATGCCGTGATGGGGGTGCCCTCGACCGTCATCTGCACCTCGCTGATGCCGGCGGTCACCAGGCTCCGCGACAGCTGCGTCTGCATCCGGTCGAGGGTGGTGCGGTCCAGGCTCAGCGCGGCGCGAGGCAGCTGCACCTGGGCGACACCGCTCGAGGACAGGGTGACGGATCGACCGACCAGCGAGAGCTCGTCGGGGAAGGCGCTCTGCACCGCGCCCGCCAGCCACGCGCTCGGCTTCCCGTCGACGAGCGCGGTCGCGACGCGACTGGCCACCAGCGGCCGGGGGAACCAGCGCACGTCGGGGACGATGAAGGTCCAGGTCGGGTCGAAGTAGGCCACGGATGCCGCCTGGTAGACGGTCGGGAACACCTCTTCGTACAGCACGACGCCGTCGGGCGCGGAGGTGATGCGCCACTGTTCGTCGACGCGGGCCAGCCCGTACGACAGGGTCTCACTCGTCCCCGAGGCGGTCGGCGCGTACGCGCCGTCGGCATCCACTCCCGCGATGCTCGTGAGCGCGACCGTGACCGCCGTGCCGTCGGGGGCGGCGGTGGCACGGCGGTCGGCGAGCCGGTCGATGGTGACGCGAGCGCGGGGATCCCACGAGGTGCCCGGCGCGAGGAAGAGCTTCGCCGTGGCCCAGTCGTCGGCGGGGCCGGAGCCGGCGCGCAGGAACCCCTCGACGATCTCCGCGGGCGTGGCGTCGTCCTGCGGGCCGTCGGGGACGAAGGCGAAGGCCTGGGTGTCGTCGGTCTGGGGTCCCCGGCCCGGGTTGACGTACCCCGTGGTGGGCAGGCCGGTGCACGCGGTGAGCACGAGCACCAGCGCGAGGCCCAGGAGCGAGAGAGCGCGTCTCATGTGGTCCTCCGGACACCGGGTCGAGTGGAGATGGGCTGGGTGAGACCGAGCGCCTCGAGCGCCCCGCCCTGCTCGTCGTCGGGCACGAGCGGGAGCGGCGAGCCCGTCACGGGCTTGCCGTCACGCGGGAGTGTCAGCACGAAGTTGGTCCCCCGGCCCGGCTCCGACCAGACCGTCAGGGTCCCGCCGTGCAGGCGCGCGTCGCCCAGGGCGATCGACAGTCCCAGGCCGGTCCCGCCGATCGTGCGCACGCGCGAGGGGTCGGCGCGCCAGAAGCGATCGAAGACGCGCTCGACGTCGTCGGCCTTCATGCCCAGGCCGAAGTCGCGCACGCCGAGGGCGACGGCATCCCGGTCGCTGTCGACGGAGACGACGATCGGGCGCCCCTCGCCGTGCTCGATGGCGTTGCCGAGGAGGTTGCGCACGACACGGCGCACGCGGCGGGCGTCCATGTCGACCGGCGTGTAGCCGCCCGGTGCGACCAGGCGCACGTCGGAACCGTGGCCCTCGGCCAACTGCTCCATCGAGACGATCACGTCTTCGGCCAGGTGCGCCAGGCTCGTGGCCTCGAGCTCGAGCTGCACCGAGCCCGCGTCGTAACGGCTGATCTCGAGCAGGTCGGTCAGCAGCACCTCGAACCGTTGCACCTGGGCGTGCAGCAACTCGGCCGCGCGACCGGTGACGGGGTCGAACCCGCCGCGCTGATCGTTGATCATGTCGGCGGCGAGGCGGATCGTCGTCAACGGCGTGCGCAACTCGTGCGAGACGTCGGAGACGAAACGCTGCTGCACGAGGGAGAGGTCGGCCAGCTCCTTGATCTGCGACTCGATGCTGTCGGCCATGGCGTTGAACGAGCGGTTCAGGGTGGCCAGTTCGTCTTCTCCGCGCACGGGCAGTCGCACGCCCAGATCTCCCGCGGCGAGCTTCGCGCTGGTCTCGGCGGCATCCGCGATGGGGGTGGTGACCGATCGGAGCACGAACCACGCGATGGCGCCGATGAGCACGACGAGCACGAGGCCGACCACCCACAACAGCACCTGCACGAAGGCGAGCGTCTGCGACGCGCTCGACAGGTCGTAGCCCATGTACAGCTCGTACGAGTCGACGCCGTCCTCGGCGGGGAAGCGCAGCTGGTGCCCGACCAGGATGCCGGGGACCTCGCGGCCGTTGTCGGAGGGCAGCGCCACCGACTGCCACCACTGCAGGTCGGGGCTGGACTGCACCTGCGTGCGCAGCGCCTCGGTGACCAGGTCGGACTCGAACGCGGGCGAGATGAAGGGCTGGGGCGCGAGAGGTGACGGCGGACCGATGCGGTAGAGCGCGATGAGATCGCTCGAGGACTGCTGCGACAGGCGCGTGGCGATGCCGTTCATGAGCGTCTGCGCGGCCGCCGGGTCGGTCGAGTCCACCGCGGCGTCGAGCGTGGCCTGAGCGGCGGCCGTGGCGCGCTGCGCCTCGAGGAGCACCTGGTCTTTGCGCGCGGTGAACAGCTCGTTCTGGATGACGAGGGCCATCGCCACGCAGGTGACCAGGATGGTCGCGGCCGTGAGCGTGACGGTGATGACGATGGTGCGGAAGCGCAGCGAACGTCGCCACAGCGTCGCGAGGCGATCCCGCGTGCTCCGCCAGTCGCGCCAGGTGTTCGCCCGCGGCGGGAGGGTCCGCACCGCGCCCGTCATCGCGGCCTCAGGCGACCGCGCCGGCGCGGTATCCCACGCCGCGCACGGTGGTCACGATCCGCGGGTTGTCGGGGTCGGCCTCGATCTTGGCGCGCAGCCGCTGCACGTGCACGTTGACCAGGCGCGTGTCGGCCTTGTAGTGATAGCCCCACACCTGCTCGAGCAGCATCTCGCGGGAGAACACCTGCTGAGGCTTCTCGGCGAGCGCGACCAGGAGCTCGAACTCCAGGGGGGTGAGGGCGATCGGCGCATCGCCGCGGCGCACCTCGTGACCGGCCACGTCGACGACGAGATCGCCGATGCGCAGGGTCTCGTCCGCCGCCGCCTGGGCGGGACGCAGGCGCGTGCGGATGCGCGCGACGAGCTCTTTCGGGTTGAAGGGCTTGACGATGTAGTCGTCGGCCCCCGATTCCAGACCTTTGACCACGTCGGCGGTGTCGGTGCGGGCGGTGAGCATGATGATCGGGATGCCGGACTCCGCGCGCACGCGCGTGCAGATCTCGATGCCGTCGACGCCGGGGAGCATGAGGTCGAGGAGGATGAGGTCGGGACGCTCGGAGCGCCACGCGTCGACGGCCTTCGCACCGTCGGCGCAGAACACGGTGTCGAATCCCTCGGTGCGCAGCACGATGCCGATCATCTCGGCCAATGCGGTGTCGTCGTCGACAACCAGGATCCGTGAAGTCATTCGGGTGTACGTCTTCCGTCTCGAACCCGCTCGGGAACGGGCAAACCGCCCCGGGGCGGGGGCACGTCGTATCGAGAGTAGTCGACGTGCCCGCACGGCAGGCGTGCGTGTCGGGGGTCTATGACACGATGAGGACATCGCCACGCGACGAGGAGGCGCCACCATGACCGCATACCCGGCCTGGACCCCGGCATCCCGCCCCGGCATCGTGCCACTGCACCCCTACGGGTTCGGCACGATCCTGGGCCGATCGTTCGTGGCCCTGCGGCACAACCCCAAGGTGCTGCTCGGCTTCGCGCTCGTGGTGCAGGCGGTCGCCTACGTCGTCCTCACCGCCGCGATCGGCGGGGTCGCGCTGGCGAGCTTCTCCCGGCTCGACACCGTGCCGGTCGGCAGCGACGAGTTCGACGCCATCATGGCCGGCTCCGTCGTGATCACGGCGGCCACCGCCCTCGTGCTGGGGGTCGCGACGGGGGCGCTGAGCGTCGTCGTTCAGGGCATCGTCGTGGCGGAGGTCGCCCACGCCGTGGTCGCCGAGAAGCCGAGGCTGCGGGCGGTCTGGGCGCGCGTGAAGCCGGTGTTCTGGCGCCTCATCGGCTACAGCGCCCTGTATCTGCTGGCCACGCTCGTCGTGCTCGGCGTCCTCGGCGCGATCGTGACGCTCCTCGTGATGTCCGTCGTCTGGATCGGCGTCGCCGTGGGCGTCCTGTTCGTGATCGCGCTCATCCCGCTGTACCTCTGGCTCACACCGAAGCTCTTCCTCGTGCCCTCGGTCATCATCCTCGAGCGCGCGCCGATCCTCGGGGCGATCCGACGTTCCTGGCATCTCACGCGTGGGCGGTTCTGGTCCACGCTCGGCGTCGTCGTGATCATCTCGGTGGCGTTCAGCATCATCGCGCAGATCATCTCGGTCCCCCTCAGCCTCATCGCCGGCATCGTCCCCGGGATCCTCGCGCCCACCGGCGGGTCCGCGACGGAGGCGATCGTCGGCGTCGCCGTGCTGCAGGTCGTCGGGCAGTTCGGCATCCTGCTGGTGCAGTGCATCGCCCTGGTGGTGCAGTCGACCTCGGCCGTGCTCGTGTACGTCGACGCACGCATGCGCGTGGAGGCCCTCGACCACGACCTGGCCACCTACGTCGAACAGCGCGACGCCGGAGCAGCCGAGCTCGCCGACCCGTACCTCGTCGGGGTCGGGCGCGTCGTGCAGCGACCCGCACCCGTGCCCGTGGGCGCGGCGCCGGCGTTCGCGGGCTACGGGCCCCCCGCGGGCGGTGCCGTCGCGGGTGCCTCCGGCGGG
>NZ_JBKBNC010000007.1:0-3237 GCF_046295495.1 Microbacterium sp.
GGAGAACGATGGTCTCCGACACGCCGCCTCGATGTCAGGGGAGGATCAGCCCGCGTTCTGCTGCAACCAGGCGTAGGGGTCGACCACCGAGTTGTTGATGTGCACCTCGAAGTGCAGGTGGTTGGCCGTGGAACTACCGGTCGAGCCGACCAGGCCGATGAGCTGGCCGGCGGCGACGGACTGCCCGGCCTGCACCTGACGGCTGCCGTAGGTCATGTGCCCGTACGTGGTGCGCACCTTCTGCCCGTTGATGACGTGCTCGATCTCGATGGCCACGCCGTACCCGCCGTAGCTCTCCTGCGAGACGCGCACGACACCGGCGGCGGCGGCGAAGATGGGCTGGCCGCCGGGCGCGAGCAGATCGACGCCCTGGTGGTAGCCGGAGTCCCACAGGCCACGGCCGAGCTTGTAGCTCGAGAGCGGCCAACGCACTTCACCCGAACCGGCTGCGGTCATGTTCAGATCGACCGAGCTCAACGTGCGCGACGACGACGACGCCTGCGATGCCTGGGCGGCGAGCTGGCGGGCGCGCTCCGCAGCGGCCGCAGCGGCGGCCTCCTGCTCCTTCTTCTTCTGGATCTCCTCCGCCGTGGTCGCCGAGTAGCTGCTGCGGTCGAGGGTCTCGGCCGTCGCATCGGAAGCGACGACGAGCGACTGGTTGTCGGGTGCCGACATCTGCTGCAGCGTTACCGTCTCGGCGGCGGGCATCGTGGCCGCGTAGGCGGGGATCGCGACCGTCGCGACGAGGCCCGCGACCATCGAGAGGATCACGGCACTGCGGACGGGCTTTCCGAAGCGACGCGGCGCGGATCCGGTTCGAGCCGGAGCGGCGCGGACGATCGGGGCAGGCGTCGCCGTTCGAGGACGCACGGGTCGTCGGGTCGACCGGGCGATCTCGGCACGCGAGCTCTTGCGGGTGGGACCCGTCACGGGGACCTCGGGCAGGTCCGCGGCGGGATCGTTGTGTTCAGCCAAAGTTCCTCCGGCGCCTCTGCGTCAGTGACGCTGGCTCGTCAGCACTCGATGGTGGGGGCACGATGTGCGGGCTTCACCCTGCGCGGACGACGAGCCGATGAGGCAAACCGCGAGGGGCCCGACGGCGGGCTTCTCGCCTGTGGACCTTCGAAGGCTACCCGAAGATAACGAACAAGTCACGCTTGGACGGGGGTGAGCGCCGAACGCCCGGCAGAGGCTCAGCAAGCGCTCGCGGCGGGTGTCAGGCCTCGGCGACGAGGAAGATGTGCGAGGCCACCTCGACGGGCAGTTCGAGACCCTCGTCGACGCCGTCCATCTGCACCAGCACGTACCCCTCGTTGAAGCGGTAATCGCCGCGCGCCCCGGGCAGGACTCCGGCCGCCTTGAGCTGTTGCAGCAGCTCGGGGTCGACCTGGGCGGGCTCGGCGAGACGGCGCACGGTGCCCGTGATGGGACCGCCCGCGTCGTTCAGCTTGCGGACGAGACCGACGACACCGTCGTCGAACGTGGCGCTGGCGGCGTCGCCCAGCTGGTCGAGACCGGGGATCGGGTTGCCGTAGGGCGACTCGGTGGGGTGGCCGAGCAGCTCGACGAGGCGACGCTCGACCTGCTCGCTCATGACGTGCTCCCACCGGCAGGCCTCGTCGTGCACGTAGGCCCAGTCGAGACCGATGACATCGCTCAGCAGACGCTCCGCGAGGCGGTGCTTGCGCATCACGTCGACCGCCTTCTGACGACCGTCGTCGGTGAGCTCGAGCCGTCGGTCTTCGGAGACGACGACGAGACCGTCGCGCTCCATCCGACCCACGGTCTGCGAGACGGTCGGGCCCGAGTGGCCGAGGCGTTCGGAGATGCGCGCGCGCAGGGGGACGATCTTCTCCTCCTCGAGCTCGAGGATGGTGCGCAGGTACATCTCGGTGGTGTCGATCAGATCGGTCATTCAGGTGTCCTCGATGTCGCGCGGCAAGTCCTCCCAGCCTACCGACCCCCTCCGACATGAGCGCGGGGCGCGAAGAGCGAGGACCCTAGAATCGGACCCATGCCGCACGTGGAACTGCCCAGCGAACTCCTGCCCACCGACGGTCGCTTCGGGTGCGGCCCCTCGAAGGTGCGCGGCGCGCAGCTCGAGGCCCTCGTCACCCGCGGGGCGTCGATCCTCGGAACCTCGCACCGTCAGGCGCCGGTCAAAGACCTCGTCGCGAGCACCCGCGGGCGCCTCGCCGAGCTGCTCCGCCTCCCCGAGGGCTACGAGATCATCCTCGGCAACGGAGGGTCCACCGCCTTCTGGGATGCCGCCGCCTTCGGCCTCATCGAGAACCGCAGCCAGAACCTCGTGTTCGGCGAGTTCGGCGGCAAGTTCGCCGCCGCAGCCGGAGCCCCCTGGCTCCAGGCCCCCGACGTCCGCACGGCCGCGCCGGGGACCCGCGCCGTCGCCGAGGCCGTCGAGGGCGTCGACGTCTACGCGTGGCCGCACAACGAGACCTCCACGGGTGTGGCGGCGCCGGTCACGCGGGTGAACGGGGATGCCGGGGCCCTCACGGTCATCGACGCCACCAGCGCCGCGGGCGGCATCGACTTCGACGTCGCCGAGTCCGACGTCTACTACTTCGCACCGCAGAAGAACCTCGGCTCCGACGGCGGCCTCTGGTACGCCGCGGTGTCGCCGGCCGCGATCGAACGCATCGAGAGGATCGCGGCATCCGGCCGGTACATCCCCGAGTTCCTGAGCCTGAAGAACGCGCTCGACAACTCGCGCCTGCAGCAGACGCTGAACACCCCCGCCCTCGCGACCCTGCTGCTGCTCGATGAGCAGCTGGGGTGGATCCTCGACAACGGCGGCCTCTCGTGGGCCGGCGCACGCACCGCCGAGTCGTCCTCCGCCCTCTACGAGTGGGCTGACGCGCGCGGCGTCGCCTCCCCGTTCGTCGCCGACCCCGCCGACCGCTCCCCCGTGGTGGTCACGATCGACTTCGACGAGAGCATCGACGCCGGGGCGATCGCTCGGAGCCTGCGCGCGAACGGCATCGTCGACACCGAGCCCTACCGCAAGCTCGGTCGCAACCAGCTGCGCGTCGCGACGTTCGTGTCGATCGAGCCGGCCGACGTCCGTCGCCTCATCGGGGCGATCGACTACACGATCGAGCACCTCCCGAGCAGCTGACTCGGCGCACGACACCGCGAACGACGAAGGCCGTCCCGCCCCCGCGGGGCGGCCGTAGGCGGCGGGGTGGGGAGCTGGGGGGGGGGGCGGCGGGGGCGGAG
>NZ_JBKBNC010000007.1:3247-110006 GCF_046295495.1 Microbacterium sp.
CCTAGCGCCCACCCCCCCAGCCGCGCCCGCGGCCCCCCACCCCCCCAACCCCCCGGCCCGCCCCCCGCGCGGGGGAGGGCCTTCGTCGTCGGGTTCAGTAGCTGCGGTCGCGCTCGTCGTCGTCTTCGTCGAAATCCTCGTCCGAGTCGTCGTCATCCGAGTCGTCCTCGTCCGAGTCGTCCTCGTCCGAGTCGTCCTCGACCGTCGCGGAGTGATCGGCGTCGAGTTCGTCGATGTCGACTCCGTCGAGGTCCCCGGCGTGGAACCGTGCCTTCGGCTCGTCGTCGTCATCGGCGTCGTCGTCATCCGCGTCGTCGTCATCGTCGGACTCGTCGTCGTCGGACTCGTCCACGTCGTCCTCGGCATCCACGTCGAGGTCGGCGTCGTCGAGGTCACCGTCGTCGGAGTCGTCGTCGGCCTCGGCGGCGGCGACCTGCGCCGCCTGATACTCCGCGAGGCGGGTGGCCCAGGGAACCCAGTCGGGGGCGAGGAGCGCACCGTCGCCGGGCAGCAGCTCGACCTCGAGCACGGTCGGTTCGGCGTCCTCGACAACCGCCACGCTCACCGTCCAGTACCACCCCGGGTACCCCGACAGGCGTGTGTGGAACCGAAGCGACACCACGCCGTCGTCTTCGAGGGCGAAGGCGGCGGTGGGGCCGATCGAGTCGGCGGGGGTGATCTCGCGGAGTGCCGCGAGGGCGAGGTCGTGCGCGCCGGTCAGGCGTGCATCGGCGACCTGCTCAGGCTTCGAAGTCATCGGCGACCTTGCGCAGAACGGCGGCGATCTTCTGCGCGTGCGGGCCGTTGGGGTAGCGGCCGCGACGGAGGTCGCCACCGATGCCGTCGAGGAGCTTGACGAGGTCCTCCACGATGATCGCCATGTCGTCGGCGGGCTTGCGCGAGCGCTTCGCGAGGCTGACGGGCGCATCGAGCACGCGCACCGAGAGGGCCTGGGGACCGCGCTTGCCGTCGGCCACCCCGAACTCCAGACGCGTCCCGGCCTTGGGCGCGGGGGTTCCGGCGGGCAGAGCCGTGGCGTGCAGGAACACGTCCTGGCCGTCATCGGTGCTGATGAAGCCGAAGCCCTTCTCGTCGTCGTAGAACCTGACCTTGCCGGTGGGCATGGACACCTCGCTGGATATGTGCGCGATCGCGCGGCCGAACGCGGGAGCCGATCGGATCCCGGTCTTCCAGCCTACGGCACCACCGCCAGGCAGTAGGCTGAGGCCGATGAGCACCCGCACCTCCGGCGGCACCACGCCGGGCGACGACCTCCCGGTCCGACGTATCGATCGCATCCTGTCGTTCATGTCGCTGGGGCTCTTCGTGCTGGCTCTCGTCTGCTTCTTCGCGATCATCGCCGGGTCCACGGCCGGTGCCGACATGGCCTCCGGGGTCTGGCCCGTCGTCAGCCTGCTGGTCCTGGTCACTCCTCCCGTCGCCTTCGCCTGCCTCCTGGCCGTGCTCATCATGAGCTTCATCCGAAGGGCGCGGGCCAACAAGGCCCGCTGACGTGCCCGAGACCTCCGCTCAACGCGCACTGGCGGTCTCGTTGGGCGCGCGCTCCGATGCCGAGCTCGCGCGGTTGTTCGCCGGACGCCAGGTGTCGCCCTCCAGCACGTGGCGCGACATGTTCGACGCCGCCGAGGCCCTGCTCGACCCGGTGTCGGTCGCCCGGGAGCTCCCCGCCCTCACGCGCCCCGAGGCCACGGCCCTCCTCGCCGCCGCAGACGGAGAACCGGCGACCGGAACGGTGCGCGAGCACCTGGCATCCCGCGCCCTGATCGGCGACGACGGGCTGCCGTTCGCCAACGTCGTCACCGCCGTGCGCGAGGTCCTCCCCGGCGGCCTGCCCCCGGTCGCCCCCGGTCGACGCGCCCCCGCGGCCGCCGAGTCCGCTGCGGCCGCCTCCGAGGCCGCCTTCACCAACGCCGCCTCGGTCGCCGACATCCTCATGATCGCGCTCGAGTCGCCCCTCGGTCGCATCGGTTCGGGTTCGCTCGGCGCCGGCGAGAGACGACGCCTGGTCGATGCGGGGGCGGTGTCCACACCCGCCGAAGCCGACCTGCTCGTCGGGCTCGCGGCCGACGTGGGACTCCTGGGCGCCAACGACCGCGCGTGGCTCGTCTCGCCCGCCGGGCGCGAATGGCTGCGCCTGCCGACCCTCGACCGATGGCACCGCACCGCGCTGGCGCTGCGCGATGCGCTCCCCCGCGCCTACCGTGACGACGACGGCGGCTGGATCCCGAGCACGGAGTGGGCCGATGCGAGCCCCTTCGACCCCGAGGGTCCCGACCGCGCAGCCCTCTGGTCGCGTCGCCTGGTGCGGTGGGGCCTGCTCGACGCGACCGGGCACGTCGCCCCGTGGGCGCAGTCCCTCGCCGCGGGCGGCGACGCCGACACCTCGGCGCTGCGCGACCTGCTTCCCCCCGAGGTCGACCGCGTCTACCTGCAGAACGACCTGACCGCGATCGCCCCCGGCCCCCTGGCCCCTCATCTCGATGTGCGGCTGCGCACCATGGCCGCGCGCGAGTCGCGAGCACAGGCCTCGAGCTACCGGTTCAGCGCGGGCTCCATCGGCGCGTCGATCACCGCCGGCGAGACGGCGGACTCGCTGCGGGAGTTCCTCACCGGCATTTCCCTCACGGGCCTGCCCCAGCCGCTCGCGTACGTGATCGAGCGCACCTCTGCCGAGCACGGCCGGGTGCGCGTGGGCTCCGACCCCGAGACGCTGCTCACGCGGGTCGTCACCGACGACGAGACGCTGCGCCGGTCGATGGAGGTCGACCAGTCGCTGCGCTCGATCGCCCTCGCGCGGCACGACGACGACCTCGTGTCGCACGTGTCGGCCGACGTCGTGTTCTGGGCCCTCACCGACGCGCACTACCCCGCGGTGGCCGTCGACGCGGAAGGGCAACCGCGGGCGCTCGAGCGCGCGAGGCTGGCCGGCGGACCGAGCCCCGCGCCCGACCCGGACGCGACCTACGCTCCCCTTCTCGAACGCCTGCGCGCGGGAGCCCAGGACTCGGATGCCGCGTGGCTCGAGCGCGAGCTCGACCAGGCGGTGCGGGCGCGCGCGATCGTCGACGTCACGGTGCGCCTGCCCGACGGATCGGCACGCACGTTCCGCCTCGAGGCCACCGGGCTCGGCGGCGGGCGACTGCGCGGACGCGATCGTGCGGCCGATGTCGAGCGCACGCTGCCGCTGTCGCATATCGACGGCGTCGCCCCGGTGGACTGACGCCGCGAGCCCCCGCCGGCGGACGACACCACCGCGCCGGTCGCGACCGCACCGGCGGTCGGCCGCAGTGACGGCCGGGCGGGTCGGCGGGGGACGCGGCATCCCCGCCCTCCCAGACCCCGGTAGACTCGAACGCTATGGCTGACGGCCCCCTCATCGTTCAGAGCGACCGCACCGTGCTCCTCGAGGTCGCGCACCCCCAGGCGGAGACGGCGCGGCACGAGCTCGCGGTCTTCGCCGAGCTCGAGCGCGCTCCCGAGCACATCCACACGTACCGCATCACACGCCTGGGCCTGTGGAACGCCCGCGCGGCCGGTCACGACGCCGAGGCGATGCTCGAGACCCTCGACCGCTGGTCGCGTTTCCCGGTCCCGGCGTCGGTGAGCACCGACATCCGCGAGACGGTGAACCGCTACGGCCGCCTGGTGATCGAGCGCAACGACGACGGCGCCCTCGTGCTCCGGTCGACGGATGCCGCGGTGCTGGGCGAGGTGTCGCGCAACAAGCGCATCGCTCCGCTGCTCATCGGCCGCCCCTCGCCCGACAGCTTCCTCGTCGACGCCTGGGCGCGCGGTCACATCAAGCAGGAGCTGCTGAAGATCGGCTGGCCCGCCGAAGACCTCGCCGGGTACACCCCCGGCACGCCCCACCCGATCGACCTCGCCGAAGACGGCTGGAGCCTGCGGCCCTACCAGCGTCAGGCCGTCGAATCCTTCTCCGAGGGCGGCTCGGGCGTCGTGGTGCTCCCCTGCGGCGCGGGCAAGACGCTCGTGGGCGCCGGGGCCATGGCCGACACGCGCACCACCACGCTCATCCTGGTCACCAATACGGTCAGCGCCCGCCAGTGGCGCGATGAGCTGCTGCGCCGCACCACCCTGACCCCCGAGGAGATCGGCGAGTACTCCGGTCAGGTCAAGGAGATCAAGCCGGTCACGATCGCGACGTACCAGATCCTCACCGCCAAGCGGAAAGGCCAGTACGCCCACCTCGCGTTGCTCGACGCCCTCGACTGGGGTCTCGTGCTCTACGACGAGGTGCACCTGCTCCCCGCCCCCGTCTTCAAGCTCACGGCCGATCTGCAGGCACGCCGCCGACTGGGTCTGACGGCGACCCTCGTGCGCGAGGACGGCCGCGAGGGAGACGTGTTCAGTCTCATCGGCCCCAAGCGCTTCGACGCACCGTGGAAGGAGATCGAGGCCCAGGGCTTCATCTCCCCCGCCGCCTGCTACGAGGTGCGCATCGACCTCCCCGCCGACGAGCGCCTGGAGTACGCGGCCGCGGCCGACGAAGACCGCTACCGCCTGGCCGCCACGGCCCCGGCGAAGATCGACGTCGCGCGACGCCTGGTCGAGCGGCATCCGGGTGAGCGCGTGCTGGTGATCGGGCAGTACCTCGACCAGATCGACGAACTCGCCGAGGCCCTCGACGCCCCGCAGATCACCGGCGCCACCCCGATCTCCGAGCGCGAGGAGCTCTTCCAGGGCTTCCGCGACGGCAGCATCCCGCTGCTGGTGGTCTCGAAGGTCGCCAACTTCTCGGTCGACCTCCCGGAAGCCTCGGTCGCGATCCAGGTGTCGGGGTCGTTCGGCTCGCGGCAAGAGGAGGCGCAGCGGCTCGGTCGCCTGCTCCGCCCCAAGCAGTCGAACCACACGGCGAGCTTCTACACGCTCATCGCGCGCGACACGATCGACCAGGATTTCGCGCAGAATCGACAGCGTTTCCTCGCCGAGCAGGGCTACGCCTACACGATCCTGGATGCCGACGGAATCGACGCCGCGGCCGCCTGACGCATACCAGGGTGCGGCTTTCCGTTCCATATCCAGCGCATTGCTGGGTCGGGTCACGATAATGAGGGGATGACAGCTCCTCGCATCCTCGTCGTGGACGACGAACCGAACATCCGCGACCTGCTCATCACGAGCCTGCGCTTCGCCGGTTTCCAGGTGCGAGCCGTGGCCAACGGCGCGCAGACCATCTCCGCCGTGCTCGAGGAGGAACCCGACCTCATCGTGCTCGACGTCATGCTTCCCGACATGAACGGCTTCAGCGTGACGAAGCGTCTGCGCGGCGCCGGCTACACCGCTCCGATCCTCTTCCTCACCGCGAAGGACGAGACCGAAGACAAGATCATGGGGCTCAACGCGGGTGGCGACGACTACGTCACCAAGCCGTTCAGCCTCGACGAGATCGTCGCCCGCATCCAGGCCATCCTGCGTCGCACGATGCAGGCCGACGAGGAGTCGATCATCCGCACGGGTGAGCTGACGATGGATCAGGACACGCACGACGTCAGCGTCGGCGACGTCTCGATCGACCTCAGCCCCACGGAGTTCAAGCTCCTGCGCTACCTCATGCTCAATCCCAACCGCGTGCTGTCGAAGGCGCAGATCCTCGACCACGTGTGGGAGTACGACTTCAACGGCGACGCCGGCATCGTCGAGAGCTACATCTCCTACCTCCGCCGGAAGATCGACCCGCACTCCTCCGAGCCGCTCATCCAGACCAAGCGCGGCTTCGGCTACATGCTGAAGTCGGGCAAGACCGCCTGACCGGAGGCTCCCCCTGTCGCATTCCGACGACGCGTTGACGCGCTGGTGGCGCGGTCTGAGCCTTCGGACCAAGGTCACCGGCGTCACCGTCGCGCTCCTGGCGATCGGGCTGTTCACCGCCGGCATCGGCACGATGGTGTTCCTGCGCACCACGCTCGTGAACAACCTCGACGAGCAGCTCGCCCAGCAGGCCGCGGGAAGCATCGCCAACAGCATCTTCACCACCACTCCCGTCGAGGGCGGGATCGTCTTCTCGCAGGTCGAGAACGCCCCGCAGATCGGCTCGATGGTCGTCGTGTACGGTCCCGACGGCGACCGCGAGGCGTTCTACAACGGCACCGCATCGCAGACGCTGCCCGAACTGCCCGCCACCTTCACGCTCGAGCAGACCTACGTGCAGATCGACCGGCGCATCGAGCTGGAAGACCCGAACACCGGTCAGCACTTCCTCGCGCGGGTGGGGGTGCTCCAACCTCAGGGCAACCCCGGCGTCTACACCCAGATGGTGATCCAGCCGCTCGCCCCCACCGATCGCATCGTCGCCGCCTACGTGGGTATCTACTCTTTCGTGGCGCTGCTGATCCTCATCGCCACCGCCCTGCTGACCCGATGGCTCGTGACCCTCGCCTTCCGCAACCTGCGACAGGTCGAGACCACGGCCATGGACATCGCCGCCGGTGACTTCAGCCAGCGGCTCACCGACATCGTCCCCGACACCGAGGTGGGCAGGCTCAAGACCGCGATCAACGCGATGCTCGCGCGCATCGACGGTGCCCTCGGGCAGCGGGATGCCACCGTGCGCCAGATGCGCCGGTTCATCGGCGACGCCAGTCACGAGCTGCGTACCCCCCTCGTGACCATGCGCGGCTACGCCGAGCTGTATCGGATGGGGGCGATCCGCTCCGACGAGGACGTCGCCCAGTCGATGGAGCGCATCGAGAAGGAGGCGATCCGCATGGGAGCCCTCGTCGAGGACCTCCTCGCGCTCGCACGCCTCGACGAACGCCGCGACGTGTCCATCACCGCCCTCGACCTGCGCCCCATCGCCCGCGATGCCGCCCTCGACCTGCGGGTGACCTCGCCCCAGCGTGAGGTGACCGTCGACGACACCACCTCGCGCGACGAGATGATCCTGCCGATGATCACCCTCGACCCGCTGCTCGATTCGGGTGGGCACCCCGCCTCGAGCGCCGGCCGCCGCCGCGGCGCGCCCACGACGTCGGCCATGGCGATCGCCGGCGCGACTCTGTCGCGGCTTCGTCGTCGACCCAGGGATGCCGCGGACACGACGACCTCGACCGAAGACGCCGCCGTGGCCCCCGCGGCGCCGCCGGCCGGAGTGGTGCGCACACCCCCGCGCCTCGCGCCGATCGTGCTGGGGGACGAGAACAGGGTGCGCCAGGTGGTGGCCAACCTCCTGGGCAACGCTCGCCGCTTCACCGCCGACGACTCCCCCATCGGGCTGCGGGTCGGAGTCGACGTCGAGAACGACATGGGTTGGATCGAGATCATCGACCACGGCGAGGGCGTCCCCGAGCAGATCCGCGACCAGATCTTCCAGCGGTTCTGGCGCGCCGACACGTCCCGCACCCGCGAGACCGGCGGCTCCGGCTTGGGCCTGTCGATCGTGGCATCCATCGTCGACCTGCTCCACGGAACCGTCGACGTGCGCGACACCCCCGGTGGCGGGGCGACGTTCCGCGTGTCGCTGCCGCTGGCCGACCGCCGCGACGCGGCGGAGCACGCCCTCATCGAGACGCAGCCGATCGAGCGCCTTCCTGACGACTACCGCCCGGTGACCGACGCCTGACGCCGCGTTCGATACGCTCCGCCACGGCGTCAGACCCGGAACCCCATCGGCGGAGCCTGCGGCGACGGCCGCTCGATCTCCCCCGCCGGCCGCTCTCACCCGATTCCGCGCGGCCCGGCGCTCCCCCGCGAGCAGTCCGATGAGAATCCTCATCCGAGGAAGCCCTCCCCTGAGACGAAGAACGCCCCCTCCCGAAAGGAGGGGGCGTTCTCAGGCGTCAGGCGTGGATCAGAAGTCCATGCCACCCGTCGGGTCGCCAGCCGGAGCGGCGGCCTTCTCGGGCTTGTCGGCGACGACGACCTCGGTCGTCAGGAACAGGCCGGCGATGGATGCCGCGTTCTGCAGCGCCGAACGGGTCACCTTGGCGGGGTCGATGATGCCCTGTGCAAACAGATCACCGTACTCGCCGGTGGCCGCGTTCAGGCCGTGACCGACGGGCAGCTCCGCGACCTTGTTCGCCACGACGCCGGGCTCGAGACCGGCGTTCAGCGCGATCTGCTTGAGCGGGGCCTCGATGGCGACCTTCACGATGTTGGCGCCCGTGGCCTCGTCACCGACGAGGTTCAGGTTGCCGAGGGCGTTCTTGCCCGCCTGGATGAGCGCGACGCCACCACCGGCGACGACCCCCTCTTCCACAGCGGCCTTGGCGTTGCGCACGGCGTCTTCGATGCGGTGCTTGCGCTCCTTGAGCTCGACCTCGGTAGCCGCGCCCGCCTTGATGACGGCCACGCCGCCGGCGAGCTTGGCGAGGCGCTCCTGGAGCTTCTCGCGGTCGTAGTCGCTGTCGGTGTTCTCGATCTCGCGGCGGATCTGGGTCACGCGACCCTCGATCAGCTCCGACTCACCGGCACCCTCGACGATCGTGGTCTCGTCCTTGGTGATGATGACCTTGCGGGCACGGCCGAGCAGGTCGACGGTGGCGTTCTCGAGCTTGAGGCCCACCTCTTCGGTGATGACCTGGCCGCCGGTGAGGATCGCGATGTCCTGCAGCTGCGCCTTGCGACGGTCGCCGAAGCCGGGAGCCTTGACGGCCACCGACTTGAAGATGCCGCGGATCTTGTTGAGCACGAGCGTCGCGAGGGCTTCGCCCTCGACGTCCTCGGCGATGATGAGGAGCTCCTTGCCCTCCTGGATCACCTTGTCGACGATCGGGAGAAGGTCCTTGATGTTGGAGATCTTCTGGTTGGCGATCAGGATGTACGGGTCTTCGAAGACCGCTTCCTGACGCTCGGGGTCGGTGACGAAGTAGGGGTTGATGTAGCCCTTGTCGAAGCGCATGCCCTCGGTGAGCTCGAGCTCGGTGCCGAAGGTGTTGCTCTCCTCGACGGTGACGACGCCTTCCTTGCCCACCTTGTCGATGGCCTCGGCGATGAGCTCGCCGATCGCCGGGTCGGCGGCGGAGATCGACGCGGTCGCGGCGATCTGCTCCTTCGACTCGACCTCCTTGGCGGAGGCGAGGAGCTCGTCGGCGACGGCCTTGACGGCCTTCTCGATGCCCTTCTTGAGCGAGATGGGGTCGGCGCCGGCGGCGACGTTGCGCAGGCCCTCGCGCACGAGTGCCTGGGCGAGGACGGTGGCCGTGGTGGTGCCGTCACCCGCGACGTCGTCGGTCTTCTTGGCGACCTCCTTGACCAGCTCGGCGCCGATCTTCTCGTACGGGTCGTCGAGCTCGATCTCCTTGGCGATCGAGACGCCGTCGTTCGTGATCGTGGGGGCGCCCCACTTCTTCTCGAGCACGACGTTGCGACCGCGGGGGCCCAGGGTCACCTTGACGGCGTCGGCCAGCGTGTTGAGGCCGCGCTCGAGACCGCGCCGGGCCTCTTCGTCGAAAGCGATGATCTTTGCCATAAGTGTGTCGTCCCTCCCGGACGGGTGACTTCCAGATTTTGGCACTCGACGAAAGCGAGTGCTAACTCATTCTGGCACTCGCCCCTGGGGAGTGCAAGCCACGCCACCGTCTCCGACACGATGAACGCCGTGGCATCCGGAGTCGGATGCCACGGCGTTCGATGCAGCGCTCAGGCCAGTCGCACGGACTCCGCCTGCGGGCCCTTCTGTCCGCTGCCGACGGTGAATTCGACGGCCTGGCCCTCTTCGAGGACGCGGAAGCCCGACATCTCGATGCTCGAGTAGTGGACGAAGACGTCCTGCCCATCGGACACGGTGATGAAGCCGTATCCCTTCTCGGCGTTGAACCATTTGACGGTGCCCTGCGTCATGCGAATCTCCTGTTGCTGAACGACGAGGTCATCGTAAGCACGCGGGATGCCGCCGCATCGGCGTCTTCGGCCATTGTTGACGCGCGTGCAGCCAACTTGTTACTCCGCGGAAACACGCGGCATCCGGAGCTCAGGGGGCGGTGGCGGCGGGGGTGGAGCCGGGCGCCCGGTCGAGCCCGATCACCACGACGAGGCGCTTGACGTCGCTCTCGTCGTCGGGGGTGTTCGGATCGTCGGTGGGCTGCAGGAAGTCGCTCTGCGCGATCTGAGCACCGCCGATCGTCTGGGCGAGCCCCTCGGCCGCTGCCCGATCGGTGTCGCGAAGGTAGTAGACGGTGGTCTGGGCGAAGTCGGTCGTGTCGGAGTTGCCCGTCTCGACCGTGTCGTCGGCCCATCCCGCGGCGATCACCTGCTCCCGGAGCGACGCGGCCAGACCGTCCTCCGCGGTGCCGTTGAGCACGACGACGGTGTACGACGTGTCGATGACGGCAGGGGTCGTCGGCGACGCCGAGAACGTCGGGGCGGAGGCGTCGTCGGCGCCCAGGGAGATGCGGCCGGAGAGCACGAGGGTGCCGAAGATGCCGGCGATGATGAGCACGAGCGTCGCGATGGCCGCCCACAGGAACACGATCCACCCGCGAAGACGCGTGGGCTCCGCGCGGTGTGCGCCGATGCGGCCGGTCGCATCCGGCAAGTCGTCGAAGCGATCCCGAGGGAAGGTCGATCTGGCCATTGGTCGATGGTAGCGGTCGGAGCTTCGCGACCCCCGTCAGTGGGTGGCCGTGCGCCCCAGCCGGGATCGGTGCTGCGCCGCGGCGTCATCGCGACGCCGACGGAGTCGACGGACCAGCATCGGGTCGTGCGCCAGAGCGTCGGGGGTGTCGATCAACCGGCCGAGCAACTGGTAGTAGCGCGCCGGGGTCAGCTGGAACTCGGCGCGGATCGCCTCCTCCTTCGCACCCGCGTGGCGGCGCCACTCACCCTCGAAGGCGAGGAAGGCGCGATCGCGGTCCGAGAGAGGCATGCGGCAACGTTACGTCGCCGTCGAGGCGTTCCCCGGATGCCACGCCACCCACGCCCCGAGCGGATCGACCTCCGCCCGCACCACGCCGTCGACCGCGAGGGCGAAACCGCCGCGGGAGACCACGGGCCGGCGCGTCCACCCGTCGTGCAGGTCGGGCGCATCGAGCGTGATCCACCGCCCCGCGGTCCGCGCGGCGTCGATGACCGCGCCGCGCCGCGCCCGCGGAACGTGGGCGAGCACCCCGGGCGTCGTGACGACGAGGGTCGCGTCGCGCGGCGCTCGCGCAGCCAGAGCGGGCAGCGCGTCGGCGCCGTCGCCGGCGACGAGCAACGGCGGATCGGCGGCGGCGATGTCGAGCGCCCCTTCGATCCGCTCGCGCCGGCCCTCCTCCCCCGGCCACACCAATCCCGCCAGCCAGGCGCGGTCGTCGTCCCGGCGCGCGTCGAGCGGGTTGAGGTCGATCCCCGCCCGCCACACGATGCGCGGCATCCGCAGGACGGGGTCCCCGTCGAGGTCGCTGTCGAGCACGACCGCGCTGGGTCCCTCGGCGGGATCGAGCGCGACGACCTCATCGCCGCGGCGATAGCGGTAGGAGTACCGATCGGGGTACAGGCACAACCCCGCACTCGCGCCCACCTCGAGCAGGGCGATCGGCCCGTCGATGAGCGAGAGGGCCGGAAGGAGCGCCGCGCACCGCAGCGGCTCGTTGGTCTGCACGCTGCGCCGCGCGCACTGCGCGGCGATCGCGTCGCCGTGCTCCACGACCCAGGCGGCCCACGCCGTGACGTCGTCGAGGGGGGCGCCGAGCAGGCGCATCACGGCGAAGACGAGCGGGGGTTGACGCCGGGTCTCCGGGATGACGGCCAGCGTCGAGGCCACCGCCCGATCATCCACGACGCGCCGGGCCCAGGCCTCGTAGACCGCGGAACGACCCGGGGCCTCCGCGCGGGCGAAGCGCTCGTAGCGTGCGACGACGGCGGTCACGGCATCCTGGTCCACCCGGAGATCCTCCCACCACGGCCTGACCGCCGCCGGGCACGAGACAATGGAGGGGACGAAGGAGAGAACCCATGACCTACGCCGTCGACAAGTCCGACGACCAGTGGCGCGACGAGCTCAGCCCCGAGCAGTACGCCGTGCTCCGCCAGGCCGGTACCGAGCGCGCCTGGACCGGCGAACTGCTCGATGAGAGCCGCGCCGGCCTCTACGCCTGCGCCGCGTGCGGCGCCGAGCTCTTCCAGAGCGGCACCAAGTTCGACTCCCACTGCGGATGGCCGAGCTTCTACGAGTCGGTGCGCCCCGAAGCGGTCGAGCTCATCGACGACGACAGCCACGGCATGCAGCGCACCGAGGTGCGCTGCGCCAACTGCGGGTCGCACCTCGGGCACGTCTTCCCCGACGGCTTCGGCACGCCCACGGGCGACCGGTACTGCATGAACTCGCTCTCGCTCAGCTTCACCCCCGACGAGCAGGCGTGAGCGCACTCGAGGCGATGCGCGACCGCCGGTCGTGGTCGAAGGTCACCGACCTCGCCCCGACCGGACCGGAGCTCGAGGCGTTCGTCGCCGCGGCCGGTCGCGTCGCCGACCACAAGACCCTGCGACCGTGGCGACTCATCGAGATCCGCGGCGCCGACCGCGATGTCCTCGCCCGAGCGCTGAACAAGGCCGACGGGAAGAAGGGGTACTCCTCCAAGCCCCGGCGCGCGCCGCTCATCATCGCGGTCGTCGCCGACCTGCGCTCGAAGAAGATCCCCGCGTGGGAGCAGGAGGCCGTGGCATCCGGGGTCGCCCACATGCTCAGCCTGGTGCTCGACGAGGCCGGTTTCGGGGTCTTCTGGCGTACCGACGACAACACCCGCGGCAAGGTCCTCGCCAAGGCGCACGGCCTCGCCAAGGGCGAGGTCCTGCTGGGGTGGCTCTACGTCGGCGGCAAGCCGCCGCGCTCGCGTCCGGTGCGGCGCAAGACGGTGGATGCCGCGAAGCATCTGTCCCGTCTCCCGGGCGGCAAGAAGCGCAGAGTCGACGAAGCGGCCCTCTGACCCGTGTGAGTTCCCGACGCCGCCCCGGAGACCACCGTCTCGGGGCGGCGTCGTCGCGTGCGGCCCGGGTCGCGCTCCCGGGCGGGGCCGGCGCTCAGGCGCGACGGCGCCGCCAGGGCACGGCCGCGACGGCGACTCCGGCGATCGCGACGCCGGCGGCCAGCAGGGCCACCGCCGTGGCGGGAGCAGCCGGCGCGGGCCAGAGCGCGTCGAGCAGGACCGACGTGGTCAGCAGGCCGACCACCGAACCGAGCCCCAGCAGCAGCACTCCCGTGCGCTTGACGACGACCGCCGACAGGAAGATGTAGACGACTCCGATCGCTCCGCCGAGGTAGAGCCACGGTTCCGTGGGCACACCGCGCGGCACGGCGACCGAGGCGACGTGCACGACCGCCGCGACGAGGAGCACGACCGTGCCGCCGATGAAGTTGACCAGCGTCGCCGTCAGCGGGCTGTCGACGCGCACCCGCAGGCGCCCGTTCGTGCCCTGTTGCCAGGCGACACCCGCACCCGCGACGGCGGGCACGATCAGCATCCACGGCGGGACGCCCCCGAGGGCGTCGCCCGACAGGCACACGACGACGCCGGCGATCGCCAGCAGCGCCCCGACCACCCGGCGCACCGTCACGGGCACGACGCCGGCCGGACCGTGACCCACGCGATCGAGCACGAGCCCGCCGGTGGTCTGCCCGGCGACGAAGCCGACGGTGAACAGCGCCACGCCGATCGTCGCGACCGTCAGTCCCTGGCTCGCGACGGTGAAGGCCCCGGCGAGACCGCCCAGGACCATCCAGGCCGGGATCGAGCGGGACCGGATGCCGTGGACCAGGCGTGCGACGCCGCGGCGGCCCTGCGGAAGAAGGGCCGAGAGGGCGATGAGGATCAGCAGCCCCGAGCTGAACGAGATCGCGGCCGCCACGATGCCGTCGCCGATCTCGGCGCCGAGCGTGCCGTTGATGCGCGCCTGCAGGGCCGTGAGTGCGCCGATGAGGACGGCTCCCCCGACGGCGACGCCCACCGACCCGCGCTCCGACACGGCACTCCCCTCGCGCGCCCCCGTTGGAGGGCCATCGTCGATCGTACGACGGCTGCCGCGCGCAGCATCCCGTCGTGGATCACGGCGACCGGGCGACACCGGCCTCGCCGCACGTCGCTGTCGACCGCGCGGGTCCGGATGCGACAGGCTGTCACCCGTGACACAGCTCAGCCCCGGCCCCCACGACGTCTCGCGCATCCTCGGCGATCTGAACGCGGCCGACGCCGACCGCGAGTTCCTCGCCCACGCCGAACTGCACCTGCCCCGCCTGCACGAGCTGTTCAGCCGGTTGTACGGGGAGCGCGCCGACGGCCTCGAGCGCCTGGCATCCGTCGTCGATCTGGCGCGCCGTTCGTGGGCGGAACGCCCGCGCGCGCTGAAAGCGCTCGACCGCGGCCGGGAGAGCACCCCCGACTGGTTCGAGAGCGAGCGCATGATCGGCGGCGTCTGCTACGTCGACCGGTATGCCGGAGGGCTCAGCGGCATCCGGGAGTCGATCCCCTCCTTCCGCGAGCTGGGGCTGACGTACCTGCATCTCATGCCCCTGTTCGAGAGCCCCGAGGGCAACAGCGACGGCGGCTACGCCGTCTCGAGCTATCGGCGCGTGAATCCCGCCCTGGGGACGATGGAGGAGCTCGCCGCCCTGGCCGCGGATCTGCGCCGAGCGGGCATCTCGCTCGTGGTGGACTTCATCTTCAACCACACCAGCAACGAGCACGAATGGGCGCGCAAGGCGGTCGCGGGCGAGGCCGGGTACGAGGACTTCTACCTGATCTTCCCCGACCGCGAGATGCCCGACGCCTATGAGCGGACGACCCGGGAGATCTTCCCCGACGACCACGCCGGCTCGTTCGTGCAGCTCGACGACGGCCGGTGGATCTGGGCGACGTTCTACCACTTCCAGTGGGACCTCAACTACGCCAACCCCGCCGTCTTCGAGGCGATGGCCGGTGAGATGCTGTTCCTGGCCAACCAGGGCGTCGAGATCCTGCGGATGGATGCCGTGGCCTTCATCTGGAAGCAGCTCGGGACCGCGTGCGAATCCCTGCCCGAGGCGCACCTGCTCCTGCAGGCGTTCAACGCCGTGCTGCGCATGGCCGCCCCGGGCCTGCTGTTCAAGTCGGAGGCGATCGTGCACCCCGACGAGGTGGTCTCCTACGTCTCCCCCGACGAGTGCCAGCTCTCGTACAACCCCCTGCAGATGGCGCTGACGTGGGAGGCCCTCGCCACCCGCGACGGTCGGCTGCTGCAACAGGCGCTTCAGCGCCGGCACGCCCTGCCCGACGGCACCGCCTGGGTGAACTACGTGCGCAGCCACGACGACATCGGCTGGACCTTCGCCGACGAGGATGCCGCCGAGCTCGGCATCGAGGGCTACCCGCACCGTCGTTTCCTCAACGACTTCTACGTGGGCCGCGTCGAGGGGTCCTTCGCCCGCGGCGTGCCGTTCCAGGAGAACCCCCGCACGGGCGATGCCCGCGTGACCGGCACCACGGCATCCCTCGCCGGCATCGAGGCGGGCGACGCCGGCGGAGAGGACCGCGTGATCCTCGCGCACGCGCTCGCGCTGTCGACCGGCGGCATCCCGCTGCTGTATCTCGGCGACGAGGTGGCCCAGCTGAACGACTACGGCTACGCCGACCGCCCCGCCGAGGCCGGTGACAGCCGCTGGGTGCACCGCCCCGCGCGCCCCGCGCAGAACGATGTCGACCGCACGGATGCCACGACCCCGGCCGGTCGCGTCTTCTCGCGCCTGTCGCGGCTCATCGACGTGCGCCGGTCGACGCCGGAGTTCGCCGGCAACGAGCTCATCGCCTTCGACGCTCGCGTGCGCTCGGTCGTGGCGTTCCTCCGCCCGGGCGACGGCGGCTTCGACGTCCTCGTCGTGGCCAACGTCGCCGACTCGTCCGTCGAGATCGACGCCCTCACGCTGTCGGGGCTCGCACCCGAGGCTCTCGACCTGGTGGCCGCGGCCCCGGTGTGGCTGGGGTCCGGTCTCACGCTCCCCGCGCACGGGGTGCGGTGGCTCCGCGTGCGGGTGCGCTGAGCGGCGTCGGCGCGTGACGGACGATCAGGGAGCAGCCGGCGAGCAGGTGCGGCACCTCGCCGCCCTCGGCGCGGGGGTCGTGGCGATGCTCACCGTCGTCTGGGCGCCATCGGGCGCCGTGGGCGACCTGCTCATGCTCGTCGTCGCGGTCGCCGCCCTGCTCTTCACGCTCGACGCCGTCCGCCGACACGGACCGCTGCGGTGGGCCGCGATCGCCGGAGCGCTGCTGGCGGGACTCGTGACGATCGCGGCGGCGGGCATCGCGATCGTGGCCGTCGCGCGCCTGGTCTCCTGACGAGGAGGCGGCGGCGCGGCCGGGGAAGGGTGCCGGCTACAGGACTCGAACCTGCAACCCCCGTATTACAAGTACGGTGCGCTACCAATTGCGCCAAGCCGGCGGGAGACGCGGGGCGCCTCGCTGCTCGATTCTAGAGGGGGCGCCGCCGGGCCTTGTTCAGCGTCGGTGCGTGCCGCTCTCGCGGTCCCACTCGAGCGACTTCCACTGCAGGAAGGAGCACAGGTTGCCCGCCACGACCAGCTCGGCCGCGAGGCTGGCCATGTCGTGCGGCGACAGCGTGAGGTCCTCGGGCCGCGCCGTGAGGGTCGCCTCCCAGAGCGGCTCGTCGTACCCCTTCGGCTGCATGTAGATGGACGCCTTCGCGTTCATCAGGTTCATCACGACGAGCCCGGTGTCCTGGCTGTCGGCGTCTTCCTGCTCCACGACCTTGAGCCGGCCCGCGAACAGGTGTCCCTGCTCGCGGAACTCCTGCACCCACGAGACCAGCTGATCGTGGGACCGCCGCGGCGGAGAGTCCTCGAACTCGTCGTTCATGTCACCAGAATCTCATAGGAACGGATGCCGCGCGGCTCCGGATCAGCCGGCAGGCGTCGCCGACGCGGTAGGCGAGGGCGTGGGCGTCGCGGTCGAATAGTACGCATTGCTGTCGACCGTGAGCACGAACTGCGCGAACTCCTTCGCGTCATCCATGTTGCCGACGTACTCGGTGCCGTTGACGAGCACGGTCGGGGTGGCGGTGAGCGCCTGTCCCTTCGTGCCCGGAAGGCCCTTGATGGCACGGTCGGTCGCCGCTTTCGCCCACGCGGTGTACGTCTCGTCTTCGATGCAGTCGCGCACGGTGGCGACGTCGCTCACGCCCGCCCCCTGGGCCATGTCGGCCAACTGCTCGTCGCTGTACCCGTCGGAATCGACCGCGGGCTGGTTGGTGAGCAGCTCGTGGTTGAAGGCGAAGAAGCGGTCCTCCGCATGCGTGGCGACGCACGCGGCGGCACCCGCGGCGCGCAGGCTGTACTTGGTGCCGTTCGACTTCGACGTCAGCATCGCGACGGGGTAATACGTGAGGGTCGCAGCGCCGTCGTCGACCCACTTCGACAGCTGCGTGGCGTTGGCCGCCTCGAACTCGTGGGCCTCCGTCGACATGTAATCGACGTAGACGCGGATGTCGACGGGAGCGGCGGTGCCGGTGGGCTCGGGGGTGGGGGCGGCCGAGGGCGTCGCCTCGGTCGACATCGTCGTCGAGTCGCCGTCGACGGTCTGGTGCGCGAGGGGATCGGCCACGCCGGTGGCCGTCTTCACGACGAAACCGTCGTCGGGGGCGGCGGCCGGAAGGGCCTGCGACCGCGCCTCCCGCGAGTTCAGAGCGGCGGAAACCCCGACGGCACCCACGGCGATCACCGCGACGGCCCCGACCGCGACGAGCGAACGCCGGGCGATGCGCCAACGCGTCTGCTTGGCCTTCACCTGCTGCGCCTTCTCACGCACCGCCTCGCGACGGTCGCGTTCGGCGGGAACGTTCGGGGACTGGTCGTGGGACATGAAACCTTCCGGGCACGGACGAATGCCGCATGAAATCAGGGGGACGCACGGGTGGGCGATCGAGGATCGATGGTAGCCAGGCTGGCTGAGAAATGACCAGACACGTGCGATACTGACCGTGCGTCCAACGTCGGGCGCACGGGGTCGCCCCCGTTCATTCCATTCACTACGGATCGTCCGGCACGTACCTGCCGGTGAAGGAGAAGAGAAAATGGCGTCCGTCACCTTCGACAACGCAACCCGTCTGTACCCCGGCGGCACCCGCCCCGCGGTCGACAAGCTCAACCTCGACGTCGCAGACGGTGAGTTCCTCGTCCTCGTCGGCCCCTCCGGCTGCGGAAAGTCCACCTCGCTGCGCATGCTCGCCGGCCTCGAGGAGGTCAACTCGGGCCGTATCCTCATCGGCGACCGCGATGTCACCGATGTGCCCCCGAAGGACCGCGACATCGCGATGGTCTTCCAGAACTACGCGCTGTACCCGCACATGACCGTCGCCGAGAACATGGGCTTCGCGCTCAAGATCGCCGGTATCGGCAAGGAGGAGCGCGCGGCCCGCGTCCTCGAGGCGGCCAAGCTGCTCGACCTCGAGCAGTACCTCACCCGCAAGCCCAAGGCCCTCTCCGGTGGTCAGCGTCAGCGCGTCGCCATGGGCCGCGCCATCGTCCGTCAGCCCCAGGTGTTCCTCATGGACGAGCCGCTGTCGAACCTCGACGCCAAGCTCCGCGTCCAGACCCGCACCCAGATCGCGTCGCTCCAGCGTCGACTCGGTGTCACCACGGTCTACGTCACGCACGACCAGACCGAGGCGCTCACGATGGGCGACCGCATCGCGGTGCTCAAGGACGGCCTGCTGCAGCAGGTCGGCACCCCGCGCGACCTGTACGAGACCCCGAAGAACGTCTTCGTGGCCGGCTTCATCGGCTCGCCCGCGATGAACCTGTTCTCGGCCGACCTCGCGGAGGGTGGCGTGCGCTTCGGCGACATGGTCGTCCCCGTCGAGGCCGACACCATCGGCAAGGCGCACGGCTCCGAGGTCACCATCGGTGTGCGTCCCGAAGACATCCAGGTCGCCCCGGCCGACGGTCGCGGCCTCTCGGTCGTCGTCGACCTGGTCGAAGAGCTCGGCGCCGACGGCTACCTCTACGGCCACACCGACATCAACGGCAAGCGCACCGACCTCGTCGCGCGCGTCGACGGCCGTCGTCACCCCAACGCCGGCGAGACCGTCGTGCTGGCACCGGTCCCCGGACACGTGCACGTGTTCGACCTCGAGTCGGGCGAGCGCCTGACCGACCGGGCCATCGCCTCGGCCTGACCCACGCACCGACGCGGCGCGTCCCCGATCCCCGACCTCGTCGGGCCGGGGGCGCGCCGCACCGTTTTCCCGGAGGATCCCGTGTCCGAATCGCTCAGCATCACGGCCAGTTCGGTCGATCCCGGCCTCCTGCAGCTGCCCTGGTCCACCGGCCTGGCCGACTGGCCCAGCAGCCACATCGTGGCCCTCCCCAAGGGCATCTCGCGTCACCTGGTGCGTTTCGCCAACCTGTCCGGCCGCGTCGTCGCCATCAAGGAGACGACCGAGGAGATGGCACGTCGCGAGTACGACATGCTCGGCAACCTCGACCGCCTCGCCGCGCCCTGCGTCGACCGCGTCGCGGTGATCGCCGGCCGCACCGACGCCTCCGGCCGCCCGTTGCCCGCCGCCCTCGTGACGGCGCACCTGCGCTTCTCGCTCCCCTACCGCGCCCTCTTCACCCAGGTGCTGCGCCCGCACACCGCCACACGTCTCGTGGACGCCCTCGCGGTGCTGCTGGTGCGCCTGCACAACGTCGGGTTCTACTGGGGCGACGTGTCGCTGTCGAACACCCTGTTCCGGCGCGACGCGGGCGAGTTCGCCGCCTACCTCGTCGACGCCGAGACGGGCGAACTGCACGGCAACCGCCTGAGTCCCGGCCAGCGCGCCCATGATCTCGACATCGCTCGCACCAACATCGCGGGCGAGATCATGGATCTCGAAGCCGGCGGTCGCCTCGAGGGCGGAGTGGATGCCGTCGCGGTCGCCGACGGCCTCGTGGCGTCGTACCACTCCCTGTGGGCCGCGCTCACCGACAAGGAGACGTTCGCCGTCGACGAGTCCTGGCGCATCACCGAGCGCGTCCACCGCCTGAACGCCCTCGGCTTCGACATCGGCGAGATGTCGATCCGCACCGCGAGCGACGGCACCCAGGTCTCGATCCAGCCCAAGGTCGTCGACGCCGGACACCACCAGCGACGCCTGCTGCGCCTGACGGGTCTCGACGTCGAGGAGAACCAGGCTCGTCGCCTGCTCAACGACCTCGACGAATTCCGCGCCCGCGTCTCCCGCCTCGGCGCCGATGAGGAGATGGTGGCGCACGAATGGCTCACGCGCGTGTTCGAGCCCATCGTCATGGCCATCCCCTGGGACCTGCGCGCCAAGCTCGAGCCCGCCGAAGTGTTCCACCAGGTGCTGGAGCACCGTTGGTACATGTCGCAGGCGCGCGGGCGCTCCGTGCCCCTGGCCGAGGTGGTCAGCTCCTACATCGACGACGTGCTGCGTCACCGCCGCGATGAGGCCACCGTCATGGGCCCGCCCACCGACACCATGTCGATCGCGACCGTCTCCGACGCCGTGCCCCCCCGGCGGGGGGGGGTCCCCCCTACCCACCCCGCCCTCGTCGACGGGCGGGACGTGGTGTGACGGGCGTGGGCCGCGCCAGCGGGGGGTGAGCGGGGTGGCCGCGGCCTCGTCGTCGCGCGGGGATCAGTAGCCGACGGTGAACCGGCCCCGGGTGTGCTTCGGGTTCTCGATCTCGTCGAGCACGGCCACGGCGAAGTCGGCGCCGCCGATGAAGGAGTCGCCGTTGTCGTCGACGACCAGCACGTCGCCGCCGTCGCGGTACGAGCCGGTGCGCTCCCCCGGTGCCCACGAGCCGAAACCGCCGGCCGGGTGCACGTAGAACCAGTCCCGCCCGGTGTCGTCGGCCTGCAGGTCTTCGAGGATGCCGATGGCCTCGCGCGCCTCGGGCTTGTACTCGTCGGCGAAGCCGTCGGTGTCGATCAGGCGCGGACCGCCTTCGGCGGCGAGGGAACCGCCGGCGCCGCCGACGACGCCGATGCGCACGGACTCGGGCAGGGCCGCTACGAGCTGGGCGACCGCCGGGCGCAGCTTGCCCTCCATGTCGCCGCGCGGCGACACCGCGGACACGACCACGTCCACACCCTCGAGCTCGGCGACGAGGCCGGGGACGTCGAGGACGGTGCCTTCGATGTACGTGGCCCCCTCGACGCGGTCGGTGGGGACGGAACGGGCGACCGAGACCACGGTGTGGCCGCGGCGCACGGCTTCGGTGACGATGTGGCTACCGGCGTAGCCGGTTCCTCCGATGACGGCGATGCGGGGCACGTGGGTTCCTTCCTGGTGGGCGGGATCAGTCCGCCGCGCGCAGCGTCGACACCTGATATAGGGCGACCGACGCAGCGATACCGGCGTTGAGCGACTCGGTGGCAGTGGAGATCGGGATCGACACGACCTGGTCGCACGTCTCGGTGACCAGGCGCGAGAGGCCCTTGCCCTCGGACCCGACGACGATGACCACGGGACGGTCGGCGAGCTCGAGGGCGGGCAGCGACACGTCGCCGTCACCGTCGAGCCCCAGCACGAAGACGCCCTGCTTCTTGAACTCCTTGAGGGTGGCCGTGAGGTTGGCGGCGAGGGCGACGGGAATGCGCGCGGCGGCGCCGGCGCTGGTCTTCCACGCGGCGGAGTTGACGCTCGCCGAGCGCCGCTGCGGGATGATCAGGCCCTGGCCGCCGAACGCGCCCGTGGAGCGGATGATCGCACCGAGGTTGCGCGGGTCGGTCACGCCGTCGAGGGCAACGAGCAGCGGCACCTCACCGCGGTCGATGATCTGCTCGAGGAGGTCCTGCGGGTGCGCGTAGGAGTACGGGGGCACCTTGAGCGCGACGCCCTGGTGCACGCCGTCGAACCCGGCCATGCGGTCGAGTTCGGGGCGCGTGACCTCGAGCACCGGGATGCCGCGGTTCGTCGCGATCGACAGCATCTCCTTCACACGGTCGTCCATCTCGACGCGCTGGGCGATGTACATCGCCGTGGCGGGGATCTTCGCGCGCAGCGCCTCGAGCACGGAGTTGCGGCCGGTGACGGTTTCGGTGTCGTCGGCGGCCTTCGGGCTCTTGCGGTTGGGGTTGCCGACCGCGCGTACGCCGGGCCGGCCCTTGCCGCCCGCGGCGGCGTAGCGCTCCTCGGCCGCCTTGCGCTTACCGGCGGGGTGCCAGGCGCGGTCCTCCGCCTTCGGGGTCGGTCCCCGACCTTCGAGCGCCTTGCGGGAGTGCCCGCCGGTGCCCTTCAGGGGGCCCTTCTTCTTACCGGGGTTGCGGGCTCCCGGACGTCCTGGCTTAGGCATCGATACTCCAATTGGTTCCGGCCGGAGTGTCCTCCAGCGTGATTCCGGCGGCGGCGACGGCATCGCGGATGCGGTCGGCGGCAGCCCAGTCCTTGGCGGCGCGCGCGTCGGCGCGTCCAGCGATGAGCTCGCGCATGAGCATGTTCAGCTGTGACTCCGCTGCGGCGTCGGCCTGATCACGAGAACCCTCGAAGGCAGACCTGTCGAGTCCGAGTACTTGAACCATGCCGAGGACATCCGACGCATATCTTTCGATCTCCGTGCTGGGGTCGCCCGCCCAATCATAGGTTCTGTTCCCCGCGCGAACAGTCTCGTGCAAGACGGCGAGCGCGCGAGGCACGTTGAGGTCGTCGTCAAGCGCTTCCTCGAACTCTGCCGGAAGGGTTGCACCCACCGTAGAGCCGAACACCCGCTCGACGATGGCGAGGAAAGCATCCACCCGTCCGAGGGCGCTCGTCGCCTCGGCGAACGCGCGCTCCGACACGTCGAGGTTCGAGCGGTAGTGCGCCGCGGCGAGCGCGTAGCGCACCACACGCGGGTCGTGATCGTCGAGCACGTCGGCGGCGAGGGTGAAATTACCGAGCGACTTCGACATCTTCTGCCCGTCGACGGTGACGAGGCCGTTGTGCACCCAGTACCGGGCGAAGGCGTCGCCCGCGGCGGTCGACTGCGCGATCTCGTTCTCGTGGTGCGGGAAGCGCAGGTCGAGGCCGCCGCCGTGGATGTCGAACTCGGGGCCGAGGTAGCGGCGCGACATCGCCGAGCACTCGATGTGCCAGCCCGGTCGCCCGGCACCCCAGGGGGATTCCCAGCTCGCCGACGCGGGCTCGTCGTCCTTCGCGCCCTTCCACAGCGCGAAGTCGCGGGGGTCGCGTTTGCCCCGGGGATCCGCGTCGGCCGCGGGCTCCATGGCATCCAGGCTCTGGCGCGTGAGCTCGCCGTAGGCCGGCCACGACCGCACGTCGAAGTACACGTCACCGGCGGCGGCATAGGCGTGCCCGCGCTCGATGAGCTCGCCGATCAAGTCCTGCATCTGCGTGACCGAGGCCGTCGCCCGCGGCTCGTACGTGGGCGGAAGGATGCCGACGGCGGAGTACGCCCGGGTGAACTCGAGCTCCATGCGGTAAGCGAGGGCCCACCACGGCTCATCGGCGGTGGCGTTGGCGAGCACCTTGTCGTCGATGTCGGTGACGTTGCGCACGAAGGTCACGCGACCGAACCGGTGCGTCAGCCAGCGACGCAGGAGGTCGAAGGCGAGAGCCGCGCGGACGTGCCCGATGTGCGGTCCGGACTGCACGGTCGGCCCGCACACGTAGATCGTGACGTTCGAGGGGTCGAGAGGGACGAACTCGCGCAGAGTCTGCGCTTTCGTGTCGTGGAGCCGAACAGTCACCGCCCCAGCCTACCGGCCGCCCCTCCGCGTGACCCGTGCGCGAAACATCGCCGGGCTAGGGTTCCCGCGTGCCCCTCACGATCCGCGTCGATGACCTCTCCGGCGAGCCCACCCGCGCGCTGGTCGCCGCCCACCTCGCCGGCATGCTCGAGAACACGCCCGCCGAGAGCGTGCACGCCCTGGATGCCGACCGCCTCGCCGCCGAGGGGGTGACGATGTGGTCGGCCTGGGTCGACGACGAACTCGCCGGTATCGGCGCGTGCAAAGACCTCGACGCCGAGCGCGCGGAGCTGAAGTCCCTGCGCGTCGTCGACGCCTTCCTCGGCCAGGGCATCGGTCGCGCGCTGGTGCAGCACATCGTCGAGGACGCGAGGGAGCGCGGCATCCGGAGTCTGTGGCTGGAGACCGGCAGCACCGAGGACTTCCTCCCTGCGCGGCGCCTGTACGCGAGCGAGGGTTTCGTCGAGTGCCCGCCGTTCCCGCCGTACGCGGCGGATCCGCACTCGACGTTCATGACGCGGGAGCTCTAGACCGGCAGCACGAGGGCGGTCGCGAACGCCGCGACGCCCTCGGTGCGACCCGTGAAGCCCAGGCCGTCGGTCGTGGTCGCGCTCACCGAGACCGGTGCGCCGTCGAGGGCGGCGGACAGGACCCGTTCGGCTTCGAGACGTCGCGCGGCGAAACGAGGGCGGTTCGCCTGCACCTGCACCGAGACGTTCCCGACCCGCCAGCCCGCGGCCGAGAGCAGGCCGACGGTGTGCGAGAGGAAGGCGGCTGCGTGCGCTCCGGCGAACTCCGGACGGTCCGTGCCGAAGTGCGTCCCGATGTCGCCGAGGCCTGCGGCCGCGAGCAGGGCGTCGACGATCGCATGGGCAACGGCGTCACCGTCGGAGTGACCCGACAGGGCGGGTTCTCCGGGCCACTCCAGACCCGCGAGCCACAGCGTGCCGTCGCCGCCGAACCCGTGCACATCGGTGCCGATGCCGACGCGCGGGCCCGCGTGCTCGGGTCGGCGCGGAGCACGCGTCGGGGCGTCGTCGGTGAGAAGAGCCCGCGCTCGATCGAGGTCGGGCCCCGTCGTGATCTTGAAGGCCGAGGCGTCCCCCTCGACGGTGATGACGGGGTGACCGGCGGCGGCGACGAGTGCCGCGTCGTCGGTGTGATCGGCGTCGGCTCGGCGCAACGCCTCGAGCAGCACCGAGCGGCGGAAGCCCTGCGGGGTCTGCGCGGCGGCGAGCTCGGACCGGTCGACCGCGGCGACCACACGACCGGTGTCGTCGACCCGCTTGATCGTGTCGACCACGGGAACCGCGGGGATCACGGCATCCGCTCCCGCCTCCAGGGCGGCCGCGACCCGCTCGAAAACGGCGGGGGGAGTGAGCGCTCGCGCCGCATCGTGCACGAGCACGGTCTCGACATCGGCCCAGAGCGCCGCCAGGCCGGCGGCGACCGACGTCTGTCGAGTCGCTCCCCCGGTCACGACCGTGACCAGATCGGCCCGATCGCCCGCCGCGTCGCGCGCGTCGGTCAGCGCTTCGCCCTGGAACCCCTCGGGGACGACCACGACGACCTGGGCCGCGGGCCCCGCGAAGACACCGCGAAGGGCGTGATGCAGGATCGTGCGACCGTCGAGGCCGACGAAGGCCTTGGGCGCCCCGCCGCGCAGACGGGTCCCCGAACCGGCGGCCACGACGATGACCGCGAGACGCGGAACCGGAGGGAGAGTCACCCGTTCACGCTAGCGCGCCGCCGCGGGGGCGACGCGCGCAGCGGGATCAGGACGCGAGGACCTCGTCGAGCACGACGCCCGCGCGGTCTTCGTCGGTCTTCTCGGCGAGCGCGAGCTCGGACACGAGGATCTGGCGGGCCTTGGCCAGCATGCGCTTCTCGCCCGCGGACAGACCGCGGTCCTGATCGCGGCGCCACAGGTCGCGCACGACCTCGCTCACCTTGATGACGTCACCCGAAGCGAGCTTCTCGAGGTTCGCCTTGTAGCGGCGCGACCAGTTGGTCGGCTCCTCGGTGAAGGGTGCGCGCAGCACCTCGAACACGCGGTCGAGACCCTCTTTGCCGATCACGTCGCGAACGCCGACGAGATCGACGTTGTCCGCCGGGACCTCGATGACGAGGTCTCCCTGCGTGACGTTGAGCTTCAGATACTTCTTCGTCTCGCCATTGATGACGCGTTCCTTGACCTCGATGATCGTGGCCGCGCCATGGTGCGGGTAAACGACGGTCTCGCCAACCTCAAAAAGCATGGAGTTATGTCCTTTCGGCAACATCCAGGATACCACAGGGCCGCATGCAGTAAGGTTCCGCCCACCTCGCGGCATCCCTTCCCTCGCGCGCGGGGAGAAGCGCGGCGGACCGGGCCTCGGTCACGGACCGCGTAGGATGATGACGATGTCGTCTGCCGTCCTTGGAGGATCCGTGAAAACGCGCCTGATCGCGTCCATCGCCCTGGGTGCCGCTGTCGTGCTGGGCACGACGGGGTGCAACCTCATCGCACCGCAGGCGACCACCATCGACTACTCCGCCTCCGACGGCGTGAACGTCCCCGCCTCGGCGGGGCCGCTGTCCGTGCGAAACGCCCTCATCGTCGCCGACGACGAGGGCACGACCGGCAACTTCGTCGCCGCGATCGTCAACGACACGACCGAGCCGCTCACCCTGCGCATCGAGGTCGGCGAGGGCTCGTCGGCGGTGAAGTCGAACGTCATCGTCCCGGCCAACCGCACCCTCAGCCTCGGCGACCTCACCGACGACGTCGAGCCCCTGCGCCTGAACGGCATCGACGCCGTCCCCGGCTCCACGGTCCCCGTCTACTTCCAGTCCGGCGACGGCGAGGGCTCGCTCATGCAGGTCCCCGTGCTCGACGGCGCGCTGGAGTACCTGTCGCCGCTGGCTCCGACCCCGATGCCGTCGTCGTCGCTCACGCCGGCCGTGACGCCGTCTCCCTCCGCGACCCCCTCGTCCTGATCGAACGACGAAGGCGCCGACGATTCCTCGTCGGCGCCTTCGTCGTTCCCGGCGAGGTCAGGCTTCGAAGCGGTAGCCCAACCCGCGGACGGTCACGAGCATGGTCGGTTCGCTGGGGTTCTGCTCGATGCGCGAGCGGATGCGCTTGATGTGCACGTCCAGCGTCTTCGTGTCGCCGAAGTAGTCGGTCCCCCACACGCGGTCGATGAGCTGCCCGCGCGTCAGCACGCGTCCGGCGTTGCGCATCAGGACCTCGAGGAGCTCGAACTCCTTCAGCGGGATGCCGATCTCCGAACCGTCCACCGCCACGGTGTGGCGGTCGATGTCGAGCACCACGCGACCACCGGAGAGGACGCGGTCGTCCAGGTCGGCGTCATCCGGGGTGCGTCGCCGCAGGACCGCACGCATCCGCGCGAGCAGCTCGCGGGTGGAGTACGGCTTCGTCACGTAGTCGTCGGCGCCGAGTTCCAGCCCCACCACGATGTCGACCTCCGAGTCCTTCGCGGTGAGCATGATGATCGGCACCTGCGACGTCAACCGCAGCTGGCGGCACACCTCGGTACCGGGCATCCCCGGGAGCATGAGGTCGAGCAGCAGGATGTCGGCCCCGCGCTCGCGGAACGCGGCGAGGGCGAGCGCGCCGTCCTCCGCGATCTCGACCTCGTATCCCTCCCGGCGCAGGAGGTAGGCCAGGGGGTCGGCGAGATCGGGCTCGTCCTCGACGATCAGAACGCGGGTCATGCGGTGTCTCCCTTCGCGGGTACGGGGGTCGCGGCGGCGGTCTTGCGAGCTTTCCGACGCGGCTTGGAACGGACGCTGTCGAGGTCGGGGGTCTCGGACAGCGGAAGGCGGATGGTGAAGGTCGACCCTCGGTCGGGCTTGGACCACAGGCGCACTTCGCCGCCGTGCCGCTGCACGGCGTGCTTGACGATGGAGAGTCCGAGGCCGGTGCCGCCGGTCCGCCGTGAGCGCGCTTGGTCGGCGCGGTAGAACCGCTCGAAGACCCGGTGCTGGTCGCTCTCGTCGATGCCGATGCCCCGGTCTGTCACCGCGATCTCGACGACGCCGTCGTCGAGCTTGACACCGACGCCGACCTTCGAGCCCTGCGGCGAGTAGGCGATGGCGTTCGCGACGAGGTTCCCGAGCGCCTCGGTCAGGATCTGCGGCTCCCCGCGCACCCACAGCCCCTTGGTGCCGCCCCGGACCACGGTCACCTGGGCGGCGTCGGCTTGAATGGTGTGCGCCTCGACCGCGGCGGTGACGACCTCGTCGATCGACACGTCGCGCACGTCGCGCAGCTCATCGGCCGCCTGCAGACGGGACAGGCTCAGGATGCGATTGACCAGGGCGCTCAAGCGCGTCACCTCCGCCTGCAGACGCGACGAGAAGTGCCGCACCTGAGCGGGGTCGTCGGCGGCGGATTCGATGGCCTCCGCGAGCAGGCTCACCGCGCCGACGGGGGTCTTCAGCTCGTGGCTGGTGTTCGCGACGAAGTCGCGGCGCATCTCCTCGACGCGCTCGCGCTCGGTGATGTCGCGGAGCACGAGGAGCGTCAGCCGCCCCGAGATGGGGGTCGCCCGGACCGCGACCAGGCGGGGCTCGGCGGGGGCGGCCCCCCGGCGCAGGCGGAGGTTTTCGGCGATCCCGGCGCCGGTGTCGCGGGCGACGCGCGCGACGCGCTTGAGTTCCTCGCTCGAGATCACCTCGCCGACGTGCACGCCGAACACCTCTGCGGCCGACGAGAGCGCCAGCACCGTCGATGACGTGTCGCACACGAAGGCGGGGTCGTCCATCGCATCCAGCATGGCCTCCACGCCCTCCGGCACCTCGGTCGAGATGTCGGAGCGAGCGCGGTCCCGGGCGCGGACCGCGCCGACCACGAGGCCGACGACCGCGGCCCCGAGGAGGAGTCCCGCCAGGAGCGCGAGCAGCGCGAGCTGCGTCTGTTCCATACTCTCAGCGTAGAGGGGCGCGTCGGACGTCACCCGCCGTTCACCCGGGCTGGAGCAACGCCAGCGGATACTATTCACTGTCACAGCACCACTCGTTAACCTTCGCTGGGAAGAATCCCCAAGGGTTGCGGGACACCCATGTGCCGTGCCGCCGACGAGGAAGGTACCCCGCGATGCGCGAAGTATTCCACCAGTCCCTCGAGGACGTCCAGAGCCGCCTGGTCGAGATCGCCGACCTCGTGGCGGTCGCCATCGACCGCGCCACCCGGGCTTTCGGCACCAGCGACGTCGCCCTCGCCGAAGAGGTCATCGAGTCCGACGCGATCATCGACGAGAAGGCGCTCGAGCTCGACGAGCTCGCGATCGAGATCCTCGCCCGCCAGCAGCCCGTCGCCCGCGACCTGCGCATCGTGGTCACCGCCCTGCGGGTGAGCGCCTCGCTCGAGCGCATGGGCGACATGGCCGAGCACATCGCCCAGCTCGCGCGCTCGCGCTTCCCCGAGCGGGCCATCCCCCGGGGCCTCAAGACGACGTTCACCCGCATGGGCGAACTCGACGTCGAGGTGGCGCGCAAGCTCGCCGAGCTGCTGCGCACGCAGGATCTGCGCATCGCCGAATCGATCCGCGACGCCGACGACGACATCGACGAACTGCACGTGAGCGTGTTCGAGAAGGTCCTCGGCGACTCGTGGAAGGGAGAGGCCACGGCCACGGTCGACGCCACCCTCGCGAGCCGCTACCACGAGCGTTTCGCCGACCACGCGGTCTCCGTCGCGAAGAAGGTCGTCTACCTCGCCACCGGCGATTGGGCGGGCGCCGACGACGAGGCCGAGCCCAGCCCGTCCATCTGAGCACCGACGAAAAGGGGGGTGGATGCCGATCGGCATCCACCCCCTTTCTCGTTCGGGTCAGTGCTTGTTGCCCTGGGCCGCGACGGCGGCCGCTCCGGCGGCGGCGGCCTCGGGGTCGAGGTACTCGCCCGGACCGAGCGGCTTGAGGTCGGCGTCGAGGCGGTAGACGAGCGGGATGCCCGTGGGGATGTTCAGCTCCGCGATGTCGGCGTCGCTGATGCCCTCGAGGTGCTTGACGAGACCGCGGAGCGAGTTCCCGTGGGCCGTCACGAGAACCGTCTTGCCGGCCTTCAGGTCGGGCACGATGTCGCTGTGCCAGTAGGGCAGCATGCGGTCGATGACGATCTTGAGCGACTCGGTGTCGGGCACCTCGCCGTCGATGCCGACGTAGCGGGGGTCGCCCACCTGGCTGTACTGGTCGTCGGCGGGCAGCGCCGGCGGCGGCACGTCGAACGAACGGCGCCACAGCATGAACTGCTCGTTGCCGAACTCCTCGAGCGTCTGCGCCTTGTCCTTGCCCTGCAGAGCGCCGTAGTGACGCTCGTTGAGACGCCACGACCGCTTGACCGGGATCCACAGGCGGTCGGCGGCGTCGAGGGCGATGTTCGCCGTCTGGATCGCGCGGCTGAGAACGGAGGTGTGCAGCACGTCGGGCAGCGCACCGGACTCGGCCAGCAGCTCGCCGCCGCGCTTCGCCTCGGCCTTGCCCTGGTCGGTGAGTCGCACGTCGACCCAGCCGGTGAACTGGTTGGTCTTGTTCCACTCGCTCTGCCCGTGGCGGAGGAGGATCAGCGTGTAAGGCGCGGTCATGCCTCCATGCTATCGAGGCGACGCCGTCGATCAGGGGCCGGTGACGCCTGGCATCATGTTCGGGTGACCCCCTCCCCCGTCGGCCGCCCCACGCGCGGCACGACCGGAGTCAATCGCCTGCGTCGAGTGGATCGGTGGGTCGCGCGACACCCCGTGCTGCGTCGGTCCGATGATCCGCTGGTGGTCGACCTGGGCTTCGGCGCGAGCGCCGTCACCCCGCTCGAGCTGCCCGCCCGCGTGGCGAAGGTACGACCGGATGCCACCGTGCTCGGCCTCGAGATCGATCCCGACCGGGTCGCCCGAGCCCGCGAGCAGGCCGCCGGGGTGGCCGGTGTCTCGTTCGCGCGCGGGGGGTTCGAGATCCCCGTCCCCGGCGGTCGCCGGCCCGCCGTCATCCGGGCGATGAACGTGCTGCGCCAGTACGACGAAGGCGACGTCGCCGACGCGTGGGCGCGCATGTGCGCGCGTCTGCAGCCGGACGGCATCCTGGTCGAGGGCACGTGCGATGAGATCGGGCGCATCGCCACCTGGGTGGAGGTGGGGGCGGATGCCGCCGCGCGAACCCTCACGATCTCGCTGCGCCTGGCCGAGCTCGACTCCCCCGCGATCGCCGCCGAACGGCTCCCGAAGGCCCTGATCCACCGCAACGTCGACGGCGAGCGGGTGCACGGGTTCGTGGCGGCCCTGACCCGGGAGTGGACGCGCGCGGCCGTGGTCGCCCCTTTCGGGCCCGTGCACCGGTGGCGGACGACGATGCTCGCCCTCACCGACGCCGGCTGGCCGCTCGTGCGCCGCGAACGCTGGCGACTCGGCGAGGTCGGCGTCGCGTGGGACGCGGTCGCGCCGCTCTGACTCAGATTCGCGGCAGGAGCCCGCGCGCCTCGGCGGAGGGCATGCCCGCCGCCACGAGCAGATCGACCGCGAGCGGGCGGAGGGCGGCCAGGAGATTCTGCTCGCCCGCTCCCCCGTCGGGCAGCAGCGCCGCGGGGTCGAGCCGGCGCGTCAACGCCGCGAGCGTCTCGCGGGCGACGGGCTCGAGGGAGATGTCGTCGAGGCCGTCACGCACCAGACCGGCCGCGCGTTCGAGTTCGGCGAGCAGGTCGGCCGTGACCGGGCGCGGCTGACCGTCGGCGCACAGATAGGCAGCGCGTCGGGCGATGACGCGCAGATTCCGGGTGGCCAGGTCCAGCGCCGCGCGCACGCGCTCGTGCCGCTGCAGCTCCGCACGCTGGCGCCGGAGGAACGGCGAGATGCGGGCGACCTCGCGACCCGACTCCAACGACCCGCTCCACGCGTCGACGTAGGTCTGCAGCGCCCGCGCGCGTTCCAGCCCCCGCTCCGCGCGACCGCGGTCCCCTCGGCGCAGCGCGCGGACGATCGTGGCCATCGCCGCATCGAGGGCGTCGAAGAGCTCGTCGGCGTCGCGCAGCTCGGTGCGGCGGAGGGTGCGCGGGATGAGCGCCGTGACGACAAGAGCGGCGACGCCGCCGACCGCGCCGTCGATCAGCCGCAGGAACGGGGCACCCGTGACCACCACCAGCGCGATGAGCGACTGCACCACGGCGGCGAGCGCGAAGCCGGGTTGCGGCGAGAGGAATCGGGCGATCACGAGCGTCGCAGTCATCGCGAGGGCGATCTGCCACCACCCGCTGCCGGCCGTCAGGAGCACGACCTCGGCGATCAGGATGCCGACGAGCATGCCCATCACGGTCTCGGCGACGCGCCAGGGACGCGCATCGCGCACGAGACCCAGGCTCGACACCGTGACGGTCGCGGCGAGCAACGGGACCGGGTGCCCGAGCACGAAGTGGGCGAAGGCGTAGGCGGCGGTGGCGGCCACCACGATCTGCGCGATCGCGGGCATCGACTCGCGCACCCGGTGCGCGCGGCGCGCGAGCGTCGAACGCCACCGCGAGCGAGGCACGACGACGCCGACGGTCGTCGACGACTCGTCGGCGCTCATTCCGCGGCGCGGCGGCGGCCCAGTCGCGGCAGACGCGGCACGGCGGCCGTGGCTCCGGCATCGGCCGGGACGACGGTCTCCGCCGCGGCGGCGAGCGGTCCGTCGGCGGTGTCGACCACGAGCTCCACGCCCTCCGGCGCGGTGCGCTTGATCAGGGCCAGAGCGATCGGCCCCTCCTCGTGGTGCACGGCGACCGAGGTGATCGCGCCGATGACGGTGTCGCCGGCGCGCACGGCGTCGCCACGGGCGGGAAGGACGTTGTCGCTGCCGTCGAGCTGCAGCGCCACGACGCGGCGGGGCGGGTGGCCGAGGTTGTGCACCTTCGCGACGGTCTCCTGACCGCGGTAGCACCCCTTCGAGAGATGGACCGCGGTGCGCAGCCAGTCCATCTCGTGCGGCAACAGCCGCTCGTCGGCGTCCACGCCCACGCGGGGTCGCCATGCCGCGACCCGCAGGGCCTCGACCGCGTCGAGCCCGGCCAGCGCGATCTCGCCGCGCACCGCGCCCTCGATGACGCGCTCGTACTCCGTGGCGTCCACGATCGCTTCGGCCCAGTCGCGTTCGGCGCCGGGGTGCGGGTCGACGCGCGCGTAGGCCCAGCCGCCCGGAGAGACGTCGGGCCAGGGATCCACCCATACGGGGGCGACGGCGCGCAGCGCGCCGACCGCGGCCCGGGTTCCGCCCACGACGAAGAGCTCCCCCGAGCGCTCGCGCACCTCGACGCGCAAGCGGAAGCGCATGCGGCCCAGCCAGGTCGCCAGAGCATCGGCATCGGAGGCGTCCACGATGAGCCAGGTCGTCTCGCCGTCGTCGACGACCGACGCCGCGTGTTCGACCCGGCCCTGCGGGTCGAGGATGAGCAGCTCGGTGGAGACGCCGGGAGGGAGGTGCGTCAGCGCTTGCGACGACAGCGAGTCCAGCCAGCTGCGGCGGTCCTCGCCGCCGACGGAGACGACGCGGCGGTCGCCGAGGGGGGCGAGGGCCGCGCCGGATGCCAGCTTGCGCTGCTCCGCGACGGGTGAGCCCACGTGGCGCAGGCCGCGCTCGTCGAGGACGGCGCCGGGGACGTCGGTGAGGGGGGTCATGTCACTCCGCCCGCGCGAGGCGCGCCGACGCGTGCGAGCCCAGGGCCCGACCGAAGGCGGCGATGTCCCACGCCCACAGGAGGTGGTTGTCGACGAGGCCGTAGAGGCGGGTGGCCGCGGTGTAGGGCTTGGCTCCAGCCGTGCGCACGACGGCATCCGTGGCCAGGTCGATGCGCGGGCCCTTGACCTGCCCCACGTAGAGCTCCAGCACGCCGTCGGCGTGGGCGATGCTCACCTCGATGTCGAAACCACCGTCGGCGTTGCGCAACGCCTCGACATCGTCGGCGGTGCGATCCACGGGCGCGGCGGTCGGCGGCAGCAGCGCGGGTCCCGCGTCGGCGTCGCCGACCGGACGGGCGACACGCCAATAGCCGATCTCGGACACCAGGGGGCGCCGCTCGTCGCCGTCGAGCAACCAGGCGTTGGCGGAGTAGTTGAGGAAATCGCCGCCGTCATGGCTGAAGCTCACGCGGTGGGCGAACTCACCCGAGAAGGAGCGACCGTCGGCTTCGTAGTCGATGACGCCGGTGCCCTCCCAGACACCCACGAGCCACGACAGCGGGACGAGGTCGGCGGGGAGGTCGGTCGGGATCTCGATCACGGGAGCGTCAGCGCTGGCCGCGGTAGAGGTTCCAGATGACCGTCCCGGACACGAAGGCGATCGCCAGCGAGGCGAGACCGAGAAGTCCCACGAAGAACAGTTCGAGCGCGAGGAGGTCCATGACTCGATTCTAGAGGGAGACGAGCGCGGCCAGCGCGAAACCGGCGGTGATGACGCCCAGCACCACGAGCGCGCCGAGGCTGCTCAGCGCCATGCGCTGGATGAAGGCCTGCGACCGGCCGTACCAGAGCTGCACCGCGAACGAGACGATGAGGCAGCCGCCGAGGGCGACGCTGATCCACTGCCCGCGCCACCCGGCCGGAACGAACAGACCGATGGCGACTCCGGCCACGGCCGCCAGTACCCAGACCGCGATGATGCCACCGAAGGTGCGCCGCGGGGTGAGGTCGGGAGTCGACATGCCCCCATCATCGCCCAGGAGCGCCCGCCGGCGCACGTGCGGCGCCGGTGACGGCGCGGCGTGGCGCGTCACCCTAAGATGATCGGGTGCGCGGCAGGTCCGCGCGGGGAGGTCCACGTGGCTCAGCTTCTCGTTCTCAGCTCCGCCCCGGGCGGCGGTGCCGCGCTGCCCGCGCTCGAACTGCTGAGCCATCGGGTACGGCAGATCCCCGCCGAGGCGGCGCAGTTGATCAACGCCCCCAGCGCCGACGTCATCTTCGTCGACGCGCGCTTCGACCTCGTCGGCGCCAAGTCGCTGTGCAAGATCATGTCGACCACCGGCGTCGAGGCGCCCCTCGTTCTCATCGTCACCGAGGGCGGTCTCACGGCCGTCTCCACCGACTGGGGCATCGACGACGTCGTGCTGGTGGGCGCCGGCCCCGCCGAGATCGACGCCCGCATCCGTCTCGCCATGGGTCGGCGCACCGTCGACCAGGTGTCCACCCGCATCCAGACCTCGGGCATCACGATCGACGAGTCGTCGTACTCGGCGAAGGTGCACGGTAAGCCGCTCGATCTGACCTACAAGGAGTTCCAGCTCCTGCACTTCTTCGCGACGCACCCGTCGCGCGTCTTCACGCGCGAGCAGCTGCTCAGCGAGGTGTGGGGCTACGACTACTTCGGCGGCACCCGCACGGTCGACGTGCACGTGCGGCGTCTGCGCGCCAAGCTCGGCGACCTCGAGCAGCTCATCGGCACGGTGCGAAACGTCGGTTACCGCTTCAACGTCTACGAGGACGACCCGCCGGCCGCGGCATCCGCCCCCGCCTGACACTCGTACCACCGCGTGTTCACTCCCGTGTCACCGACCCCTGCAATGATGTGGGGATGATGGAACACGACGCGCTGGATGCCGGCCTCGGCGACGCCGACGACGACGACTTCGACGAAGCGGTCGAGGCCCAAGACGATCAGCTCCCCGACCACCGCTACCTCGACCGTGAGGTCAGCTGGCTGGCGTTCAACCAGCGCGTGCTCGAGCTCGCCGAAGACCCCACCATCCCGGTCCTGGAGCGCGCGAACTTCCTGGCCATCTTCGCCAGCAACCTCGACGAGTTCTTCATGGTGCGCGTCGCCGGCCTGAAGCGTCGCATCGTCACCGGTCTGGCCGTCCCCACCAACGTCGGCCGGGCTCCGCTCGATGTGCTCGCCGACATCTCCGCCGAGGCGCACCGCCTGCAGCTGCGTCACGCCGCGGCGTGGACCGAGAAGGTGCGTCCCGCCCTCGCCGAGGCCGGTATCGAGGTCGTGTCGTGGAACTCGCTCGACGAGGCCACCGCTGCGCGCCTGACCGAGTACTTCCAGCGCAACGTCTTCCCGGTGCTCATGCCGCTCGCGGTCGACCCGGCGCACCCCTTCCCCTACATCTCCGGGCTGTCGCTGAACCTCGCGATCCGCATCCGCAACGCCCGCACCGGCCGCCAGGAGTTCGCGCGCCTGAAGGTGCCGCCGATGCTGCCGCGCTTCGTCGAGGTGCCGGGCGACGGACCGGGCGTGCGCTACCTCCCGCTCGAGGAGCTCATCTCCAACCACCTCGGCGATCTCTTCCCCGGGATGGAGGTGCTGGACCACCACGCGTTCCGCCTCACCCGCAACGAAGACATGACGATCGAAGAGGACGAGACCGAGAACCTCATCCAGGCGCTCGAGGCCGAGCTCCTGCGTCGACGGTTCGGCCCCCCGATCCGCCTCGAGATCACCGACGACATGGACGACCTGACGCGCGACCTGCTGCTCAGCGAGCTCGACATCACCGACCAGGAGGTCTACCGTCTGCCGGGCGCCCTCGACCTGCGCGGCCTGTTCGACCTGTCCCGCATCGATCGGCCCGACCTGCACTACCCGCCGCACGTGCCCAAGACCGCCCTGGCGTTCCAGCCGCCGGAGCAGAACGGCCGCGCCGATCTGTTCGGGGCGATCCGCAAGAGCGACGTGCTCGTGCACCACCCGTACGAGTCGTTCGCGACGAGCGTGCAGGCCTTCCTCGAGCAGGCCGCGCGCGACCCGCACGTGCTCGCCATCAAGCAGACGCTGTACCGCACCTCGGGTGACAGCCCCATCGTGCAGGCGCTCATCGACGCCGCCGAGGCCGGCAAGCAGGTCCTCGCGCTGGTGGAGGTCAAGGCCCGCTTCGACGAGGCCAACAACATCGTCTGGGCCCGCAAGCTCGAGAAGGCGGGCGTGCACGTCGTCTACGGCCTCGTCGGCTTGAAGACCCACTGCAAGCTCGCCCTCGTCATCCGCGAGGAAGAGGGCCGCCTGCGCCACTACAGCCATGTCGGCACGGGCAATTACAACCCGAAGACGAGCCGCATCTACGAGGACTTCGGCCTGTTCACCGTCGACGACCAGGTGGGCCGAGACCTCACCCGCCTCTTCAACGAACTGAGCGGCTACGCGATCGAGAAGAAGTTCAAGCGCCTCCTCGTCGCGCCCCTGCACCTGCGCAAGGGGCTGCTGCGCCACATCGACAAGGAACGTCGCAACGCCCTGGAGGGCAAGCCCTCCGGCGTCCGCATCAAGGTCAACTCGATGGTCGACGAGCAGATCATCGACGCGCTGTACCGGGCGAGCCAGGCCGGGGTGCCCGTGGAGGTGTGGGTGCGCGGAATCTGCTCGATCAAGCCGGGCGTGCCCGGCATGAGCGAGAACATCACCGTCCGCTCGATCCTCGGCCGCTACCTCGAGCACTCGCGCATCTTCAGCTTCGCGAACGACGGCGACCCGCAGGTCTTCATCGGCAGCGCCGACATGATGCACCGCAATCTCGACCGCCGCGTCGAAGCGCTGGTGCGCGTCGTCGACGAGGGGCAGGTGCGCGAGCTCACCGCGTTGTTCGATCTGGCCATGGACGACGGCACGAGCTCGTGGCGCCTCGGCTCCGACGGCGAATGGACGCGCCACAGCGCCGACGCCGACGGCACGCCGCTCGTCGACCTGCAGGATCACACCATGGCGCTGGTGCAGCGCAAGCGGCGCGCCCGGACGGCGCGGTGACCGAAACCGCCGTCTACGCCGCCGGCGGGGTCGTGTGGCGCCTCGTCGAGGGCAAGCTGCGCGTGCTCCTGATCCACCGCACCAAGTACCGCGATTTGACGCTGCCCAAGGGCAAGGTCGACCCCGGCGAGACGCTCGCCGAGACGGCCGTACGCGAGATCCGCGAGGAGACCGGCATCCGGGTCTCCCTCGGCGTCCCCGTCGGGGTGTCCCGGTATCGGATGCCGAGCTCCCGCACGAAGATCGTGCACTACTGGGCGGCCGAGGCCACCGACGCCGCCGTGCGCACCTCGACGTTCGTGCCGAACAAAGAGGTCGCGGCGCTCGAGTGGATGAGCCTGAAGAAGGCACGGAAGAACCTCAGCTACCCCGTCGACATAGAGATCCTCGACGAGTTCCACCGTCTCGTCGACGAGGGGGCCCTGCCGACCTTCCCGATCGTCGTGCTGCGCCACGCGAAAGCGCGTTCGCGCGATGACTGGGAGGGTGTCGACGAGGCGAGGCCCCTGACCACACGCGGACGCCGGCAGGCCGAGGCCATCGTGGGACCTCTTCTCGCCTTCGGCGTGCGACGGGTGATCTCGAGCCCGGCCGAACGGTGCATCCGCACCGCGACGCCCATCGCGCAGGCCCTCGGTCAGCGCATCCAGCTGTGCGAGGCGATCGGCCAGGACGCCTGGGAGCAGGGCCGCGCCGATGCGCGGTCGGTCGTCGGCCAGCGCGTGCGCTCACGCAAGCCCGTCGTGCTCACCAGCCACGGTCCCGTGCTGCCCGACATCCTGCACGAGCTCGCTCTCGCCACCGGCACGATGAGCGGGTCGTACCTCGGCAGCGCCTCGGCCCTCGAGCCCGCGGCCTTCTCGGTGGTGCACGTGCCCGCCGAGCACCCCGGAGCCGGGATCGTCGCGATCGAGACCCACGAGCCGCAGGTGTGACGCTCCCCGACGGCATCCACGTCGCCTGGCGCGAGGTGCGCGTGGGCGTCCCCCGCCGCGACGTCTCGCGCGCGCTCCTCGCGGAGGCACTGCCGGGCGTGCGCTTCGACTCCCGCTGCGCCTCGTGCGGCGGCGACCACGGCCCGGTGCACGCGGAGGGGACGGATGCCGCGGTCTCGGTGTCGTATGCACCGGGGTGGGCGGTGGTCGCGGTGGCGCGCCATCACGCGCGCGTGGGGGTCGACGCCGTGCCGGACGATGTCGGAGGGCTGGAGCGCGTGCTTCCCCCCGGCGCCGACGCGGCGCGCGCGTGGGCGCGTATCGAGGCCGTGCTCAAGGCCGACGGCCGGGGCCTGGCGGTCGACCCCGCCCGCATCGACGTCGTCTCGATCGACGGCCGAGCCTGGGAGGCACGTCTCGACGAGCGGTCGTGGCGCGGATGGGACCTGCCCGGTCCCGACGGTGTCGTCGTCGCCGTCGCTGCGTCGTCGCCTCGCTGACACGGCGGTACGCCCCGCGGCGTCGTCATCTCCGGCCCCTACGGGCGCGGGGGAAGCGGCATCCGGTCGATCCACGCCGACAGCACCGCGGCGGCACCCGCTCCCCCGGCGTGCTCGACCGCTCGACGGAAGTCGTCGGTCGTCACCAGGGAGTGGCGGTGGGCGCTCGTCCATTCCCGGAGCAGGCCGAAGAACGCCGCGTCGCCCAGTGCACGCCGCACCGCGTGCAGGGCGAGGGCTCCGCGCTTGTACACGCGGTCGTCGAACATGTCGTCGGGGCCCGGGTCGACCAGCAGCAGATCGCGGGGCTTGGCGGCCAGACGCGCGTAGTACTCGGCGACGCACGTCTCCACGTCGGCTCCGCCCGACTCCTGCGACCACAGCCACTCGGCGTAGCAGGCGAACCCCTCGTTCAGCCAGATGTCGCTCCAGCGTGCGAGGCCGACGCTGTTGCCGAACCACTGGTGCGCGAGCTCGTGCGCGACCAGGCGCTGCGCGGCGGGCACGAGGTGGTTCATGCCGAACACGGCGAGCCCCTGGGCCTCGAGGGGGATCTCCAGCTCGTCGGCCGTGACGACGAGCGAGCACGCCTCCTGCGGGTAGGGGCCGAAGAGCCGGTCGAAGAGCCGGAGCATCGCGGGGACGGTCGCGAACGCGCGATCGGAGGCCGCGGCCAGAGCGGGCGGGGCCGTCACGCTCACCGCCGGCACGACGTCGACGCCGCTGCCGGCGAGCGGCCGCGTGCGGTAGCGACCGACGTGCACGGCGGCGAGGTAGGTGGCCGTCGGCACGTCGGAGGTGAAGACGGTGGTCAGGCGGCCGCCGCGGCGGGTGGTGGCGCCCGTGACGCCCGTGGCGGCGACGGTGTAGCCGTCGTCGACGGTGATCTGCATCCGCATGCGCGCCCGATCGTCGGGGCGGTCGTTGCACGGGAACCACGTGGGGGCGCCGATCGGCTGCCCCGCCACGATCGCGCCGTCGGTCAGCTCCTCCCAGCCCACCGTCCCCCACCGCGACCGGCGCGGCGCGGGCGCCCCGGCGTAGGCGACCTCCACCTCGAAGGGTTCTCCCGCGGGGAGCGGCGTCGCCGGTGTGACGCGCAGGGCGTGCGGCGCCGCCGAGAAGCGCGCAGCCGACCCGTTCACGCGCACACGACTCGTGCGCAACCCGACGAGGTCGAGGCTGAACGACGACAACGCCTCGCGCGGGACGGCGGCGATCGTCGCGACGCCCTCGAGCCGGTTGGTGCGCACGCGATAGCTCAGGGCGAGGTCGTAGGACCGCACGTCGTACGAGGTGTCTCCGCTCTGGGGGGCGTAGGGGTCTGCCACGCTCACGTCGTCGACTGGTAGGCGCGGACCTTCACCGCGCGCCAGGGTCCGATGGGATTGCCGCTCCACCGCGAGCCCACCGGGACGGTCTCGCCGCGCATGACGAGGGAAGCCGGGCCCACGGTCGCGTGCGCGCCGAGGGTGGATGCCGGCAGCACCACGCTGTGGGGACCGAGCGTGGCACCCGGTTCGAGCTCGACGGTGTCCATGCTCATGATTCGATCATGGAACAGGTGCGTCTGCACGACGCAGCCCCGATTGACCGTCGACGCATCGCCCAGGGTCACCAGATCGGGCTCGGGCAACCAGTAGCTCTCGCACCACACTCCCCGACCGATGGTCGCCCCGAGGCTGCGCAGCCAGACGGCGAGGGCGGGGGTGCCGGCCGCGGCGCGCGCGAACCAGGGAGCGGCGACCATCTCGGTGAAGGTGTCCGACACCTCGGTGCGCCACACGAAGCTCGACCACAGCGGCTGCTCGCCCGCGCGGATCACACCGACGATCGCCCACTTCGCCGCGGTCGAGATCCCCGCGGCCACGGCGCCGGCCGCCAGCAGCACCACGCCCGACAGCAGCAGCGTCCACACGGGACCCAGCCCCTCCCACAGCGCGGCGAGGGTGAACAGCACGCTCACCCCGATGCCGCACGTCACGACCACCGGGACGAACCGGCACAGTTCCCACAGCGTGCGCGCGAGCCGCAGCGCCGGGGTCGGACGATACGTGCGCGATTCGTCGCCCTCGGCCGACAGTCGGCGGAGCCGCACCGCGGGAGACCCGAGCCACGACGACCCCGCCTTGGCCTTCCGCGGGGCCGCCGACAGCACGGCCACCAGGCCGTCGCGCGGAACCCGGTGACCGGGAGCAGCCATACCGGAATTGCCGAGGAAGGCGCGCTTGCCGATCCGCACGGGCCCGATGCGCAGCCAGCCCGCGTGCAGCTCGTACGAGGCCACCATCGTGTCGTCCGCGAGGAACGCCCCGTCTTCGATGCGCGCCATCGAGGGGATGAGCAGCACCGTGGACGCCTCGACGTCGCGGCCGACGCGCGCGCCGAGCATCCGCAGCCACACGGGGGTGAACAGCGACGAGTACAGCGGGAAGAGCAGCGTGCGCGCGGCATCCAGAAGACGCTCGATCGTCCAGGCCTGCCAGGCGACGCGGCTGCGCACCGGGTGCGTGCCCTCGACCAGACCGATCGAGAACACCCGCACCAGGAGCACGACGGATGCCGCGAACACCACGCCCGTGACGGCCACCGCCGGCACGAGCCAGACGAACGCCCACCCGGCGGCGTCGAGCAGCGAGTCCGCACCCCGGATGCCCTGCGCGAGGACGAGCCCGCCCACGGTGAAGGCCGCGAGCGGCAGCAGCGCCAGCAGGACCGCCGACGCCGCGTAGGCCCACAGCCAGCGGGTGGGGGCCGCGGGGCGCGTCGAGGGCCAGTCCTTCGCGGTGCCGCCGACGCGCACCGCGGGCGAGCCCGCCCACGACTGATCGGCCTTGACGCGGCCGAAGACGGCCGACCCGGGGGCGATCTCGGCGCGTCGACCGATACGCGTGCCGGGAGCGAGCGTCGACCGCGCGCCCACCGTGGCCTCCGCGCCGATGCGCACCTCGCCGATGCGAACGAGGTCGCCGTCGATCCAGTACCCGGTCAGATCGACCTCCGGCTCGATCGAGGCGCCGTCGCCGATCACGAGCAGCCCGGTCACCGGGGGCAGGGCGTGAAGGTCGACGTCGCGTCCGATCCGCGCGCCGAGCGCCCGGGCGTAGTACGACACCCACGGCGCCCCGGCCAGGCCCACGGCATCCACCTGATCGGCGATCTGCTCGGCCAGCCAGAGCCGGGTGTGCACCCACCCGCCCCGCGGGTAGTCGCCGGCCCGCACGCCCGTCAGCAGCAGACGAGCGGATGCCACGGCGATCGCCATGCGTCCGAACGGCGTCGCGAACACGAGCAGGCCCACCACCAAGACCGGCCACGGCACCGACGGCAGCACGTCGAAGCCGGGCAGCAGCCGCAGGATCGCGGAGGCGGTGAGCAGGTACAGCAGCCACCGCACGCCCGAGAGGATGAACAGCGGCGCGCCCACCACCGTCTGCACCCACTGCGTGGCGCGCGGCGTCGGGGCGGCGCGGTGGAACGACGACGGGGTGTCGTCGCGGAGCTGCGGCCCGAGCGCCTTGGCCATCGCCCCCAGGCGCGGGACGTCGTAGATGTCGGCCACGGAGAATTCGGGCACCCGGGCGCGGATGCGCGAGACGAGCTGGGCGGCGGCCAGTGACCCGCCGCCGAGGTCGAAGAAGTCGGACTTGCGCTCGGTCACGGGCAGGCCCAGCACCGCCTGCCACTGCTCGGCAAGCCACGCCTCGTCGGCGGAGAAGCCGGTGGCCACGGGCGCATCCGCTCCCGGGAGCGGCCACGGGAGCGCCGCCCGATCGACCTTGCCCGAGGTGCGCACGGGCAGCGCGTCGACGACGCCGAGCAAGGGGATCGTCGCGGCGGGCAGGCGCTCGGCCAGCGCCGCACGCGCCGCGTGGCGGTCGAGCTCCCGGCCCTCCTCCATCACGAGGTAGCCGACGAGCACGGGGACCCCCGCCTCGGTCGTGCGCACCGCGACGGTCGCCGCGCTCACCTGCGGGAGATCCTGCAGCGCGGACTCCACCTCGCCCAGCTCGATGCGCCGGCCACCGACCTTCACCTGGTCGTCGGCCCGGCCCTGGAAGACGAGCCCCGCCGACTCGAAGCGGACGAGATCGCCTGAACGGTAGGCGCGCTCCCACCCGAGAGAGGGCATCGGCGCGTATTTCTCGGCATCCTTCGCCGGATCGAGGTATCGCGCGAGACCGACGCCGCCGATGATGAGCTCGCCCACCTCGCCCTCGGCGACGGGCAGGCCTTCGGCGTCCACGACCGCGAGGGCCCAGCCGTCGAGCGGAAGACCGATGCGCACGGGGAGAGACCCGTCGAGGGGCGCGGCGCACGCCACGACGGTGGCCTCGGTGGGACCGTAGGTGTTCCAGACCTCGCGTCCCTCGGCGACGAGTCGGGCGGCGAGCTCGGGCGGGCAGGCCTCGCCGCCGAAGATGAGGAGCCGCACGTTCTCGATCGAGTCGGCGGGCCACATCGCCGCGAGTGTCGGCACCGTCGAGACAACGGTGATGCCCTGGCGCAGCAGCCACGGCGCGAGGTCTTCGCCCGACCGGACGAGGGATCGCGGCGCCGGGACGAGGCACGCGCCGTGCCCCCACGCGAGCCACATCTCCTCGCACGAGGCGTCGAAGGCGACGGAGAGTCCGGCCAGCACGCGGTCGCCGGGTCCGAGCGGCTCGTCCCGCAGGAAGATGCGACCCTCCGCCTCGACGAAGGCGGCCGCCGAGCGGTGCGACACCGCGACGCCCTTCGGTACGCCGGTCGAACCCGAGGTGAAGATGATCCACGCGTCGTCGTCGACCGTGGGCGGAGCCACGACGGGGAGGGCGTTGGTGCTCGGGTGCGGAGCGGCACCGTCGTACAGCCGCACGAGGCCGCCGCCGTCCTCGGCCGAGACGAATTCGCCGTCACCCGCGACGATGCCGCGCACCCCGGCCTCGCCGAAGACGAGGCGCGCCCGTTCGTCGGGATCGTCGGCGTCGACGGGCACGTAGGCCGCCCCCGCCGCCATGACGGCGAGGATCGAGACGTACAGCTCCTTGGAGCCCGAGGGCATGCGCACCCCGACGCGGTCGCCGCGGCGCACGCCCGCGTCGTGCAGGGCCCCCGCCGTACGCCACACGCGTGCCAGCAGCTCGCGGTAGCTGAGGGCGCCCGATCCGTCGTCGATCGCGGACGCTTCGGGATGCCGAGCGGCGACGTCGGAGAGCAGGTCGATGAGCGTGCGCGCGGGGGCCGCGGCATCCGTTCGATCGAGCGGAGCCTGGGCGGCGGAAGCAGAGATCGTCACGGGGGTGAAGAGTACAAGGCCCGGGGAAACACCCCGGACGGGTCCCCCCGGTTCACCTTCCGTTCACCCGTGCAACGCAGACTCTTAAGAGTCGCTGTTTACCGTTCCCGACGAACCCTGCACCGGGTTCCGTCCCCAAACATGCGAAGGATTCACATCGTGAAGCTCTCCCGACTCGCCCAGCTGGGCACCGTGGCCGCCGTGGCCTCCCTGACCCTCGCCGGCTGCGCCGGCCCCTCGGGCTCCGGCGACGCCGCGGGCTCCTCGCCCTCCGCTTCGTCGTCCGACGTCGCGTTCCAGATCGACCCCAACCTCTCGGGCACGATCACCGCGGGTGGCTCGAGCGCCCAGTCCAACGCGCAGGCCGCCTGGACCAGCGCCTACAACGCGCAGGCCAAGGGTGTCACGGTCAACTACGACAAGTCGCAGGGCTCCGGCGGTGGAGTCACCAACTTCCTCAGCGGCGCCTACGACTTCGCCGGCTCCGACGCCCCCCTGAACGCCGAGCAGACGGCGCAGTCCGAGGCGCTGTGCACCGAGGGCGGCGTCAACATCCCCGTCTACCTCGACGGTGTCGCGATCATCTTCAACATCCCCGGCGTGACCGAGCTGAAGCTCTCCGGCGAGACCATCGCCAAGATCTTCGCCCTCCAGATCACCGACTGGTCCGACCCGGCGATCACCGCCGACAACGGCACCGAGCTCCCCGCCGGCACCATCACCACGGTGGCGCGTTCCGACGGCTCGGGCACGACCCAGAACCTGACCAACTACCTCGCGGCGACCCAGTCGTCGGTGTGGACCTCGCCCGCGGGCAAGGACTGGCCCATCGAGGGCAACGTCTCGAAGCAGAAGGGCGGCTCCGGTGTCGTCGAGGCCGTCAAGGCCGGCTCCGGCACCATCGGCTACGCCGACCACTCCGCCATCGGCGACCTGAACGCCGCCGCCATCATCCAGGACGGCACGGCGATCCCCTACAGCGCCGAGGCCGTGACCGCGACCTTCGAGGCCGCCGCCGTCGACGCCTCCACCGGTGTGGCCGGCGACCTGGCGAAGGAGTTCGACTACTCGAAGCTCACCGCCGAGACGTACCCGATCCCGCTGGTGTCGTACGCGATCACCTGCAGCACCTTCAAGGACGCCAAGCAGGCGGAGCTCGTGAAGTCGTACCTCGGCTTCGTGACCAGCTCGCTCGGCCAGGAGGTCGCCGCCAAGAACGCCGGTTCGGCTCCCCTGCCCGACTCCGTGCTCGAGGCCGCTGCCGAGACGCTCGCCGCCATCAAGTAAACACTCTTCGGACTCGGCCCGGCTCGCACCTTCCGTGCGGGTCGGGCCGGGCTGATCGGAACGGTCGAGAACCGACGAACGTTCCGCTGAGCCGAATCCTCAGAGAACACCCGACCGAGGAGCACCCATGACCCGTGCCGAGCGTGAGGTCCCCCGTGACTGACACCGTCGCTGACACAGAGACCGCCCCGTCGTCCCCGCCGCCGCCTCGCACCACCATCGTCGGAAAGCGTCGCCTGGGCGACAGCGTCTTCCTCGGTCTGTCGACCACCGCCGCCGTGTCGATCATGATCATCCTCGCCGGCGTCGCGATCTTCCTGATCCTGCGGGGCCTTCCCGCGATCACCGCCAACTGGAGCGAGGGCGACCTCGCCGGATACCAGAACGGTTCGTGGACCAACTTCTGGGAGTACGTCGGTCCGCTGCTGTTCGGCAGCATCTGGGCGGCCCTCATCGCCATGGTCATCGGCACGCCGGTCGCCATCGGCATCGCCCTCTTCATCTCGCACTACGCGCCCCGTCGGATCGCCGGTGCGCTCGGCTACGTCGTCGACCTGCTGGCCGCGGTCCCCTCGATCGTCTTCGGCCTGTGGGGCATCATCGTCATGCGCCCGCTGCTGCTGCCGGTCGGTGAGTTCCTCAACCAGTACCTGGGCTGGATCCCGCTCTTCCAGGGCCCCGTGTCCAGCACCGGCTCCACCATGCTCACCGGTGGCGTCGTGCTCGCCGTCATGATCCTGCCGATCGTCACGTCGATCACGCGTGAGATCTTCCTGCAGACGCCGCGCCTGCACGAAGAGGCCGCGCTCGCCCTCGGCGCCACGCGCTGGGAGATGATCCGCCTCTCCGTCTTCCCCTACGCCCGCAGCGGCATGGTCTCGGCCACCCTGCTGGGTCTCGGTCGGGCGCTGGGCGAGACGATGGCCATCGCGCTCATCATCTCCCCGAGCCTCATCTACTCGGTGCTGCTGCTCACCGACGGCTACAACTCGCAGACCATCGCGGCGAACATCGCGCTGAACTTCCCGATCGCGACCGACCTGCAGCGCTCCGCCCTCATCGGCACCGGCCTCATGCTGTTCGTGGTCTCGCTCGCGGTGAACATGTTCGCCCGCTACATCATCGGCGCGACGGGCCCCGGCGCCAAGGGTCGCAAGAAGGGCAAGCGCTCATGACCGTCACCGCCCCCTCCACGCCCCTGGCGCTGACGAGCGGTCAGCTGCCCCGCTACATCGAGCCGATGCTGCTCGGGGGCGTGGCCGTGATCGTCGCCGGCCTCCAGCTGCTGCTCGGCGGCTTCAACCTCGCCACGTGGCTGATTCTGACCGCCGTGATCTACCTGGTCGCGATCGGCATCGGTTCCTCCATCGTCGAGAACCGCCGGAAGGCCGTCGACCGGGTCGTGCGCGGTCTGGTGACCGCGGCGTTCCTTTTGGCCGTCGCCCCGCTGATCTCGACCCTCTATACGGTCGTCTCCAAGGGCCTCGCCGTGGTCAACCTGCAGTTCATCACGCAGGTGGGCGGCACGGCCTTCGATCCCGACACGCTCGAGGTGGTCGCGACCGCCGGCGCGTGGCAGGCCGTCGCCGGCACGCTCATCATCACGGGCATCGCCGCGCTCATCTCGGTTCCGATCGGTGTGCTCGCGGCCGTCTACCTCGTCGAGTACGCGCAGCCGAACAACCCGCTGCGCCGCGCGATCACCTTCCTCGTCGACGTGATGACGGGCATCCCCTCGATCGTCGCGGGTCTGTTCGCGTTCTCGCTGTTCAGCCTCGTGGTCGGACCGAAGGCGTTCAGCGGGTTCTCGGCCTCCATCGCCCTGTGCGTGCTGATGATCCCGATCGTCATCCGCTCCACCGAGGAGATGCTGCGCCTCGTGCCGGCCGACCTCCGGGAGGCATCGTTGGCCCTGGGCGTCCCGCGCTCGGCGACCATCATCAAGGTCGTGCTGCGCACGGCCGCGAGCGGCATCATCACGGGCGTCGTGCTCGCGGTGGCCCGCGTGGTGGGTGAGACCGCGCCCATCTTCATCGCCGCGAGCTTCACCGACAACTTCAACGCCAATCCGTTCGAGGGCCCGATGCAGACCCTCCCGGTCATGGCCTACACCGCGTACAGCTTCCCCGGCCAAGACATCGACGCGTCGCAGGCGAACGCCTGGGGTGCGGCATTCCTGCTGGTCGTCCTCGTCGTCATCTTCAACCTGATCGCCCGTATCGTGGCGGCGGTGTTCGCGCCCAAGGCGCGCTGAGCCCAGAAAGGCACACTCCGTGTCCAAGAGCATCGAGGTCCAGGACCTCAACGTCTACTACAGCGACTTCCTCGCGGTCGAGGGCGTCTCGATCGACATCGAGCCCCGCTCCGTCACCGCCTTCATCGGCCCCTCGGGCTGCGGCAAGTCCACCTTCCTGCGCACGCTGAACCGCATGCACGAGGTCATCCCCGGCGGTCACGTGAAGGGCCGCGTGCTGATCGACGGCGACGACCTGTACGGTCCCGGCGTCGACCCGGTGCTGGTGCGCCGTCACGTCGGAATGGTCTTCCAGCGTCCCAACCCGTTCCCGACGATGTCGATCCGCGAGAACGTCCTGGCCGGTGCGAAGCTCAACGACAAGCGCATGTCGAAGAGCGACGCCGACGCCCTCGTCGAGAAGTCGCTTCAGGGCGCGAACCTGTGGAACGAGGTCAAGGACCGCCTCGACAAGCCCGGCGGCGGCCTGTCCGGCGGTCAGCAGCAGCGCCTGTGCATCGCGCGCGCGATCGCCGTCTCCCCCGACGTGCTGCTGATGGACGAGCCGTGCTCGGCCCTCGACCCCATCTCGACCTTCGCGATCGAGGAGCTCATCTCCGAGCTCAAGAGCGAGTACACGATCGTCATCGTCACTCACAACATGCAGCAGGCCTCGCGCGTGAGCGACAAGACGGCGTTCTTCAACATCGCCGGCACCGGCAAGCCCGGCAAGCTCATCGAGTACAACGACACCTCGACGATCTTCACCGCGCCCACCGTCCAGGCCACCGAGGACTACGTCTCGGGGCGCTTCGGATAAGCCACCCACGACGAAGACCCCGCTCCGGCGGGGTCTTCGTCGTTTCCGCCGCGATCAGTCGCGCGGCGAGAGCAGGTAGGCGTTGAACTCGTCGGTGAGGGCGCGATCGACGGCCTTGGCCTCACCGTCGACGGCGGAGACGGGCGCGGCGAGCCGCACGCTCGACAGCAGCCAGGCGGCGTCCGCCCGCGCGAGGTCGGCGAGGGGCACCGTCTCGTAGGCGGTGTCGAATCCGCGCTGCGCGAGGAAGGCGAACAGGCTGATCTGCGTCGTGCCGTGGAGGATGCCGACGCTCGGCGCCGGGGTGATGACACGGTCGCCCGTTCGGAGGACCACGGATGCCGTCGGCGCCTCGAGCACGAACCCGTCGCTCGACACGAACACGGCGTCGTCGGCCCCGCGCCGCTTCGCCTCTCGGATGGCGGCCATGTTCACCGCGTAGGAGAGCGTCTTGGCGCCGAGCTGAAGCCACGGCGCGCGGGCGGGCACGTCGAGTGCGTGGCCACGATCGAGGGTGACCACGCGGACACCCCCGGTTCGCGACCGGACGTTGTCGGGGGCGGAGGCCAGGGTGATCCACGCCGTCGGAACGGTCTGACCCTCGACTCCGCGGCTGAGGGTCAACTTCATGACGTTCTCGCCCGCCCCGGCATCGGCGGAGACCTGCGCGATCGCCGCACGCCACTGTCCGAGGTGGGGCGCGGGCAGGTCGCACAGGCGGGCCGAGTGCGCGAGTCGTTCGAGGTGCGGCCCGACCTCCTGCACGTGTCCGTCGACGACGCCGAGCGACTCGAAGATCCCGTCGCCGCGCTGCGCACTCAGATCGCCCACCCGCAGCGCCGGGGCATCCGGATCGAAGGGGTGAAGGGTGCCTGCGAAGTCCTCGCGCCGATCGTCGGATGCCACGGGGTCGATCATGAGAGCGGAGCGCCAAGCCATGGGGCGAGCCTATGCCGTCGTGCCGACACGCCCGGGCCTTGTCAACGGGGCGGCCGGAGGGAATGTGCGGGCCCGGCGCTTGTTACACTCTCATAGCCGGGCCGCAGTAACCCCGGGCTCCATCTTCTGCCGCTCTGAGCGGCCTTGCGCCGAGAGGCGTTCTGCGGTCCGGCACTTTCTTTCTCCGCACGACTCGTGTTCACACCGGGTCATCGCGGATCGGTCGGCGCACACGACGATCCCCTTCGTCGACGCCGAGACCGCGCACCCGTCCCCCGGCCCGACCCCCGTCGAGTGTTCAAGACACGCCGAACATGCGGCGTTCCTGGACACTGACGGCTCGCGTGACCCGCGCCGACCCCGGATGCCGTGCACGCGGGCCGTCGCGTGGTGTCACGTCAGGGCGTCACGGCGCCACAGCGAGGCGGACGCCGAGAGATCGTCGGCGTAGGTCGCGAGGCGCAGCGCCCGGGTGGTGAGCGCCGTGGCACGCTCCGACTCGGTGTGCTCGTAGTCATCGGCGAGATGCGTCGAGCCCGCCGCCTGTACACGGCAGAACGCGGCGGCACGGTCGAGCGCCACGGCGAAGTCCCCCTCGAAGAGCCCCCGCAGGATCGTGTCGATGAGCCGCACGAGCTCCTCGGGGCCTGCCGGAGCCGGTGCACCCGCGACGACCGCGTCGACGGTCGCGATCTCGACCCGGCCACGCTCGTAGAGCAGCGCCGCGGTCGCCGCATCGTCGTGGATCATCAACTGCAGCAGGTAGAGGCGCCAGAGCGCGCCCGGTAGCGAGCGCGCGGGTGAGCGCGACCACAGCTCGGCGATGTCGTCGATCCCGTGGTCGTCGGTGAAGGCCACGAGACGCTCCACCACGTCGACGCTCGGGTCGGCGCGCACACGCGATAGAAGGGCCTGAGCGGTGCTGTGGGCGACGCGCGACACCTCGGCGGGGTCTTCGGCCGAGAAGAGACGGTCGAACAGCTCGGCGGGACGCCTCACCGGCTTGTGGAACTCGCGGGGTGAATCGCTCATCGTTCCAGGCTAGGGCGTGGCCCTGAACGGCGGGCCGCCAGCCGGCATCCATCCGCCCGCCGTCACCCCACGCGGGCTATGGCGGACGGACGCGCGTCAGGCCGTGGCGACGGCGACGACGGGCGCGGTGCTCGGTGTGCCGTCGGGCGAACCGCCGTCGGGCTCGATCGTCACGGCGATCACATCGCCCGCGTGCATCTCACCCTCGAGCACGGCGGTCGCTTTGCCGTCGGCATCCGGTTCGAAGGTACCTGCGGCGATCGGCGTCTGATCGCGCACGAACCACAGCTCGTAGGTCTTGCCCTCGTCGAGGGCCGGCATCCCGTCGGCCACGAGTACGCTCCGGCCGGCAGACTCCGACCAGTGGGCGGTCGCCACGGTGCCGTCGGCCATGGTCGCCGAGGCCGACTGCGCGTCGGGCGCCTCCTCGATCTGCTGGAGGGCGACCACCGCGGCGGGGGGCGCGAACACCTGGCTGATGGTCACCGCGCCGAACCCGAGGACGAGCACGGCGGCGAAGGAGGCCGCGAGGGTGAACCATCGCCGCGGTCCCCACGCGGACACCGCCGTGGGAGCGGTCGAAACGGTCGTACGCTCGGGCGCGACAGGCGCGCCACCCGCGGCGGCGAAGTCCTCGTCATCCGCGGCGGCGTCGACGGGGTCGGCTGACTCCTGGGGCAGCTCGGAGATACGGGCGAACAGCGCGGCCCGCACCGAGGGCGGGGGCTCGACGGGCTCGATGGAGGCGCTGAGGGCGGCGACGGAGTCAGTCGCGTCGCGCACATGGTGGTCCCAATGCGGATTACCCGCCAAAGCCTCCTGGTACGCGCGTTCATCAGCCTCCGACAGCGCGTTCAACGCGTGCCCGACGGCGAGGTCGGCGAAATCCCTCTCGTTCACTTGTCCACCCCCATCTCCATCCTCAGACGCGACAATCCGTCGCGCATCCTGGTTTTGACCGTACCGAGCGGCGCCCCGACGAGAGTAGCGATCTCACTCTGGCTGTACCCACCGAAGTAGGCGAGCGTGAGTGCTTCTTTTTGCGCGTCGGGGAGCGTCGCCAGTGCATCGACGACGCGCCGCCCTTCCATTTTCATCTCGACTTTTTCCGAGACGTCGTCATAGGCGACGTCCATATCCCGGAAGCCCGCACGTACGTCGCGATCAGTGCTCGACTGCGATGACCGCACGCGGTCCACCGCTCGTCGGTGCGCGATCGTGAGGACCCACGATCTTCCTTGACCTTTGTTCGGAGTGAAACGCGAGGCGGATTGCCAGATCTCGAGAAAGACCTCCTGCAGGACTTCCTCGCTCTGCGCCCGGTCGACCAGCACACGGAGGATCAGACCGAAGGCGCGGGCGGACAGGGTGTCGTACACCTCGGCGAAGGCGGCTCGGTCGCCGCCGGCTACGCGTTGGAGAAGCACACCGACGTGGTCGACCTGTCCGCCCCCATCATCGGGAAGGTCGAATCCGTCGATCACCATGGCATCCATCATTCCCTACGCCCGCCAGGTCCCCTCGCACGTGCGCGCGCGTCGCGAATCGTCTAGTGAACGCAGCTCGCCCGGCCGCCAGGGGCGCCCTCATCACTGCGCGGCACTGGATCCAGAAATATTCTGGAGAATATTTAATTTGCTCTGGCCTGGTCTTTTCACGTCCAGCGACGTCACTTTCCGGGCCGATTACTCATAATCCGCAATCCGATCCCGCGGGGGTCCCGAAGACCCTGTGTAAGCCGCTCCACGGCGAACCGCCCCTCGCACCGGGGTGTCCCTGACGGGTCGCAGACGCGATCCGAACGATTTCGGAGGAATGTCATGCTCACCAACAAGAAGCCTGTCGTCGCCGGTCTCGCCCTCGTTCTGGGCTCGGCCTTCGCTCTCACCGCATGTTCGGGTGGTACCACCTCGGGCGGCACCACGACCGACGAGTCCTCGTCGATGCCCTCGATGTCGGCCTCGCCGTCGGCCTCCACCTCCTCGGGCACCATGGACCCCGCCTCCAACCTCGTCGGCCCCGGCTGCGCCGACTACGCCGCAGCCGTCCCGTCGGGTGCCGGTTCGGTCGAGGGCATGGCCGCTGACCCGGTCGCCGTCGCCGCCTCGAACAACCCGCTGCTCACCACGCTGACCGCTGCCGTCAGCGGCCAGCTGAACCCCAACGTGAACCTGGTCGACACCCTCAACGGTGGCGAGTTCACGGTCTTCGCTCCGGTCGACGAGGCGTTCGCCAAGATCGACGCCGCCACGATCGAGTCGCTCAAGACCGACACCGACACGCTGACCAAGATCCTCACGTACCACGTGGTCCCCGGCCAGATCGCGCCCGACGAGATCGAGGGCACGCACGCCACCGTCGAGGGCCAGGACGTCACCGTCGCCGGCTCGGGTGACTCCATCACGGTCAACGAGACGAGCAACGTGATCTGCGGTGGCGTTCAGACCGCCAACGCGACCGTGTACCTCATCGACTCGGTGCTGATGCCCCCCATGTAAGACCTCGGAGCGTGAGCGATCACGCTTCCGACCGATCGACGACCGATCGGACCTGACGGCGAGCGCCGGACCCCAGGCGAGGGGGTCCGGCGCTCGCTTTCGTCGTTCCCGAAGCCGGCGGAGTCGGCGACGCGGACGGCCCGTTCTCATCCCGCGGGCAACTTGGAGGCTGCGACCACGGGACCGCGGGAGTGCCCGCCGGGTCATCCCGTTCCACTCTGCAGCCCGGCCTGCCGGATGCCCGGCATCAGCGGCACTCCTCCGACCGACCCCGCCGCGGCGGGCGCGACCGTGCCGCTCGTCACCGACATCGTCGCGCATCGGCAGCCCGCTCCCCCGCCGTCGACAGTTGCCGGTCATCGGCCTCGTGCGCGGTACTGCCCGTTCGTTGTTGCGGCGCACACGCGGCGGTGAGCGGACGCTCCGTCGATCCCGGTAGGCTGGGACGCGAGGGCCTGTAGCTCAGTTGGCAGAGCATCGGACTTTTAATCCGCGGGTCGAGGGTTCGAGCCCCTCCGGGCCCACCAGTCAGGCACCGGGATCGCGCGACCACCGTTGCGACCCGCAAAAGGAAATCCCGGCGACATCCCGGCCCAGCAGTTGACAGCAAGCTTGCGCACGTGCCATCTTTGGCGTGTTGACGCCCCACGAACGGGCGCTGGAGGTCCAGGAACCCCAACACGTTGATGAGCGACAGGAGTCGCTCCGTCATGCCGTTGGAGGAGTGATGGGCCGTTCAGAAAAATCTCGCACAATTTCGGAGACCGAGGCGTCTCTGCGCGCGTCAGAGGCCGGTTGGGGAGTGACCGTTCGGTTCGCCCTCATCACGCTCCTGCGTAACAAGTGGGTGACAATATCAGGCGCGGGCACCCTCACACTGCTCAGTGCTGCGCAAGCTCTCCTTCCATGAGGCCCGGAAGACTCGGTATCGCAGCTGACCGGTGGGGTGCGTCTGCCGTTCATCCGGCCCGCACGCAACCGACCGTTCTGAGCCTGTCACGGGCGAAACCGCGAGCAATGTCGGCGCTCCCCACTACCCTGTGATCCACGACATGCGTGAGGGGACGTCATGAGACTGAAGGCCGTAACGGTTCAGAAATTCCGCAATTTCGTCGAGCCGCAGAGGATCGAGGTGGAAGATGACGTAACCGTTCTCGTCGGAAAGAACGAGTCGGGTAAGACGACCGTGCTACGTGCTCTCCACCGGCTGAAGCCCGCAAACGGCGACCAGAAGAAGTTCGATTTGGTCACGGAGTACCCCCGCTGGCGACTTTCTCGCGATCGTCGAGAAGGGAATCTGGAGAAGGTCCGCCCGGTTGTGGCGGAATTCGTAGCGGACCTGGCGGACGCGAACGCCCTGGAAGGGAAGCTTCCCGGCCCTCTCCTGCCCACAACTGTCGTTCTCGCTGCCCGCGACTACGCAAACTCATATTTTGTCTGGATGAAGACTCCGCCTGCGGACGTCGTCGCTGAAGCTGGGGCCTCGGCTGGCGTCGACTCATCCGATCTAGAAGATCTCGTCGCCACAAACGACTTGGATGCGGCGATTGACCTCGCGAAGGAACGCGGCAAGGAACTGAAGGAAGCCGCTCCGCCTCGGTCGAAGGCTCTTCTTGCCTTCCCGAAGGCTGCCGAGCTCCACCGATTCCTGATCTCCGGGTCGCTGGAAGATGACGAGCGCAACGCGCTGGCTGGCCGTATCCCCAGTTTCTTTTACTTCTCCAACTACAGCGTTCTACCTGGCGAGGCCGATCTGACCGCACTGGCGCAGAAGGTTCAGGAGGATGAAGCACTCGATGAAGACGAGCAGACGGTCGTCTCGCTGCTCGCGCACGCGGGAGTGGAACCGACCGACTTCCTGGACGACAACTACGACAGCCGTAAGGCCGAACTTCAGGCGGCGAGTAGCGACCTGAGTCGCGAAGTCTTCCAGTATTGGAAGGCGAATACCGACCTCGATGTTGTCTTCGACGACGACAATGTCTCCGTTCAAGACGCCTATGGCACGGTGACCCAGCATCGAATCTTGAAGATCGAGCTGAGGGACGCGCGTCACGGGAACGTCGAGACGAACTTCTCGACGCGATCAACTGGCTTCCAATGGTTCTTCTCGTTCTTCGCGGCCTTCAGCGAGTACTTGCACCGAACCCGCCCAGTCGTGGTGCTGCTTGACGAGCCCGGGACGAGTCTGCACGGTGAAGCGCAGAAGGATTTCGTCAATTACATCTTCAACGAGCTGGGGGCATCGAAGCAGACCATCTACACCACACACTCTCAGTTCATGATCGATCCGAGCACGTACGAGAAACTGAGGGCGGTCCACGATAAGGCGACCCGGCAAGACCAGGAGGCCGGGGTTGCCGTCACGCACGTGAACCTTTCCTCGGATCGTGACACGGTACTCCCGGTGGAGTCCGCCTTGGGTTATTCCATTAGCCAACACCTATTCTTGGGCTCTGGGAAGCATCTGCTCGTGGAGGGAAGTAGCGACTTCGTCTACCTGATGCGCATGAGCGCCTATATGGAAACGAAGAAAAAGACTCCGCTCGACCCCAACATTGCACTCATCCCTGTCGGCGGCATCACAAATATGCCGGCATTCGTCGCTCTCATGGGGCGGAGGTTGCAAGTGTCAGTTCTCGTTGATGGCCCCCGGAGCTCCTCGGTACTCGATCGAGTTCGGAAGGCAGCGGCACAGAACGGCCTGCCCGAAAGGAGAATTGTCGCAGTTTCCGAGGTGGACACATCACTCCCAGCGACAGCGGACGTGGAGGACCTCTTTGCGCCCGCCGATTATCTCAAACTGTACAACTGGGCTTTCCGCGATTCCGTCCAGCCCGAGGACCTCCCCGAGACCCCCGTACCCATCATCAAGAAGCTGCAAGATTATAAAGGCGGGGAATTTGACCACGCTCTTCCCGCGCATGCTCTGACCGATCACCAGAGCGAGTTCTTTTCAAACTTGGAGCCGTCGACAATCGCAAACTTTGTGGCTCTCTTCAAGCTTTTGAATAAGTCGGCTTCCTAGCCGGCTGCGAATCGCTCGAACTGGGCCATGTGCTGTGAGTAGTCAGTGGGGTACAGGTGTGAGTAGATCGTGTCGGTCGTGACGACGCTCGCGTGACCGAGCCAGCGACTTACCTGGTACGACGGGAAGCCCGCCGCAAGCCAGAGAGAAGCGGCGGTGTGGCGCAGATCGTGCACGCGGATCGCCGGTAGCTGCGCTCGAACCAGGGCGGGCTTGAAGTAGTTGCGGCGGAACGTCGCGACGTCCCAGACGCGGTCGTAGTCCACTCGGTGCGAGCCCGGCGTCCGTCCCGGCCAGAACAGCGCGTCCCCGTCGCCCGAGCGCGGGTGCTGCATAGTCAACGCCTTCAGATCGGCCAACAGCTTCCGGTCCAGGATGGGCACGTCGCGGGACGAGCGCCGAGACTTGGGCGTTCCAAGTACCCATTCGCCTGTCTCGTTCTCTATGCGCTTGATCCACTGCGCGGTCTGCCGAACTGAGATGTGGCCCGCGTTCAGGTCGATATCGCGAACGCGCAAACCCGCTACCTCACCAGCCCGGAGGCCGGTGTACGCCATGAACCGCACCAACACGTCGTACGGCTTGAAGGTCGCTAGCTCGGCGGCGGCGGCTTCGACCTGCGCCACGGTCAACACAGAGAGTTCGCCGTCGTTTACGTTCTGCGACTTAGGCAGGTCGATGCCGTCACATGGGTTGAAGGCGATGCGCCGATCCCAGAGCGCGTGCTTCATCACCTTGCGTAGCGCGACGTAGCAGTGGTGAACCGTCGCGGGTGCCAGCCCCTCTGCCGCGAGCTCGTTAATCCACGTCTGCACCTCTGCGCGCGTCACGGTCGAGATACGCCGTGACCCGAACTTCGGCAAGACCCGTCCCGCATACAGGCGCTCGTTGCCGTGAAATGTTCTCGGCTTCAGACGTGGGCGAGACGCCTCCAGGGACACAAGGACCATCTGCGCGACGGTGGTTGTGTCCTTCACGAGGGAACGCGTCGTGTCCCCCAGGTCTCTTGCGGCTTCCACCTTCACCGCGAACCGCTCTGCCTCCCGCTTTACGGAGAAGGTGCGCTGCAACTTCTTGTCGCCGTCACGCCACAGCACCTCGTACGCGACACCGTTGGGCGCCTTCTTCCTGGCAACCTCGCGGATGTGTGCCATGTCAGTACTCGCCTTTCCGTGCGCGTTCGATGAGGTGGTTCTTGTCGTATCTGCCCATGAGCCAGGGCTGTTCGTGGTCGGCCTGCCAGATGTACCGGGCGCGAATTAGCCATCCGAAGCTACTCATGTGGCTCTCGACGACGCGGGCGGGGTGGTCTGGGCCTTCGAGAACGACATCGCCCGCGCGCACGCTCCGAACCGGGACGGCGTCGGTCTCGGGGCGCAGGTTGTAGGCGGTCCCGAGGGTCTTGTGTCGGGGCAGGGGTCGCCCGGCGCGTCCCACGGGTCAGCCCTCCGAGCCGGCCACGGCCAGCGCGGGCTCCGGCGTGGGGTCTCGGGCGATCTGCACGGAGGGAACGGGCGGGCGCGACAGAATGCGAGACACAACAGGGCTCGTCCATCGCCCTCCGCGCTTCGTCGGGTAGCCCTCGTGGGAGAGCGCCGCCGCGATGAAGGCGCAGGTCTGGCCCGCGGCCCGCAGGTTCCGCATGAGGGTGAGGGCGTCTTGCTCGGCGGGGATGGGGCGGAGCATCCCGGATTGCGCGCGATAGCCGTACGGGGCGGGGCCGACAGCCCTCCCGCCGTGGGCGGCTTTGGCTCGGCGCCCGTCGCGCATGCGTTTGACGACCATCCCGCGGTCTAGCTGCGCAAACACCCCTGCCATCTGCCGCATCGCCGTTCGCATAGGGTCGTCGGGGTCGTCTCTCATGACCTCTCCGACATCGACCGAATGGACGGCGCGGTGGTGCTTCCAGACTTGCGCGAGGACGGCCTCCTGCACCGTCAGCGAGCGGGCGAGTCGGTCCAGGCGAGCCACCAGCAGCGCGTCTGCGTCGCCGTGGCGAAGGCGAGCCAGAGCCGACATGAGCCCGTCGCGGTCGGTGGCCTCCAACGTCCCGGACACGCCCTCGTCTCGGAAGGTGGCGGCGACCTGGAGGCCGTTGGCTTTCGCGTAGGCGCGGCAGGCTTGCTCCTGCACGTCCAACCCGAACCCGTCGAGCTGGCCCAGCGTGGACACGCGAAGGTAGACGACGGCGTTCATGCGGCTTCCGTCTGCTTCGCTTCGGCGGCGGCGAGGATGGCCCGAGCCCGCTCGATCTGGGCGGCGTCGCGTGCGGCCTTCTTCGCGGCACGTTCGGCGGCCCCGGCCTCGCGCTCGGCACGGCGGGCGGCGCGAGCTACGGCGTCCTGGGCGTTGCGGGCCTTCGCCTCCGCAAGGCGGGCCTGGTTGCCGTCGGACTTCTGGAACTTCCCGCGAAGCGCGCTCGCCAGCGCGACGGACTGCGGGTCCACGTCGTAGCCGGTCTGCGCCTTCAGCCACGCGACGTAATCCCGCATGGTCGGGGTCAGCGGCTTGGTCGCGTACTCGGCGAGGGCGGGTGCCTGGGTGGTCTTGGTGGCCATGTCCTTCTCCTTGGTTTCTCGGGGTCGCCGCCGATTCCGTAGAACTGGCGGCGGGTAACGAGAGGGAAGCGAACCCTGAGATGCGGCAAATCACATCCATTCCGCTCCGACTACTCCATTCCGAGGATCCGATTTGCTGGCCCGAGGAAGGCCGGCCCGGCCGTGTTCGATGACCACGTGCTGCGGGTGTTCCCGCGCCGACGCCCCGAACCGGGGCTGGCTGACCGAGATCATCGAGCACCGCACCACCACAGCGGGCAAGCTCTAATGCTGTGCGCTAAGGAGCGTTCTCGAACGGGATCGTCGGCCAGGCAAGCAGCCACCACATGACAGCGAAGCTTGCCGTTGACGCGCTCCGCGACGCCGTTGTCAGGCGTGGCAAGGTCGCCGGATGCCTCCTGCATGCCGATCGCGGCGACCAAGTTTGCAGTCCGGCCATAACCCCCGAACTACGCCGGCACGACAAGGTCGGAGCAATGGGTGAAGTTGGCGCCGCCAGAGACAGGGCGACTGTGGAGATCTTCTGGTCGCTGCTTCTAACGAACGTCCCTAACCAGCACGATGAGCATCCGGCAGGACCTGCGCCTTGTGATCGTCGTCTGGATCGAACGGGAGTATCACCGCCAACGACTTCAGGACACCCTCCGCGGCTTGACACCGATCAATTTCAAAGCGGACCTGACCAAACCGCTCACACTCGCGGCCCAATCCAGAACTGTCACCAGTTCGTTCCTCACGCCCCCGAACTGCGGCTACCGATCACCGGCGCCGCGCGACGAGCGCCGCACCACCCGGATGACCGCGTAGAGGATCGCCGCGGCGACGATGACGGCTCCGAGAAGCACGAGAGCCTTCACCGCATCGGCCGGCTGCACGCTCCGTCCCGCATCGGGGGCGGCCGACGCGGTCGCGTCGCGTTGCACCGGCGCAGGTTGCGCGGTCGGGAGCGGCGAGTCGCTCGACTCCACGAACAGCGGTGAGGACGAGATCCTCTGGTCGATCCCCCGCGCACCGTCGCTCGTGGAGGCGACGCGATCGCCGTCGACGTTCACGACGGAGGTGTACTTCTTCCCCGACGTCGGGATCGTCACGGGCACCGTCGCGGAATCCAGCGAGCGGAACGTGTCCGTTCGCCACACCACCTGGCGGATGTTCCCTTCTCCATCGCCGAAGACGTACGACACGACGTTCGAGGCCAGCTCGTCGGTACGCACGTAGTGATATCCGTCGAGCTCCGTGCGCATCACGTAGAAGGCGATGGCCGATCGCTTCGGCTGATACCCCGCGACGTTCGGGGTCGCGTCTTGGAAGAGACCGAAGTTGTACTCCGTCGCGGTGGATCCGGAATCGATCGCCTGGTACCAGTTCACGCGGGCGACCTGCGGGCTCGCCTGCGGAGCGATGAAGCTGTAGACCAGTTGGTCCGCTTGCTCAGCCTCCGTCCTGACCTTCGCGGGGTTGCCGGACGATTCGTCGGAGATCGACCAGCCGACCTCGCTCAGGTAGAGCGGCTTGCCGACCCCGTCGTTGCCCCTCTTGATCAGCGTCATGACCTCGGCGGCCACTTCGTCGAGTCGGGAGGGCGTCAGGTTGTACGGGTGGTACGAGAAGGCATCGCCGTAGGCCGCCCCGCCGCCCGAGAAGAAGTCGCGCCACCAGTTCAGGCTCACATTCGCGACACCGCCCGCGATGACGGTGACATCCGGATGCCGCGCCTTGACGAACGGGTACACCGTCTTGGCGATGTCCAGGTAACAGGCCGCCGTGGCGCCGCACGCGCTGTCATTCGTCCCATTGAACTCGTTGAACATCTCCACCAACCGCACCTGAGGATGCTCGGTGAGGAACGCGTCGATGTATTCCGCGTACGCCTGGATCGCGGCGGGTGAGGAGGGGAGCTTTCCGTCGTCGTAGAGGGGGTTCCCACTCCCCGCCGTCCACAGGAGGTCCATTCCATATTTGGCGTCATCGTCGAGGACGCGCGCAACGGAGGGCGGCGTGACGTAGGCGCCCGGCGACTGCTCGTACTCGCTCCAATAGACGGAATCACGTCGCGACGAGAAGCCCAGATCCTTGAGCATCGGGATGATCCGGTGCATGTCGACCCGATAGATCCCGCCCTGGTGCGCGCTGAGCGTCTGGACGCTGTAGTACGTGTCGTCCGAGGGCGCCGGCCCCGTCACCCCGAACGCCGCGGTGACCTCGTCATCGGATGCCGAGGAGAACGAGAACGTGTAATAGCCGGTCGGGATCGCTCGGCCGATGGCGATCTTGGCCGTGCGGCCGCGCGATTTCTCGGACCCCGTCGCCACGGTGTCGCCGTCGGCATCCTTCACGGTCCAGGAGACGCTCCCGGTCGCCCCCGAGACCGTGAACGCGACCGCCCCCGGATCCGGAAAGAGCAGGACGGGGTTCTGCAGGACCAGGCGCGATGCGGCCTCCGCGCGGTGGGGAGGAGACGCCACGAGGAGAATGACGACGACGGCGAGGATCGACGTGCACATCCGCGTGAGTCGTCGGGTTCTCGTCCGTCGCATCTTCGTGCTCAGCTCGCTTCTGCAGGGGAGACCCGCGATGAGGGTCGGGGAGGTGCGGGAACGGGACGACGAGCGCCGGTGACGACGGCGGCCCCGCCGCCTGGATGCCCAGACGGTTGCCGACCGACGCCCGTGCTCGACGAAATCCACGCTAGCAACGGGCGCCGTGAAAGCGCCGACACCGCCCCTCCGCGACAGCCCACTCGTGGCGGCTCGAGTGGAGCACGGGCGACCTGACTCCTCCCCGTGCACAGGTGCGTCGACGACGCAACCCGTTCGGCGATCCGGCCTCAGCCGTATTACACCGAGGTGACGACCCGCCCGGTCGTCGGCGAGCGCGAACGGTTTCGGCCGCACCGCGCGCTCACCCGCGAGACAAGATCCCCCCACCGAGAACCGAACCAGCGCACCGGGACGACGAGCGTGTCCACCCGGTGACGCGGAGGCACCATGGCACGGCAGAAGACCACGCACGACGCGACCGACAACGCACCCGCCCCGGAGGCGGACGGCAAACCCGACTCCCCGACCCAGCTCGAGAAACGGTCGTGGGGGTACGTCCTGAAGAAGACCGTGAGGGAGTTCTCCGCCGACCAGTGCACGGACGCCGCCGCGGGCCTGGTCTACTACTCCGTGCTCGCCCTCTTCCCGGCTCTCATCGCCATCTTCTCGGTCCTCGGCGTGATCGGTCAGGGGGATGCCGCCGCCTCGGCGGTCCTCGACATCATCCGTCAGGTCGCGCCCGACGCCGCCGGGACCCTGGAGGGTCCCATCCAGCAGATCGCATCCGCCCCCGGCGCCGGACTGGCGCTCGTGCTCGGCATCCTGCTGGCCCTGTGGTCGGCATCCGGGTACGTCGGCGCCTTCAGCAGGGCCATGAACCGCATCTACGAGATCCGGGAGGGGCGTCCGTTCTGGAAGCTGCGCCCCATGCAGCTGATCGTCACCGTCATCGCGGTGGTCTCCCTCGCGCTCGTCGCCCTGGGACTGGTCATCTCCGGCGATGTCACCACTGCGATCGGCGATGCCCTGGGCCTCGGTCAGGGCGTGCAGATCGCGTGGGACATCGCCAAGTGGCCGGTCATGCTCGTGGTCATCGTGTTCCTGGTCGCCGTGCTGTATTACGCGACACCCAACGCCAAGCAGCCGAAGTTCCGGTGGATCAGCATCGGTGCCGTGATCGCCATCGTCGTCCTCGCGGTCGCCACGGCGGGCTTCGGCTTCTACATCGCGACCTTCTCGAACTACGACCGCACCTACGGCTCACTGGCGGGCGTCATCGTCTTCCTCCTGTGGCTGTGGATCGCGAACCTCGCCCTGCTCTTCGGTGCGGAGTTCGACGCCGAATTGGAGCGCGGGCGCGAGCTGCAGGCCGGCATCGCCGCCGAACGCGACCTGCAACTCCCCGCGCGCGATACGCGCAAGAGCGACAAGCAGGAACGCAAGGAACAGGCCGACGTCGACGAGGGCCGTCGCATCCGCACCGGCGGAACCGAGAGCCCCGCCGCCGAGGCGCCGTCCGCCGGCCGTCGCCGCCGGTGGTGGGGCGGCAAGGGCCGCTGAGCGGCCGGCCACTCAGTCGAGCAACGCCACCCCGAACCCCCTCACCACGTCGCGCACCTCACCGAGGTACCGCTTCGCCTGCTCCGTGAGGGGGATCGCGGTGCGACCGATCCAGCCGATCTCGATGCGTTCCTTGACGTCCAGGGGCACCGCGACGATCTCGGGGTCGAGGTCGTCGCTGATGATGCCGGTCGAGATCGTGTACCCGTCGAGGCCGATCATGAGGTTGAAGATCGTCGCGCGGTCGGAGACCCGGATCTCCTGCTTGCTCGAGAGGGTGGAGAGGATCTCCTCGGCGAAGTAGAACGAGTTGTTCGCGCCTTGGTCGAAGGTGAGGCGCGGAAGGTCGACCAGGTCGTCGAGCGTCGCGCGGGAGCGGGATGCCAGCGGGCTCCGCCGCGACACGAAGATGTGCGGGTCTGCCACGAAGAGCGGGTGAAATGCCAGGCCCGATTCCCGCAGCAGCTTGTCGAGCACGTTGCGGTTGAAGTCGTTGCGGAACAGGATGCCGAGCTCGCTGCGCAAGGTGCGGACGTCCTCGATGATGTCGAAGGTGCGGGTCTCACGGAGCGAGAATTCGTACTCGGCCGCGGGTGTGCTCTTGACCATCCGCACGAACGCGTCGACCGCGAACGAGTAGTGCTGGGTCGACACGCCGAGCAGCCGCCGCGACGGCGGTCGGCCCAGGTAGCGCTGTTCGAGCAGTTCCGCCTGCTCCACGACCTGCCGCGCGTATCCCAGGAATTCGACGCCGTCGGTGGTGAGCGTGACACCTCGCGCAGAGCGCGTGAGCAGATCGCGGCCCACCCGCCCCTCCAGGTCTTTCATCGCGGCCGACATGGTCGGCTGCGCGACGAACAGGAGGTCGGCCGCCGCGCTGATCGACCCCTCGGCCGCCACCTCGATGAAGTACTGGAGGTGCTGCAGAGTGATGCCGCTCGCTCGTCGAGACATAGTCTGATTCTATACTCGCGCATAGTCGACGCGGATTACCCGATGACTCGGCGTTGTCGACACCATGGAGACACCGACCACCCGGGGCCGATCCGGCCCCCACCCTCCTGGATGGGCACCCCATGGCGAGCGACATCACGTTCAGCATCCGCACGACCCGTTTCGACGAGGACTACGCTCCCGCCGAGAACTCGCGCATCACGACCAACTTCGCCAACCTCGCGCGCGGCGAGAACCGTCGACAGAACCTCCGCAACGCCCTGTCGATGATCGGCCGTCGCTTCAACGACCTCGTCTCGTCCGACGATCCGCGCGGTGACCGTTATCGCGTCGAACTCGACATCGTCTCCGTGCAGCTGCAGTTCGCCGACGGCGCCGACGACGAGGAGTTCCCGGTGATCGAGGTGCTCGACGTGCACATCGTCGACCAGCTCACCGGCGAGCGCCACCGCGGCATCGTCGGCAACAACTTCTCCTCGTACCTCCGCGACTACGACTTCAGCGTGGTGCTGCCCGCCGCCAACGCCGCGGGCACCGGGTTCACGGTCCCCGACGACTTCGGCGACCTGCACGGAAAGCTCTTCCAGCACTTCCTCGAATCATCCGCGTACGGGGAGCATTTCCCGCAGTCGCCGGTGATCTGCATCAGCGTCTCGACGAGCCGCACCTACCGCCGCACGGGCACCATCCACCCGGTCCTGGGCGTGGAGTATGCGCAGGACGCCTTCTCCCTCACCGACGAGTACTTCGGCAAGATGGGCCTGCAGGTGCGCTACTTCATGCCGCGCGGCAGCGTTGCGCCCCTGGCCTTCTACTTCCGCGGCGACCTGCTGGCCGATTACGGCGACCTGCAGTTGGCCGGCACGATCAGCACGATGGAGACGTTCCAGAAGATCTATCGCCCGGAGATCTACAACGCGAACACCCCCGCGGGCGACGTGTACCGCCCCACCCTGGAGCAGGCCGACTTCTCGCCGACCGACATCACCTACGACCGCGCCGAGCGCAGCCAGCTCGCGGTCACCCAGGGCCGCTACGCGGAAGAGCACTTCGTGAAGCCCCACCGGCGCGTGCTCGACGAGTGGGCCGCCCGCTACCCCGTTCCCGTCCGATGACCCGCGAAGGATCCGCCGCCGTGCCCACCCTCCTGCCCACCTCGATCGTCGGGAGCCTCCCGAAGCCCGCGTGGCTCGCCAAGCCCGAGGTGCTGTGGTCGCCGTGGGAGCTCGAGGGCGACACCCTCGTCGAGGGCCAGCACGACGCCCTGCGAGCCGCGGTGCAGGAACAGCGCCGCCGCGGCATCGACATCGTCAGCGACGGGGAGCAGACGCGACAGCACTTCGTGACGACCTTCATCGAGCACCTCGACGGCGTCGACTTCGAGAACCGCGAGACCGTCCGCATCCGCGACCGTTACGACGCGAGCGTCCCGACCGTGGTCGGTGAGGTCAGCAGGCGCAAGCCGGTGTTCGTCGAGGATGCCGCGTTCCTGCGCGCGCAGACCGATCAGCCGATCAAGTGGGCTCTCCCCGGGCCCATGACGATGATCGACACGCTCGCCGATCGTCATTACCGCAGCCGCGAGAAGCTCGCGTGGGAGTTCGCGACGATCCTCAACCAGGAGGCCCGCGAGCTCGAAGCGGCGGGCGTCGACGTCATCCAGTTCGACGAGCCCGCGTTCAACGTGTTCTTCGACGAGGTGAAGGAATGGGGCATCGCAACGTTGGAGCGCGCCGCCGAGGGGCTGCGTGCCGAGACGGCCGTGCACATCTGTTACGGCTACGGCATCAAGGCGAACACCGACTGGAAGGCGACGCTCGGCTCCGAGTGGAGGCAGTACGAGGAGTCGTTCCCGCTCCTGCAGGCCTCGAGCATCGACATCGTCTCGCTCGAGAGCCACCGCTCGCGCGTGCCCATCGAGATCATCGAACTCATCCGCGGCAAGAAGGTGATGCTGGGGGCGATCGACGTGGCGAGCACCGACGTCGAGACCCCTGAGGAGGTCGCCGAGACGTTGCGCCGCGCCCTGAACCACGTGGATGCCGACAAGCTCATCCCGAGCTCCAACTGCGGCATGGCCCCCCTCCCCCGCGCCGTGGCGTTCGACAAGCTCAGCGCTCTCTCCGCGGGGGCGGCGATCGTGCGCGAGGAGCTGGCGCGCCCGGCCTCCTGACCTGACGTGTCCGCCCACGGGGCGGCACGAGAGACGGGAGGACCATCCGTGGCAGAGTCGGGGGGACGCTTCCGTTCAGAGGAGAACAATGCCCATCGCCGCCGATGACCCCCGTCTGACCTCCCCCTTCGAGGCCGCCTCGACCCGCTACGACGACGTGCCGTTCCTGCGCGCCGGCGCCAGCGGCATCCCTCTCCCCCGCATCTCGCTCGGCCTGTGGCAGAACTTCGGTAGCGGTCGGCCGCTCGACACCCAGCGCGAGATCCTGCATCACGCGGTGGACCGGGGCATCGTGCACATCGACCTCGCGAACAACTACGGCCCCCCGTACGGCGCGGCGGAGTCGACCTTCGGCACCGTGCTCGACAGCGACCTGCGCCGATACCGGGACGAGCTCTTCCTCTCCACGAAGGCCGGCTATGACATGTGGCCCGGGCCGTACGGCGACGGCGGATCGCGCAAGTACCTCGTGCGCTCGCTCGAGCAGAGCCTCGCCCGCATGCGCACCGACTACGTCGACGTGTTCTACTCCCACCGCGTAGACCACGAGACGCCGATCGAGGAGACCGTGCACGCCCTGGCCGACATCGTGCGAAGCGGCAAGGCGCTGTACGTCGGCATCTCGAACTATCCCGCCGATCTCACCCGTCGCGCCCACGAGCTGCTCGCCGCCGAGGGTGTGCGCCTGTTCATCCACCAGCCGCGCTATTCGCTGTTCGACCGCACCCCCGAGGCCGAGCTCTTCCCGGCTCTTCGCGACCTCGCCGTCGGCAGCGCGGTGTTCTCGCCGCTCGCGCAGGGTCTGCTCACCGCGAAGTACCTCGACGGCACCGTCCCGGCGGACTCGCGCGCGGCCGACAGCCGCTTCCTCGACGCCTCGGCGTTGACGGACGACTACCTCGAGCGCATCCGCGGTATCGACGGCGTCGCGCGCGCGGCCGGGCTGTCGATCCCGCAGCTCGCCGTGGCCTGGGTGCTGCGCGATCCCGTCGTGACGACGGCGATCATCGGCGCCTCGCGCACGAGCCAGATCGACGACGCGGTCACCGCCAGTACGACGACGCTGACGGATGACGTGGTCGCCGCCCTCGAGCCGTTCGCCGCCGCGGTGGGTGAGCGGATCGCCTGAGCCCCCGAGCTGCACACGTCGGCCCGGGGCGCAACCGCCCTGCCTTTCCCAGCGGCGTGCTCTTGGGTGAGATCTCGTCACCTCGACAGAAGGAGCCCCCATGGGAGTCGCACGTTGGATCGGAACCGGAGCGGTGGGCCTGGCGGGAGCCGTGCTCGCCCGAACCGCGATCGGACGCGCGGTCGCCGCGGGCACCGTCGCCTACCGCGTGTGGACCGACCCGAAGGTGCAGCGCGTGCGCCGCAAGGTCGTCTCGAAGCTCGCCAAGCAGCGCCGCGCGCGCTGACCCGCCGTTCCCCTCGCGTTCACGCTGCGCTCGTATCGTGACGCAACGACGCGGGGAGAGGGAACGGGATGCCGACGACGCGGCGCGGGTGGATCGGGATCGCCGTCGTGGTCATCGCGGTGGTACTGACGGGCGGGGCGGCAGTCGTGCTGTTCTCGTTGATGGTCGATGAGACGCACTTCGCGCGACCCGACGCGGGATTCGATGAGCTCGGCAAGCGGGTCGCCGCCGTCGACGGCGTGCGCGAGGTCCAGAAGGAGCGCTGGGTGGAGGCGCCCCTGTTCTCGCATCCGTCGTCGATGATCTCGGTCACCGCCGACGCCGGGTCACTGGCCGAGGTGGTGCGGGTGGCGTGCACGCAGGACTACCGGGATGCGGTGTGGTGGGTCTTCGACCTGGAGACGACGTCGGGTGCGCGCGTCTCGCTCTCGTCCTCTGGGGAGGCGCAGGGGTGTCCGGCGTTCGGATTCGACCCGGAGCCCGTCGTGTCGGAGTTGGATCGGGCCGCGCCCGGCCTCCCCGTACAGGCGGCGGTCTGGGAGACGGGTCGCTTCGCACTCTCCTCGCTCGACGCGACGGGCATGAGCGATCTGATCGCCCTCGTCTCGCGCGCCGAGGCGGTCCGCACCGCCGCGGGTCTTCCCGCGGACATGCCCATCGAGGTGGCCGGGTCGATGCTGGCCGTGGAGATCGAGACGGGCGAGAGTACGACCTACGCGGAGCTGCTCACCCGCCTTTCGAATGACCTCGGCGCGACCGGCTTCTTCGCGGGCGGCGGCGGGACCCCCGCCGACGGCGTCGAGCGGGTGCAGATCACCGCTCCGAAGCGGTACCACGCGGCGATCGAGGCCGCGATCGCGTCGTCGCGTCTGCCCATCGCCGACCTACCGGTGCGGTTCCTGTCGGAGTGACGCTCGGCCCGGCTCAACGGCCGGGCAGCACGCCCAGCACCAGGCAGGCGACACCGGCGACCGCCAAGACGACCGCGTACACCGGGCGGTGATCCAGGCCGCTGACGTGCGTGTAGAGACCGTTGACGCGTGCGGCCGTGCGGGGGAACCGCGACCAGGCGGTCGCCAGGAGCACGAACGGCGCGGCGAGCGCCCCCAGAAACACCGCGTACGCGAGCCAGCGCAATGCGGGGTGATCGCTGACCCCGTCGGCGACCCGGCCGGTCATGTACATGATCGGCAGCGTGGTGAAGCCGATGATCGAGCAGCTGACGCCGAGCACGTAGGAGCTCCAGCCGTGTGCGCGCGCCGCGGGAGCGCGCCGGTGCGGCGGGCGGACGGGCCGACGCAGTCGCCACATCGCCACGAGGGCACCGCCGATCAGGAACACGGCACCGGCGACGAGGTCGACCCGACGATCGAGCACGGCATCCGTGGTGCGTCTCTCCGCGGCGCTGACGAACTCGGTGGGGTCGACGCTCTGCAGCACGAGATAGAGGATCGTGGCACCGGTGGCCAGTCCCGCGACCATCCACCCGACGCGGGCCGCGACGCGCGTGTTCTGCGCGAGGGCGTCGGCCGTGGCCGCGTAGAGGGCCGGGTTCAGCCCGAGCGTCACGCCGAGGCCGACCATCGTCGTCAAGGCGGCCGACCAGCGGGCGAGATCGTCCACGGCGGTGGGCTCCTTCCCCGGCGGCGCCCCTGACACCGCTCCGGCGGGGGTGCTCACATCGTACGAGGCGGGCGGGCGCCGTCGCCAGACGTCGATCCCGAGGGCCGACCACCACGGCGGGCGCCGTCGAGGCGGCCCGCGAGGGTGCCTCAGCTCGAGCGACGGATGCCGCCGGCGTGAACCGGCAACGGCGACAGGGGCTTGGTGACCCCGAACGCGAACGTCGTGTCGATCGATGACAGCGACGGGATCGCCCGCAGGTGCTCGCGCAGCAGGGCCTCGTACGCCTCGAAGTCGGGCGTCACGATCCGCACCAGGTAGTCCCAGTCGCCCGCGAGCAGGTGCGCCTCGACGATCTGCGGGATCGCGCGCAGCCGTTCCTCCACGGCATCCACCGTGGCCCCCTCGTGCGAGGCGAGGCGCAGGCGCACGAAGGCCGTGATCTCCAGGTCGACCGCCGTGGGCGAGACGACGGCGCGATAGCCCGCGATCACACCTGCCTCCTCGAGCCGTCGCACGCGCCGTAGGCACGGAGAGGGCGACAGACCGACGCGGTCGGCGAGGTCTTGATTCGTCAGCCGGCCGTCTCGCTGCAGCTCGGCGAGGATGAGGCGGTCGATGGCGTCGAGTGTCTGCACGCAGCAGATTCTGCCAACGACGCGGGTCCCAGGGCAATTTTCGCAATCGTCTGCGCCGTCGCTCTTCCTACGCTGACGGGGTGACCGCGCTCGTCGTCCCCCGCCCCGCCGCGCCGCCTCGCCGTACGGTGGTCGGCGTCGCCGCGGTGATCGCGGTCGTGTGCCTGTGGTCGTCGTTCGCCCTGTCGACCCGGGCCCTCGAGACGGCCGGACTCACGACGGGGGATGCCGCGATCGTTCGCTTCGCCGTCCCCGCTCTCGTGCTCGCCCCCTGGATCCCACGGACCCTCCGCCGCCTGCGCGGTGAGCGACCGGTCGTGCTGGCCCTCGTGCTGCTCGCGGGCCTGCCCCACTTCGTGCTCTTCGCCGGGGGCGCGCATCTGACCTCGGCGGCGCTGACGGGGCTGCTCGTCCCCGGCACCGTGCCCCTCTTCGTCACCGCCCTGCTGTTCCTGCGGGCGCGGCGCAGGATCTCGCGCCGGCGCCTCTTCGCCCTCGGCGCGATCGTCGCCGGGGTCGCGGCGAGTGCGCTGCTCATCGGCGGACCGGTGGGCCCGGGCGGAATCACCGTGCTGCTCGCGGCGGGACTGGTGTGGGCCGTCTACACGATCGCCCTCGCCCGCACGCGACTCGACCCGGTCGGGGTGATCGTGATCGTGTCGCTCACCTCCGTGGTCGCCGCCCTCGCTTTCGCCGCAACGGGCGTCCTCCCCTCGCACCTGTTCACCGGTGGCGTCGACCTCCCCGCTTGGGGGGCCTACGCCCTCGTGCAGGGCGTCGGGACGGGCCTGCTCTCGACCGGGTGCTACGTCGTCGCGGTGAAGAACCTGGGCGGGAGCATCCCCGCCGCCGCCGGGGCGCTCAGCCCCGTGCTCACAGCCGTGGTGGCCGTCCCCTTGCTGGGAGAGCCCCTCAGCGCCGGGCTCCTGGTCGCGCTCGCCCTCATCGTCTCGGGCGTGGCGGGGTTCGCCCTCGCGCCCGCCGATACCGAGGCCCGCCCGGGCGTACGCTGACGGCATCCGGTCGGCCCGTCGGCATCCGATCCCCCGTCCGCTCCGAAGACATACCGAGGTGGATCGCGCTCGCGCGACCCCGGGAACGAGGGATGCCATGACGACCGACACCGCGGCCCAGACCGAGACGACACGGAAGACCCGCAAACCGCACGCGTGGCTGTGGGCGGCTCTCGCGGGGATCGTGTCGGCCGCGGCCCTGCTCGCCGTCGCCGAACTCTTCGCGGCCCTGGTGGCGCGCTCGGCGAGCCCCGTGCTGGCCGTCGGATCGTTCATCGTCGACATCGTCCCGCGCCCCCTCAAAGAGCTCGCGATCACGCTGTTCGGCGAGACCGACAAGATTGCCCTTCTCGCCGGCGTCGGCCTCGGCGCGGCCGTCGCGGCCGCTGTGGCCGGCGTTCTGCAGTACCGGTTCCGTCCCGTGGGCGCGGTGCTGCTCGGCATCGGCGGCGCTCTCGCGACCGCGGCGATCATCACGCGCGCCGGGGCGGGCGCCCTCGCATGGCTTCCCCCGCTTCTGGGTACCGCCGCGGGCATCGTGGTGCTGGTCTTCAGCATCGCGCGTCTGAAGCGATGGGTCTCCGCGGCCGAGGCCCGCGACGCCGAAGCGGTCGGGACGGGTCGCCGCCAGTTCCTGCTCTTCACCGGACTGACCGCCGTCGGCGCCGTGGTCGTCGGCGTCGGCTCGCGCATCCTCAACGCCACCACCGCCTCGGTGGCCGCGGCGCGCGATGCCCTCCGGCTGCCCGCCGCCCGCTCCACCGTCACGGTCCCCGAGGGCGCCGACTGGGACATCGACGGCCTGAGCCCGATCATCACCCCGAACGGCGACTTCTACCGCGTCGACACCGCGCTCACCGTCCCCAACGTCGATCCGACGTCGTGGCGCCTGCAGATCGACGGCATGGTCGACACCCCCGTCGAACTGAGCTTCGACGACCTCGTGAACATGGGCCTCGACGAGTACGGCGTGACCCTCACGTGCGTCTCGAACGAGGTCGGCGGCGGTCTCGTCGGCAACGCCATCTGGACCGGTGTCCCCATCCGCGACGTCCTGCGCATGGCGGGGGTCCAGGGCGACGCCGACATGGTGTTGTCCGAGAGCGTCGACGGGTACACGGCATCCACTCCCCTGTCGTCGTTGACCGATGACAACCTCGACGCGATCTTCGCGGTCGCGATGAACGGCGAGCCGCTTCCCTTCGAGCACGGCTTCCCCGTGCGCATGGTGGTCCCCGGCCTGTACGGCTACGTGTCGGCGACCAAGTGGGTCACCAAGCTCACCGTCACCCGCTTCGATGAGGCCGAGGCCTACTGGACGCCCCGCGGATACGCGGCCCAGGCGCCGATCAAGATGTCGTCGCGCGTGGACACGCCCAAGATCGGCACGCCGGTCGCCGCGGGGACCGTGGTCATCGCGGGTATGGCGTGGGCGCAGCCCGTGGGCGTCGCCAAGGTCGAGGTGAGCATCGACGACGGCGACTGGCAGGAGACGCAGCTCTCGACGCCGATCAACGACCAGTCGTGGGTGCAGTGGCGTCTGGAGTGGACCGCCGACGCGGGGTCTCACTACATCTCCGTGCGGGCGACGGATAAGCAGGGCAACGTGCAGATCCAGGATCAGGCGCCCATCGCCCCCGACGGCTCGAGCGGATGGCAGCGCACGCTGGTCACCGTCTCGTCGTGACCGCGAGCGGGGTGGAAGCCGCGATGTCAATCGCTGTTCATCGCCCCGCGCCGCCGTCATGATCGACACATGCCTTCAGCAAGCATCACGAACCCGCCCGGTGCCGCCGCATGACCACGATGCCCGATGAACCGGACGTTGTCCGCGACCGCCCCGGGGCGGTCTCCGACCATCCCCTGACCAGCATCCGCCGCTCCATCCCGCGCGACTGGGATGAGCAGGTGGATCTGTTCGCCATCGTCAAACTCGACAGCGGCGGCTTCGTTCGCGGCTGGAACCTCGGCGCCGAACTCATCAAGGGCTACCCCGAGGCCGACATCATCGGCTCGCACTTCTCGCGCTTCTACCGAGAAGACGCCCGACGTCGCGGTGTGCCCGATCAGCTGCTCGCCGCCGCCCAGCGCGACGGCCACGTCGAAGACACCGGGTGGCGCGTTCGCAGCGACGGCACGGAGTTCTGGGCACGCGTGACGATCTCGGCGATCCGCAACGATCAGGGGCAGGTGCTCGGGTTCGTCAAGATCGTTCGCGATCTGACGTCCGAGAAGCAGGCCGCCGATGAGCGGGCGGCGCTGCAACGCACCTTCGCCCACGACCTGCTCTCCCCCGTCACCGCGCTGCGAGGGTATCTCGATCTCCTGGCCGAGGAGCTTCCCCCCGACCACCGCCTGCTCCGGCTGGCCGAGGAAGCCGGCGACCACATCGTCGCCATGGCCCAGGCGCTCATGGCCGACGTCGACGCGGCATCCGAACGCGGGCGGCGCCTCACGACTCTCGACCTCATCGCCCGGGGCGCGGTGGCGCTCGTGCTGCCGGGCGATCTCGGTCGCGTCCACTTCGGTCAGATGGATGCCGTCCCGGTGCAGTGCGACGTGCTGGGCCTGCGCCGTGCGATCGCGAACGTCCTCGAGAACGCGGCGAAGTACTCCGACGACGTCATCGAGATCGACGCCTTCGAAACCGACGAGGGCGCCGCCGTCCGCGTGCGTGATCACGGTCGCGGCATCCACCCCGACGACCTCTCCTCGATCACCCAGGAGGGCCGGCGCGGCCGCTACGCCGTGTCGTCCGACGGCGGGCGCGGCATCGGCCTGGCCAGCGTGCACCGCATCGTGTCGGAGCACGGTGGCACCCTGCGCATCAGCAGCGTCCCCGGCGAGGGCACCAGCGTGACGCTGACGATCCCCCGCGCCGACGACGAAGCCGATCCCGTCGTCTGACGGGCCGGCCGGCGTCTCCGACCTTCCGGCTCAGTCCGCCGCGTGCGCCAGCTCGGCGCCGGCGGTCTCGATCTCGCGCAGCGCCGCGGCGCTGGAGTCGGGGTGCACGCCCGCGATGAGGTCGGTGAACACGCGCACACGACGCCCCGCCGCCACCGCGTCGAGGCTCGACGCGCGCACGCAGTAGTCGGTCGCGATGCCGACGATGTCGATGTGACGGATGCCGTGGGCCTCGAGGATCTGCGCGGCCGTCTCGCCCCCGTCGGAGACGCCCTCGAACAGCGAGTAGGCGGGCTTGCCCTGCCCCTTCTTGAGGTGGTGGGTGACGCGGGAGGTGTCGAAGACCTCGTCGTAGTCGGCCCCGTAGGTCCCCGCGACGCAGTGCACCGGCCAGCTGTCGACGAAATCGGGATCGGGAGAGAAGTGCCCGCCGTTGTCGTCGTCGCCGTGGTGCCAGTCGCGCGACGCCACGATCACCGCATAATCGTCGGCGTGCTCGTCGAGGTATCGCGAGATGCGCGCGGCCACGGCGTCACCGCCCTCGACCCCGAGGGCTCCGCGCTCGGTGAAATCGTTCTGGACGTCGACGATGAACAGGGCCCGGCTCATGCTCCGAGCCTACGCGCGTCGGCATCCGGGTGCCCCGCCCACGAAGTCAGCCGCGCGCGAAGAGCAGGACGATCGAGGCGACGAACGCCACGACGCCGAGGGCGAGCACACCCGCGGCGAGCAGCGAGACGAAGCGGACGACGGGCGAGGAACGCGTCAAGCGCATGCGGTGCGCGCTGCCGCGCCGGTAGAAGATGTCGGCCATGTCGGCGGGACCGACCTTGGCGTCGTCGTGCGCCGAGAGGGGTGCTTCGTTGACGCCGCCCTGGTCGTCGAACCACCGGACGACGCGCCCGTCTCCGACGTGCTCCACGACCGCGCGCGTCGGCATCCAGGTTCCATCCAGCAGGAGCAGGAAGACCGCGGCGAAGGCCAGCAGCAACCCGCCCCCGAGACCGACCCACGTGAAGATCTCGATGAGGGCATCGAGGGCGTTCGACACGGGAACTCCTGCGGGTGGCGGATGAAGGGCGGCTCCGCGGGACGGCGGACCAGGGGTGGAGTCAGCCTATCGGGCGGCGCGGGACTCCCCTCGTGGGCTCGCACGCGCGGGACGCGGCGACGTCGGGGAGACCGGTGGAGCCGGACCGGGGATGGCGCAACGGCGGGCCGGCGGCATCCGGGGGTCTAAAAAAGGCCCCCACCCGGTGGAAGCGGGTGAGGGCCTTCGGAGCCGCCTAAGGGAATCGAACCCTTGACCTATTCATTACGAGTGAATCGCTCTGCCGTCTGAGCTAAGGCGGCATGTGCTCGCTGTGGCGTGCACGATCATCGATCTTACATGCTCCAGCGGGCTTCGCGGAACGCGCTCAGTAGTCGCCGGTGGCGGAGCGGTCGGCGAGGATGTCACGGCTCGACGACAGGCCCAGCCGGGTGGCGCCCGCGGCGATCATCTCCTCGGCGGCGGCGCGCGTGCGCACACCTCCGGAGGCCTTGACCTCGGCGCGGTCGCCGACCGTGCGCTTCATCAGCTGGACGGCGTGCACGGTGGCTCCTCCGGCGGGGTGGAAGCCCGTCGAGGTCTTGACGAAGTCCGCCCCGGCGGCGACGGCCGCCTCGCACACGGCCACGATCGCCTCGTCGGGCAGCGCCGCCGACTCGATGATGACCTTGAGCACGGTGGGGGCCGGAGCTGCAGCGCGCACCGCGCGGATTTCGGCCTCGACGATCTCGTAGCGGCCCTCGATGGCGGCACCGATGTCGATGACCATGTCGATCTCGTCGGCGCCCTGGGCGACCGACAGCGCCGCCTCGGCGGCCTTGACCTCGGCGTGGTGCTTGCCGCTCGGGAAGCCGCACACGACCGCGAGCTTCACACCCTCGGGGAGGGCGACGGGCAGGAACGACGGCGAGAGGCAGACGCTGTAGGTGCCGAGCTCGGCACCTTCGGCGATGACGCGCTCCACGTCGGCGCGGGTGGCCTCGGGCTTGAGCAGCGTGTGGTCGATGTAGCTCGCCAGGTCGGCGACGGGCGCGGTCATAGGGGTCTCCTCGGGGTGTGACGTGTCAAGCCTAGGCGGGCGGGGAGCCGGCGGTGGCGGAGCTATTCGCAGCGGAGGTCGGCGGCGGGGACGGTTCCGTCGACGAGGTAGTCGTCGACGGCGCTGTTCACGCAGTCGTTCCCCTTGTTGTAGGCGAGGTGACCCTCTCCCACATAGGTCACCAGGACACCTTGCGAGAGCTGACCCGCGAGGGCCTGCGCCTCGGCGTAGGGCGTCGCCGGATCGCCGGTGGTGCCCAGAACCACGATGGGCGGCGAGCCCGGTGCGGTGATGACGCCGGGCGTGCCCGTCGGGGGCGCGGTCCACGCCGCGCACGCGTCGGGCCCCACCCAGTAGGGAGCGACGACGGGGGCTTTCTGCGCCAGCTCCTGTTCGACGGCCGCTTGGTCGGCCTCATCTTCACGCGGGTTGTCGACGCAGTTGTAGGCGCGCAGGGCCTGCATCGTGTTGTCGCTGTACTGGCCGTCGACCCGACCGTTGTAGAAGTCGGCGAGCTGGAAGGCCACCGACGGGTCGCCGTTCTGCACGTCGACGAGGGCGACCCGCAGGTAGGGCCAGCTCTGGTCGCTGTAGAGCGCCGCGACGATCGATGTGAGCAGGGTGTCGGCGCCGAGCTGTCGTCCGTCGGCGTTGGTGAGCGGGCGCGCATCGGCGCGCTCGAGGAGCGACGACACATCGGCCATCGCGTCGTCGACCGACCCTGAGAACGGACAGTCCGAGGTCGTCAGGCAATCGGCGGCGAAGGCGCGCAGCGCGTTCTCGAACCCCACGGCCTGGGCGATTCCGCTCTCGCTACCGTCGAGGCTCGGGTCGATCCCGCCGTCGAGCACCATGCGTCCGACCCGGTCCGGGAAGAGCCCGGCATAGGTCGCCCCGAGGAGCGAGCCGTAGGAGAAGCCCAGGTAATTCAGCTTCGCGTCACCCAGCACGGCCCGAAGCAGGTCCATGTCGCGCGCGGCGTTCTCAGTCGAGATGTAGGGAAGCAGCCCGTCGCTGCCGGCTTCGCACGCCTGCGCGAAGTCCGCCTGGCGCTGCTCGAGGGCTGCGTTGCGCTCCTCGCTGCCGCGGTCGCCCGGTGGGACGTCGTAGAGGTACGCATCCATGCCGGCGGCGTCGTAGCAGGACACCGCCGACGACTGGCCGACACCGCGGGGATCGAATCCGATCACGTCGTAGGAGCGGGTGAGCGTCTCGTCCGCGACGAGCGAGAGCGAATCGCGCACGGTGTCGACGCCGCTCACTCCGGGACCACCGGGGTTGGTCAGCAGAGAGCCCAGGGGCTCCCCCGACGTGGCCCGGTGTCGGATGACCGCGAGCTGCAGGTCGCCCGCGGAGGGGTCCGCGTAATCGCGGGGTGCGGTGACGGTGGCGCAGTCGAAGCCGGCACCCCCGCACGCCGCCCAGGTGAGGGTCTGACCGTAATAGGGCAGGAGCGCGGCATCGATGCCCTCGGTCTGCGGTGCGAGGGAGCGCCCGCCGTCGGGGGCCATGGGCGGGATCTGCGCATAGAGGCAGCCCGAGAGCGAGAGGGCGAGACCGGCGATGCCCGCCATCGCGGCGACGAGCCGACGCCGGACGCTCCCCCGCTCGCGGGGGCCGCGCACACTCACGGGGTGGATCCGTTCGCCACGGTGATCATGAGACTCTCCAAGGCCAGCAGGGGTGCGGCGTTCTGTTCGAGGTTGCGACGGGTGACCGAGATGCGGTCGAGCACCCCCAGCGTTCGGGCGGGTGTCCACTGCGCGGCGAGGGCGCGGAGGGTATCGAGGCGTTCGCTGTTGACGAGGTCGCCCTCTCGCCCGTACTGGATCATCACCACGTCGCGGAAGAGCGACTGGAGATCGGTGAGCACGCGGTCGATGCCGTCGCGCAGGCTGCGGGTGGCGCGCCGCTTCTGGTCGTCTTCGAGCGCATTCACCTGACCCCGCACGGAGGGGGGAACGGCCGCTCCCTCGGCGACGCCGAGCATGCGCAGCAGCGAACGTCGCTCCTCCTCGTCGCGCGTGGCGGTCAGGGCCTTGGCATCGTCGGTGGCCAGGCGCACGATGCGCCCCGCGACCTCCACGGCGTCGCCGATCCCGCGCACAGCCAGAACGGCGGCGAGCGTCTCCGCCCGGCGGCCGCGCGCGTCGTCGTCGGTGGCGAGGCGCTGGGCCATGCCGATGTGCCGCTGCGCATGGCGCGCGGACTCCTCGGCCACGTCGGGGGCGACGCCCGTCCGCTCGACGATGAGGTCGGCGACGTCGGCGACCGAGGGCTCGCGCAGCCGTAATACCCGCACGCGCGAGCGGATGGTCGGCAGCAGATCGGCGTCGCTGGGCGCGCAGAGCACCCACACCGTCTTCTCAGGCGGTTCCTCCAGCGCCTTGAGCAGCACGTTGGAGGTGCGCTCGGCCATGCGGTCGGCATCTTCGACGACGATGACGCGATGTCGGCCGAGCGAGGGCGCGAAGGAAGCCCGTTCGACGAGTCGGCGGGCCTCGTCGATGCGGATGACGACCTGCTCAGTGCGCAGCGCCGTGAGGTCGGGGTGGGTGCGGGCGAGCACCTGATGCTGCGCGCGCTCGTCGCCGGGGTCGGCGATCAGCGCGGCGGCGAACGCGTAGGCGAGGGTGGATCGGCCCGAACCGGGCGGTCCGGTGATGAGCCACGCGTGTGCGAGCGCGGCCGGGTCGGACGCCGCGTGCCGCAGGGCCTCGACCGCCTCGCTCTGCCCCCACACGGCATCCCACGGGAAGGGCGCCGCACCGGCGGTTCGCGGAGACGGCTCGAGCGTGACGGACATGCGTTCAACCCTAATCCCGGGGTGCGACACGACCGCGGGCCGAGCCTGTGGATGAGCTGCCGGGCCGGGGCCCGACCCATGGATGCCGCGGCCGCGCGCCCGCATCGACGCCCGGTCGGGAGGTGAGGCACGGGCCGCCCCGCCCCGCCCCGCGGGCGGCGATGACGCCGACCTGGGTGCGAGGCGGGCCGCCCTCAGGCCAGGCGCTGTTCGACGGCGTCGCGCACGCGGGCGGCCAGCACGTCGGGCGCCTCGGTCGCGTCGAGCACGAGGAATCGCTCCGGTTCGCGGTCGGCCAGCGCGAGGAAACCCGCCCTCACGCGCGCGTGGAAGTCGCTTTTCTCGGCCTCGAGCCGGTCGAACGGCTTGTCGTCGGCGTCGAGGCGACGCCGCGCGGCATCCGGGTCGAGGTCGAGCAGCACCGTCAGATCGGGAAGCAGCCCGTCGGTGGCCCAGAGTGACAACGCACGCACGTCGTCGGCATCGAGCACCCGTCCCGCCCCCTGATAGGCGACGGAGGAGTCGAGATATCGATCCTGGATGACGACGTCACCGCGCGCGATCGCCGGCTGCACCACGGTCTCGATGTGGTGAGCTCGGTCGGCGGCGTAGAGCAGGGCCTCGGCGCGCGCCGCGATGTGCCCACGATGGTGCAGCACGATGTCGCGGATCCGGACGCCGACCTCGGTGCCACCGGGCTCGCGCGTGCGGACCGTGGCGCGACCCTTCTCGGTGAGCCACCGCTCGAGCAGCGAGGCCTGGGTCGTCTTGCCCGCGCCGTCGCCGCCCTCGAAGGTCACGAAGAGCCCGGGTCCCCCGGCCGTGGACGCCCGAGGGGCGTGCAGCGGCCGGGGAAGCTCGGCGGTCACGACTTCTTCGCCGGGGCCTTGCGGGTGGTCGTGGTCTTGCGCGCGGGGGCCTTCTTGGGCGCCGGCCCCTTCGCCCGCTTGTCGGCGATCAGCTCGACGGCGCGCTCGAAGGTGATCTCCAGGGCGTTCTCACCGCGCGGGACCGTGGCGTTCGTCTCGCCGTCGGTGACGTAGGGGCCGAAACGGCCGTCCTTGAGCTTGAGCGGTTTGCCGCTGACAGGGTCGGCGTCGAACTCCTTGAGCGCGCTCGACGCACGACGGGCGCCGTACTTCGGCTCCGCGTACTTGGCGAGCGCCTCTTCGAGAGTGACGTCGAAGATCTGCTGCTCACTGTCGAGCGATCGCGAATCCGTGCCCTTCTTCAAGTAGGGGCCGAAGCGACCGTTCTGCGCAGTGATCTCCGCTCCGGTCTCGGGGTCGAGACCCACGACACGCGGGAGGGACAGCAGTTGCAGAGCGGTGTCGAGATCGATCGTGTCGACCGACATCGACCGGAACAGCGACGCCGTGCGGGGCTTGGGCGCCGCTTCTTTCTTGGCCCCGCGCTTCTTGGGCTGCTCGACGACTTCGCCCGTGGCCTGATCGACCTCTTCGGGCTCCTCGGCGTCGACCTCTTGCACGTAGGGACCGAAGCGGCCGTCTTTGACGACGACGAGCTTGCCGTTCTCGGGGTTCTCCCCCAGCACGCGATCGCCCGCGACCGGGGCGTCGATGAGCTCCTGTGCCTTCTCCGGCGTCAGCTCGTCGGGAGCCAGGTCTTCGGGGATGTTGACGATGCGCGGCTTTGCCTCGGCGTCGGCTGCGGGGTCGGTGACCTCGAGGTACGGGCCGTACTTGCCGAAGCGGAGCGTGGCGGTGTCGGTGATGCGCGTGGAGTTGAGCTCGCGTGCGTCGATCTCACCGAGGTTGTCGACGATGTGTCGCAGGCCCACCTGCTTCTCCGAGCCGAAGTAGAACGACTTGAGCCACTCGGTGCGGCGCTGCTCTCCACGCGCGATGGCGTCGAGGTCGTCTTCCAGGGCGGCCGTGAAGTCGTAGTCGACCAGGTCGGCGAAGTGCTCCTCGAGCAGACGCACGACGCTGAACGCGAGCCAGCTCGGCACCAGGGCCTGACCGCGCTTGGTGACGTATCCGCGGTCGAGGATGACGCCGATGATGCTCGCGAAGGTGGAGGGACGGCCGATGCCTTTCTCCTCGAGCGCCTTGACCAGGCTCGCCTCGGTGTAGCGGGGCTTGGGCGAGGTGCTGTGCCCCTTCGGCTCGACATCGCTCATCGCGAGCTCGTCGCCCACCGACACGGCCGGCAGCGACTGGTCGGCGTCGTCATCGTTGCGCTTCTCGTCGGCGCCCTCCTCGTATGCCTCGAGGAAGCCCTTGAACGTGTAGACGGTGCCGGAGGCCGTGAACTCCGCGACCTGCTTCTCTGCCTGCACGGTGAGGGTGACGGTGGTCGTCTCGTACTTGGCATCCGACATCTGGCTGGCGACCGTGCGCTTCCAGATGAGGTCGTAGAGCTTCTGCTCGTCGCGGTCGAGCGAAGACGCCAGCGACGCAGGCGTGCGGAACTCCTCGCCCGAGGGACGGATGGCCTCGTGCGCCTCCTGCGCGTTCTTCGACTTGCTCTTGTAGACGCGCGGGTTGGCGGGGACCGCCTTGTCGCCGTAGAGCTTGACGGCCTGCGCGCGAGCAGCCGAGACGGCCTGACCCGAGAGGGCGACCGAGTCGGTACGCATATAGGTGATGAAGCCCTTCTCGTACAGACGCTGCGCGACGCCCATGGCGTGCTTCGCGCTCATCGAGAGCTTGCGGCCGGCCTCCTGCTGCATCGTGGAAGTCGTGAAGGGGGCGCGAGGGCTGCGGGTTCCGGGCTTGGCCTCGACCTTGGCGACCGTGGCGCGGCCGGCGGCGGTGATGGCGTCGGCGAGGGTACGCGCTGCGGCTTCGTCGAGGACGACGACGGCCTTCTTGAGCTTTCCGTTGTCGTCGTAGTCGCCACCGCGGGCGATGGGCGCACCGTCGAGACGGTTCAAGCGCGTGGTGAAGGAGGAGCCGGACTGGGATGCCAGTGCCTCCACGTCCCAGTACGACGCCGACACGAAGGCCATGCGCTCGCGCTCGCGCTCGACGACCATGCGGGTCGCGGCGGACTGCACGCGGCCGGCACTGAGTGCCGTGCCCTCGCGACCGGAGCCGACCTTGCGCCAGAGGACCGGGGAGACGTCCCAGCCGTAGAGACGGTCGAGCACGCGTCGGGTCTCCTGCGCGTCGACGAGCGACTCGTCGAGCTCGCGGGTGTGGTTGACCGCGTCGCGGATGGCGTCCTTGGTGATCTCGTGGAACACCATTCGGCGCACGGGGACCTTGGGCTTGAGCACCTCGCGAAGGTGCCACGCGATGGCCTCGCCCTCGCGGTCACCATCAGTGGCGAGCAGGACTTCATCGGCCGTCTTGAGGGCCCGCTTGAGCTCGGCAACCGTCTTCGTCTTGCGGTCGTTGACCACGTAGAAGGGGTCGAAGTCGTTCTCGACGTCGATGGAGTACTTGCCGTACGCCGCCTTCTTGTCGGCCGGGATCTCCTTCTTCGACGCGAGGTCTCGGATGTGACCGACCGAGCTGAGCACCTCGTAGTCGTCGCCGAGGTATCCCTGGATCGACTTCATCTTCGTCGGGGACTCGACGATGACGAGCTTCTTTCCGTTTGCCACTGGGGTCCTTTCGTCGATGCACACCATACACACGCCTCCCTGTTCGGGTTCCGGGAGGTCCTACGGGCTCGAGAGATCGGGGGGTCCGGCCCGTGAGCGCGCATCGAATGGAATCCCACCGTACGCCCCAGCGACGGTGACCGTGGCGACGAGGCCGTCCAGGCGACATTCGCGAAGGCCCGCGCCCGCTGCCCTCGCGACCCGCTCCGCGGCCTCGCAGGGGTAGCCGGGCACCGCGCCGCTGAGGGTGTCGGCCGCCGCGAGTGCCGCGGCGTCCGCCGTCCCCGCGAGGCGCTGAGCCGCCACGGCCGCCGCCCCCAGAGCGCCGACCGTCACGACGAGCGCGGCCAGGACGGAGACGACGCCCACCGTCGAGACGGTGCCGGCCATCAGCGTCCTCCATCGAGAGCGCAGGCCCGTACGGCGATCGGGGGAAACGGCAGGGGAACCGGCAGGGGCGTCGTCGCGGACGCGGACACGCACACCACCCCGTCACCCCGATTCGTCGACATCGTGCCGCCCGCCTCAGCGACGGCGGCGACGGCGCGGGTCTCGTCCCCACGACCGAGAAGGCGAGCGGCCTCGGTCGCCCCGTGCTGCAGGCGTACCGAGCTCGCCGCGGTTGCTGACACGCCGACGCCGAGGAGGAGCACCAGGATGACGGCGGGGAGGGTCACGGCGAACTCCGCCGCGACCGCTCCTCGTTCGTCCAAGCGGGCCAGTCCGAACGCGTGAGCGATGATCCGTCTCATTGCACGGTCAGGGCGCGGCGGACGAGGTCGGTGAGGATGCCGCGCACCTCGTCGCTGCGCATGATGACGACGAGGAGCCCCGCGAAAGCGACCGCGGCCATGGTGGCGATCGCGTACTCGGCGGTGGCGGCGCCGCGCTCGTCGAGGAGAAGGCGGCGGGCACCGAGAGAGGTGAGGGGCGGAAGCGCTTCGGCCGAGGGCAGGGCGAGTGGCACGGTGCGAGCGAAACGGCGGGGGCGGGGGATGTTCACGGGGTTCTCCTTCTGGGGTGGACGGATGTGGTCGATGGGCGCGGGTCGCGCGCAGACGCCCGGCTGGGGGCTCGGAAAAGAGGCCAGGGTGGCGGCGGGCAGGGTGGTCGAGGGGGCGCGGGACCTGGGCGACGTTGGCGGAGCACGGCTCGGGCGGCGACACTCCGCTTCGCGGCCGGGAAGACGCCGACTGCGCCGGCGGGTGGGGTGCCGGGGTGTGCACGCTTCGCCCGCTCTCATGGCACGAAGCCTGATCGGAGCAGTCCCAGCATCAGCGGCGCGACCGCGAGTACGAGGAACGCCGGGAGCGTGCAGACCCCGAGGGGGATGAGAAGTCGCGTCGACAGCCGCGCCGCCGCCTCACGGCCCTCGGTGCGGGCACGGTGGCGCGCCGACCACGCGTCGGCGCGCAGCAGCTCCGCGGCCGGGACGCCCGCGCGTGCCGCGAGGTCGAGGGTCGCGTCGACGGGCGACGACCCCGCCGGGGCCACGGCATCCGATCCCGCCGTGATCGCCGCCCGCGCTCGATCCGCCGATGCCCCGGCCGACAGGGCGACCGCCCATAGCTCCGCCTCGAGCCCCGGGACCCTGGGCGGCGGCTGGGCCGAGCGGATGAGGCGCCGGCACCAGATCCGCGAGATGACGATGAGCGCCGCTCCCCCCGCCAGGCAGAGTCGTCCGACCGGGTCGCCGAACAGGGTCGCAAGCGTGTCGAAGCCCAGGATCGCCCCGAGGGGGATTCCGCCGACGGGGAGCCAGGCAAGGAGGCGCGCGGTCGCGGCCGGCTCCGCCAGCGCCACGGTCACCTCTGCCGAGACCTCCGACGCCTCGCGCAGGGCGACGGCGACGGTTCGCAGCGTCTCCGCGAGCGGCGCGCCGGTCTCGACCGCCACCGCGTAGACCGCGGCGATGTCGGGCCATGAGCCGCCCGCGGCGCGAAGCACCGCGGCGACGTCTCCGCCTCGGTCCGCCGCGGCGGAGGCGGACCGCAGCGTCGGATCGCCGCCCGCCGCGAGGTGCTGCCAGGCGAGTGCCGGGGAGGCACCCCCGCTCAGGAGGACCGCGAGGCGCATCACGACCGAAAAGGGGTCTTCTCCCGCCGCCGCGGGGGATCGCCTCATGTCCACTCCTCCGGCTGGATATGCAGGCGTCCGCCCTCAACGACCGGCCGCCCCCACCCTGTGACCCGTCGGCCGTTCGTTGTCCGTTCGAGATGGAGCACGACGCCGATCGCGCTCGCGCTCTGGCGCGCTGTGCTGACGGCATCCATTCCCGCCAGCGCGCAGAGAGCCTCGAGCCGGGCGGCGACATCGACGAGGCTGCTCGCGTGCAGGGTGCCGGCGCCTCCGTCGTGCCCGGTGTTCAGGGCCATGAGGAGGTCGCGGACCTCTTCTCCGCGGCATTCGCCCAGCACGAGCCGGTCGGGCCGCATGCGCAGCGCTTCGCGCACGAGGCGGGACAGCGGGATACCGCCCGCCCCCTCGATGTTCGCCTGCCGCGCCTCGAGCGCGACGTGATGCGGATGGGCGGGCCGCAGCTCGGCGACCTCCTCGATGGTCACGATGCGTTCGACGGGTGGGACCCCGGCGAGGAGGGCTGCGAGCAGCGTCGTCTTACCGGCCCCCGTCGAACCTGCGATCAGGATGTTCTCCCGGCGCTCGACGAGGTCTTCGAGCCGACCGCGTTGGGAGGCGGTGAACATTCCCGCGCGCTCCAGGACCGCCAGGTCGGGGGCGGCCCATCGAGGTACCCGGATCGAGACACTCGTTCCACTGACCGCGACCGGGGCCAGCACGGCGTGCACACGGACGCCGCCCTCGAGCCGCACGTCGACGCAGGGCGAGGCGTCGTCGAGATGCCGGCCGCCGAGCGCGATGAGCCGCACGGCGAGGCGTCGCACCTCCGTCTCGCTCGCCCTCCAGGACCGCACGCGTTCGATGCCCTCACCGCGATCGACGAACAGACCCCGGTCGCCGTTGACGAACAGGTCGGTGACCGCGGGATCGTCGACGAAGGGACGCAGGAACGCGAGCGCCGGGTCGCTCCACGCTGAGGTCGTCGCGAGGGGCTGCGAGGGACGCTGTTCCGCGAGCGGATCGGCGCCGGGCGCTCGGGCCGGGTGGGTCCTCGACCTCGGAGGGAATGCCACCGGGCCGGGAGTCCCGTCCACAGATCCGGCACCCGGGAAGGAGATGAGCGACGACATGACGACGACGGTAGGGAATCGTCGGCTTCTGACGCGGCGTTCGCGACCGGTCTGTGGACCAGGACGGGAAGTCGGCGGGTGGGGAGGAGCGCCGCGCCGGGGAACCGGCGAGAGAAGCGCTCTCCGAAAAAAGAAGGGGCGGCATCCCTACAGTGGGGGGCGAGGGATGCCGCCGCGCGCCGGGGGAAAATTGGGGGGCTCCCCCCGACACGGTTGCCGGAAGCGATGTTCGGGCGTTCCTAAGATTACGCGCGGACCTGAGCCGAACCAACTCATGCGTCTTATTCATCGCGATATATCACCTGTTTCCCATGAAGGCGGATGCCAACTATCGGAGGTGGCTCCTTCGCGGGGGCCTCGCTAGCGTGACCCGAGTACGACGCCGCGCATCGCCGCGGGCGAGACGTGAACGCGAAGGAGCGCCGCGATGAGCAGCCAGATCGACCACCTTCTGAACGAGACCCGGCGGTTCGCCCCGTCGGCTGCATTCGCCGGGAACGCCGTCGCCGACCGCCGCCTTTACGAGCGTGCGGCCGCCGACCGGGAGGGGTTCTGGGCCGACCAGGCCCGCGAACTTCATTGGCACACGCCTTTCTCGACGGTGTTGGACTGGTCGAAGCCGCCATTCGCCGAATGGTTCGCCGACGGCGAGCTCAATGTCGCCTACAACTGCCTCGACCGACACGTCGAAGCCGGTAACGGCGACCGCATCGCCCTCCGGTGGGAGGGCGAGCCGGGCGACCAGCGCAACGTCACCTACGCCGAGCTGACCGACGAGGTCAAGCGGCTCGCGAACGTTCTCACCGACCTGGGCGTCGAGCAGGGCGATCGCGTGGCGCTGTATCTGCCGATGATTCCGGAGGCCATCGCGTCCATGCTCGCCGTGGCCCGCATCGGTGCGGTGCACTCCGTCGTCTTCGGGGGATTCTCGGCCGACAGTCTTCGCGCGCGCATCGATGACGCCGGGGCGAAGGTCGTCATCACCGCCGACGGCGGGTGGCGCAAAGGCAAGGTTTCGCCCCTGAAGCCCGCGGTGGACCAGGCACTCGCCGACCGCAATGGATCCGGCATCCAGGAGACCGTCGAACACGTGCTGGTGGTCAAGCGCGGTGAGAACGAGGTGGAGTGGACCGACGACCGCGACATCTGGTGGCACGACGTCGTCCCGCAGGCCTCCGTCGAGCACGAGGCCCGGGCGTTCCCCGCCGAGACGCCCCTGTTCATCCTCTACACCTCCGGCACGACGGGGAAGCCGAAGGGCATCCTGCACACCTCGGGCGGCTACCTGACGCAGGCGGCGTTCACGAATCGCGTGGTGCACGACGTGCACCCCGAAACCGACGTGTATTGGTGCACCGCGGACATCGGGTGGATCACCGGTCACACCTACGTCACCTACGGCCCGCTCGCCAATGGGGCGACGCAGCTCCTCTACGAGGGTACCCCCGACACCCCGCATCCGGGACGCTGGTGGGAGCTCATCCAGAACCACGGTGTCACGGTGTTCTACACCGCGCCCACCGCGATCCGTTCGTTCATGAAGATCGGCCGTGACGTACCGCAGAGCTTCGACCTGTCGTCGCTGCGCCTGCTCGGCTCGGTCGGCGAACCCATCAACCCCGAGGCCTGGGTCTGGTACCGCGAGATCATCGGCGCCGACGAGGCGCCGATCGTCGACACGTGGTGGCAGACCGAGACCGGCGCGATCATGATCTCGGCCCTGCCCGGGGTCACCGAGACCAAGCCCGGCTCAGCGCAGGTCCCGGTGCCCGGTATCTCGATCGCCGTGGTCGACGACAGCGGTGAGCCGGTCGGCAACGGCAGCGGCGGCCTTCTGGTGGTGACCGAGCCCTGGCCGAGCATGCTGCGCGGCATCTGGGGCGACCCCGACCGCTACCGCGAGACGTACTGGGAGAAGTTCGCCGACAAGGGCTACTACTTCGCCGGCGACGGCGCGCGTCTCGATGACGACGGCGACGTGTGGCTGCTGGGTCGCGTCGACGACGTGATGAACGTCTCGGGACACCGGCTCTCGACCGCCGAGATCGAGTCCGCGCTCGTCGGCCACGAGGGCGTCGCCGAAGCGGCCGTGGTGGGGGCCTCCGACGAGACGACGGGGCAGGCGGTGGTGGCCTTCGTGATCATCAAGAGCCGCTATCTGAAGCAGAACCCCGTCGAGGGACTCGGCGACGAATTGCGCAAGTGGGTGGGCGAGCAGATCGGCCCGATCGCGCGCCCCCGCGACGTCTACATCGTCGGGGAGCTGCCGAAGACCCGCTCGGGCAAGATCATGCGGCGCCTCCTCCGCGATGTGGCGGAGGGCCGCGACGTCGGCGACACGACGACACTCGCCGACACGATGGTCATGAGCACGATCAAGGGTCAGGTCGTCAAGAAGTAGTGCCGTCCCCTTCCCCCCCCGTCGTCACCTTCGCTCGTTGAACATCTCGGTGTTCACGACCGCTGGCGACGACGAGTCTTCGACGTGGCTGCCACGGGGCCGTTCCGCCGGAGGCGAGGCGTCCGGTGATCCGCCGTAGCCTGCCCGTGTCCGCTCGTGCGCCTCATGGCCCAGCGCGGGCAACGGGCAGGGTTGCGGCGGTCCTCCGGGTGGCTGATCAGCGGCCGGCGAACCGCGCCTTCGCATCGTCGGTGTGGGGGGCGTACAGGTTGACGCGGTTGCCGTCCGGATCGGCGAGCATCATCGCCCGATTCCCCCAGGGCATCGTGGTGGGCTCTTGCAGCACCGGCACCCGGTCGCCGAGGCGGATGCGCTCCTGATCGACATCCTCGACCTGGAATTCGAGGATCGCGCTGGTGTTGGCTGCGACGGTCAGGCCCGTGCCGGGAAAAAGAGGAAGCGTGGCGTCACCCCCGATCGCGAGGGCTCCAGCGTCGGTGACCAGCTCGGCGAACACCGGATTGGGACGCTGGAAGCTGGCACGGGTGACGAGCTCGTAGAACTCCACCAGTTCATCGAGGCGGCTGGTGAGCAGGCGGATGGAAGCGAGTTTCATGGGTGTCCAATCGGCGAAGAGGCGTGCGGCGACAATCCCGAACAATATCAGGCACCTGATATTATCGGGACGACGACGATGAGGAGGATCCTTGGCCGAGGACTTCGGGCGACGACTGCCCTACCTGCTCCGCAGGGTCAACAGTGCGCTGTCGCAGCGTCTGGACGAGGATCTGCGAGCCTTCGACGTGACGCAGTCGCAGCTGTCCGCTTTGGCGATCCTCGCCCTCACACACCCTGGCGGACTTTCCGGGGCGGCGCTCAGCGTCCGATCAGGGGTCACCCCGCAATCGATGTCCGCGGCGATCACGGGGCTGGTCGAGCGGGGCCTCGTGGAGCGTTCCCCGCATCCCTCGCATGGTCGGATCTTGGAGTGCCGGATCACGCGGTCGGGCGAAGAGGTCCTCGAGCGCATACAGCGAACCACGCACGACAGCGGTCGATATGACGCCGGCCTCAGCGCCCCTCAGCAGGAGCAGCTCACAGCACTGCTCACCGACATGATGCGCCACCTCGGCCTCTACCTCCCGTCCGACGACAGTGCAGCGTCCACAGGGCCACACGCGACGGAGGCGGCTCATCTTCGCGAAGGACGACCTCCGGCGATGCGGTCATCGCCTTCGTCGTCCTCGAGACCCGGCGCCTGAGGCGGAGCCTGTCGAGGAGCTCGGCACGAGGTGCGCGAACCCTACCGATTCGCCCGCGGAGGTGGTTCCGGATGCCGCACGCCGGCGGCATCCGGGTCATCGCTCACGCGACGGTGAAGACGACCTCCACCTCGACCGGGCTGTCGAGGGGAAGAACGGGAACGCCGACGGCGGAGCGCGCGTGCGCTCCGGACTCGCCGAACACCTCGCCGAGGAACTCGCTGGCCCCGTTGATCACACCGGGCTGACCGGTGAACTCGGGGACGGATGCCACGAATCCCGTGAGCTTGAGCACGCCCGTGAGGTTGTCGACACCGCCGACGACGGCAGCCGCGGCGGCGATCGCGTTCAGCGCGCACTGGCGCGCGTAGGTCTTGGCATCCGCGGGAGGGACGAGCCCGTCGGACTCGCCGACCTTGCCGGTCGCGGGCAGAGCGCCCTGCACCATGGGCAGCTGGCCCGAGGTGTAGACGAGATCGCCGTGACGCGTGGCCGGGATGTAGGAGGCGACCGGGGGCACCACGGCGGGCACCTCGACGCCCAGGGCCGCGAGACGCTCCGAGACGCTCACTGCTGGCCCTCGAACTGGCGCGCGGCGACCGCGGCGGCACCGAGACCGGCGTTGGCGTCGCCGCCGCCGACGGGGCGCTTGAGGTAGGCGACGAGCCCGCCCTCGGGTCCGGTCACCACCTGCACGAGCTCCCACCCCTGCTTGCCCCAGTTGTTGAGGATGGCCGCGGTGTTGTGGATCAGCAGCGGCGTGGTGAGGTACTCCCACGTGGTCATTCGTAGCTCCCGGCGGTGGCTCGGAGCGCGCAGAGTCGTGCGCGCGGGGACGGATACGTGCGCGCGCGAGCGCACGCCTTCGAGGCATCGCCCAGCAACGTCGCTTACCATCAACCCTATGCCCGAGAACAAACGAACGGCTAGTGGTGCCCTCGGGGGCATCGTCGGCCTCGTCGGCCTGAGCGCTGTCGCCGGACTCCTCGTCACCGCCGCTGTGACGCCGGCCATCGCCGTCTCCGGCGCTGCCGCCTCCAGCGCCATCACGATCTTCGACAAGATGCCGAGCTACCTGCAGCCCGACGAGCTCATGCAGCCGACGACGCTCATGGCCGGCGACCAGGTGCTGGCGAAGTTCTTCGACCAGAACCGCTCCCCCGTCACCTTCGACCAAGTCTCGCCCGTCATGTACGACGCGATCCTGTCGTCGGAGGACCCGCGCTACTACCAGCACGGCGGCGTCGACCTCATCGGCACGACCCGCGCCCTGCTGAGCAACGCCTCGGGCGGCGAGACGCAGGGTGGATCCTCCATCAGCCAGCAGTACGTCAAGAACGTGCTCGTGCAGCGATGCGAGCGCGACGCCAAGGCCGTCGAGAAGACCGACACCGATCCGGGGATGTCGCGCGACGAGGCGCTGCAGAAGTGCGCCCTCGAGGCGATCCAGGCCGACGGTGTCGAGGGCTACCAGCGCAAACTGCAGGAGATGCGGTACGCGATCCAGCTCGAGAAGGAATTCACGAAGGATCAGATCCTCCTCGGCTACCTCAACATCGCCAACTTCGGCGGTGTGACGTACGGTATCGACGCCGCAGCCAAGCGGTACTTCAACGTCCCGGCCTCGCAGCTGAACATCGGCCAGTCGGCCGTCCTCGCGGGCATGGTGCAGAACCCCAACCGCTTCCGCATCGATCAGGCCGAAGGCTCGATCTTCGACAACGACGGCACCGCCTACAACAAGGCGCCCGACGGATCGATCGACGACGTCGACCAGGGCACCATCCAGGCGCTGTACACGTTGCGCGACAACGGCGAGATCACGCAGGACCAGCTCGTCGCCGCCGCCGACGGTTACAGCGAGACCAAGGGCCGTCAGCTCTATGTGCTCAGCCGCATGGAGGCCGACGGAAAGATCACGCACGAGCAGTACGTGCAGTTCGCCGTCGAGCCGATCACCCCGCAGATCACCTCGACCGACCAGGGCTGCGCCGCCTCGTCCGCCCCGTACTTCTGCCAGTACGTGGTCTCGACGATCCTGAACGACCCCGCCTTCGGCGCCGGGACCGATGATCGGGTGCGCGCCCTCCGGCAGGACGGACTCACGATCCAGACCACGCTCGACTGGCGCGTGCAGGATGCCGCGCAGAACGCGATGAGCGAATACGCCCCGCAGAGCTACGACGGCATCAAGTTCGGTTCGACCGCGGTCAACGTGGAGTCCAAGACCGGTCGCGTCCTGGCGATCGCCCAGAACACGAAGTTCACCCAGGACGCCTCGCTCGCCCAGACGGATCCCACCTACAACTCCGTGGTGTTCGCCGGCGACAGCAACAACGGCGGATCGATCGGCTTCAGCGCAGGTTCGACCTTCAAGCTCTTCACCCTCGTGGACTGGCTCGAGAAGGGGCATTCCCTGAACGAGACATTGAACGGGCGTCTCGGGCCGGTTCCGAGCATGACGAACTCGTGCACCGGGAACTACGTCAACACCAGCCGCACCGTGATCAACAACTTCAACAACGACCGCGGCTACGTGGGCACCCCGTTGCGCTTCACGCGCGACTCGCTGAACACCGGGTACCTGCAGATGGCGTCGGAGCTCGACCTCTGCGACATCGCCAAGACGGCCGCGAAGCTCGGGGTCACGCGTGGCGATGGGTCGCCGATCGAGATGAAGTACCCGAACAACGTCATCGGCGACGACAACGTCTCACCCATCGCGATGGCCGCCGCGTACGCCACGGTCGCCAACGGCGGAACCCTCTGCCAGCCGAAGGTCATCGACAAGGTCACCGCGAGCGACGGCTCCGAGCGCGCCATCCCCGAGCGCACCTGCTCTCCCGCGCTCTCGCCCGAGGTCGCCGCCACCGCCGCCTACGCCCTGCAGGGCGTCATGGCCGGCGGAGGCACGGGCTCCCGCGCGAACCCCGGCGACGGCACCCCCATGCTCGGCAAGACCGGCACGCACGAGGGTCACGAGACGTGGATGATCGAGTCGTCCACCAACACCACCACGGCCGTCTGGGTGGGCAACTACAACGGAACGGTCGACCTGTTCCGTAAGTACTTCAACGGTCTCCAGCTCGCGGACATCCGGTACCCGCTCGCCCGCGACATCCAGAGTGCGTCGAACGACTTCTACGGTGGCGACCGGTTCCCCGACCCGGCATCGAATCTCCTGCGCACCCAGCAGCGCGACCTTCCCGACGTGGTCGGCGACAGCATCGACAGTGCACGCTCGACGCTGGAGGGCCTCGGCTTCCGCGTGTCGGTCGGCGACCCCGTCGATTCCGAGCTCGGCGGTGACAAGGTCGCGGCGCAGAACCCGGGTGCGGGATCCGCTCCGGCTGGTTCGTCGATCACCTTGAACCCGGGCAACGGGAAGGGCGGCACCGTCCCCGACGTGATCGGCCGCACCTTGAGCGCGGCGCAGAACGACCTCAAGGCCGCCGGCTTCGAGAACGTCGCCATCGGTCCGTGCAAGGAGAGCGACAAGGCTCCCGACGGCGGCCAGGTCACCGCGACCGAGCCCGCCGCGCGGACGGCGACGAGCAAGAGCACGCCGGTCACGCTGTCGCTCAGCGCCAAGGACTGCCCGTGACGGGCCCCGTGCTGAAGGCCGCCCTCGCGCCCCTCGGGGTGGCGGGGGCGGCCGCTGTCGGGGCGGCCGTGTGGGGAATGGGCGTCGAGCGCTATCTCTTCACCGTCCGCTATCACGCGCTGCGCGTGCTCCCCAAGGGCGCTGAGCCCCTCCGCATCCTCCACGTGTCCGACGCCCACATGGCGCCGTGGCAGCACCGCAAGCAGGAATGGATGGCACGACTGGCGGAGCTGCAGCCCGACCTCGTCGTGAACACCGGCGACAACCTGGGGCACCGTGACGGACTCACCGGCATCCGTGAGGCGTTCTCCTCGCTGCGGGGCGTGCCCGGCCTCGTCGTGCACGGGTCCAACGACTTCCAGGAGCCCGCGCCTCGCAACCCGCTGCGCTACTTCCTCGGCCCGTCGGGCAGCGTTCCCGCGCACAAGCACCTCGACGTCGATGCCCTCGACCGCTTCTTCACCGACGACCTCGGGTGGAGCATCCTCGACGACACGGCAGTGTCGCTCGAGGTGAAGGGGCTGCGTCTGACCGCCTTCGGTGTGAACGACGCCCACCGCGACTGGGACAAGCCGGAGCTCATTCCGCCCGTCCTCGCGACCCTGGATGCCGCCGACCTCACTCTCGGCGTTCTGCACGCGCCCTATCGGCGCACCCTCGACACCTTCACGGGCTTCGGCGCCGACGTCCTTCTGGCGGGGCACACGCACGGCGGGCAGGTGCGCGTGCCCTTCAGTCGGAGGGCGCTCGTGTCGAACTGCGACCTCCCGCTGGATCAGGCGCGCGGTCTGAGCGAGTGGACCTCCGGCGGGCGCACGGTGCCCTTGAACGTCAGCGCCGGACTCGGCCACTCGATCTACGCGCCGGTGCGCTTCGCGTGCCGCCCCGAGGCGAGCCTTCTGACACTGCTCCCCCGCTGACGAGTCCTCCCCACCCACGAAGGGGGCCGATCCATTCACGGATCGGCCCCTTTCGCCATCTCAACGCGGTGCGTTTCCCGCAGGATCGAGACTCCTCGACCGAAGGGACCACCCGATGCACCATCCCCCTCCCCGCCGCCGCCGTGTAACGGCCGCCCTCGCTCTGCTCACCCTGGCCGTCAGCACCCTCGCTCTGGCACCCGCAGCGCATGCCGCCGACCAGGGCACCGGATTCGGTACCTGGACGCCGCTGTCTCGGACGGGCTGGCACGGCTCGATGCGCGTGGGTGACGTGCACACGTACTGCATCCACCCCGGCCTCCCGGTGGCGACGGGCACGACCACCGATCGCGGCACGACGACCGAGGTGAACGGTCTCACTCCGCAACAGCTGATGTCGATCAACCATCTGGTCACCACCTACGGGCAGACCGACGATCCGGTGCAGGCGGCGGGCGTGGGGTGGGCGGTGAAGGCGATCGCCGACCGTGACACGACCCTGCACTCCTGGGGTTACACCGGCGACGACCTCCCGGGGGCGATCGACCACATCATGCGCCGGGCGAGCCCCGCGAACAGCGCCGCCGTGCAGGCGCGGGCCGTTCGCTACCTCGCCGAGGCCGAGAGCGTCGCGGTTCCCCGCATCGGCGGCTCACTCGCGCTGTCGACCGATGCCGACGATCCCACCCGCGGGACCGTGACCGCCGATGTCGATCCGGCCGCGACGGGGGTGCTGCACCTCGAGAACGCGGTGTTCGCCGACACCGGCGGTGCCGACCGCACCGACGTACGGGCCGGCGTGGTGTACCCGATCCTGGCCCCCGCCACCTCCTCGGAGGACGGGCGACCCTATGTCGTGCGCGCGTCGGGTTCGTTCTCGGTGCGCTCGGCCGCCATCCGCTACTTCTCCACCCCGGGGCAACAGGAGTCCGCCGGGCCCGCCGAGCCGACGAGGTTCGACCTGGCCACCGAGGACGCCGCTGCGCGCCCTGTCCGGTTCTCGCCCCGGATCGCGACGGCCGCGCACATCGATGACGGCCGGTTCGTCGACGACGTGACATTCTCGTCCGCCGACGGCGTCTGGCCGCGGCACGCCGACGGCACGTTCGTGTCGGTGTCAGCGACCGCGGAGGTCTTCCGCACGAGCGCGTGGCCCGCGGAGTCGGCCGAGATCCCCTCGAACGTCCGCCCCGTGCTCAGCATCTCGCTCCGTACCGACCCCGGCCGCGGCGCGGGCACCTACACGGCGCTGACGGAGAAGCTCCCCGGTCCCGGGGTGTACACCGCGGTCTGGCGGATCGAGCGGACGGCGCAGGATGCCGACACCACCCCGCACTTGCCGCTCGGCTTCGTGTGGACGGAACGTTTCGCCTCCCCCACCCAGACGGAGCAGTTCGCGCCGCCGGCACCGAGCGATCCGCCCTCCCCCACTCCGGTCGCGGCCACGCCCCCACCCGCGCCGGTCGCCGGCGCCGCCCCCGCACCGGCGGCCCTGGCGGCGACCGGTGTGTCCACGACCCCTCTCGGCCTCGCCACTTCCGTCGCGGCGGCCCTTGCCGCTGTCGGCCTCGTCGCCGGTGGAATCGCGCGGCGCCGAAAGGCAGCGGGGGCATGATCGGCGCCCGGGACGGCGGCCGATCGGCCGCAACGGCCGTCGTCCCGGGTTCGAGCAGGGACCGCATGCCGCGGCCCACGGAACCGTGTGGTCCCGTTCCGCACGGCTCGGCGCCAGGCACTGACGATCGGCGCACGGACGCCCACGGCAGGCCTTGATCCCGTGCGTGGTTCGGAGCATGGCCTCCGGCAGGGTAGACTTTTCAAGTTGCAACGGGGTGTGGCGCAGCTTGGTAGCGCGCGTCGTTCGGGACGACGAGGCCGCAGGTTCAAATCCTGTCACCCCGACCACGCATCATCGAGAAGGGCTTCCGCCGAGCGGGGGCCCTTCTCGCATTCCGCCCACCGCTGCCGACCCCGTGCCGGTAGGCGAACGTCCCCCTACGCCCGTCGGTCCCCCACCCGCCCGCGTCCGCACCCCGGACGAAGACGCCGCCGAGCCCCCCGTAGAATCGAGGCAGCCGCGTGGCATCCGGAGGGTGCCGCTCGACCGCCGCCCGCGTGCCCTCGGCGCGCGACGACCATTCACTAGGAGCACCGTGTCCGCCGCCTCGCCCCGCCTCGTCGCCTTCGACCTCGACGACACCCTCGCCCCCTCGAAATCGGCCATCGACCCCCGCATCGGCGACCTGCTTCTCGCCCTCGCGGAGCGCGTGGAGGTGGCGATCATCTCCGGCGGACAGCTGCAGCAGTTCCGCAGCCAGGTCGTCGAGCGTCTCCCCCAGGCGGCCCCCGCCCTGCTCTCGCACTTCCACCTCATGCCGACGTGCGGCACGCAGTACTACCGCCTCACCTCGAACGGGATCGAGACGGTCTACGCGCACTCCCTCACCGACGACGAGAAGCAGCGCGCCCTCTCCGCCGTGCGCGAGGAAGCCGAGCGCCTCGGCCTGTGGGAGGCCGAGCCCTGGGGCGAGATCCTCGAGGATCGCGGTTCGCAGATCACGTTCTCCGCGCTCGGGCAGTCCGCTCCGCTCGACGCCAAGATGGCCTGGGACCCCACGGGCGAGAAGAAGAACACCCTGCGGGAGGCCGTGGCCGCGCGCATTCCCGACCTCGAGGTGCGGTCGGGCGGTTCCACCTCGGTCGACATCACCCACCGCGGCATCGACAAGGCCTACGGCATGGGCAAGCTCGCCGAGGCCACCGGCATCCCCCTCGACGACATGCTCTTCGTCGGCGACCGCCTCGACCCCGACGGCAACGACTACCCCGTCCTCGCCATGGGCGTCGACTGCCAGGCCGTGCACGGCTGGGAGGACACCGCGGCGTTCCTCGAGAAGCTCGTGCCCACGCTCCCCGACCGCGTCGGAGTCTGAACGGGATCACCGCGGCCCGTCCGCACCCCCGCGAGACGACTACCCACGGTCGCCTCGACGAGCTCGGCAGCGCCGTCGTACCGACCTCATCCATCGCCCCATCGCACCGACCGCACGGACGACGACGACGTTCTCCTGCTCGCCGCGGCTTCGACGGGTTCCGTGAGGTCGTGGGGGTCCCCCGCCGCACAGAACCCGGGTGCCCGTCAGAGGATCTGGCCGATCGGCTCGCGCTTCTCGGCCTGGAAGCGGTCCTCGGTGCGCCCGAAGGCCCAGTAGCCCGAGAGCGACACCTGCTCGCGGGCGAGGCCCCACCGCACGAAGAGCAGGTCGCGCAGAGCCTTCATGGCCCCGCGCTCCCCGTGCGCGAACACGTGTCCCCGGCCGTCGAGCGGATGCCAGCGACCCACGGCCTCCGCCAGCACCGGTGTCGCCCCCGCTTCGGCGCGTCCACGGTGGACCCACGTGAGGGCGATACCGGCGGGCGCGACGATCGGCAGCTGCTCCTCGGGGCTCTGCACCTCGAGGAACGCCGCGCCGACGGCATCCGGGGCCAGCGCTTCGAGAGCCGCGGCGATCGCCGGCAGAGCCGACTCGTCACCGATGAACAGGTGCCAGTCAGCCGCGGGATCCGGGGCGTACCCGCCGCCCGGTGACGACACGACGAGGCGGTCGCCGGGCTGTGCACGCGCCGCCCACGGCCCCGCGAGACCCTCGTCACCGTGCACCACGAAGTCGATCGTGATCTCGTCGCCGTCGACGGCGCGCACCGTGTAGGTGCGGGTGACGGGGAGGTCGTCGGGCGCGAGCGTCTCGCGCAGGGCCGCGAGGTCGTAGGGGGGCTCGAGCCCCAGCTCGGGCTTGGCGAAGGTGATCTTGACGTACTTGTCGGTGTGGGAGTTCTCGCGGAAGGACGTCAGGTCGTCGCCGGCGGCGCGCACGCGCACGAGGTGCGGGCTCAGTCGCTCGGTCGAGACCACGTGCAGCACGTGCTGGGGGCGCGGCGGGCGCGCGGGTCGATCGGTCACGGGACTTCCTCTCAGGTCGTCGTCGACGCGCGCACGGCGGCGCGGGCGGCATCGCCGACCGCGGCCTCCGCGGCGTCGGAGGGGCTCAGCGCCTGGGCCACCTCGGTGTAGTAGTCGGTGATGTGCCGGCGCACGGCCTCGCGCGCGCCGTCGGCGTCGCCGCGCGACACCGCGTCGACGATGCGGCGATGCTCGTGGCGGAGTCGATCGGCCCCCACCGACCAGGAGTCGAGCTTGGCGGCACCCGCCTGCGTGTACGCCTCGATCGAGCTGCGCAGTCCCGCCATCATGGCCGAGACGACGGCGTTGCCCGATGCCTCCGCGAGCGACTGGTGGAAACGCGCGTCGAGGGCGAGGAACTCCTCCGAGGTGAGGGTCTCGGCATCCATCGCGTCGAGGATGCCGACGATCTCGCCGAGGTCGGCGTCGGTCGCCGACAGGCGCTCGGCGACGTCGCACTCGAGCACGATGCGCGTGCGCACCACGTCGGTGAGGGGAAAGCCGTTCGCGGCGACCTGCAGGCGCAGGAACGCCGCCAGTCCGCCGCGCGGCGTCGTGACGATCATGGCGCCCGCGGTCGGTCCGGAGCCGGTCGCCGTGCGCACGACCCCCAGAACCTCGAGCACCCGTACCGCCTCGCGCACGCTGGAGCGGCCGACGCCCAATTGGGCGGCGAGCTCGCGCTCGGGCGTCAGGCGGTCGCCCGGCGACAGGCGTCCATCGCGCAGATCGCTCTCGATGCGTTCGAGGACGACCTGCCATGCCCGCGGTGCGCTGTTCGGCATCGCATCCCCCGTCCGTCCGACCACGATGATGCGGCCGGACCACCACACCCTACGCGGGGGCGTCAGACCTCGGTCGCGGTTGCGTACCCGGCGGGGTTGGTGGTCTGCCAGTTCCAGTAGTCGCGACAGGCGTCGTCGATCGTGAGGCGCGTGCGCCAGCCGAGCACCTCGGCGGCCTTCGCGGGGTCGCAGTAGGTCGCCGCGACGTCTCCGGGCCGGCGAGCGAGGATCTTCTTGGGAAGCTCGTGCCCGACGGCCTTCTCGAACGACGCCACGAGCTCGAGAACGCTCACCGGGCGACCGGTGCCGAGGTTGAACACCTGGTGACCGGGCTGCGCCTGCTCCAGGGCGACGACGTGGCCCTCGGCGAGGTCGACGACGTGGATGTAGTCGCGCAGACCGGTGCCGTCGGGGGTGTCGTAGTCGTCGCCGAACACGCCGACCTCGTCGAGCGTGCCGATGGCCACGCGCGAGACGTAGGGCATGAGGTTGTTCGGGATGCCGGCCGGGTCTTCGCCGATGAGACCGGACGGGTGCGCCCCCACGGGGTTGAAGTAGCGCAGCACGGTGACGTTGAGGTCGGGGTTCACCCGCGCCACGTCGGCGAGCACCACCTCGTTCATGCGCTTGGACTTGCTGTAGGCGTTCGACAGGTCGACGCTCGTGGTCGACTCTTCGGTGAAGGGCAGATCGGCCGGGTCGGAGTAGACCGTGCCGGTGCTCGAGAAGACGAAGGAGCGGATGCCGTGGGCGATGCCGACCTCGAGCAGCGTGAAGGTGGTGTCGAGGTTGTTGGAGTAGTACTCCAGCGGCTTCTGCGTCGACTCCCCCACGGCCTTGAACGCAGCGAGGTGGATGATCGCCTCGATCGGGCCGTGCTCGTCGAACACCCGTGCCACGACGGCCTCGTCGGCGGCGTCGCCGACGACGAGAGGGGCGGGCTTGCCGGTGATCCGCTCGACGCGCTCGGCGGCGACGGCGTGCGTCCCCGACAGGTCGTCGAGCAGCACCACGTCGTGGCCCGCCTCGAGGAGAGCGACGGCCGTGTGGGTTCCGATGTAACCGGCACCGCCGGCCAGGAGTACGCGCATGCCTCCAGGCTATCGCCCGCCGCCGCGCCCCGCCGTCGCCGGGCGGTCGTTCACCGACCGTCCAGTCGCCCGCCCGACTCGCGCAGGTAGCAGGCCGCGCACATCGACTCGTACGTGACGTCGCCCGCGATCTGCGCTTCGTCGATCGCGACCTGGTCCCCGTCGAACACGAACCGTCCGCCCACGAGCCGGGCGTTGAAGATCGCCTTCCGCCCGCAGCGGCAGATGGTCTTGAGCTCTTCCAGGCTATGCGCGATCTCCATCAGGCGCGCCGATCCCGGGAACGCCTCCGTGCGGAAGTCGGTGCGGATGCCGTAGGCGAGCACCGGGATGCCGTCGAGCACCGCGATGCGCAGAAGGTCGTCGACCTGCCCGGCGGTGAAAAACTGCGCTTCGTCGACGAGCAAGCACGCGACGGGCGCGTGACCCGCGGCCGCGTAGAAGGTCTCGCGCAGGTCGTCGTCGGGCGCGACGAGGAAGTCGACGGGGCGCGAGACGCCGAGGCGGCTGTCGATCTGGTCGGCGCCCTTGGTGTCGATCTCGGGCTTGGCCAGCAGCACGCGCTGCCCGCGCTCCTCGTAGTTGTACGCCGCCTGCAGCAGGGCTGTGGACTTGCCCGAGTTCATCGCGCCGTAGCGGAAGTACAGCTTGGCCACGCCGGCCTCAGGGGTTGATCGCGAGCGCGCGGGCCGTGGCATCCAGCTCGTGGCGGGCCGCGTCGGGGTTCGTGTTCAGCGTCTGCCCGTAGCTCGGAATGAGCTCGCGCAGCCGCGGCTCCCACTGCGCCATGCGCTCGGGGAAGCAGGTCTTGATCAGCCCGAGCATGATCGACACCGCGGTCGACGCCCCGGGAGAGGCGCCGAGGAGCCCCGCGATCGAGCGGTCCTCCGACGTGATGACCTCGGTGCCGAACTGCAGCACGCCGCCCTTGGCCTTGTCGCGCTTCATGACCTGGGCGCGCTGACCGGCGTCGAGCAGCTCCCAGTCCTCGTCCTTGGCGGTGGGCATGAATACCCGCAGGCTGTCGACCTTCTTCGAGTGGGTCTTGAGCAGCTCGCTGACGAGGTACTTGATGAGGCTGGGGTTGTCGACGGCGACCTTGAGCATCGGCCCGATGTTGTGCGGCCGCACCTGCGTGACGATGTCGAGCATCGAGCCGTTCTTGAGGAACTTCGGGCTGAAGGTGGCGAACGGCCCGAACATGAGTGCCGCCTCGCCGTCGACGACGCGGGTGTCGAGGTGCGGCACCGACATCGGCGGGGCGCCCACCGAGGCCTGCGAGTACACCTTCGCGCGGTGCCGGGCCACGATGTCGGGGTTGGACGTCTTCAGCCACTGACCGCCGATGGGGAAGACGCCGTACCCCTTGATCTCGGGGATGCCGGAGCGCTGGAGCAGCTTGAGCGCCCACCCGCCCGCGCCGACGAAGACGAACTTCGCGTTGATCGATCCGGGGGTGCCGCCGATGAGGTGGCGGTAGGAGGCCTGCCAGGTGCCGTCCTTCTGCTTCTTCAGCTTCCGGACGTCGTGGTTGGTGACCACCTCGACGCCCTTCTCGCGCAGGTTCGTGAAGAGCTGACGCGTGAGCGATCCGAAGTCGACGTCGGTGCCCGCGGGGACGCGCGTGGCGGCGAAGGGCTCGCCCTTCCGACGCTTCTGCATGAGCAGCGGCGCCCACTGGTTGATGACGCGGGAGTCCTCGCTGTACTCCATGCCCGCGAACAGGGGCTGCTTGCTGAGCACCTCGTAGCGCTTGCGGAGGAAGGCGACGTCTTTCTCGCCCCGCACGAAGGTCATGTGCGGAGTGGCGTTGATGAACGTCGACGGCTCGTCGAGCACACCCTCCGCCACGAGCGTGGCCCACAGCTGGCGACTCTGCTGGAACTGCTCGTTGATCGTGACCGCCTTGGCGGGGTCGATCACGCCGTCCTTGCCCTCGGGCGTGTAGTTGAGTTCGCAGAGGGCGGCGTGGCCGGTGCCGGCGTTGTTCCACGCGTTGGAGCTCTCCTGCGCGACGTCGCTGAGGCGCTCCAGGACCGCGATCTTCAGATCGGGCTGGAGGTCTTTCAGCAGCGTGCCGAGGGTCGCGGACATGATGCCGCCACCGATGAGGAGAACATCGACGTTTTCAGTCACCCGTCGATTCTAGGTGCGGGCCGTGAGGTGTCTCGACATCGAGAGATCCGTCGGTTCGATGTCGAGACACCTCGGCGGCGGCATCCGGATGACGTGCCTCAGACGGTCGCGAGGCGCTTCCGGGCGACGAGCTCGGCGATCTGCACAGCGTTGAGCGCGGCGCCCTTGCGCAGGTTGTCGTTGCTGATGAACAGCACGAGACCCTTGCCCTCGGGGGCGGACTGGTCGGCGCGGATGCGGCCGACGTAGCTGGGATCGGTGCCCGCGGCCTGGAGAGGGGTGGGCACCTCCTCGAGCTGCACGCCGGGGGCGTCCGCGAGGAGCTCGCGGGCGCGCTCGGGCGTGATGTCGCGGGCGAACTCGGCGTTGATGCTGAGCGAGTGACCGGTGAAGACGGGGACGCGCACGCACGTGCCCGCGACGCGGAGGTCGGGCAGCTCGAGGATCTTGCGGCTCTCGTTGCGGAGCTTCTTCTCTTCGTCGGTCTCGTTGAGGCCGTCGTCGACGAGGTTGCCCGCGAAGGGGATGACGTCGAACGCGATGGGGGCGACGTACTTCTCCGGCTGGGGGAAGTCGAGGGCGGAGCCGTCGCGGACGAGCCGCTCGACCTCGCCCTGGGCGAGGACGCCCTCCACCTGCCCGAGGAGCTCTTGGGCGCCGGCGAGACCGGAGCCGCTGACGGCCTGGTACGTGCTGACGATGAGTCGCTCGAGGCCCGCCTCGGCGTCGAGGACCTTGAGCACCGGCATCGCTGCCATCGTGGTGCAGTTGGGGTTGGCGACGATGCCCTTGACCGCCTGGTCGATCGCGTGCGGGTTGACCTCGCTCACGACGAGGGGGACCTCGGCATCCATGCGCCAGGCGCTGGAGTTGTCGATCACGAGGGCGCCGGCCTCGGCGAAGCGGGGGGCGTGGGCGCGCGAGCCCGTGGCACCGGCCGAGAACAGCGCCACCTCGACGCCGGTGGGGTCGGCCGTGGCGACGTCCTCGACGACGACGGACTGACCGCCGAACTCGATCGAGGTGCCGGCGGAGCGGGCAGTGGCGAACAGACGCAGCTCGCGGATCGGGAACGAGCGCTCGGCGAGGATCTCGAGCATGACGGTGCCGACCTGGCCGGTGGCGCCGACGACGGCGAGGGAGATTCCGGAATCGGAGATGCGGGTCATGCGGGTACCTCGGTGGTTCGGGTGGTGGATGCCGCGAACGCGGCGTTCGGGTCAGGCTAGCGTGCGCCGCTGAGGCTCTGGCGACGGCCGGGACACGTCGCAGGAGATTTGACCGCCACGCTGCGCGAGGTGGCGGAATTCCGCCGACGCGATCGCCGCGGAAGCGGAAAAGTCCTGCGTCGTGTGGAGGGACGCGGCGTCCCGGATACGTGGCGGGTGAGACTCAGCGACCGGTGCCGGCGTGGACGGTCGCCTCGGCGTCGCCGTCGAGACCGTAGGCGGTGTGCACGAGGCGGGCGGCCTCGGCGAGGTCGACGCCGCGGACGACGACCGAGATGCGGATCTCGGAGGTCGAGATCATCTCGATGTTGACGCCCGCCATGCTCAACGCCTCGAACAGCGTCGCCGAGACGCCCGAGTGCGTGCGCATGCCCGCACCGACCACCGAGAGCTTGCCGATCTGGTCGTCGTGCACGAGGCTCTCGAACCCGACCTCGGCCTGCTCGCCCGCGAGGGCGCGCAGGGCGGTCGCCGCATCGGTCTTGGGAAGCGTGAACGAGATGTCGGTGCGCGCGGTCGCGGCCGCCGAGACGTTCTGCACGATCATGTCGACGTTGGCGCCCGACTTGGCGACGATCTTGAAGATGTCGGCGGCTTTGCCGGGAACGTCGGGGACGCCGATGACGGTGATCTTGGCCTGGCTGAGGTCGGTGGCGACGCCGGCGACGATGGGCTCTTCCATGGTGGCTCCCTCGGGGACGAGCGGGGATTTCTTCGAGGCGTCGAGCACCCAGGTGCCCTCGCCCGAGCTGAACGTGGACCGGGCGTGGATGAGCACGCCGTGGCGCCGTGCGTACTCGACCGCGCGGATGTAGAGGACCTTCGCGCCGTTGGCGGCGAGCTCGAGCATCTCTTCACTGCCCACCCGGTCGAGCTTGCGCGCGAGCGGCACGACGCGCGGGTCGGCGGTGAAGATGCCGTCGACGTCGCTGTAGATCTCGCAGACGTCGGCGTTCAGCGCCGCGGCGAGCGCGACGGCGGTGGTGTCGGAGCCGCCACGGCCGAGCGTGGTGATGTCGCGGGTGTCGCGGTTGAAGCCCTGGAAGCCGGCGACGATGACGATCGCGCCCTCATCCAGCGCCTCGCGAAGCCGCACGGGGGTCACGTCGACGATGCGGGCGGCGCCGTGCGTGGCATCCGTGATCATGCCCGCCTGGCTGCCGGTGAACGAGCGCGCTTCGAAGCCCATCGAGTGGATCGCCATCGCCAGCAGCGCCATCGAGATGCGCTCTCCGCTGGACAGCAGCATGTCGAGCTCGCGGGGTGCCGGTATGGGGGCGACCTGGCCCGCGAGGTCGAGCAGTTCGTCGGTCGTATCGCCCATGGCGCTGACGGCGACGACGACCTCGTGGCCGGCGCGACGCGTGTCGACGATGCGCTTGGCGACCCGCTTGATGCTCTCGGCGTCGGCGACGGAGGAACCGCCGTACTTCTGGACGATCAGAGCCATGAGGAGAACTCCCGGAGGGGTCGTGCGTCGGGATGCCACGACGGGGCGCTCGTGCCGCACCCGTGCATCATCCTAGAGGCGCGCGCATACCGGCTCCGCCATGCGCACGACGCCGGTGATCGTGCAGGCGCCCGCGGATAGGATCGTCGGGTTCCACCCCTTCCCCCCTGGAGCGATCGAATGCCGCTCACCCCCGGCCGCTGGCTGTCGTCGCTGCGACGGATCGTGCACACCGACGCCGAGACGTCGACCGACACGACGCTCCTGCCGGTCATCGACGAGGCCCTGGCCACCCGCATCCTGGATCTGGCGATCCGCGTGGGCGAGACCATGCTCGTCGTCGGCGCCCCCGCGAACGAGGTGACGCTGACCATCGTGCGGGTGTGCGGCGCGTACGGACTCGACCCCGTGCACGTCGACGTCACCTACAACTCCATCACCATCGCGCACAGCCGACCGGGCGCGAACCACCCGACGACCCTGCTGCGGGTCGTGCGCGGATCGGTACCCGATCACGCGAAGCTCCAGCGACTGCAGGCGCTCGTGACCGAGATCACCTCGGGGCTCGCGCTCGACGACGCGATCGCGCGGTGCCGCGCCATCCGCCGCCTTCCCTTCCGCTACCGCCCCGCGATCGTCGTCGCCTCGCAGGCATCGCTCGCAGCCGGGGTGGCGATCATGTTCGGGGCCAACTGGCTGGCCCTCGTGCTGTCGTTCATCGCCGCCGCCCTCGCCGCCACCACGCAGTTCGTCCTGGCCCGCGCGCGCGTCCCTTACTTCTTCGCGCAGATCGCCGGCGGCTTCGTCCTCACCGTCGTGGCCGCACTGTCGCCCCTGCTCCGCTACACCGGTCTCGACGCGGCGGCGGCCATTCGACCGTCGGTGATCGTGGCATCCGGGATCGTGCTGATGCTCGCCGGGCTCACGGTCGTGGGCGCGGCGCAGGATGCCATCGACGGCTTCGCGCTGACGGCGACGGGACGCATCCTCGAGCTCACGACGCAGACGCTGGGCGTCGTGCTGGGCATCCTCGCGGGGCTCGAGACCGTGCGTGTCATGGGCCTCGGGATGTCACCACCCTCGAACGCGCTACCCCTGGGGCCGATCAGCGTGCAGTTCGTCGGCGCCGCGGTCATCGCCGTGGCGGTGGCGGTGTACAACGGCGCCGGGGCGCGGATCATCGCCGTCAGCGCCGCGCTGAGCCTGGTCGCGTGGGCGGGCTACGTCGCGGCCTCGGGCCTGGGATTCGAAGTCGCCGCCGCGAGCGGTGTGGGCGCCTTCATCGGCAGTTTCGTCGGCATCGTCGTGGCCTACCGCCTGCACGTGCCGTCGGTCGCGATCACGACCGCCGCGATCCTTCCTCTCGTCCCCGGAGCGGCGGTGTTCCGGGGTCTGCTCGGCATCGTGGAGTCGGGCGACGACCCCGCCGTGCTCATGACCGGGGTCACGACCCTCGCGGGGGCGGCGACCATCGGCATCGCGCTCGCCGTGGGCGCTTCGCTCGGCATCTACCTGGGGCAGCCGGTGCGGGCGACGCTGTCGAGCGTCACGCGCGTGCGGGCGCGGGCCCGGCGGTAGCGCCGGGGGACTCGGGATTCCACGGCCCCGGGATGCCGCGGTCCCGCGGTGCCCGGGGGTGAGAGCCGCCCGCAGCGCGGGTGGGACGTCGAGAGTCCGCGAGTGAGCGGGCTCGTGAGGGCCGGATGGACGGAACCTGTGGGGCCGTTGAAGCTCACGCAGGGCCCGGGGAAGTGTTCCGATTCCCCGCGTGTTCCTTCTCCGACTTCGTGAGTGATGACGCATAGGTCACTTCTCGGCCACGGCGTGCTGCACCTGCGCTCGGACGATGGCGTCGACCGTCCCGAACATGGCGACGATGATGGCGAGCAGAAGGACCACCAAGGGGACGACCAACCCCATCGTCGACGCGCGCTCGGTATCCGCCCGCCCTTCCGTGCGGTCGGGCGAAGGCGGGAGCACGACGGTCCGCTCCTAGGAGAGAGTCATCCGAACCGACCGTTCACGTAGTCGTAGGTGCGCGGGTCGATGGGCGAGTCGAACATGGCATCCGTGTCGCCGTGCTCGACGATGTGGCCGGGCTGGCCCTGGGATGCCAGGAAGAACGCGCACTGCTGGGACACGCGCTGCGCCTGCTGCATGTTGTGCGTGACGATGACGATCGTCAGCTCCTTCTGCAGCTCCCCCATCGTCTCCTCGATGACGCGGGTGGAGGTGGGGTCCAGCGCCGAACACGGCTCGTCCATGAGCAGCACGCGGGGCTTGATCGCGAGCGAGCGGGCGATGCACAGGCGCTGCTGCTGGCCGCCGGACAGGCCACCGCCGGGGGCGCGCAGGCGATCCTTGACCTCTTTCCACAGACCCGCGCTCTGCAACGACGTCTCGACGAGGTGGTCCTTCTCGTCGCGCGAGGCGCGCATGCCGGTGAGCCGCAGCCCCGCGATGACGTTGTCGTAGATCGACATCGCCGGGAAGGGGTTGGGCTTCTGGAACACCATGCCGATGTGCTTGCGGGCGTCGATGAGCCGGTGGCCGGGGTCGTAGATGTCGTCGCCGTCGAGCAGCACCTCCCCCGCGAGCGAGGCGGAGGGCACCAGCTCGTGCATGCGGTTCAGGATGCGCAGGAACGTGGACTTGCCGCAGCCCGAAGGGCCGATGAGCGCTGTCACCTGCCCGGCGGGCATGGTCAACGAGACGTCGAGGAGCACCTGGTGGTCGCCGAACCACGCCGAGATCGAGCGCGCATCGAGCTCCGACAGCGCCGCTCCCGCCGCGTGCACCCCCTGCGGCCACGCGGCCGGCGTCTGCGCGGTGAGCCCCGGAGCGGTGAACACGGACGTGGCGGCGGATGCCGGGAGCACCGCCGTGTGGGCGTCCGCGGCGATGAGAGCGGGGGTCCCGCCGACCTGCGGCGCGGCGGCGCGGCGCAGGAACGGGCGGCCGCCGCGACGCGACC
>NZ_JBKBNC010000008.1:0-66034 GCF_046295495.1 Microbacterium sp.
CCGCCGCCGGGGTGGGACCACCCCCACCCGCCGCGCGGGCCCCCCCCGCGGGGCGGGGCCGCGCGCACCGCGACGACCGGCAGCGTGACGGGCGGCACCGCGGCGGGCGGCACCGCGGCGGGCCGGGCGCCGACGATGAGCGGCCTCGCTCCCGTGCGCGGCACCGGGCGTGCGGCATCCGCCCGGCCCCGCGTCGCCCCCGCGAGCGAGCCGACCCTGTTCTGAACGCACGAGACCCCCGTCGCCGCGGCGCCGGGGGTCTCGTGAGGCGGGTCAGGCGGTGACGTCGGACAGCTGGCGTCCCGACAGCTCCTCGAGCAGATCGTCGCCCAACTGGGTCTCCTCGAACGGCGCCTCGATCTCGGCGCGGTCGAGCAGCTCGGTCATGCGGCGACGACGCTGACGCGTGATGAGCGTCACGACCGTGCCGCTGCGCCCGGCGCGACCCGTGCGGCCCGAGCGATGCAGGTACGTCTTGTACTCGTCGGGGGCGTCGGCCTGGATGACCAGATCGATGTCGTCGACGTGGATGCCGCGGGCGGCGACGTCGGTGGCCACGAGCACGTTGACGCGACCCGAGGTGAGCTTCTCGAGGTTGCGCGTGCGCTTCTGCTGATTGAGATCGCCGTGCAGGGCGACAGCGGCGATGCCCGCGTCGTCGAACTGCTCGGCGAGCATCTCGGCGTACGCGCGGGTGCGGGCGAACACGAGCGTCTTACCCGCGCGGTCGACGAGCGAGTCGAGGATCTGCGCCTTGTCGCGGTGCTCGATCACGAGCACGCGGTGCTCGATGGTGCTCGAGTCCTGGTCCTCGCCGGCGACCTCGTAGACGGCCGGCTCGACGAGGAACTCGTCGACCAGGGCCGCGACCTCGCGGTCGAGCGTCGCCGAGAACAACAGCTTCTGGCTGCCCTTCGCGGTCGCGCGCAGGATGCGCTGCACGGGCTCGAGGAAGCCGAGCTCGCACATGTGGTCGGCCTCGTCGAGGACGGCGATGCTGACCTCGGAGAGGTTCAGCTTGCCCTGGTTGAGCAGGTCCTCCATGCGACCGGGGGTGCCGATGATGATGTCGACGCCCTTCTTGAGCGCGCCCACCTGGCGCGCCTGGGGCACACCGCCGTAGATCTGCGTGGTGAACAGGCCGACGCTGCGCGCGATCGGCTGGATCGTCCGGTCGATCTGCAGGGCGAGCTCGCGCGTGGGGGCGAGGATGAGCGCCTTGGGGGCTCGACCGAATTCACGGCGCTGCCCCGCCTGGGCGCGCAGGACGCTCTCGACGAGGGGCGCGCCGAAGGCGATGGTCTTGCCCGAGCCGGTGCGACCACGGGCGAGGACGTCGCGGCCCTCGAGGATGGGCGCGACCGTGGCGGCCTGGATCGGGAACGGGCTCGCCGCACCGAGGCTCGCGAGGGCGCGGACGATGTTGTCGCCCAGACCCAGCTCGGCGAAGCCGGCGCCGGTCACGGTCGCGGCGTCGACGGCCTCGGCCTGCAGGCGCTCGTGCACGATGTCGACGCGCTGCTCGTGCTCGGCCGAGCGCTTCGGGGTGACGTTCCAGTCGCTGCGGTTCGGGGCGTCGGTGCGGCGGGGACGATCGTCGCGCGCGGGACGCTGATCGCGATCGAACGAACGAGCCGGACGCTCGTTGCGGTCGAACGAACGCGCGGGACGATCCTCGCGCGCCGGACGCTGATCGCGATCGAACGAACGAGCCGGACGCTCGTTGCGGTCGAACGAACGCGCGGGACGATCCTCGCGCGCCGGACGCTGGTCACGGTCGAACGAACGAGCCGGACGATCCGTGCGGTCGAACGAACGCGCGGGACGATCATCGCGCGCGGGACGCTGATCGCGATCGAACGAACGAGCCGGACGCTCGCTGCGGTCGAACGAACGCGCGGGTCGGTCGTCGAACGAGCGACGCGGACGCTCGTCGCGATCGAAGGAGCGGGCGGGGCGCTCCGTGCGGTCGAACGAACGGGCCGGACGATCCTCGCGCGCCGGACGCTGGTCACGGTCGAACGAACGAGCCGGACGATCCGTGCGATCGAACGAACGAGCCGGACGCTCCGTGCGATCGAACGAACGCGCGGGGCGGTCGCTGCGATCGAAGGAGCGGGCGGGGCGCTCGCTGCGGTCGAAGGAGCGGGCCGGACGCTCGTCGCGGCCGCGGGGCGCGGCATCCCGCTCGGGGCGGGCGTAGCGCTCGTCGCCGCGGGCCTGGCTGCGGATGCCGTGGGCCTCGTCGCGGCCGACGCGGTCCTGCGCGCTCCAGCGACGCTTGGCGGGGGCGGCGTCGGCCTCGGGAGCACGGTAGCCGCGGTGGCTGGGGCTCTTGCTGCCGGGCTTGTCCGCGGCGGCGCCCTCGGGGCGACGCTTGCGATCCTGGAAAGAGGTCTTCGCGCCGTAACGGGGCTCGAAGTTCTTGGCGGCGCGACCGCCGGCGGGCTTCTTGTTCTTGGGCATGGAGGACTTCCTGGGTTCTGTTCGCGCGAAACAGCGACACCGCTCGTGGCGGTGCGATACCCGGACTGTCGTCGGCCGGGGGCCATTCACTGATGATGGTCGAGGCCGCGATCGCGTCCTGTCCATCGGCCCCTTGGACTCACAAACCCATCCGCGCATCACACGCGGCGTCCAGAGCCGACCGCACCACGTTACAGCCCGCGCCTGGGAACGGCATCCATGCTCCCGCGCCGCAGCGCCCGGGGGCGCCCCGCTCCCGCGCCCCGCCCGACACCGGGCACCCCGCCACCAGAACAGGAGGTCATCCCAGAACAGGACGACCCCGACCCCGGCATCCTGTTCACACCGAATCCCCTGTTCTCACCGACCCACCCACCGTCCGCCCCCACCCGCACACCTGCCTGCTCGCGGTGCCCGAAGATGGACGCATGGCAGACACCGACGCCCACCCCATCACGGTGGCGATCGAGCGGCGCATCGACCCGACGCGCACCGCCGAAGCGACCTCCTGGATGCAGGCCGGCACCGATCTCGCGACCGCGTTCCCGGGGTTCCTCGGCTCGGGATGGGTGCGCGCGGGGGAGGAGAGCGACCTCTGGTACATGCTCTACCGCTTCCGCGACATCACCACGCTCGAGCAGTGGGAGGCCTCGTCACAACGCCGGTGGTGGCTCGACTCCGGCCGCCCCTTCGCGCGCGAGGAGCGCAGCGAGCGCCGGACGGGCATCGAGGGCTGGTTCGACGCGCCGCACGGCTCCGTCATGGAGGCGGCGACGACGGATGCCGGCACGCAGCCGATCCAGCAGCCCGTGCCCGCTGCTCCCCCGCGCTGGAAGCAGGCGGTGACGATCTGGGTCGGCTTCTTCCCGACCAACCTGCTCGCCTCCTGGCTCCTGGGCTTCGTGCCGGGCTTCGCCGAGATCCCCCTCCCCCTTCGCGTGCTCGCCACCACGCTCCTCCTCACCCCCGTCATGACCTACGCGGTGCTCCCGTGGGTCACCCGACTGCTCCACCCCTGGCTGCAGCGTCCGTCCCGTCCCCGAAAGGCCCGTCATGACCGCTGATCCCACCGGCCGGCGCTTCCGCCTGCGCGGCCCCCGCTCCTCCGCCGAGATCGCCCAGGTGGGTGCGGCACTGCGGGCGCTGACCGTCGACGGCGTCGATCTCGTTCCGGGCTACCCCGACGACCTTCCCACCCCCGCGGCATCCGGCGTGGTTCTCGTGCCGTGGCCCAACCGCATCCGCGACGGGCGCTACACCTTCGACGGCGACGATCTGCAGCTGGCCATCAGCGAGCCGAAGTTCGGCAACGCCAGCCACGGGCTGCTGCGCTTCGGCGCGTACCAGCCGATCGCGCACACCGACGAGCTCCTCGTGCTCGGCGCCGACGTGGTTCCGCAGACGGGCTACCCCTTCCACCTGCGCACGCGCGTGACCTTCGCCCTGCAGGACGACGGTCTGCACGTCACGCACGAGATCGAGAACGTCGGGGCCCGGACCGCCCCGGTGGCGCTGGGCGTGCACCCGTACCTGCAGATCGGCGGGGTGGCCACCGCGGATCTCGTCCTCCACTCGACCGGCACCACGACGCTCGTGCTCGACGAACGGAACATCCCCGTCGATGAGGTGCCGGTGGACGCATCGACCGACCTGCGGGCGGGAACGCGCCTCGGCGACGCCTCGCTCGACAACGGCTACCGCGGGCTGGACCGGGATGCCGACGGCCGAGCCCGACACACCCTCACCGCTCCCGACGGCCGCCGTCTCGAACTCTGGCAGGACGCCGGTTTCCGGTGGGCGCAGGTGTTCACGACCGACCGGTACCCGGGTCAGCCGCTGGCCGTCGCGATCGAGCCGATGACGGCGCCGGCGAATGCGTTCGCGACGGGAATCGACCTCGAACGGCTCGAACCGGGCGCGACCCTGGCCCGGGAATGGGGCGTGCGCTTCTCGGCATGAGCGGGGGCTTGTCCCCCAAATGGGGGACAAGAATTGGTCATATGACCAGGCAAAAGTTCAGACAAGCCCTTACCTCTGAGGGCGGCGCAAACGATACCATTCGGGGTGACGGGAAACCGTCAAGGCCGGGGGTGGCAAAGGGTCAAGGTTCCCTCCGGTTCATACCCGAATGAGCCGACGGGGGCCGAGGGTCCCGCGATGTGGGGGGATCCTCGTTCCGTCACGAGGAAAGATCCCCCATCATGAGCACCGCGCTCCGCTCCGCCGTCCCCGCCTCCCTCTCGACGACGCGTCTCACCGGCATCGCCCGACACCTGGGCACGCACCTGGGCGCCGGAGTGCGCACGGCATCCTCGCTGCACGTCGGGGCCGCCGCCCTCACGACGCTCGTGGGAGGCCTGCTGCTGGCGATCGCGACCACCAGCGACCCGCTGTGGTGGCAGTTGCACTTCAGCCAGCTCGGCACCTTCGGAGACCTGTCGAGCGCGTTCTTCAACACGACGCTGAAGGTCAGCGGGGCGATCGTGGTCTTCTTCGCGTTCTGCGTGCGACGCGACGTGCGCCGCCTCGGCCGCGGTCCGGTGCGCCGCGGTGCCGCGACGGTCGCCTTCGTCTGCCTCAACGTCGTCGGCGTCAACCTCGCCCTCGTCGGGTGCATCCCCCTCAACACCGACAAAGACCTGCACGACCGCGTCGCCGGTTCGATGGTCTTGGGCTTCCTCGCCCTGCTGATCACCGCGCCGATCATGTTCAACCGCCTGGGCAAGCGCATGGCCATCGGCACCGCGATCGCCACCGTGTGGCTGGTCATCTCGATCGCTCTGTTCGTCACGGCCACGATCAACCTCGCCCTCTTCGAGACCATCGCGTGCGCCGCGATGTTCGCGTGGTCGGGCATGTTCACCCAGGTGCTCGCAGGGGGGTCGCGCGCGACCTCGGCCGCTCCGCGCGCCCAGGCACGCCACCTGGCGACGCGTCGCGTGCGCCGACCGCTCGTCGCGGCCCGCCCCGGTAGCGCCCCGTCGCCCACAGGCCTGCGCAGCGCCGGCTCCGCTTCGTCGCCCGCCGGTCGGCGCCGATCCACCGACCGCGCCACGGCCGGGGGACGCACGATCGCGGGACGCATGATCTCCGGCCGCGCGATCGCCGGCCGCGCGATCCCCGGCCGCACGATCGTCGGCCGCACGACGACGCCCTCGACCTCCGCTCCCCGTCCGAACGCTTCGCTCGACACCCGACCCTCGGCGATCGCCGCACCCGCGGCACCCTCCGGCGGCGCATTGCCGCGCCAGTGCGCGGCCCGCCTGACGCCGGGCACGTCGACCACCCGGACCGCGCCGCTCATCCCGCTGGAGGCCGGCCCCGTCGCGCCTCAGACCGTTCACGCCCCCGCCGCACGCGCACGACGTGCCGCCGCGCGCGTGCGAGCGATCCCCGCGCCGCGCACGCGCCCGGCATCCGCGCCCGTCAGTGCTTCTCGCGCAGTGCCCGCCGGCTCAGCGGGCGCTCGTCGTGCTCCTTCGGCTCGGCCGGCTCGCCACTGCGAGCCGCCCGTCGCTCGCGGCGTCGCTCGCTCGCTCCTTCGATGAGGTTGTAGAGCGTCGGCAGCACGAGCAGCGTCAGGAAGGTCGACGACACCAGTCCGCCGATCACCACGACCGCGAGCGGTTGAGAGATGAATCCGCCGTGACCGGTGATGCCCAGCGCCATCGGTACGAGGGCGAAGATCGCGGCGAGTGCGGTCATGAGGATCGGCCGCAGGCGTCGCGCCCCACCGACGATCGTCGCCTCGTACACGCTCAGGCCTCGGGCGCGGTACTGGTTCACGAGGTCGATGAGCACGATCGCGTTCGTCACCACGATGCCCACCAGCATCAGGGCGCCGATCATGCCGGCCACCCCGAGCGGCACGCCGGTGATGAGCAGCAGCAGGATCGCCCCGGTCGCCGCGAACGGCACCGACACCAGGAGCTCGAGCGGCTGTCGCAGCGACTTGAAGGTCGCGACCATCACGACGTAGACGATGAGGATCGCCGCCAGCAGCGCGAGCCCGAGCTGGGTGAAGGCATCCTGCTGGTCGGTGACGACACCGCCGACCTCCGCCGTGGCGCCCTCGGGCAGCTGCACGTCGGCCAGGGCCGCGGTGACGGCCCCCGACGAGCTGCCGAGGTCGTCGGAGGTGGGCGTGACGGTGATGGATGCCGTGCGCAGACCGCGCGCGGTCGTGATCGAAGGGGGCGTCTGGCTCTGCTCGACGGTGGCGATCTCGTCGAGTCGCACGGCACCGCCCGCGCTCGGGATCTCCAGGGCGCGCAGGTCGTCGATCGTCGCGGGCGGGTTGGCGGTGGCGAGATACACGGTGACCCCGCGTCCGTCGATCTCGACCGTGCCGGCCTGGCGCGGTCGCTGCGCGCCCGACACGAGGGCGCCCACGGCGCGCTCGGACAGCCCGCGCTCGGCTGCGGCGTCGCGGTCCACGCGCACCGAGACGAAGGGCAGCGACGCCGACAGGCTGCTGGTCACCTGTCCGACATCCTCGCGGCCCTCGAGACCGGCGACGACGGCGTCGTTCGCCTGCTGCAACGACTGCCCGTCGGGCGCCGTCACGTCGACCGTGATGTCGGTGGAGCCGAAGCCTCCCCCCGAGCCGGCCACCTCGATCTCACCGGCATCCGTGAGCTTCTCCAGCTCGGCGCGCACGCGCTCGCGCAGCTCCACCTGATCGGTACCGGACTCCGAGGTGATCGAGTACGTGATGCCCGACCCCCCGCCCGCGAAGGCGTCGCGCAGGGCCGAACCGCTCGAGCCGATCGAGGTCTGCACGGTCTGCACCCCCGCGGTGTCGAGCAGCACGGCCTCGACTTTCTGCGCCGCTGCGTCCTCGGCATCCACGCTCGGGGCCGAGCCGATCTTCTGCGTGACGGTGAAGGTGTTCTGGCCGGAGTCGCCGAGGAAGTCCGTCTTGAGGAATCCCGCCGAGAAGAACGTGCCGGCCATGATCAGCGCCGCGAGCCCCAGCGTGACCCACGAGTGCTTCATCGTCCAGCTCAGCACGGGCACGTAGGCCTTCTGCAGGCGCGTCGGCGGGGCATCGGCGGCTTCGGGGTCGATCGCGTTGCCAGCGGCATCGCGCACGACCTTGCCGGGCTTGAGGAACCACGACGCCAGGACCGGCACGATCGTGAGCGAGACCAGCAGCGACGCGGCCATCGCGATGGTCACGGTGAGGGAGAACGGGCGGAAGAGCTCTCCCGTGACGTCTCCCACGAAGGCGATGGGGAGGAACACCGCCACCGAGGTGATCGTGGATGCCGTGATGGCGGCCGCGACCTCGCGCACCGCCCGGATGATCGTGGGGATCTTCTCGGCGTCGCCGACGTAGTGACGCTTGATGTTCTCGATCACGACGATGGAGTCGTCGACCACGCGACCGATCGCGATCGTGAGGGCGCCCAGGGTGAGGATGTTCAGCGAGTAGCCGAAGGCCTGGAGCCCCACGAAGGTGATGAGCACGCTCGTCGGGATCGAGATGGCGGTCACCAGCGTCGAACGCACCGACATCAGGAACACCAGGATCACCACGACGGCGAAGACGAGACCGAGCAGGCCCTCCTGCGCGAGCGCCTCGATGGACTGCTGCACGAACGGCGCCTGGTCGAAGACCACGGTGAAGGTGGCACCCTGACCGAGGGAGGCCTCGAGGTCGGGCAGAGCCGCGAGCACCCCGCGCGAGACGTCGACGGTGTTGGCGGCGGGGAGCTTGGTGACCGCGATCGTGAGAGCGGGCTGTCCGTCGACGCGCGAGAGGGTCGTGACGGGGTCGGGCTGCAGCTCGACGGCGGCGACGTCGCCGATGGTCGTGCGACCGGCCGCGAACTGGGCGGCGTCGGAGGGCACGAGCGGAAGCGCGGTGATCTCGTCGACACTGGTGAGCTTGCTGCCCGTCTGCACGGTGAGGGTCTGGTCGGCCTCGGTCAGCGAGCCACCGGGGAACAGGACGCCGTTCGCGTCGAGGGCGTCGGTGATGGCCTGCTGACTGAAGCCGCGCTCGCCGAGGCGCGTGGCGTCGGGGGTGATGGTCACCCGCTGGCCCGTGCCGCCGACGATCTGCGCACCGTTGACGCCGTCGACGTCTTCCAGCGCGGGGACGACGCTCGTCTGCAGCACCGACTGCGTCGCCTCGGCGTCGGTGTAGCCGGTGACGGCGAGCTGGATGACGGGGAAGTCGTCGATGCTCGCCGAGGCGACAGTGGTGTCGGCCGATTCCGGGAGCTGGTCGTCGATCCGCGCGATCGCGGCGAGGATCTTCTGCTGCGCGCCGGCCAGGTCGGTGCCGTACGTGAACGACGCCGACACGATCGAGGAGTTCGTGGTGCTCGTCGCCGTGGTCGACTCCAGCCCCTCGACCCCGCGGATCGCGCTCTCGATGGGGGTGGACACGTCGGCCTCGACCACCTCCGGCGAGGCGCCCGGGTAGGTCGTGATGACCGCGAGCTGGGGGAACTCGATCGAGGGGATGAGCTCCTGCTTGAGGCTGGTCAACGCGAGCCCGCCGAAGATCGCCGCGACGATCGTGACGAGGGCGATGAGGGCGCGGTTCTTCAGGCTCAGAACGGCCAGGTACGACACGAAGGATCCTCCGGGATCGCCATTCGATACAGGGGTGTATCGAATGGCCAGTATCCCATGCGGGCCGCGCGTCCGGAGCGGGTCAGAACAGGGAGCCGACCGAGAGTCCCAGGGCGGCCGCGAGCACCGAGCCCACGAACGACACCACCCCGTACGACACCGACGCGCGAGTGCGACCCTCCTCCGCGAGCAGCGCGGTCGTCACCGCCACGGCACTGAAGGTCGTGTACCCCCCGAGCAGGCCCGTGCCGATGATCCAGCGCCACGCCTCGTCGGCGGGCAGAGGGCTCAGGATGCCGAGCGCCAGCGCTCCGGTGAGGTTGACGACGAGGATGCCCCAGGGGAACCGCTCCCCGGTCCGCCGGCGGACGGCGACGTCGAGGGCGTAGCGCAGTGCCGCGCCGAGGCCGCCCGCGGCGGCGACGGCGACGAACAGCAGCGGGGTCATCGCGTCCTCCCCCCGCGCCCGAGGAGCACTCCGCCCCACGCGGCCGCGGTCCCCGCCAGCACCGTCGCGACGCCCCACCACAGCGAGGCGAGGTCGGCCGACTCGACGGCGAGCGCACTGTAGGTCGTGAAGCCGCCGAGCACCCCGGTGCCCAGGAACAGCTGCACCCGCTGCGCGCGCGAGGATTCCGGCATCCGCGCGCGCCACCCGAACAAGATGCCGATCGCGAAGGCTCCCCCCACGTTGATCAGCGGGACGAGCGCGGGGCCGAGGTCGTGGCCGAACGCGAGGGTGAGGCCCGCACGCGCCGCCGTGCCGATCGCCCCGCCGACGGCCACCGACGTCAGGTCACGCCATATGCTCACCGCGCCACCCTACGCCGCGAGCGCGTCACTCCCCCAGGATCAGGCGCCTGATCGCGGCATCCTTCGACCCGCCCAGGTCCATCGTGCGGCCCTTGCGGTACAGGGCGAACACCCGCGGGTCGATGTAGCTCGACCGCGCCACGGCGGGAGTGTTGCCGAGCGCCTCGGCGGTGCACCGGACGGCGGCGACCTCGGCCTTCTTCCGCTCGTTCTTGCCCCCGACCGTCCCGGCTTTCGCGAGGGATTCAGCGGCGAGGATGGTGCCCCGCAGCGTGCGGAAGTCCTTCGCGCTGAAGGGTCCGCCCGTGAGCGAGCGCACGTAGACGTTGACGTCTCCGGGGGTGAGGGGAACGCGGCGTCGGCCGCGTCGGTAACTCAGCAGGGGCGCGCGCGAGCGACCGAGGGCGAGCTCCTCGACGATGGATGCCAGCTCCGCATCGCGCAGCGACAGTTCGGCGCGCTTGCCGCTCTTGGCGGGGAACGACAGCCGGATCAGATCGCCCTCGACCACGGCATCCCGCCGTTGCAGCGTGGTGAGACCGCGACTGCCGTTCGTGACGAAGTAGCGGGCGTTGCCCACGCGGGGCGCGACGAGGTCGAGGAAGCGGAACGACACCGCGAGCACGCGCTCGCGGTCGGCCTCGGCGCGCCGCAACGACTGGGTCACCCGGGCCCGCGCACGCGGGAGCGCCTCGGCGAGCTGCAGGGCACGGGCGAACTTGCCCTTGTCCTGACGCTTCGACCAGTCGGCGTGATAGGTGTACTGCCGTCGCCCCGCCTCGTCCGTGCCCACCGCCTGGATGTGCGCGTTGGGTTCGGTCGCGATCCACACCTCCCGCCACGCGGGCGGGATCACGAGCCCCCGCGCGCGCTGCGCCTCCCGCTCGGGAACGGCGGCTCCCGTGTGGTCCACGAAACGGAAGCCCGACCCGCTGCGGACCCGGCGGTATCCGGGGTCCTCATAGGGCCGGACGCGGATGAGCCGCGCCATCGATCAGTGGGTGCGGAGCAGCTCGATCAGCTCCGCCTTCTTCTTGCCGGAGTACCCCGTGATGCCGAGTTCCCTCGCGCGCTTCTTCAGCTCGTCGACGGTGCGATCCTCGTAATTATCGGCGTGACCGCCCTTCTCGCCGACAGCCTCGCGCCCCCGCGCGGCCGCCGCGTTGGAGATGCGCGCGGCCTTCTCCTTCGAGTCGCCCTGCGTGCGCAGCTCCTCGTACATCTCGGGATCCTTGAGGCTCTTGGACCCACGTCCCTGGGGCATGATCGGCTCCTTCCGTCGGGGCCTCCGACGCTAGGACCGCTCACCCGCGAGCGTCCGCGGGTTGACAACGGGCGCGGCTACCAGCCCGTTTCCGGCACCGTCAACCCCGCGCGGCGGCCGCGCCCCGGGTGGCACGGTGGATGACGTTCACTCGTCCCCGCCGTCCGTGCGACGAAGGCGGGCGGGTGACATTCTCGCCAGGTCCCGCGTCTGCACGCGGGGAAGTAAGGAGCCCCCCATGAACATCTTCCTGATCATCATCATCATCGCCGCGATCGTCATCGCGATCTTCAGCGGTCTCGGCCAGGCCGCGAACTTCCTGCTGTGGATCGCCATCATCGTCGGCCTCATCGCCCTCATCGTGCTGCTGTTCCGCCTCATCAGCGGACGCAAGCCCGTCTGACCCCCTCGAGGAGCGGCGCGTTTCGGGTGCGCGCCGGCCTCGACCCCCCGGCGGGTCTCCCCGCCCCGGATGCCGCGTCCTCGTCGAGGGCGCGGCATCCGTGTTTCCGCGCCACCCGTCCCTCGACGGGCTCGGAGACTGAGAGCCTCCCGGCCTCCCCCGCCGAGGGGCGAGCCCGATGGGTTGACGAACTCGCGATATATCGCAATACTGCATGCAACGCGATATATCGCGAGTGAGGAGCCCCAGCCATGGAGAAATGGATCGTCCACCCCGGCGAGACGCGTGTCATCGACATCGCCTCGCTGCGCGAACTGAAGATCGGCCTCGTCGGAGGACAGGTCGACGTCATCGCCCACGATGAGCCCGACGCCCGCATCGAGGTGCACGGCGTCACGGTGAAAGACCTCCGGATCGAGATGGTCGACGGCCGCCTCGAGATCGACCACCCGCAGCTGCGGTGGGACAACTTCCTCGAGGTGTTCCGCAACTTCGGCGCCGGCGGCCCCAAAGCGGAGGTGAGCGTCGCGGTGCCGCGCACCGTCGCCCTGACCCTCGGCATCGTGAGCGCGAGCGCGCTCGTGTCGGGGCTGCGCACCGACGCCAAGCTCAACACCGTCTCGGGCGACATCATGGTCGACGGGCTCGTCGGCGACGTGAACCTGAACGCGGTCTCGGGCGACGTGCAGGTACGCGAACTCGAAGGAGCCCTGAGCGCCAACAGCGTCTCGGGCGACGTCGCGGCCACCGGCCGCATCACCAAGGCCTCGATCGACACGGTCTCGGGCGCCATGCTCGTGGACTCCACCGGGCCGACGCAGTCGATCACGCTCAACTCGGTCAGCGGCACGGCCACGATCCGGCTCGACCGGTCCCTGCCCGCCACCTACGTCTCCCGCTCGGTGAGCGGGCGCGTGCAGATCGACGGCCAGGTGCGCTCGGGCTCCGGCCCCACCACCTTCACCGGTTCGACCGGCACCCTCGCGGGATCCTTCGTCGACGTGCGCGCCAACACCGTCTCGGGGGAGATCACCGTGCTGCGTCGTGGCATCTCGGGGCTGCGCCCCGAGGAACTCGCCGGAGAGGAGGAATGGTGATGAGCCCCGTCTTCTCGCACGGCGACCTGCGCCTGTACATCCTGAGCCTCCTCGACGAGGCTCCCCGCCACGGCTACGACCTCATGCAGGCGTTGTCGGAGCGTACCGGGGGCACCTACTCCCCCTCGGCCGGGACGATCTACCCGCGCCTGGCCAAGCTCGAAGAAGAAGGGCTGGTCACCAAGACCGTCGACGGCCGCAAGACCGTCTACGAGATCACGGATGCCGGTCGCGCCGAGGTCGCGGATCGCTCTGGTGACCTCGAAGGCATCCAGGCGGGCCTCGCCGACAGCGTCCGGCTCATCGCCGACGAGGTTCGCGGCAGCGTACGCGATGCGATGCGGAGCCTGCGGGCCGACCTCGCCGCCGCCTCCCGCGGGGAGCGGGAGCAGGCGCAGGCGGCTCCGGTCGACGATCCGCGCTCGCGCAGCCGCGAGCAGCTCTCGCGCGCCGACGCGGCGATCACCGAGTTCCGCGGTCGCGTGAGATCCGAACTGCGCTCGCACGTGGCCCGCGGCGGTGAGCTCGCGGCATCCGGTGTCGACGAGATCGAGCGCGCACTGCGCGAGGCGTCCGACGCCGTCGCCCGGGCCATGCGCGGTTAGGGCGTCACTCCCACGGCAGCTCGTCATCCGCGCCGGCCGGCTCCCCCACGGGGACCACGAGCACCGGTCGGCGCTGGCGGTGGGTGAGGCGGGCGGCGACCGACCCGGTCAGGAACTCGCGCAGCGACTCGCCCAGTCCCCGCTTGCGGGTGCCCACCACGAGCAGCGAGGCGTCGAGCTCGTCGGCGAGGTGGATCATTGCCAGCGCCGGGTCGCCGATCTCCTGGCGCACGGTCCACGAGACGGCGTCGCCGGCGAGCGTCTCCGACGCCATCCGGCGCACCTCGTCGAGGGCGGCTTTCGACGCCGCCCCCGCGACGTCGACGGTCGAGGAGTGCACGTACCCGTCGGGGTCTTCGAACGCCACGAAGCGCGTGGTGTCGACGTGGGCGACCACCAGCGGCGCGTGCGCCAGGGCGGCGTAGCGGGCGGCCTCGCGGATGACGCGCGGGGACTGCCCCGGGACCACGCCCGCGATGACCGCGCCCGCCGTCGCACTCGGGTCGGATCGATCAGTCATGCTGCTCCTCTCGCGGCCGGCGTCGGGCGGCCCTCTGTGGCTCGACGGCTCGGCCCGAATCCACCGTGATATCCTGGCTGCTACTCTTACCGGCTCGGTCCGGAACCGCAATACGCAGGGCCCACAGCGCGGCCCTCGACGTCGATCGTGAGGGGGTCTCGCATGGGGCGTGGCCGTCAGAAGGCGAAGAACACCAAGATCGCCCGTGAGCTGAAGTACGACACCTACTCGGTGAACTACTCGGCTCTCGAGCGCGAACTGGGCGCACCCGAACCGGGTGAAGACGCGTACGTCGACAAGTGGGCCGACCAGTACAGCGACGAGTACGAAGACGAGAAGGCCTGACGCCTTTCGCCTCCCCGCGAGCGTGGGCGCCCCCGGGCCCCGTCGCAGCGGACGCGGTCTTCGTGGACCCGAGACGCCGAACGGCGGTGACCTGAGCGTCACCGCCGTTCGCTCGTGCCGGGGACGTCCGCAGCCGTCGGGGGCCACCGGTCACGGCCCGCCGTGTCAGTCCGCCCACCTGCGACCCGTGCGCCTCTCCCAGGCGTCCTCGATCGTTTCGCGGCGCGCGACGACGATGCCCGCGGGGATCACGGCGGCGACGGCGAGTCCGAGCAGCACGAGCGCCGCCGTCCAGCCGCCCGTGATCTCGTGCGTGACACCGATCGCCAGCGGCATGAGCGCCGCGAGGGCGTACCCGGCGCTCTGAACAAGTCCGCTGAGCGCCACGGCCGTCTCGTGCGTGCGCGTGCGCAGGCCGAACAACACGAGCACCATCGGGAAGAACAGCGGCGGGATGCCGATCAGCACGACCCACAACACGGTCGCCGCCTCCGGGGCGATCAGCAGCCCCGCCGCCCCGGCGAGTCCCGCCACGAGGGCGATCGCGTAGAACGGCGTCGTCCGGCCGAGGCGCTGCACCAGCAGGGGCACGATCAACGACACGGGCAGGCCCATGAAGGAGAAGAGCGCGAGCAGGCCCCCGGCCTCCGCCTCACCGACGCCGGCCACGTCGATCAGCAGCGGCGGCAACCACGCGAACAGGCCGTAGGCGACGGAGGCGTTCACGGCGAACGTCGCCACGAGCGCCCACGCCTGCGGCACGCGCACGACGCGAGCCAGCACCGACGTGCGCGGTTCGTCGACGGCGTCGACCCGCGAGGCACGGGAGCGCAGGCTCATCGCGACCCACGGGACCACCGCGGCGACGGCCACGACCGCCCACGTGGCGAACGACCCGCGCCAGCCGACCGCCTCGGCCAGGGGTACGGCGACCAGCGGCGGCGTGAAGGTCGCCACCGCCATCGTCGTGGAGTACACCGTGGTCATGAGGCCGATGCGGCCGGGGAAGTACTTCTTCACCACGGCCGGGATCAGCACGTTGGCGACGCCGACGGCCGCGAACACCCCCGCGGTCGCCGCCAGCAGCGTCCCGGCGTCGACGGCCGCCGCACGCAGGGCCAGCATGGCGGCCGCGACGACGGCCGCGGCCAGCACCGACCGCTCGAGGCCGAGTCGGCGTTCGATCGCCGGCGCCCCCATCCCCGCCAGCGCGAAGGCGACGGGTGGGGCCATCCCGATCAGGCCGATCACCGCCGCCGGCAGGGGGAAGTCGCGACCGATCACGACGATCAGCGGCGACAGTGACGCCACGGCGATGCGCAGCGTCAACGCCAGCAGGATCACGGCCGTCGCGGCCAGCGCGATCGTCCCCGCCGCGCGGCGGGTCAAGACTCCTGGCTGCCCTCGACCCAGGCGAGGTACTCCTCCGACACCGTCCCCGTGACGTACCGGCCGTCGAAGCAGCTCATGTCGAGGTCGACCAGGTCGGTGCCCTCCATGATCGCCGCTTTCAGGTCGTCGACCTCCTGGTAGACGAGGTAGTCGCACCCCAGCTCTTCGGCGATCTCGGGGATGGTGCGCCCGTGCGCCACCAGCTCGTGACGCGAGGGCATGTTGATGCCGTAGACGTGCGGGTAGCGCACCGGCGGCGCGGCCGAGGCGAACGTCACGCTCTTGGCACCGGCATCCCGGGCCATCTGGATGATCTCGCGGCTCGTGGTGCCGCGGACGATCGAGTCGTCGACGAGCAGCACGTTCTTGCCCTGGAACTCCGTCGACATGGCGTTGAGCTTCTGGCGCACGCTCTTCTTGCGCACGGCCTGTCCGGGCATGATGAAGGTGCGACCCACGTAGCGGTTCTTGTAGAAGCCCTCGCGGTACTCGATGCCGAGCTTGCGAGCCACCTGCATCGCCGCCGGGCGAGCGGAATCGGGGATCGGCATGACCACGTCGATCGCGCCGGCGGGGGTGTACTTCGCCACCGTGTCGGCCAGGCGCTCGCCCATGCGCAGGCGCGTCTCGTACACCGAGACGCCGTTCATGACCGAGTCGGGACGGGCCAGGTAGACGTACTCGAACGAGCACGGGGCCAGCGTGGGGTTCGCGGCGCACTGCTGCGAGTGCAGCGTGCCGTCGAGGGTGACGAACACCGCCTCGCCGGGGAGCACGTCGCGTACGACCTCGAAGCCGCCGTTCTCGAGCACGAGCGACTCGGAGGCGACGATGTACTCGTCGCGCGGCTCGCCACCGGGGACCTGGGCCGCGGAACGCTTGCCCAGGATGAGGGGACGGATGCCGAACGGATCGCGGAACGCCAGCAGACCGTAACCGGCGATCAGGGCGATCGAGGCGTACGAGCCCTCGACGCGCTCGTGCACCCGGCTCACCGCGCGGAACACCTGGGCCGGGTCGAGGTCGGGCCCCGTGATCTCGGACTGCAGCTCCGAGCCCAGGATGTTCACGAGCAGCTCGGTGTCGCTGCTGGTGTTGAGGTGGCGGCGGTCTTTGTGGAACAGCTCGCTGGTCAGCTCGCGCGTGTTGGTGAGGTTGCCGTTGTGCACCAGCACGATGCCGTAGGGCGCGTTGACGTAGAAGGGCTGCGCCTCTTCTTCGCTGGATGCCGTGCCCTTGGTGGCGTAGCGCACGTGCCCGAGGCCGATGTCGCCGAGGAGGGCGCGCATGTCGCGCGTGCGGAAGGCCTCGCGCACCTGACCGCGGGCCTTGTGGATGTGGAACACCCCGCTCGCCTCGGCCGTGGCCATGCCGGTGGAATCCTGTCCCCGGTGCTGGAGGAGCAGGAGCGCGTCGTAGATCTCCTGGTTGACCGAGCCCTGCCCGGCCATGCCGACGATGCCGCACATGGGGTGTTAGATCGCTCCGTCCGCCGGCGCACCGGCATCCGCGTAGGTTCCGACCAGACGCACGGCGCCTCCGTCGACGCCCTTCGCGCCCTGTTCGTACTCGCCCTCGGGGCGGGTGCCGTCGCGGACGACGCCCACCTGCCAGGTGGCGATGCCGTCGGCCTGCAGCGCCGAGGTCGCGGCATCCGCGATCTCGGGGGCGACGACGGCGAGGAAGCCGATGCCGAGGTTCCACGTGCCCTCGGTCGCGGTGAGCTCGAGTCCGCCGATGTCGGCGAGCACGCGGAACACCGGCGAGGGGCTCCACGTGGAGCGGTCGAGATCGACCCAGGCGTCGCGCGGCAGGACGCGCGCGAGGTTCGCCGCGATGCCGCCGCCGGTGACGTGGCTCAGCGAATGGATGCCGGAACCCACCGCCCCGTCGTCGAGGAGGCGCAGCAGCGGCGAGGTGTAGAGGCGGGTCGGCTCGAGAAGGGCCTCGCCCCACGTGCCGCCGAGCTCGGCCGACGCCGCGCCGTAGGCGATGCCCGCACCGGTGATGATGTGGCGCACGAGCGAGTAGCCGTTGGAGTGCAGGCCGCTGGACGCGAGGGCCAGTACCACGTCGCCGGGACGCACGCGGTCGGCGCCCAGCACGCGGTCGGCCTCGACGACACCGGTCGCCGCTCCCGCGACGTCGTAGTCGTCGACGCCCAGGAGCCCGGGGTGCTCGGCGGTCTCGCCCCCGACGAGCGCGGTACCCGTCATGGCGCAGCCGCGCGCGATGCCGGCGACGATGTCGGCGATGCGCTCGGGCACGACCTTGCCGCACGCGATGTAGTCGGTCATGAAGAGCGGGCGCGCGCCGACCACGACGATGTCGTCGACGACCATGCCGACGAGGTCTTCGCCGATCGTGTCGTGCTTGTCGATCGCCTGCGCGATCGCGACCTTGGTACCGACGCCGTCGGTGCTCGTCGCGAGCAGCGGATGGGCGTAGTCACGCAGGGCGGAGGCGTCGAAGAGGCCGGCGAAGCCGCCGACACCACCGAGGACCTCGGGCCCGTGCGTGCGCCGCACGGCCGACTTCATCAGTTCGACGGCGAGATCTCCGGCGGCGGTATCGACGCCGGCAGCGGAATAGGGGTTTTCGTGGGGAGCGGAGGCCACCGCAACAGACTACCCGGGTGGACGCGCGCGAGTGTCGCGGGGCCGAGCGCCGCGACGAGCCGGCGGCGACGAGTAGCGACGGCGAGCGGAGGAGATCCCGCGACGGGCGCACCGGCCGAGGCCACGGCATCCCCCGCTCCCCGAATCTCCTCTCGGCCGACGCAAGGCCCCATCCGCGCCGGCCTCCGTCTCTTTACAATGACGCCATGACGGGCGGTCAGCCGGAGTGGGTGATCCGCGAGGACGCGGCGCAACCGGTGCTCGTCGCGCTCTACCTGCGCCAGGTGATCGGCATCCGGTCGCCGGAGGAGCTGCCGTCGCTGCGCCGCGTCCCGCCCCCGCTCCTCTCCGAACGGGCGGATGCCGCGCACGCGCAGCTCGAGCGCGAGTGGCGCCGGTACTGGGCCATGACCGTGGAGCCGCAGGCCCATCCCTCGCCCGTGCCGCTCGAGCTGGTCGACGGCTTCGACACGCTGGTGGCCCTCCCGGTCGAGGGCGCCGATGCCCTCCGCGAGGCGATCGCCGGTCACGCCGCCGACGCGGTCGACTTCGCCCGCCTCGCGCACGACCGGTACGCGCGGGACTCCGCGGCGCGGCCCGGGGTGGCGTACCGGGCGTACGCGAGCGCGATCGCCGCGCACGAGCGCGCGGTGGGCCGACGCGCCCACTCCTTCGAGCTGAACGTGCAGGTGCTGCCGCTCGCTCAGCGCGGGGTGTGGTGGATCGGATCGCTCACCGTCGCGGTGACCGACGGCCTGCGCGGTGACGTCGCGGCGTTCGACTCCGCCATCCACCCGATCATCGCGGAACTGGCGTGAACGGAGGCCACGCGAGGACGCGGTGAGCGCGACGCGCGGAGGGGGCGGTCAGAGGCCGTGCTGCTCGTGGTCGACGACGACCTGGCGCGTGCGGCCGCCGACCGTGCGTTCGAAGATCAGCGCCACGATCCCGGCGAGCGCGACGCCCGCCACGATGCAGATGAGGGCCGTGAAACCGAAGACCTGCAGGTCGGAGTAGACGACCTGCGTGTACGGGCTGACATCGGTGCCGTCGATCGTGACGGTGAGGATCAGGGCGACGAGGATGCCGACGAACGCCCCCGCGGCCAGGAAGACGCCGTACTTGGGCGCGCGCCGCACGGTGACCGTCTGGATCTCGTCGCGGACGGGGACCTGTCGTCCGGTGTCGGGCTGCTCGTCCATACGCCCATTCTCCCACCGTGGACGCCGTCGCGGGTCGCCTTCCTCGGCGTCGAAACACCGCCCTCGTCGACGGCACGTCCGCCCGCGCGGGGCGCCGGACGCCGGACCCCGACGCCGGTACGCCCTACCCACGGCATCCGCTCGCCGACGGCGGTGTCGACGCCGCGATCAGGGAGCGGCGGGGCGGGGCGGGGCGGTCGAGCTGCGCACGATGAGCTGCGAGGGCAGCACGGTCTCGTCGAGGGGCGCCGCGCCCACCATGGCCTGCAGGAGCAGGTCGACCGCGAGGGCGCCCGAGCGCGCGATCGGCATGCGCACCGTGGTCAGACTCGGCGTGACGGCGCCCGCCAGGTCGATGTCGTCGATGCCGACGATGCTCACGTCCTCGGGACACACCCGCCCGAGCTCGGCCATGCCCGCCTCGAGACCGAGAGCCACGAGGTCGTTGTAGGCGATGACGGCGGTGGCGCCGCTCGCGACGGCGGCCGCAGCACCGGCGCGACCGCCCTGGATGGAGGCGGCGTGGTTGCTCAACCGTGACAGGCGGATTCCGAAGCGCTCGCACGCACGCGCGACCGCGTCGGCGCGCTGCTCGTCGGCCCACGAGCCGTGCGGGCCCGAGGCGTAGGCGATGTGGCCGTGCCCGAGGGCGGAGAGGTGTTCGACCGCCTGCGTCGGACCGCGCTCGGCATCCATCACGATGCACACGGCGCCGCGGAGCAGGCGGTTGATCACGACGTGCGGGGTGTCGCCCACCAGCGCCAGCACCTCCGCCTCCGGCAGACGGGGAGAGCACAGCAGGAGGCCGTCCATCCGACGGCCGAGTTCTATCGACTCGCGCTCGCGACGCAGGTCTTCGTCGGCGTCGAAGAGCACGATGCGGTGGCGCCCGTGCCACGCCTGCCCCTGGATGGCCTTGAGTAGCGTCGCGTACACGGGGTTGGCGGCATCCGGGACCACCACCCCGATCGTGCGGGTGCCGACCGCCGCCTGCGGCGTGGCGTAACCGAGCTCCGCCGCCGCCCGACGCACGCGCTCGAGGGTGGCCGGGGCCAGACGATCGGGCTCGCCGAACGCGCGGGAGGCCGTGGCGATCGACACACCCGCGTGACGCGCCACCTCCGTGAGATTCGCCGCCATCCCCACCCCCTCGCCGCTGTCGTTCCATCATCGTGCATGCCGACCTGAAAACTGTTGACAAGTTTGTACAAGCAATGCACACTGCTTGCATGCCGATCATCGACGATCTCCCCCGGTCGAGCCCCGCCGCGTCGACGGGGGCGCCCGAGTGAGCGCCCGCCTCCGCCGCGGCGCGACGCTGCCCGTGCCCGTGCCCGCCGCACCGTCGGGCGCCGGCATCCTGCACCTGGGTCTCGGCAGCTTCCATCGCGCGCACCAGGCCGTGTACACCGCCGCCGCCCTGCGGGCCGCGGGCGGCGACTGGGGGATCGTGGGCGTCGCCTCCCGCTCGCGTCGCGTCGTCGACGCCCTGCACGCGCAGGATCACCTGTACTCCGTCGCCACCGTCTCCCCCGAGGGGACGACGCTCACCGTCCCGGGCGTGCACACCGACTCCTATGTCGCCGCCGACGACCCCACCCGCGTCGTCTCCGACCTCGCCGACCCGCGCATCCGCATCGCGACGTTGACCGTCACCGAGAACGGCTACAGCTTCTCGCCGTCGACCCAGCGCCTCGACGTGGCCGATCCGCTGGTCGCCGCCGATCTGCGCGGGGGCGACCCGCGCTCGAGCATCGGTCAGCTCGCCCGCGGCCTGCAGCGCCGCGCCGCCGGGGGCGGGGAGCCGATCGCGATCCTCAGCTGCGACAACCTGCTCTCCAACGGCTCGCACACCGAGAGGCTCGTGCGCGCGTTCCTCCACGAACTGCCCGCCGCCGAGGCCGCCGACACCCTGGCCTACCTCGATCGGGCCGTGACGTTCCCCTCGAGCATGGTCGATCGCATCGTCCCCTCCACCACCGCGGAGCTGACGGATCGCGTCGGCGCGCTGCTCGGGGTGCGCGACGAGGTCCCGGTCCCCGCCGAGCCCTTCACGATGTGGGCGGTCGAGGACCGCTTCGCCGGGGGCCGACCCGCGTGGGAAGCCGGGGGCGCGGTGTTCACCGACGAAGTGTCGGCGTACGAACTGCTCAAGGTGCGCCTGCTCAACGGCACGCACTCCCTCATCGCCTACCTCGGCGCACTCCGCGGCGCCCCCACGATCCCGGATGCCATCGGCCTCGCCGAGGTCGAGGCGGCTGCGGCTGCCGTGCTCCGCCACGAGTACGAGCCCTCGGTCGTCGCCCCCGCCGGGGTCGACATCGGGCAGTACGAGCGTGACCTCTTCTCGCGCTGGGGCAACAGCGCGCTCGGGCACCGCACGAGCCAGGTCGGCTCCGACGGCTCGGTCAAGCTCGGTCAGCGCATCCCGGGCCCGGTGGCCGACGCCTTCGACCGGGGCGAGTTCCCCCACCTCATCGCGCTCACCGTCGCCGCCTACCTCGCGTGCATCGCCCCGCCGACCGGATTCGACCCGGGCCCGCACGCCGCCGCCATGACCGACCCGGCGCGCGAGCGCCTGACCGCCGTCGCCGTGCGCGGCGGCCGCGATCTCGCCGCCCGCGCGATCGTGGACCTGCACCTGTTCGGCGAAGACCTCGCTCACCGCACCGCCTTCGTGGACAGAGTCGGCGACCTGCTCGACACGATCGTGCAGCGCGGGGTCGACAGCGCGATCGCCGACAGCCTGTCGGCATCCACGGTCCTGGCCCCCACCCTCCCCTGAGCACCCGCGCCCTGCGGGGCGCATGACGACACCGCGCCCCGGAGGGCGCACGAAGAAGAAGGAGACGCGATGAAGCTTCTCGCGATACACGGCGCGGAAGACGTGCGCTGGGAAGACCGCCCCGCTCCCGAGCCCCGCACCGGCGAGGTGCGCCTGCGGGTGCGCTACGTCGGCATCTGCGGGTCGGACCTGCACTACTACTTCCACGGCAAGAACGGCGAGTACGCCGTGCGCGAGCCGCTGACGCCCGGGCACGAGCTGTCGGCCGAGGTCGACCTCGACCCGTCGGGACGCCTCGCGCCGGGCACCCCCGTGACCGTGCACCCGGCGCGCTTCGGCCCCGCGGTCGCGGGCCTCGAGGACCGCCCGCACCTGCGCGCCGGGGGCGACTACCTCGGCAGCGCGGCGGGCTTCCCGCACCGCCAGGGAGCGGCCGCCGAGCTGCTCGTCGTCGAGGACCACATGATCCGCGTGCTCCCCGAGGGGCTGCCGCTCGAGCGCGCCGCGCTGGCCGAGCCGCTCGCGGTCGCGCTGCACGCCGTGTCGCTGGCCGGCGACCTCACCGGCCGCCGGCCGCTCGTGATCGGCGCGGGACCCATCGGCCTGCTCGTCGCGGCGGCCGCCGTGCACGCGGGAGCCGCCGTGGTCGGCGCGAGCGACGTGCGGCCCGAGCCCCTCGAGCGCGCCCGCGCGCTGGGGGCGGGCGAGACCTTCCTCGTGGGCACCGACGCCATCGACCCCGAGTCGTTCGACGTCGTCTTCGAGTGCTCCGGGGTGGGCGTCGCGCTCACGCAGGCCGTGCGGGCGGCGCGGCGCGCCGGCACCGTCGTGCAGGTGGGGATGCTCCCCGACGCCGATCTCGGCGTCAACCTCGCGCCGCTGCTGGCCAAGGAGCTGACGCTGCGCGGGGCGTTCCGCTTCTCGACCGAGATCGACGATGCCATCGCCCTGCTCGCCTCCACCGACGCCTTCGACGCCGTCGTCTCGCACGTCATCCCCGCCTCCGATGCGGTCGCCGCCTTCGCGACGGCCCGGGACTCCTCGGCGTCCGCCAAGGTGCTCCTCGCTCTCTGAGCGCCCCGAACATCCCCGACACCACCCAGCGATTCCGCTACGCATCCCTACGAAGGAGTAATCCGATGAGCAGCACCCCCGCCACCGGCGTCGATTCGTCGACGCCCCCACCCGTCGCCAAGAGGTCGATGGGCGACCTCGTCCGCGCCGCCGTCTCGGGCTGGCTCGGCACGGCGCTGGAGTTCATGGACTTCCAGCTGTACTCGCTGGCCGCGGCCCTGGTGTTCAGCCAGGTGTTCTTCGCCGGCGGCGACGCGGCCATGGCCGTCGTGCTCGCCATGGCCACCTACGGCGTCGGCTACGTGGCCCGTCCCGTCGGCGCGTTCTTCTTCGCCCGCATCGGCGACAAGGTCGGCCGCAAGCAGGTGCTCTTCTACACGATCCTGCTCATGGGCGCCGCGACCACCCTCATCGGGTTCCTGCCCACGTACGACCAGGTCGGCATCCTGGCCCCGATCCTCCTCGTCGTGCTGCGCCTGGCGCAGGGCTTCGGCGCCGGTGCCGAGATCTCGGGCGCGGGCGTCATGCTCGCCGAGTACGCCCCCGACAACCGCCGCGGCGTCGTCGCCTCGCTCGTCGCCCTCGGCACGAACTGCGGGACGCTGTTCGCCTCGGGCATCTGGGCGATCCTGCTCGCCGTGATGATGGAGAGCGACGTCATCGCCTGGGGCTGGCGCATCCCCTTCATCGGCAGCGCCGTCATCATGCTCTTCGCCCTGTGGGTGCGCTTCAACCTCAAGGAGAGCCCCGTCTTCGAGGAGCGCACCGACGTCGTCGACGGCAAGGCCCTCTCCCGCGCCGAACTGCACAAGGTCGCCACCGAGACCAACGACATCCGCACGCTGGAGTCGCTGCAGAAGAAGCCGCTCAAGGCCGTGCTCGTGTCGTTCTTCCTGCGCTTCGGCCAGGCCGGCAACTCGGGCATCGTGCAGACGTACCTCATCTCGTTCATCACGATCACGCTCGCGATCTCGAAGGAGGTCGGCCCCGAGGTGGTCATCGTCTCCTCGCTCCTCGGCTTCATCACCATCCCGGTCGTGGGCTGGCTCGGCGACCGGTTCGGCCGTCGCCGCATGTACATCGTGATGTCGGCACTGTCGCTGCTGCTCATCGTGCCCACCCTGCTGCTGATCAACTCGCGCGAGGTCGGCTGGATCTTCGTGGGCTACGCGCTGATCCACAACATCGCGGTGCTGGGCCTGGCATCCATGGAGAACATCTCGATCCCGGAGATCTTCGGCGCCCGCAACCGCTACACCCTCACCGCGATGGTGCGCGAGATCGCGGCCATCATCGCCACCGGCGTCGGCCCCGTCGTCGCCGCCGCGTGGGTGGCCGCGGCCACCGGCAGCATCGTTCCGATCATGGTGCTGATGGGCGTGTTCACGGCCTCGGCGCTGGTCGCGGCGATCATCGCCCCCGAGTGGACCGGCCGCGATCTGACGGATCCGCGCTCCGCGATGTGATCCGCGGGGGCCGGTGTCCCGGCTCCCGCACCCGGGGGGGTTGGTGAGGGCGAACCCGCCCGGCTTCCCTCCCCCGCCCTCGATCCGGAAGATCCCCGCATGAGCATCGCCTCCGTCGACGTCATCGTCACGAGCCCCGGCCGCAATTTCGTCACCCTCAAGATCGTCACCGGAGACGGCGTCGTCGGATGGGGGGACGCCACCCTCAACGGTCGCGAGCTGTCCGTCGCGTCGTACCTCTCCGACCACCTCGCCTCGATGCTCATCGGGCGCGACGAGGACCGCATCGAAGACACCTGGCAGTACCTCTACCGCGGCGCCTACTGGCGACGCGGGCCCGTCACCATGGCCGCGATCGCCGCCGTCGACATGGCGCTGTGGGACATCAAGGCCAAGAAGGCCGGGATGCCGCTCTACCAGCTGCTGGGAGGTGCGAGCCGCGACGGTGTGCGCGTCTACGCCCACGCCTCGGGCACCGATTCCGCCGCCCTCTCCAACGCCATCACCGGCTACCGCGAGCTCGGCTTCACCGCCGTGCGCGTGCAGACGGGCGTCCCCGGCCTCGGGCAGATCTACGGCGTCTCGGCCGCGGGCCCCGGCGTCCGGTACGACTACGAACCGGCGAAGCGATCGGGCGACCGCCCCGCCGAGGAGACCTGGGACACCCGCCAGTACCGCAACCACATGCCCGGGGTGTTCGCGAGGATCCGCGAGGAATTCGGCACCGACCTGCGCATCCTGCACGACGGCCACCACCGCATGACGCCGATCGAGGCCGCGCGGTTCGCGAAGGACGTCGAACCCTACGATCTCTTCTGGCTCGAGGACGCCACGCCCGGCGAGGACCAGACCGCGCTGCGCCTCATCCGCCAGCACTCCACGACGCCGCTCGCGATCGGCGAGGTGTTCAACACCGTGTACGACTACCAGACGCTCATCACCGAGCGGCTGATCGACTACGTGCGCTCGGCCGTCACCCACACCGGCGGCATCACCGCGATGAAGAAGCTGCTCGACTTCGCCGCGATCTACGGCATCCGCTCCGGCATCCACGGGCCCACCGACATCTCGCCCGTCGGAATGGCCGCCGCCCTGCACCTGGATCTGGCGATCCACAACTTCGGCATCCAGGAGTACATGCCGCACAACGAGCAGACGCTCGAGGTGTTCCGCACGTCGTTCACCTTCGACAAGGGCTTCCTTCACCCGGGCGATCAGCCCGGTCTGGGCGTCGAACTCGACGAAGAGGCCGCCGGTGCGTTCGAGTACACGAAGGCCTACCTGCCGGTGAACCGCCTGCTCGATGGGACCGTCCATGACTGGTGAACTTCCGTCCCGCACCGTTTCGTCGAGGCTCGTCGTCGTCGCCCGGGCTTCCGCCGCGTCGGACTACGCGCCCGTCCTGGCCGCCCTGGCCGACGCGGGCGTGCAGAGCGTCGAACTCACGCTCACCACCCCGGGCACCTTCGACGTCTTCGCACAGCTGCGTGCGTCGTTCGACGGCGACCTGGGCATCGGCACGGTCACGACCCTCGACCAGCTCGAGCGGGCCATCGCCGTCGGCGCCGACTACGTCGTCACCCCCATCACCTCGACCGCCCTGGTCGAGCGCGCGGTCGCCGCGGGCATGCCGATCGTCCCCGGGGGCCTGACCCCCACCGAGCTCTTCGCCTCGTGGTCGGCGGGCGCCTCGGCGGTCAAAGTGTTCCCCGCCGGTCAGGTGGGTCCCGGCTATCTGAAGGACCTCCGCGGCCCGTTCCCCGACATCGCCGTGGTCCCGTCGGGAGGGGTGGATGCCGACAGCGCGGCCGCGTGGCTCGCCGCGGGCGCCGTGGCGGTCAGCGTCGGCGGCCCCCTGCTCGGCGATGCGTTCCACGGAGGCGACCTCGGCGCGCTCCGCGAGCGAGCCGCACGGTTCGTCGCCGTGTGCGCGGGAGCGAGCACCCTCGCGGGGCGGCATCCGTGAGCCGCGTCGTCACCCTCGGCGAGACGATGGCACTCGCCCGAACGACCGAGATCGGGTCGCTCCGCCATGCCGCGGGGCTCGCCCTCGGCATCGGCGGGGCCGAGAGCAACGTGGCCGTGGGCCTGGGCCGTCTGGGTGTCGACGCGGCCTGGCTCGGCCGCGTCGGCGACGATCCCCTCGGCGAGCGCATCGGGCGCGAGCTCCGCGGCGAGGGCCTCGAGGTGCGCGCGATCGTCGACCCCGAGGCGCCGACGGGCCTCATGCTCAAAGAGCGCCCGTCCGCGGCATCCACCGCCGTGCACTACTACCGCCGCGGTTCGGCCGGCTCGCGCCTGGCACCCCCCGACGTCCCACCGGGATGGATCGAAGACGCCGATCTGCTGCACGTCACGGGCATCACCCCCCTGCTGTCCGACACCGCTCGCGCCGCCGTGCTCTCCGCGGTCGAGCGCGCCCGCGCCGCCGGCGTTCCGGTCTCCTTCGACGTCAACTACCGCTCGGCCCTCGCCTCGCCCGACGTCGCCGGTCCGGTCCTGCGCGAGATCGCCGAACGGTCCACCCTCGTGTTCGGCGGCGTCGAGGAGTTCGCCCTGATGTCGACGGACGCCGCGGAATCGCTCCTCGACGACGGCGTCCAGCAGGTCGTCGTCAAACGAGGGCCCGACGGCGCGGCGGTCTTCACCGCCGACGGCGTCACCGAGGCTCTCGGCTTCGCCATCGACCCGGTGGACACCGTCGGCGCGGGCGACGCCTTCGTCGCGGGATACCTCAGCGCCCACCTCGAGGGCCTCGACGTCCCGGACGCGTTGATCCGTGCCAATGCCTGCGGCGCGATGGCCTGCCTCGTTCCGGGCGACTGGGAGGCCGCTCCCACGCGCCGCGACCTCGAGCGCTTCCTCAGCGGTGGTGGAGACCCGGTCCGGCGCTGACGCGCGCGGGCTCACCCCTGCCTGCCCGGCCGCCGACGACCGCTCGAGATCACACGTTCCGCGCGAGATGACCCGACGTTGCCCGGCTCCACCGTGTCATCTCGCGCGGATCGTGCGATGTCGGCGGAGAGCTGCGGATACCGCGACCCGGGCTACGGCCGCAGCGGGAGCAGTGCGCTGAGGTCGGCGCGCACGCCGGAGGCCACGATGCGGCCGGCGGTCACGGCATCCGCCCAGTGCTCACGGCCCGTCGCAACGGCGATCCAGGTGGCCGCGTCGGTCTCGACGACGTTGGGCGGGGTGCCGCGCGTGTGCCGCGGACCCTCGATGACCTGCACGGCCCCGAACGGGGGCACCCGCATCTCCACGGAATTGCCCGGCGCCTTCTCGACCATCAGCTGAAGCAGGTAGCGCACGGCGGTGGCCGTCGCCGCGCGCGGGGCGTCTCCGGCGGCGACCGCGGCGAGCGCCGCGCGTCCGTCTCCGGTCTCGATGCGGCGGGGAGGCATGGCATCCACGCTACTCGCCGCCCCCGTCGGTCGGCCGGCGGGACGCAACGCAGGACTTCCGCGGTTCCGGGAGCGCCGGAGGCCTTCGGCTGGCCGGCGCCCGTCCGGAGTTCCTGCGTCGTGTCAAACGCGTGGTGGTCGCCGTCGCCGCGGTCGACCATCAGGGGCGGCCCGAAGCGGACCGCCCCGGGGCCGGGAACCGGCGCGCCGCGCGACAGAACGCAGGAGATGCAGCGGTCGGAGAGCCCCGGGATCAGAGACGACGGGGATGCGACCACGGAACTCCTGCGTGGTGTCCGCGCCGAGGCCCCGACCGCGCGGTCGATAGGCTGGCCGCGTGAGAATCCTGGTCCTCGGTTCGGGCGCGCGCGAGCACGCCATCATCCTCGCCCTGCGCTCCGAAGAGGAGTCGCACGCGATCTTCGCCGCCCCCGGCAACGCCGGCATCGCTCGCGAGGCGCACCTGGTCGACCTCGATCCGCTCGACTCCACGGCCGTGCTCACCTTCGCCAAGGCCGAGGCGATCGACCTCGTCGTGGTCGGTCCCGAGGCGCCGCTGGTCGCGGGCGTCGCCGATCCGCTGCGCGCGCACGGCATCCCGGTGTTCGGCCCCGGCAAGGCCGCGGCCCAGCTCGAGGGCTCCAAGACCTACGCCAAGCGCATCATGGATGCCGCGGGCGTGCCCACCGGTCGTTCGGTGCGCGCGCACGATGCCGCCGCCGTCGAGGCGGCCCTCGACGAGTTCGGCGCGCCCTACGTGGTCAAGGCCGACGGCCTGGCCGCGGGCAAGGGCGTGATCGTCACGTCCGACCGCGATGCCGCGATCGCCCACGCCGGGGACTACCTCCCCACCGGGGCCGTGCTGATCGAGGAGTTCCTCTCGGGCCCCGAGGTGTCGCTGTTCTTCCTCAGCGACGGCGACCACGTGGCCCCGCTCAGCCCCGCGCAGGACTTCAAGCGTCTGCGCGACGGCGACGAGGGCCCGAACACCGGCGGCATGGGCGCGTACTCGCCCCTGCCGTGGCTGAGCGAGCGCTTCGGCGGCGAAGACGAGTTCGTCGCCCAGGTCACGCGCGAGATCGCCGAGCCCGTCATCCGGCAGATGGATGCCGAGGGCACCCCGTTCATCGGACTGCTCTACGCCGGACTCATCCTCACCGAGCAGGGCGTGAAGGTCATCGAGTTCAACGCCCGCTTCGGCGACCCCGAGACGCAGGTCGTGCTGCCGCGCCTGGTCGATCCCCTGTCGCGCCTGCTGCTGGCCGCCGCCTCGGGCACGCTCGAGGATCAGCCGCGCCCCGCCTTCGCCGACGCCACGGCCGTCACGGTCGTGCTGGCCAGCGAGGGCTATCCCGAGGCGCCGCTCACGGATCGCGTGCTCACCGGTCTCGACGAGGCCGAGGAGGTCGACGGCGTGCACGTCGCCCACGCCGCCACCGCCGACCGCGACGGCGAGCTCGTCGCGACGGGCGGGCGCGTGCTCAGCGTCGTGGCGACCGGCACCACGTTCGCCGAGGCGCGCGCGGCCGCGTACGCCGGGCTGGAGCGCATCGGGCTCGAGGGCGGGCAGTACCGCAGCGACATCGCCGCGCGGGTCGCCCGGTCCTGAGCCCCTGCCGGCCCCGTGCCCGGCAGCGGAGGGCGATCCACGGCGGAGGACCGACGACGCGGGACCCATCCTCCCCTCCCCCCGTCTCCTCCCGTCACCTGCGCCCTCGCCCCGGGGACACGGGCCGCGGCCCCGCGTGGCCGGGCGGATCGGCGACGACCTCGCGCCGTAGTCTCGACCGATGACTGCGACCCCCTACGACGCCCGGGCCGACGAGTACATCGCGGCATTCGGGTCGATGGATGCCGCGCACCCGGTCGACCGGAGCATCATCGACGCCTGGGCGACCTCGGTCACGGGCCCGGTGCTCGACGCGGGGTGCGGCCCCGGTCACTGGACGGGACATCTGGCCCGGCGCGGCCTCGACGTGCGCGGCATCGATCTCTCCCCGCGGTTCGTCGACCACGCGCGGTCGGTGCGACCCGGCATCCGCTTCGACGTCGGCACCATCGACGACCTCGAGGCCGGTGACGAGGAGTTCGGCGGCATCCTGTCGTGGTTCTCGACGATCCACCACGACCCCGACGTCGTCGAGGTGCCGCTGCGGGAGTTCGCGCGGACGCTTCGGCCGGGAGGGCGACTGCTGCTCGGCTTCTTCGTCGGCGCCGAGGTCGAGGCGTTCGACCACGCCGTGGTCCGGGCGCATCGGTGGCCGGCGGCGGAGCTGGGGCGGAGAGCGGATGCCGCGGGCCTGGACGTGATCGAGACCCACACGCGCGCGACGCGCGGCCAGCGGCCGGTCGGGGCGCTGGTGTGCGAGCGGCGAGCCTGACGGGCACCCGGCTCGTGCGGACGGGCGTCGGGGGGCCGGCGTTCCGGACTCGGGCCCGGCAGCGGGCGGACCGCGGGGCGGCACGGCCCGCGAGGCGCCGTCGCAGATCGCGTCGCGGCGGGCGACGAGCACGTCCGCTCCGGCCCTCGGGCGCCGGGACTCCCCCGTATCCGATCCGAACCCTGCGCGTTCCGGCCTGTACCGACGCGCGCTGCCCGTTTACGGTGGTCCGACGGGCGGGTGCGGGGAAAGGGTGAACGTGACCGAGAAGACGATCGACGAAGCGGTGCAGCGACTCGGGTTGATGGACAGCCCGCCCGAGGAGCGCTTCGACCGCATCACGCGTCTCGCGAAAGACGTCTTCGACGTCGACTACGCGGTGCTGAACATTGTCGACTCCGAGACCGTGTACACGAAGTCGCAGGTGGAGTCGGGATTCGTCCACACCCCCATCGAGGAGTCGTTCTGCGGCGAGGCGGTGAAGCAGCCCGCTGTGCTCGAGGTCTTCGACGGTCGCGCCGACCCGCGTTTCGCCGACCGCGCGATCGTGGCGACGCACGGCATCCGGTACTACGCCGGGTATCCCCTGCGCACGTACGACGGCGAGACCGTCGCCACGCTCTGCCTCCTCGATCACGAACCCTCCGCGCTCGACGACGAGCAGCGCGACGCGTTCGAGCGCTTCGGCGCGTGGGCCGAGGCCGAGCTGCGCGAGAGCGAACACCCCGAGACGCCGACGAGCCCGGCCGCGCCCGAGGTGGTCGCCGAGCGGACGGGAGCCGACGAGGTGCGCCTGGCGTCGTTCGCCCTCCCCCACGGCGTCGTCAGCGGCGACCGCGGCGGCTGGCAGCACGTGAGCGGGCGCGTGGTGCTGACCCTGGCCGACGTCATGGGCAAGGGCGAGATCGCCGGCCGGCTCGCGGAAGAGCTGCTCGACGCCCTTCAGGAGCGCCGGGATGCCGCGCCGATCGAGGCCCTGATCGAGGTCGAGCGCGAAGCCCACCGTCGCGGTCATCGCGACACGTTCGCCACCGTCTTCCACGCCGTCATCGACACGCGCGCGGGCACCATGGAGTTCGTCGACGCCGGGCACGGGTTGACCCTCGTGCTGCGCACCGACGGCACGAGCGAGCGGCTCAGCTCGCGGAACCTTCCGCTGGGGCTTCGACCGGCTCGGCTCCCCTGGGAGGCGGGGGCCGTCCCCGTCGGTCGGGGCGACCTCATCGTCAGCGTCTCGGACGGCGCGCTCGACGCCTACGACTCGACCCTCGACAGCCTGCGCCAGCTCGGCGAAGACCTGCGGCGGGCCGCCGAACCGGAGGGCTTCTTCGACCAGCTGGCCGTTCGGGTGTCGACGCAGCGGGTGGATGACGACGTCACCGCGATCGTCGCATCCGTTCACTGACGGCCCGCGCGGAAACGACGAACGCCGCCGCCCCCGAGGGGACGACGGCGTTCGTGGGGCTCACTCGCCCGCGGCGGCGGGGGCGGCCTGGGCCGCCTGCTGCGCGGGGGCCGCATCGCGCGGCGCGCCATGCGGGCGGATCACCGACGGGCGCCGCATGAACAGCACGGCGATCAGGCCCACGCCGATCACGACGATCGGCAGCACGAGCGACTGGCCCATGGCAGCCGAGAACCCCTCGACCACCTGCGGCGGCAGGGTCCCGCCGCCGAAGCTCGCATCGGCGTCCGCGGCACCCGGGAGGTTGGCCTCGAGGCGCGCCTGCATGAACGCGGCGATGGATGCCGAGCCGATCACCGAGCCGACCGTGCGGGTCGTGTTGTAGATGCCCGCGCCGGCGCCGGCCTGACGCGGCGGCAGGTTGCGCGTCGCCGTCGTGGCGAGCGGACCCCACATGCCGGCGTTGCCGACACCCATGAGCGCCGACGGGATGAGGAAGGCCCAGATGGGCGCGTCGTTCAGGATCAGCGCCACGTAGATCCCGAGTGATCCGCCGACCAGCAGCAGCCCGGGCACGAGCAGGAAGCGCGGATCGGTGCGGTCGAGCAGCTTGCCCGCGAAGGGAGCGAGCACGCCCGACAGCACGGCCAGCGGGATGAGCAGCAGGGCCGACTCGGTGGGCGTGAGACCGCGCGCCAGCTGCAGGTAGAACATCTGCGGCAGGGCCATGCTCGTCACGGTGAAGCCGACCGTGGCGATCGCGAGGTTCGCGATCGAGAAGTTGCGCTCGCGGAAGAGGTCGAGGGGCACCAGGGGCTCGCCCTTGCTGCGCGCCTGCGTCCAGATGAACACGCCCATGACCGCGACGCCCGCGGCCACCATCACCCAGATCCAGGCCGCCCACGAGTAGTGCTCGCCCTCCTGCAGACCGAACACGATGAGGAAGAGGCCGATCGCGCTCAGCACGACGCCGACGATGTCGAACTTGTGCGCGGTCTTGGGCAGCTGCGGCACGAGGATGACCGCGGCGATGAAGCCGATCACGCCGACGGGGATGTTGATGAAGAAGATCCACTCCCAGCCGAGCCCGTCGACGAGCAGGCCGCCCGCGAGCGGGCCGACGAGGGTCGCGACCCCGGCGGTGGCGCCCCACAGGCCCATCGCGGCGCCGCGGTTCTGCGGCGGGAAGGTGCGGGTGATGACCGCCATCGTCTGCGGGGTCATGAGCGCGGCGCCCAGGCCCTGCACGGCGCGGGCGACGATCAGCATCTCGAGGCTGGGGGCGAGCCCGCACGCGAGCGAGGCGATCGTGAAGACCGCCAGGCCCGTCAGGTAGACGTTCTTCGGGCCGAAGCGGTCGCCGAGGCGACCGGTGATCAACAGCGGCACGGCGTAGGTGAGCAGGTAGGCGCTCGTGACCCACACGACGTTGTCGAGGTTGTTGGTGTCCGGGTCGAGGGCGGCCTTGATGGCGGGGTTGGCGACCGAGACGATCGTGGTGTCGACCAGGATCATGAAGAACCCGATGACGAGCGCCCAGAGGGCGGGCCAGGGGCTTCTTTCGGTGGTGCGGGTGGATGCCGCGGAGGCGGCGCGGGAGTCTGTCATGGGGTGGTCTCCTTTGAGACGCGGTGCTTCTTCTTGATGTGTTCGGGGATCTCGGCGATGCCCCAGGGGAGGGAACGATCGGCGAGGCGCGCGCGCAGGGAGTCCTGCCACGCGAGTTCGGCGTCGAGCAGAGCGGACTGCCGCTGCAGCTCGACGAGGAATTGTTCGGGTGTCTCGCGAGCGGCCGACGCGGCGAGCCCCGTGCGGTGCTCGTCGACCGAGGCCAGCAGCAGCGCGCGGCGCCGATCGAGCAGGGCGATGACCTCATCGCGTTCGAGGTTGTGGGCTTCCGAGAGGGCGACGCGGAAGTCGCTCGGCCGCTCGATCTGGGGCAGCTCGGCGCGCACCCATTCCTCGACGGCGTGGCGACCGGCCTCCCGGAGCGTATACGTCGTGCGTTCGGGGCGGTTGCCGTCGCGGTCGACGCCGATCTCGGCGAGGAGGCCGTCGCGCTCGAGGCGCGCGACCGTGTGGTAGATCGTGCCCTTCTGCAGGGGGACGAGACGGTCGTCGCGCCTCTCCTTGAGCAGGCGCACCATCTCGTACGGGTGCATGTCGCCCTCGCGCAGCGTCGCGAGGATCATGACGCCCACGGGGGTGAGGCGGCTCGTCTCCGGCATCCGTCCCCCTCATGGTCCGTGTCGACTAGTCCACGTGGACTATACGCCTGTTCCGCAGCAGGCGCGAACGCCCGGAGATGAACGTCGGGTGTCCGGAACGCGCGGGCGGACGACGCGCGACGGGGCGTGTCGAGGAAGGTCCGCGCCCGGCGCTCGTCCCGCCCGACGGGCGCGTGCATCTCGTCGAGCGCTCACGACGAAGACGCCGTGCCGGCGGAGCGGACACGGCGTCTTCGAGGAGATGCAGCTGCGGAGGATCAGTCCGACGAGGAGGTGCCCGAGACCGCTCCGGAGGAACCCTCGGTCTCGATGGGCGCGTCGGCCGGCACGGCGACCGCCCGACGATGACGCCAGCGCGCGGGCAGACCGAAGATGCCGCGTTGATTGGGCTCCTCGACCTCGAGACCGTAGTGCTGGCCGATCGCGTCGCGCAACGCCGCCCGCTCGGCGCGGTCGTACGCCCGCATCTCGCGACGGAACGCGGTCACGGTCGCCCAGCAGATCGCCAGCAGCACGAGGCTGAACGGCAGGGCGATGCTGATGGCCGCGGTCTGCAGGGCCGTCAACCCGCCGGCGATCAGGAGCGCGAAGGCGATGACGGCCGTGGCCAGGGCGAAGAAGATGCGCACCCACTTCTTCGGCTCCTCCTCGCCGCCGGTGGCGATCATGCTCATCACGAGAGCCCCGGAATCGGCGGAGGTGACGAAGAACACCCCGATCAAGATGAGGAATCCGACGATCAGCACGACCGATCCCGGAACGCCCTCCAGCATCTGGAACAGCGCGGTGGAGACGTCGACCGACCCGTCCGGTCCGGCGAGCGAGGCCGTGCCCGTCAGCTCCCCGTAGATCGCCGTGCCGCCGAGCACCGTGAACCAGAGGATGCCGACGAGGGTGGGCACGAGGATGACGCCGGTGACGAACTCGCGCACCGTCCGCCCGCGCGAGATCCGCGCGATGAAGATGCCGACGAAGGGCGCCCACGAGATCCACCAGCCCCAGTAGAACGCCGTCCACGCCCCCTGCCACGCCACGCCGTCGTCACCCGCGTAGGCGCTGACGGTGAAGGACAGGCCGACGAAGTCCGAGATGTAGTTGCCCATCGACTGCACCACGTCGCGCAGGAGGAACTCGGTGGGGCCGGCGAACAGCAGGTACAGCATCAACACGCCCGCGAGCACGAGGTTGATGTTCGACAGCCACTTCATGCCCTTGCCGACGCCCGACAGCAGCGAGAAGAGCACGAACCCGGTGATGATGCCGATGATGACGGCCTGGCTGATCACGGTGGGCGGAACGAGACCCAGGAAGTCGAGACCGGCGCTGATCTGGATGACGCCGAGGCCCAGGGAGGTCGCGACGCCGAAGAGCGTGCCGACGAGCGCGGCGACGTCCACGGCGTTACCCCACGCGCCCTGCACGAGGCGCGCACCGAGGATCGGCTCGAGCGCCCATCGGATCGTGCGCGGCCGCTTCCGGCGGTGGAAGGCGTAGGCGAGCGCGAGGCCGATCACGACGTAGATCGACCACGCGTGAACGCCCCAGTGCAGGAAGGTCTGCGACATCGCCTGCTGCGCGAGTTCGGCGGGCGTCCCGGTGACGCCCGGGCGCGGCTCGATGAAGTGACTGAGCGGCTCGCTCACGCCGTAGAACACCAGACCGATGCCCATTCCGGCGGCGAACAGCAGGGAGAACCACGACAGCGTCGAGAACTCCGGCTCGTCGTCGTCCTGTCCGAGCTTGATGCTGCCGAACCGACTGAACCCCATCGCGAGCGCGAACACCACGAAGAACGCCGCGATGAGCACGTAGTACCAGTTGAAGGTCGACACGATCGCGGTCTGCACCGCGTCGAAGGTGCCCTCGGCCGCGGCCGGGAAGAACAGCGCGAAAGCGATGAACGCCAAAGCGATGGCGGCGGCGGGCCAGAAGACCCAGCCGCGGATGGTCTTGTGGCGGCTCCCCGCATGGGGATCGATGGACGCCGCGGTGTCGGGGGCTGCCTCGGTCATGCCTCCAGGCTAGCCAGGGGCCGTCCGCGCACCGGAGGGCAGGCGTCGACGCGGCCGTTGTGACACAATCCGCCTCTCCCCGGCCCGGGAAGCCGGCACCGACCCGCCATAATGAGCGGGTGACCCCCGCTCCCCCGTTCGAGCTCCCCGGCTGGCGCCACGTCTACTCCGGCAAGGTGCGCGACCTCTTCGTCCCCGCCGACACCGCCGACGGCGCGAAGCCGGCCCACCTCCTCGTCGTCGCCAGCGACCGCGTGAGCGCCTTCGACCACGTGCTCTCCCCCGGCATCCCCGACAAGGGCGTCCTCCTGACCACGCTCAGCCTGTGGTGGTTCGACCGGCTCGCCGGCGCCGAGGGCGGCCGCGCGGTCCCCAACCACCTCGCCGCCGACCACGCCCTCGACGGCGACGACGCCGTCGCCCTCATCCCGGATGCCGTGCAGGGGCGCGCGATGCTCGTGCGCGCCCTCGACATGCAGCCGATCGAGTGCGTCGTGCGCGGCTACCTCACCGGCTCCGGCTGGGCCGAGTACCGGTCGGCGGGCACGGTCTGCGGCATCCCGCTCCCCGAGGGTCTGAACGACGGCGACCGCCTCCCGGAGCCGCTGTACACCCCCGCGTTCAAGGCGCCGATGGGCGAGCACGACGAGAACATCACGTTCGAACGCTCCGTCGAGATCGTCGGTGCCGAGACAGCCGAGGCGCTGCGCGATCTGTCGCTCGAGATCTACCGTCGCGCGGCGGCCACCGCCGAGGCGCACGGCCTGATCCTCGCCGACACGAAGTTCGAGTTCGGCTACGACGGCGACGGCGTGCTCACCCTCGCCGACGAGGTGCTCACCTCCGACTCTTCTCGCTACTGGGATGCCGAAGCCTGGCGCACCGGCTCCACCCCCGCCGAGCGCATGGCGAGCTTCGACAAGCAGATCGTGCGCGACTGGCTCGCCGCGAACTGGGACAAGCAGGGCGAGCCCCCCGCCCTCCCCGCCGAGATCGTCACCCGCACCCGCGACCGCTACGCGACCCTGTTGCACCTGCTGACGGCGTCCTGAGCTCGTCCGCACGAGGTTCCCCCGCCCCCATCCCCCGAGGAGACCCATGTTCCGCTGGAAGCTGCACGGCAACGGCCGCACCGTCGCCCCCGGAGCCGTCGTCGCCCCGGGCGAGCGCCTGAACTGGGGCGCCACGGCCGCCATCGGCCTGCAGCACGTCATCGCGATGTTCGGCGCCACCTTCCTGGTGCCCGTGCTCACCGGGTTCCCGGTCTCGACGACGCTGCTGTTCTCGGGAGTGGGCACGCTCCTCTTCCTGCTCGTCACGCGCAACCGCCTCCCCAGCTACCTGGGGTCGTCGTTCGCGTTCATCGCGCCCATCACCGCCGCCACCACCACCGCCGGCACGGGATCCGCCCTCGCGGGCATCGTGGCCGTCGGCATCCTGCTCACCGCGATCGGATTCGTGGTGCAGTTCGCGGGTCTGGGGTGGGTCGACAAGGTGATGCCGCCGGTGGTGGCCGGCGCGATCGTGGCGCTGATCGGCTTCAACCTCGCTCCCGTCGCCTGGCAGAACTTCCAGCTCCAGCCGCTGCCCGGCACGATCACCCTCATCGCGGTGATCCTGTTCAGCGTGCTGTTCCGCGGGTTCGTCGGACGCATCTCGATCTTCCTCGGGGTCATCGTGGGCTACCTCGCCACGGTGCTGATCCAGCTGACGACCGGGGAGGTCCTCATCGACTTCTCCGTGGTCGACGCCGCCCCCTGGGTCGGTCTGCCCACGTTCCAGATCGCCGACTTCGCCTCCGCCCAGACGTGGTCGGTCATCGCGATGTTCCTGCCCGTCGTGCTCGTGCTCGTGGCCGAGAACGTCGGTCACGTGCGCGGGGTCGCCGCGATGACGGATGCCACGGCCAACCGCTCGACCGGTCGTGCCCTCATCGCCGACGGCGTCGCCACGACGCTCGCCGGCACCTTCGGCGGCTCGGGCACCACCACGTACGGCGAGAACATCGGCGTGATGGCCGCGACGCGCGTCTACTCCACCGCGGTCTACTGGGTCGCCGGTCTCACAGCGATCGTGCTGAGCCTCTCGCCGAAGGTCGGCGCGGTGTTCAACACCATCCCGCCGGGCGTGCTGGGCGGGGTGACCACCGCGCTCTACGGCCTGATCGGCATCATCGGCATCAAGATCTGGGTCGACAACCGAGTCGACTTCTCGCGCCCGGTCAACCAGTACACCGGTGCCGTGGCGCTGGTGCTGGCGATCGCCGGCTTCACGATGCAGTGGGGCGACTTCCAGCTCGGCGCCATCGTCCTCGGCTCCGTCGCCGCCCTGGTGATCTACCACCTGGGCAACGCCATCGCGCGCGCCCGCAAGACCGGCGCCGATGACGGCGGCCCCATCCCCGCCGTGGGTCCGCTGGGCGGCGATCCGGCCTGAGACGCCGGCTCGCCGGCATCCGGTGGTCTCGTGCGGAACCTCCCCCGCCCGGGTCCGGCACGGCTCGGGACGGTGTCCGCACCCCTCGGGTGATGCCGGACGCCCGCCCCACGCCCGCCTCGGCGCGGGCGGCGGTTTCGCGCGCGCCCCTCGCCCGGCCCGGCCTGCCGGGCGGCTCCCGTAAACTGGGCGAGGCGTGTCGGGAAGTCTGGTCGACGATTCGTCGATCGACCCCTCAGGAGCTCCCCATGAACCACGACATCGCACGCGCCCCACGGTGGCCCGGATACGCCGAAGTCCACCGCGTCACGACCCTTCTGCGCCGCGAATCCATCGGGGGGATGCTGCTGGTCGTCGCCGCCATCGCGGCGATCGCCTGGGCCAACTCCCCCGCGTCCGACGCCTACTTCGCGCTGCGTGACTTCCGTTTCGGCTTCGCGCCCTGGCACCTGGAGCTCAGCGTCGGCGCCTGGGCGGCCGACGGGCTCCTCGCCGTCTTCTTCTTCATGGTGGGCCTCGAGCTCAAGCGCGAGATCGTCGTCGGGAGTCTCCGCCGCTTCGGTACCGCCATCGTCCCGGTGACCGCCGCCGTCGCGGGTGTCGCCGTGCCCGCGCTCATCTACGTCGCGATCGTGCACACCCAGCCGAGCCTCCTCGCCGGATGGGCGATCCCCACGGCGACCGACATCGCCTTCGCGGTGGCCGTCCTCGCCCTCGTCGGCTCCCACCTCCCGGGCCCGCTGCGCATCTTCCTGCTGACCCTCGCCGTGGTCGACGACCTCATCGCGATCGCGATCATCGCGGTCTTCTACACCAGCGACATCTCCCTGCTGCCCCTCGCGGTGTTCGCGGTGCTCGTGGTGGTCTACGGCGTGATCGCCCACCGCGGGCGGGCGTGGTTCGCGCGCCACGGGTGGGCCGCGTGGGTCGTGCTCCTGCCCATCGGCTTCGCCGCCTGGGCGTTCCTGCACGCCTCGGGCGTGCACGCCACGATCGCCGGCGTGGCCCTCGCCTTCACGATTCCCGTCGCCGCGTCGCGGCGTCAGCCGCAGCTGCGCGGGATGGACCTCGCGGAGCAGTTCGAGCACCGCTTCCGCCCGCTGTCGGCGGGGATCGCCGTGCCCATCTTCGCCTTCTTCGCCGCGGGCGTCTCGGTGGGCGGCGCCGACGGGCTCCTGCGGGCCGTGATGGATCCCGTGACGATCGGCGTCGTCGCCGGACTCGTGCTCGGCAAGCCCATCGGCATCCTTCTGGGCGTGCGCCTGCTCACCCTCGTCACGCGCGTGCGGCTCGACCCGGCCCTGAAGTGGATCGACCTCGCGGGGGTCGGCCTCCTCGCGGGGATCGGCTTCACCGTGTCGCTGCTGATCGCCGAGCTGAGCTTCCCCGAGGGCTCACCCCACACCGACGACGCCAAGATCGCCATCATGGTGGCCTCGCTGCTGGCATCCGTGCTGGCCGCGGCCGTGCTGCTCGTGCGCAACCGGCGCTACAAGCAGCTCGCGCTGGCCGAAGAAGTGGATGCCGACGGCGACGACGTCCCCGACGTGTACCAGCAGCCGCAGCGACGCTCTCCCCGCGACGAGTCCTGACCCGCACGACGGGGACGCGGTCGGCGGGGGACACGGCCGGATCGGAACACGCGAACGCCCCGCACCTGTCGAGGTGCGGGGCGCGGTGGTCGAGGGTCAGGCGGCGGCGGCGAGCTGAACGCGGTGGGCGTCCTCGTGCTGCTGCCAGGTGGCGGCGTCGACCATGAGACCGGCGGAGGTCGCGGCCTGATCGGCGAGCTGGCGGAGATAACCGCCGGACAGCCGCTGCGACTCCGACGAGGCGTACTGGAAGCGCATCGAGATCGCGGGCTGCACCCACAGGGTGGTGCGGGCGTGGTGGGCCGCGATGTCGGTCCACGTGATGGTGAAGGACTCGCCTCGACGCAGCTTGGTCGCGAGCACGACCTGCAGGTACTGCAGCAGACGGTCGTCGATCTCGATCGACTGAGGGTCGGAACCGTAGAAGAGCTTTCCCATGAGGACTCCTGATCGTTCGGGTGCTTACAAGACGAGGGGGGCGAGGACGCCGAGGCCGGCCACCGAGACGACCATGGCCGAAGCGGTCACGGCGACGAACCGCCGACGGGCGGCGACGCCCAGGGCGGAAGGCACGAACGTGGAGCGGCGCAGACCAGAGGTCTGGGCCCAGGGAAGAGCGGCGAGAGTCATCGTGAGCGTCCTTTCGTTCGGCATCCGAGATCGTTCGCCTCGGTTGATGATCAACGTAACATGTAATTAACCGGCTTAGGTAACTTCGTTGAGTGTCACGGGGATTGACAATCACTGAACGTAAAGGTCAGTCTGGGTACCTAAGACGGTTAGGTATAGTCGTGAGTGGCAGGTGACACGGGGAGAGTTCCGATGAATGCAGACACGGGTGAGACGTCGCCCCTCATGGCGGCTCTGGTGCTGTTCTGCGCGGAGCGCGACAGCGCGGCCGCCCGGGCCCGGAAGCAGCTCGGGGTCAACGAGCTCGACGCCAAAGCACTCGCCTACGTCGGCACGAACCCCGGGGTGCGCCCCTCCGAACTCGCCGGTCACCTCGGCGTCACCTCTGCGGGCGTCACCACCATGGTCGAGCGACTCGTGCGACGCGGCATCCTGCGTCGCGAGGCCGATGAGACCGACCGCCGCGTCAACCACATCCACCTCGATGTCGATCTGGAGAAAGAGCCCTGGTCGCAGCTCGCGCACTTCCAGGACACGTTCCGGCGGATCGTGCAGCAGCTCGACCCCGGTACAGAGGCCGACTTCGCCGCCTTCCTCCGGCACGCCGCACTCGCCGCGAGCGAACAGGCATCCCGGGTCGACCGCGCCGCGGTGACGGGCGCGTCGGCGGCCTGATTACGCCTGCGTCTCCGCGGCGAGGCGCTCCATGTGCTCGACCGACTTGCGCTGCAGGAACGCGCAGAGATCCGCCGCCCAGGCGATCTCGCGACAGAGGTCGTAGACCGCCTCCGGCGACAGTTCGGTCACCTCGGGCTGCGCCTCGAAGGTGACCCGCCAGTCGGGGACGCCGACGGCGATGGGCGCCAGGTACACCGAGGTCGTCGCGTTGCCGAGCGGGAAGATCACCAGACCACTGTCGACACCGTCGACGGGCTCCTGATCGGCCACGTAGGCGATGCCACCGCCCCCCACGCCACTGGCGGCGTATTCGTCGAGCCAGGCCTGCAATGTGTCTTTACTGCGGAACGGCACCTCGCGGCCCCTTCTGATCGACCCGGCGGATGGACTCCCGCCAGAGGAATCGTACGTCATCCTGGACGCAGGCCATCAACGCCGGGCCCGCTCCGCCGCCGCCCGCGCGACCCGAGCCCTCTCGCGGCCGAGCTTGACCCTCACGCCACGTGAGGGCCGAGCCTGGGGTCATGGAAGACACCTTCGACGCCTTCGACGTCAGCCCCGTCCCCCCGCCCGGCCCCGACGCCGTCGCCCCGCCGCCGTTCCGCGGCATCTACGGGATGCCGATGTTCGTCAGCCTCCCGACGGCCGACCTCGCCGCGTCCGTCGACTTCTGGACCGAGGGACTCGGTTTCTTCGAGCTGTTCGCCTTCCCGGGGCGCATGGTGCACCTGCGGAGGTGGGCCTTCCAAGACGTGCTGCTCGTGGCGGGCGAGACCCCGGCGAGCGCCCCGACGGGGAGCGTGAGCTTCGCGTGCGTCCTCGATCAGATCGAGCCGCTGGTCGAGGCCCTTCGCCTCGTGGGCGCCGAGGTGCACCCGCACGACACCCCCTGGAACACCCGCGACCTCGAGGTGGTCACGCCCGAGAACGCCCGGGTCGTGTTCACGGCCGCCAAGGTGTTCGATCCGTCCACGGCGGAAGGCCGCAGCCTGCAGGCCGTCGGCATCGGTCGCGACGACGAGGGACGGCACGACAATGGACGACATGACTGACAAGGGGCAGGGGATGCCGGTGGGCGAGACCGCCGCGCGGCTCGGGCTCACCGTGCGCACCCTGCACCACTGGGACGAGATCGGGCTCGCCCGCCCCGCCGCGCGCTCGGGTGCGGGATACCGGCTCTACACCGACGCCGATCTCGAGCGCCTGCGCCGCATCACGGTCTACCGCGAGCTGGGCCTCGATCTCGACGCCATCCGCTCGATCATCGACGAACCGGGCGATGACGTCGTCGAGAGCCTGCGGGTGCAGCGCGCGCAGCTCTCGCAGCGCATCGCACGGTTGCGCGAGGTCGACGACGATCTCGCGCGCATGATCGAGGCGCAGGAGCGCGGCGTCCTGCTCTCCGACGACGAGCAGCGCGCGGCATTCGGACCCGGGTGGGACCCGCGGTGGCCCGCCGAAGCGCGCGCGCACTACGGCGCGTCATCGTCCTGGCAGGAGTACGCCGAACGCTCCGCCGGCCGGTCCGCCGATGACTGGGCGGCCGTGATGCAGACCGTCTCGGCCGTCGACGCGGAGTTGGGCGCGGCACTCGAGGCCGGCATCCGACCCGGCGACGACGCGGCGAACGACCTCGTCGAGCGCCATCGCGCGGTCTACTCGGCGTTCTTCCCCCTGACGCGGGGGATGCAGGTGCACCTGGGGCGGATGTACGCGGACGACCCGCGCTTCGCGGCGCACTACGACGGGGTGCGCCCCGGCCTGGCTGTCTGGCTGCGCGACGCGATCGAGGCCGGCGCCCGCGCGCACGGCATCGACCCCGACACCGTCGAGTGGGGGTGAGCGTCAGGCCGAGGCGCGCTCGATGACCTCGGTCGGCAGGATGGTGGCGTGCGGAGCCGGCCGACCCGCCAGGATGTCGAGCAGCACGGAGGCCATGTGCCGCCCCTGCGTGAGGGAGGGCTGGCGCACGGTGGTCAGCGCCGGGCTGAGCGAGGTCGACACGGCGGAGTCGTCGAAGCCCATCACGGCGACGTCGCGGCCCGGCTCCAGGCCCCGCTCGCGCAGCACGCCGTACGCCCCGCGCGCCATCAGGTCGCTCGCGACGAACAGGGCGTCGAGGTCCTCCCCGGCCGAGAGGATGCGGTCCATCGCCAGCGCGCCGCCCATCTCGGTGAAGTCGCCGTTCTCGACGGCCACGGGCTCCAGCCCCGCCTCGGCCATCGCGTCGCGGAAGCCCTGCAGGCGGTCGATGCCGGCGGGCATGTCGGGCGGGCCCGAGATCGTCGCGACGCGGCGATGGCCCCGCGCGAGCAGGTAGGCGGTGGCGGCCCGCCCGCCCTCGACGTTGTCGACGTCGACGTAGTAGTCGTCGGCGCGCACACGCGCGGGGCGTCCGCCGTAGACGACCGGGACGACGTCGGCGACGCGGTCGAGGAAGGTGTCACTGGTGTGGTGCGAGGCGACGATGGCCCCGTCGACGCTGCCGCCGCGCAGGTATCCGAGCGCCTTCGCGCTGGCGTCGTCGCTGGCGATCAGCATGTTCATGATGTAGTCGGACTCCCCGATCACCTCTCCGATGCCGGCGACGATCGAGGCGAAGAACGGGTCGCCGAAGAAGCGGTCGGTCTGCTCCGGGATGACCAGGGCGATCGCCCGGGTCTGGCGGCTCGCGAGGGAGCGCGCCGCGCGATTGGGAACGTATTGCAGTTCGTCGATCGCGCGGCGCACGGCCTCGAGAGCGGAGGGGGAGACGGCGGTCGACCCGTTGACCACGCGCGACACCGTCGAGCGCGACACACCTGCCCGCGCCGCGACCTCTTCGATCGTGGCGGTGCCGCGTGCGGGTGCGATCTCCATCACTGTGCCTCCTGGCGAACCCGGCGGGCGGGCTCTAGACCGCGGGTGCGGCGGCCAGAGCACGCTCGGCGATGATGCGAGCGTACTGCCGGCCGGAGTCCTTCAGGGTGCGTTCCTGCGTCTGGTAATCGACGTACACGATGCCGAACCGCTTGGCGTAGCCCCAGGCCCATTCGAAGTTGTCCATGAGCGACCAGTAGAAGTACCCGCGCACGTCCACGCCCTTCTCGACGGCGTCCAGCACCGCGCTCAGGTGCGCCTCGACGAACTCCACGCGGTCGACGTCGTGCACACGGCTCTCGCCGGCCTCCTCGACCAGCTCGTCGTCGTACGACGCGCCGTTCTCGGTCACGTACAGCGCCACCCCGGGTGCCGCGGCGTACTCCTCGCTCACGCGCTCGAGCAGGCGGGTGAGGCCCTCGGGCTGCACCTCCCAGCCCATGTTCGTGCGGGAAAGGCCGCGGTCGTGCCAGTACAGGTTCTCGTGCGCGGGGAACGGCTTGCCGATCGGACGCGTCGTAGGGGCGTCTCCCGCGGGCGGGTCGACCTCGGGCGGCGTTCCGCCGACGAGCTCGCCGTGGTAGTAGTTCACGCCGAGCGAGTCGATCGGGGTCGAGATGATCTCGAGGTCTCCCGGACGCACCGCCGCCTGCCACCGCGATACCGCCTCGGCATCCGTGTCGCGGAAGTCCCGGATGATGTCGGCGGGGTACTCCCCGCGGAAGATCGGGTCGAGGAACCAGCGGTTGAACTGCCCGTCGATGCGGCGCGCGGCGTCGAGGTCGGCGGGGTTCGCCGGGTCGACGGCATCCGCCACGGTCAGGTTGAGCGTGAGTCCGAGGTTCAGCGCGGCGTCCCGGGCCCGCAGCTCCCGCACGGCCTGACCGTGGCCGAGGAGCAGGTGGTGGGCGGCGAGCATGCCCTCGGCCTGCGAGTAATGCCCCGGAGCGTGAGCTCCGGCGGTGTAGCTGAGGAACGAGGAGCACCACGGTTCGTTGAGGGTGGTCCACACATCGACCCGGTCGCCGAGGGCGTCGTGCATGTCGAGGGCGTACTCGGTGAAGAGGTCGCTCGTCTCCCGCACGGTCCAGCCGCCACGGTCCTGCAGCGCCTGCGGGAGGTCCCAGTGATACAGCGTCAGCCAGGGCAGGATGCCGGCATCCAGCAGCTCGTCGACCAGGCGCTTGTAGAAGTCGACGCCCTTCGGGTTGAGCGCGCCGCCATCGGGGCGCACGCGCGACCACGACGTCGAGAAACGGTAGGTCTGGAGGCCGAGCTGCTTCATGAGCTGCACGTCGCCGGCGTAGCGGTGGTAGTGGTCGCACGCCACGTCGCCGTTGTCGGCGTTGATCACGGCGTCGGGGACGCGGCTGAACGCGTCCCAGATGGAGGCGGTGCGGCCGTCCTCGAAGGCGGCGCCCTCGATCTGGTAGGCGGCTGTCGCGGCGCCGAAGAGGAAGCCTTCGGGGAACGTTCGGGTGTGGGACATGGATCGGGTTCCTTCCGTGGGCGCGAGGGTCATCCCTTGACCGCCCCTTGCATGATGCCACTGACCAGCTGCTTGCCCGCGAAGACGAACAGCAGCAGCAGCGGGATCGTCGACAGCAGCACGCCCGCGAGCACGATGGAGTAGTCGACGAAGTAGTTGGACTGCAGCAGCGAGAGGGCCACCGGCAGCGTCGGGTTCTGACGGTCGAGCACGATGAACGGCCAGAAGAAGTTGTTCCAGGCCGTCACGAACGTGAACAGTCCGAGCATGGCCGCCGCCGGACGCGCGGCCGGGACGCCCACGGTGAGGAAGGTGCGGAACGAGCTCGCCCCGTCGACGCGCGCGGCCTCGATCAGCTCGTCGGGCACCGCCTGGCGCAGGTACTGCGTCATCCAGAACACCCCGAAGGCGCTCGTGAGCGCGGGCACGATGATCGCCCCGATCTGCCCCGTCCAGCCCAGCTCGCTGAAGAGGATGTACAGCGGCACGACGCCCAGCTGCGTGGGCACGGCCATCGTCGCCACCACGAAGAGCAGCAACCACGGTCCGCCGCGGAAGCGCAGCTTCGCGAAGGCCCACCCCGCGAGGGTGGAGAAGAACACCACGGATGCCGCGATCAGCGCCGAGCTGATGATGGAGTTCCACAGCCCCGCCCAGAAGTTGACGGCCGGGTTGCCCAGGACGGCGGCGGCGTTGGCGAAGAAGTTGCCACCGGGGATCCACGACATCTCCGGGTCGCGGATGGTCGCGGAGTCGCCCGAGCCGATGAGCAGCGCCCAGTAGTACGGCACGAGGGCGGCGAGCAGCACGACGCCGAGGCTGGCGTAGACGAACCAGCCGGGGCGGGAGCCGCGCACGGGGCGAGGACGCCGACGTGCGGGCTTCGGGTCGGCGGCCCCGGTGACGGGGCTGGTGTCGATGATGCTCATGAGCGTGCACCCTTTCCGGTCGAGGCGGCCAGACGGTCGCGGGCCGCGCGCGCCGCGGCGCGGCGCTGGGCGCGGGTGAGCCCGTCGCGGGACCCCTCGTCGCGCACGAGCGAGCGGCTGATGAGGAGGTTCACCGCACCGATGACGAGGATGAGCAGGAACAGGATCCAGGCCAGAGCAGCCGCGCGTCCGAAGTTCCACTCGCCCCAGCCGAGGTTGTAGAGGTACAGCGAGATCGTCAGCCACTGGTTGTCGGCGCCGCCGGTGCCCGACTGGTCGAACATGCGCGGCTCGTCGAAGATCTGCAGGCCGCCGATGGTCGAGGTGATGATGACGAAGATCAGCGTGGGCTTCAGGCTGGGCAGCGTGATCGAGAAGAACTGGCGTACCTTGCCCGCGCCGTCGACGGTGGCCGCCTCGTAGTACTCCCGCGGCACGGCCTGCATCGCCGCGAGGAGGATCAGGGTGTTGTATCCGGTCCAGCGGAAGTTGACCATCGTGGCGATGGCGATGTGGCTGGCGAACGCGTCGGAGTGCCAGCCGACGCCGGGGAGGCCGATGCGACCGAGCAGCGTGTTGATGATGCCGTACTGGTCGCCGAACATGTTGCTGAAGATGAGCGCCACCGCGACGGGGGCCATCACGTAGGGCACGAGCACGCCCATGCGCCACAGCGTCTTGGCGCGGATGTTCTGATCGAGCATGGCGGCGATGAACACCGCCAGCAGCAGCTGCGGCACCGTCGACAGCACGAAGATGCTGAAGGTGTTGCGCAGCGCGTCCCAGAACGCCGGCTGCGACAGGACGTAGGCGTACTGGTCGAAGCCGACGAAGGTGCCCGAGCCGCGGATCTGGTCCCAGTCCATGAACGAGATCACGCCCGTGTAGAGGATGGGGAACAGGCCGGTGACGAGGAAGAGGACGAAGAACGGGGAGATGTAGAGGTACGGCGACAGCTTCAGGTCCCACGCGCTGAGTCGGGACCCGAAGCCGAGGCGTCGGGGCGTGCGCGCGGGGGGACCATCGGGAGCGGATGCCGCGGAGGTCGCGGGGGGAGTGAGTGTCGTGGTCACGGGGTTCCTTCCGGGAGCGCGGGCCGGACGCCGGAGCGTCCGACCCGCGGCGACCGAGATCAGCCGATGGCGTCCACCTGCGAGACCCACTGGTCCCACGAGGCCTGGGCGTCCTGCGCGTTGCTCTCGACGCGGGTGAGCGCCTTCTGCATCGCGTCGTTGACCTGGAAGTAGTACTCGCCCTTGAACGGGGTGACGCTGACGGCCTCGGCGCGCTTGGTGAAGATCTCGCCGATGGGGGCGTCACCGAAGTACGCGTTCGTGCTCGAGAGCAGGTCGGGCGCCTTGAGGGCGTCGACCTGGCTGGGGAACGTCCCGGCCTGCTGGAAGAACTTCACCTGCTGCTCGGGCGAGCTCAGCCAGTCCGCGAGCGCCTGCGCCTCGGCCACGTGGGGGCCGTTCGCGGGGACGGTCAGGTACGACCCGCCCCAGTTGCCGCCGCCGTTGGGGAAGGCGTCCGCGATCTTCCAGCCCGACACCTCGGGGGCGTTGCCCTCGATCTGCGTGAGCATCCAGCCCGGGCACATCAGCGTCGCGAACGCGCCGTTCGCCATTCCGGCGTACCAGTCGGTCGACCACTGCTCGAAGTGCGCCGACTGCGTCTTGCTGGCGTCGAGGGTCTGCGTGTAGACCTTCTTGACGTCGGGGTTGGTCGTCGCCGTGATCTCGCCCGAGTCGGGGTCTTCGTAGGCGGCCTCGACCTGGTTGATCATGCCCTGGTAGATGCTGCCCGCCGAGTCGAAGAACGGCTTGCCCGTGGCGGCCACGTAGGTGTCGCCCATCGCGAAGAAGTCCGACCAGTCGCCGTCGAGGGCGGCGCCCACCTCGGCCGGGTCGGAGGGCAGGCCCGCCGCCTCGAAGAGGTCGGCGCGGTAGCAGACGGCCTCGGGGCCGATGTCGGTGCCGTAGCCGATGAGGTTGCCGGCGCCGTCGGTCGCCGCCTTCTCCTTCCAGTCCAACCAGCGGCCCTTCAGGTCGTCGGGAACCGGCGCCAGGAGGTCGGAGTACTTCATGACCTCGGGGAGCCAGTCGACCTCGATGGCCTCGATGTCGGCGAGGCCGGACTTGCCGAGCTTCTGGAAGTAGTTGGCACGGGCGTCGTTGGACTTCGCCGCACGGTTGTGCACGATCTTCACGTTCGGGTGCTCGTCCGTGTAGGCCTGGAGCAGTTCGTCGGTGTAGCCGAAGTCGTTGAACGTGGCGACGGTCAGGGTGACCTCGCCGTCGGATCCGCCCGAGGCGGAGCCCCCGCCGCCGGTGCAACCGGCGAGCACGAGGGCGGAGGTGGAGGCGACGGCGGCAACGAGCGCAGTCCGGCGCAGGGCACGAGAATTCACAGATCACTCCTTTGTGGTGGGTGCTGACCGGCGCTGCGTAGCCTCCCCGCCGCGGTGCGTGGGAGCGCTCTCAACCGATCGAGGTCGACAGTATGGGATCGCTCCCAAAGCGTCAAGAGAGCGCTCCCATTTCGTTACGCGCCCGACACCCGACCCCTCCCCCTCCATAAACGCTCGCTGCGCCGATAAACGCTCTGCGAGCGCGTTTTTGCGCGCAGGAAGCGTTTATGGGCGGGGCCGGGCTCTGGACCGCGGCGAATCGGGCGCTCCCGTAGAATGGCTCGCACAACGCCACCCGACTTCTGGAGCTGAAGTGCCCACCATCGTCGTCGACGTCATGCCCAAGGCCGAGCTTCTCGACCCGCAGGGGAAGGCCGTCGCCGGCGCCCTGTCGCGGCTCGGCGAGCACCGCTTCTCCGATGTGCGCATCGGCAAGCGCTTCGAGCTCACCGTCGATGGCGAGGTCGACGAGGCCACCCTCGCCCGGGCGCGCGAGCTCGCCGACGACATGCTCTCCAACGCGGTCATCGAAGACGTCGTGAACATCGAGGTCGTGGAGTGACCGCTCGCGTCGGGGTCATCACCTTCCCCGGGTCGCTCGACGACCGCGACGCCCAGCGCGCCATCCGCCTCGCCGGCGGCGAGCCCGTCGCCCTGTGGCACGGCGACCACGACCTCCAGGGCGTCGACGCCCTCGTGCTGCCGGGCGGCTTCAGTTACGGCGACTACCTGCGCGCCGGGGCCATCGCGGCCTTCGCGCCCATCATGTCCGAGGTCAAAGACGCCGCAGCCAAGGGCATGCCCGTGCTCGGCATCTGCAACGGGTTCCAGATGCTCGTCGAGGCGCACCTGCTGCCGGGCGGCCTCATCCGAAACGCCCACCAGCAGTTCATCCGCCGAGACCAGCGGCTTCGCGTCGAGAACGCCTCCACCGCGTGGACCAGCGACTTCGCCGAGGGCGACGAGATCGTCATCCCCCTCAAGAACGCCGACGGCGGCTACATCGCCGACGCCGAGACCCTGGCCCGCGTCAACGGCGAAGGCCTGGTGGCCTTCCGCTACCTCGGCGTGAACCCGAACGGCTCGCTCGACGACATTGCGGGCCTCACCAACGAGCGCGGCAACGTGGTGGGCCTCATGCCGCACCCCGAGCACGCCGTGGAGCCCGGCTTCGGCCCCGGCACCCCCGCCGCCATGCGCTCGGGCGTCGACGGACTGGGGTTCTTCACCTCGGCGATCGCCGCCGTGGTGGGCGCCGCCGCCTGACGCCGCACCGTTCATGCCCGGTGACCGCGCGCCCGATCCGGATGCCCTGATCGAACGCATCCTGCACCTCTGGAGCGCGGATGCCGAGACCCTCCCCTCCGAGCCGCGACTGGCCGAACTCACGGGCGCCAGTCGCAACTCGGTGCGCGAGGCGCTGATCCGCCTCGAGGAGCGCGGCTACGTGCACCGCACGCAGGGCGCGCGCACCTCTCCGAACCGCCGCCTGCCGGGCGTGGGCCGCCGCATCGACCAGCAGTTCGACCACTCTCTCTCGATCCGGTCGGCGGGGTACGAGCCGAGCCTCGAGCTGGTGTCGTCCGAGCGCATCCGATTGGTCCCCGGCATCCACCGCTACGACGACCTGCCCGACGACACGAGCGTGCTGCGCACGGTGAAGGTGTGGCGCGTCGACGGAGCGCCCTACGCCCTGGCCGAAGACCTCGTGCCGGTCACGCGCGAGGCCGACCTCGACCCCCACCGGCCGGTGTTCGCCCTCGCCGAGGCCGCCAACGGCGTGCGCGTGGCCTGGGAGACGATGTGGATCGAGGCGGTGGGCCTGGATGCCGAGCGCGCGGCCGCGCTGTCCACATCTCCCGCGACGCCGGTCATCGAGATGACCTACTGCGGCTACGGGGCCGACGACGCGATCGGGTACTGGTCGCGCGAGGTGCAACTGCCGGCTCCGGAGGGGCTGCGCAACGCGCTCATCCGGCGGGTGCGGGCGTGAGCGTTTCGGCGGTGTAACCACGCGGTGAACGTGTCGAACACGACCGGTCCCAGCTTGTTGGACAAGCCTATGATCGGGTCACCCGACGAAAGCGAGCCGCCATGTCCGACACCCTCACCGTCCACCGTCTCTCCTCCACGACGGTCTCCCCCGCCGCGTTCGACCCCTACGGCGTCGTACTCACCCCGATGGAGGACGGCACGCCCTTCACCGCCGAGGAGGCCGTCCTCGACGTCTCCAACGGCATCCCCCGCTTCTACCTGATGCACCTCGACGACAAGGCCCCGGAGTTCGTGCGGGTCACCCGTCACCTCGAGACCACCCAGACCCTCATGGCCGTGGGCGATGTCGAGTGGACCATCGCGGTCGCGGCCCCCGGTATCGACGAGCCGACGCCCGACGATCTGCGGGCCTTCCGCATCCCTCCGCGCACCGCGATCACGATGCGCAAGGGGACGTGGCACGCCGGGCCGTTCTTCGCCGAGCCGAGCATGGACTTCGTCAACCTCGAGCTCGACGACACCAACGTCACCGACCACCACAACCACCGCCTCGACGACGCCCACGGCGTGCGCGTCGTGATCGACGGGGAGTGAGCGTGCCCACCCCTCTCCCCGACGCCGCGGCGCGTCTGGCCGCCCTCGAACGCGAAGCCGCCCACCAGAGTGCGCTCAGCGCCGGCGACGGCCGCTCCTGGGTGCGCTCGCGCGACGGGGTGCGACCGATCGTCATCGTGGGCGCGGGGCAGGCCGGCCTCGTGCTCGCACGCGGGCTGCGTCGCCGCGGGATCGACGACGTGGTGGTCGTCGACGCCGCGCCCGCCGACGCCGCCGGTCCGTGGACCACCTACGCGCGCATGCACACGCTGCGCACGCCCAAAGACATCGCATGGCCCACGTGGGGCACTCCGGCGGTGAGCCCTCGCGCGTGGTTCGAGGCCGTCTTCGGCGGCGAAGCCTGGGACGCGATCGAGTACTTCCCCACCACCGCGTGGCAGGGCTTCCTGCAGTGGTACCGCGACGTGTCGGCCGTCACGGCGGTGCCCTCCACGCGCGTGCGCTCCCTCACCACCGGCGGGGCCGACGACCCGCTCTCCCTGCACCTCGAGGGTCCCGACGGCGCGTGGACCCTTCCCGCTCGACACGTCGTCCTGGCCACCGGCATCGAGGGCGCGGGCGGTGCCCACGTGCCGGCGTCGCTGCGGGCGCTCCCCGCGGGGCGCGTGCTCCACACGCACGACGACATCGACTTCGACGCTCTCGCGGGGCTGCGCATCGGCATCCTGGGCGCGGGGACGGGCGCCTTCGACAACGCCGCCACGGCTCTGGAGCACGGCGCCGCGAGCGTCGACGTGCACATGCGACGGGCGGCGATGCCGCAGGTCAGCCCCTACCGCTGGATGGAGTTCGCGGGGCTCATCGAGAACTACGGCTCGTTCACCGACGCCCAGAAGTGGGCGTTCAACGTGCACCTCTCGGCCGTCGACCAACCGGCGACGCAGAACGCGCTGTGGCGTGCGCACGCGTTCGACGCGTTCCGCTTCCTCACCTCGTCGCCGTGGGAGCGCGTGGAGAGCGAGGGCGACGAGATCGTCGTGACGACCCCGCACGGCGTGCACCGCTACGACGTCGTCCTGGCGGCGACCGGGATCGCGGCCGACCTCGCGCGGCGACCGGAACTCGCCGGGGTGGCCGCGGATGCCACGCTGTGGAGCGACCGGCTCCCGCCCGAGGCCGCCGCGCAGAACCCGGGCCTGGCCGCCTTCCCGTACCTCGACGACGACTTCGGCCTGGTCAGCCGCACCGCGCCCGAGGCGTCGGCACTGTCGCGGATCCACATGTTCAACCACGGCGCGCGCATCAGTCAGGGCATGCTGAGCCATCAGATCCCCGGGCTCGTGGGCGGGGCGACCAAGCTCGCCGCCGCGCTGTCGCGCCGCCTGTTCCTGCGCGACGCCGACGCGCTGCTCGCCGAGTACCTGGCCTACGACGTGCCGGTCGGTGTGCACATCGGCCGTCGCCCGCAACGCCCCGTGCCGACGCCGCAGCCGGAGGTAGCGTCGGTCGGATGACGACCTCGACCCCCCTCCTCGTGTCCGTTCCCTCCGCGCAACTCCGAGACGACCTCGGTGAGCTTCCCGACGACGTGGAGGTGGTCGTGTGGGACATGACGGATGCCGCGCCCCGCGAGCGTTTCGACATGGTGGTGCCTCCCTACATGTCGATGGACGGCGTGATCGAGCGACTGTCCGAGATCGAGGTCGGCCTCGTTCAGGGCCAGTCGATCGGCTACGACAACGTGCAGGGGCGTCTGCCCGAGGGGATCCGCTTCGCGAACGCGTCGAGCGTGCACGAGACGGCGACCTCCGAGCTGGCCGTCGCCCTCACGCTGGCCGCACAGCGCCGCCTTCCCGACTTCGTGCGCGCGCAGGACCGCGGCGAGTGGACCGGCGGCGGCGCCCCCGGGCTCGCCGACGCCCGCGTGACGCTGCTCGGCTTCGGCGGGGTGGGACGGGCGATCGCGGCACGGATGCAGCCCTTCGAGGTGTCGCTGCGGGCCGTCGCCTCCCACGGGCGCCTGCAGGACGGCGTCGAGGTGTTCCCGCTCGGCAAGCTCGACGAGGTGCTCGCCGACACCGACGTGCTCATCGCCTCCCTCCCCGGCGGCGACGCGACGCGACACGTCATCGGCGACGCCGCGCTGTCGGCTCTGCCCGACGGCGCCCTCGTGGTGAACGTGGGCCGCGGTCCCCTCATCGACACCGAGGCCCTCGTGGATCACGTGCGCCGCGGTCGCATCCGCGCCGCGCTCGACGTCACCGACCCCGAGCCCCTGCCCGCGGACCACCCGCTGTGGAGCCTCGACGGCGTGCTCATCGCCCCGCACGTCGGAGGGGCGACGGATGCCATGCGCCCGCGGATCGCCCGCCTGGTGCGCCGCCAGATCGACCTCCTCCGGGCGGGCGAGGAGCCGGTCAACGTCGTCATCGGCGGCTGAGCCCACCCTCCGCCGGATCCGGGTCTCGACGGGACGGCAGGAGCATCCGGCCCGTCTCCGTGAGGAGGCGCGCATCGCGCCGCCCCAGCGTCGCCATCGCGACCGCCCACACCCCGAGCCACACGGCGGTGACCGCGGCGAGTCGGCCCGGCGGGGGCAGCACCTGGAGGACGGCGAGGTCGAGTCCCCACGTCGAGAGCGTCGCCAGCGTGCTGACGCCGACCGGCACGATCGCACCCGCGAGAAGCGCGCGCACGTCGAGCCCCGCCCGCGGGGCGAAGAAGAAGGTGCCCGAGGCCCAGATGAGCACCTGGCCGACCGCGACCCCGACCGCCACACCCGCGGGCGCGAGCGGGGCGAGCGCCACGATGAGAAGGATCATCGGCACGCGCCCCACCGCCTCCGAGACGAAGAGCGTTCCGGAGTGCCCGAGGGCGGCGAAGCCCCAGTAGTAGGCGTAGGCGATCGTCTGGAACACCGCGCCCGCGGCCAGGATCGGCAGGAACTGCATGGCCGGAAGCCACGCCGCACCGAGCACCACCTCGATGAGGGCCGGGCCGCCCACGACCAGCAGCCCGGTGACCGCGAGCAGGGCGTGGCTGACCAGCCGCTGCGCGCGCAGCAGGGCCGCGTTCAGGGCGAGCGGATCCCCCGCGACCGTGGCGAGCCGCGGGAGGACGATGCGCGTGAGCGGGGCGGCGATCTGCTGCAGCGGAAGCATCACGAGTTGGAAGGCGCGACTGTAGTAGCCCACCACGGTCGCGGAGTACCACGCCCCCATCGCGACGGTGTCGACGTTGCCGGCGGCGTACGACGCGGCGTACGTCGCGAACGTCGACGCGCCGAAGGTGAGGAGTCGGCGCATCGGCGCCCGACGCGGCCGGCCGGGTCGCCAGCCCGACGCGACCGCGACCCAGACGAGCGTCACCATCGCGGCCACACTCCCCTGCACGGCCAGGGCGAGGTATCCGCTTCCGGCGAGCGCGAGCAGCACCGCAACGGCCACCCCGGTCCCGTCGCCCGCGAGCTCGGACGCGGCGAGGCGGTGGAACCGCTCCCGCCGATTGATCTCCACCTGGAACTGCGCCGCCGTCGCGCGGAAGAGGGAGGCCGGGGCGGCGAGCAGCGCGACCCACACGAGTCGGTCGTCGCCGAACGCCCTCGCGAGCGGCACCGCGCTCGCGGCGACGACGACGGCCAGCACCGTTCCGAGGGAGACGTTGATCCAGAACAGGTTGCTCTTCTGCGCCTCGCTGAGCGACTCCTCCCGGAGCGCCGCCAGGCTGAGCCCGAAGTCGCCGATGACGGAGGCGATGCCGACGATCGCCAGGCCCAGGCTCACGACGCCGAAGTCGCCCGGGCCGATGAGACGCGCGAGGATCACGATGTTCGCGATCTGGAGCGCATAGCGCAGCCACTGCGTCGAGAGCAGGACCCCCGCCCCTCGCGCACGGGCCCCCACCGAACCTGCGGACTTCACGTCGGCGCCCTCCCTCGTCGCACACGCGGTCGCCGCACGTGCGTCGAGAAGGATAGTTTTCGCGGCGGCGCGTTCAGCCCCGGGCGCCCGCTCCCTGCCCGCGCGGGGGACGCGAATTCACCCCCGTGCACGTCGACGCTCCCCCGTCCGGGGCGCGGAAGGCACCGGCATCCACCGTCCTAGCCTGAGCGGATGAGCTCCCCCGCCGTCGTCGCCGCCCCGGCGCCCACCCCGGCCCTGCGCTCCGCCTTCCGGCGGTCCCTCGACGACCGCACCCCCGGTGCACGGGCCGTGTCGTACGGGGTGCTGCTGCTGCTGTGGGTCGTGTCGATCGGGGGCTCGATCGCGCAGACGCTGACCATGACCCGCAAGCAGGCGGCCGAGGGACTGCAGACCGTCTACACGCAGGCCGTGATCGACGCGGGGCACATCGCGTTCCTGGTCCCGGCGGTGATCGCCGTGCTCGTCATCGTGTTCCGCGTCGTCCACGTGCGCAACGACATCGCCCCGCTCCTGCTCGCCATCACGCCGTCCGCGTGGATCGCGTTCAGCGAGTTCGCTCGCGGCAACGCCGTCACCGAGCAGGTGCTGCTGCCGATCGGCGTCGCGGTGACACTCTGGGCGGTGCAGACCCGCGTGGGCGATCTGCGGCTGTACGCCCTCGCCGCGGCCATCCTCGCGACCGTGTCCATGGCCCTGACCACGAGCGCTCCCGCGCTGATGTACATGCCCCAGAGCTTCGACGAGGCGACCGACAAGACGGTCACCGGCCTCCCCCTGCTCGCAGGATTCTTCAGCCACCCGAACGGCGCGGGACTCTTCTTCGCGCTGGCGCTCCCCCTCACCTCGCTGTTCCAGCGGTGGTACCTCCGCGGGGCGTGCGCCGCCGTGTTGTTGACGGCCATCCTGTGGACGTCCTCGCGCACCGCGCTGTTCGGAGCAGGCGTCTGGCTCGCGGTGATGCTCCTGCGCCCGTTCGTGCGGCGCACGCTCCACCGGGTCCTGCTCGTCGCGCTCGTCGGGCTGACGGTCGCCGTGGTCGCTCTGCCCCTGACGACGACCGACGCCGAGGCGTTCACGGAGCGCGGCGCGATCTGGCAGTTCCTCCTCGGCCGGCTCAACGGGCAGGAGTGGCTCTTCGGCCTCGGCCACGCGTGGTTCTCCGACAACTACCCGATGCTGAAGTCGGCGCTGTCGAGCGCCGCGAGCCACGGTCACAACGTCTTCGTGACCTACGCGGTGACCGGCGGCCTCGTGCTCGTCGCCCTCCTCGGGCTGGTCGTGGCCCACACCGCGCGCATCGCCTCGCGGCTCCCCATCGAGCGCGAACGGGTCGCCGCGATGGCGTTCCTGTGCGTACTCGTCGCCGTTTCGATCACCGAGACCGCGTGGCGCCTCGAGGCGCCCGACACCCTGTTCGCCGCCATGGCGGTGCCGCTCTTCGTCATCGCGACGCAGAGCCGGCCCATGGCGAGTGAGCGGCGGGGGAGCCCGGACCGCCCGCCGGTCACCAGGACGCACCCGGGTGGGAACCGCCAACCGGCGGGTGACCGGCCGGATGATTCGAGCGCTTCGCGCCGGGCGTCGGCGCCGCTGCGCTGACCGACCGACGTCAAGCCGTCGCGCGCGACGGTCAGCGTCGGCGCAGCCCGAGGCGGTTCGCGACGCCGCGCAGGCGCCGCAGGTTGGTCGAGCCCGGGGGCAGGTCCCAGGTCAACAGCGACCGCACCGTCGCATCCGAGATCCGCCGCCCCCTCTGGATCGCCCGGCGCTCGCGGAGCTTCCTCGGCGTCTTCACGAGGGCGATCGCGACCGCCCGCACCGCCGTCGCCCCCTGACCGCGCAGCACCGCACGCGCGAAGGTGAGGCTCGAGGCGAGCAGCAGCCGTGGCGCGACGATCGGCAGGAACCGGGCGGGGACGTTCTTGACCATCACCCACCCGAGGTTCTTCAGGGTCTGGTGGGTGGTGAACCCGGGGATCCGGCCGCTCGTCGCGCCGATCCGGTGGTACGCGATCGCCCGGGGGGCCAGGCGCACCTTCCAGCCGCGCAACTGGGCGCGCCAGCTGAGGTCGACGTCTTCGAAGTAGGCGAAGAAGTCCTCGTCGAACAGGCCGACGTCGCGCAGCATGGCCGATCGGTACAGCGTCGATCCCCCGCTCGCGCCGAAGATCACGACGGCGTCGTCGTAGGCGTCGAGCCGCTCCTCCCCGCGTCCCCGCGGAAAGGGGAGGCCCCAGGTCGAGTAGCACTCGCCGGTGCTGTCGAGGCGGCGGCCGTCGATCGTGACGAACCGGCTCGCGACCATGCCGATGCACGCATCTCCCGACGCCACCGCCGTCAATTCCTCGACCCACGTCGGCTCGACGATCGCGTCGTTGTTCAGCAGGACGACGAACTCGCGCCCGCGGTGCAGCGCGTAGCGGATGCCGACGTTCACCCCGCCCGCGAAACCGAGGTTCACGGGCTGCACCAGCAGCGTGACGGACGGATACGAGGAGCGCACCATGTCGACCGACCCGTCGGTCGAGCCGTTCTCGACCACGACGATCTCGACGGGCACCGTCTGGGCCAGGACGGAGTCGAGGCACGCGGCCAGCTCTTCGCGACCGTTCCAGTTCGGGATCACGACCGCGTGCCTCATCGCGTGCTCTCCCGTCCGAGGAGCGCCCGTTCGAGACGGTGCGGAAAGGTCGCCGCCGAGAACACCGACCGCGCCCATCGACGCGTCGCCTCCGCCTCGCTCCAGGCGCGGGGCGGGTCGTCGAGGACCCGGGCCAGGGCGGCGGCGATCGTGCCGGCCTCATCGGCGACGACCAGGCCACCGCCGGCCCCTTCGCCGGCGAGCCCTTCCGCCCCGACGGTGGTCGAGACGACGGGGATGCCGCGCGTCAGGGCCTCGACCGTCTTGAACTTCAGCCCAGCACCCATCCGCAGGGGGACCACGACGGCCGTGGCCTCGTCGTAGGCGGGATCGAGGGATGCCATCTCGCCCGTGACCTCCAGAAGAGGATCGGCCGCAGCAGCGGCCTGCATCCGCGCGGTGGGCCCGGCCCCGGCGAGCACGAATCGCGCACCCGGGTGCGCGGTGCGCACGCGCGGGATGATCTCGTCGATGAGCCACTCCGCGGCTTCGGCGTTGACCGCGCGGAAGAACGCTCCGACGAAGAGCACGGTCGCTCCTGCACCCGCGACGGAACGCGCCCCGTCGTCCGTGGCGTCTCCCCCGGGGAAGGGGGGACGCAGGACGGTGACGCCCGCATCCGCTCCGCGGAGGCGCCGCGCGTAGCCGGCATCCTTCTCGCTGAAGACGATCACCGTGTCGACGTCCCGGTAGACGCGGCCCTCGTCGCGCGCCACGCTGCGGGTGCGCCACCGTCCGAGCCCCCGGGCGGCGGAGCGCGGGCGGGTCGTGGCGAAGATGCGCTCATAGGTCTGGGCGATGACGTCGTGCACCACCACGACGAGCCGGGCCCGCGGGGCGATCCGGCGCAGCGCGAGGGCGATCCACCCCAGCTCCGTCCACTGCGCCTCGACCAGGTCGGCGCGGGAGACGGCCCGCCGCGCCGCGGCGTCCCTCTGGACGGCGCGGCGGTACCGGTGCGGCGGGCGCACGGGGAAGAGGCGGATCTGCTGGGTGTCGAACCACTCGGCCACGCGGCCGGTCCATCGGGGAGCGCAGACCACGACGTCGACGTCGGAGACGTCCCGCAGCCGCCGCGCATTCTCCGCGTTCCCCCGCCAGTCCGGGGCGACGATGGTCACCTCGTGGCCGACGGCACGCAGCGCGCGGATATGGGCGAGCACGTACTGCCCACCCGCATGGGGGATGCCGGGGTAGGGCACGTGCGCCACGAGACTGACGATCCGCATGGGTCCTCCTCCGCGCACGCTTCCGGCGGGCGGGCTCGAACACCCGGGCGGGTGGGGCGCGGACGGGCGTGCGACCCGAGCGAACGTATCAACCGCCTCGTCGGGCCCAGGCGGGTGTCACGCCGACGGGCGCGCGACGCGTTGAAGTTCACCCGGAAGCTCACCTGACGGGGCCCACGGCGATCGGCATCGAACGGCCCGGCAGCGCAGCGCGACGACGGCCATAATCGCGGGAGCCCCGCCCGAGAAGAGGAAACACCCTTGGTCGCATCCCCGCCCCACATCGTCATCGACGCCCGATCGATGTTCACGTCCACGGGCCGCTACACCCGCAACCTCATCGCGCATCTCGAACGGATCGACACCGAGCACCGCTACACCGTCGTCCTGCCCCGGGACCGCCTCGACGACTGGACGCCGACCAATCCCCTCTTCCGCGCGGCCCCGACCGACACCCCCTACTTCTCCTGGCGGGAGCAGACGACCTTCGGGCGCGAGCTGCGGGCTCTCCGACCCGACCTCGTGCACTTCGCGATGCCGCAGCAACCGCTCTTCCTGGGCGCCCGTCGGGTCACGACCTTCCTCGACCTCACGCTGCTGAAGGTGCGCAATCGCAAGAAGCACTGGGCGACATCGGCGGTGAAGCGGGTGATCGGGGCGGGGGCCTTCGTGGTGGCCGCCCACCGATCGCGCGTCAACCTCGTCATCAGTGCGCACGGCGGGCGCGACCTGATCGCCTACACGCGGGTGCGGCCGCAGAGCCTGCGCCTCACCTCCCCCGCGGCCGACCTCCTGCCGCACCCGGCGGCCGAGGTCGCCCAACCGTTCCCGCGGTTCGTGCTGTTCGTCGGCCGCCAGGAGCCCTACAAGAACCTGCGGCGACTCATCCGCGCCGTGGCCGACCTGCGTGCGGCCGGACGCACCGTGGGCCTGGTGGTGGCCGGTGCGATCGACGACGACGGCGCCCGGCTCATCGCCGCCCTCGACGACCGTCAGCGCGAGGCCGTTCACTTCACCGGGTTCGTCGACGACGCCGGACTGCGGTGGCTGTACGAGAACGCGGCGGTCTTCGCCTTCCCCTCGTTCTTCGAGGGCTTCGGCCTGCCGGGGCTCGAGGCGATGCGGCACGGCTGCGCCGTGGTCAGCAGCAACAGCACCTGCCTCCCCGAGGTCTACGGCGACGCCGCCGTGTACTTCGACCCGGCCCGGACGCAGGAGATGCGCGAGGTGATCGAGCGCGTGCTGACCGATGACGAGCTGGCGGCCGCGCTGCGCGAGCGCGGACACGCCCGTGCCCGTCTTTACTCGTGGGAGGAGATGGCCGAGCGCACCCTCGACGCCTACCGCGACGCGCTCGCGCCGTGAGCCCGCACGGCGCCCGACCTCGGTCTCACCCGGCCGCCCGCCGCGCGTAGGCGTTCGCGACGGCTGCGACGTCGTCGACGTAGCTGTCGAGGTGGTTGTACGAGAACACCGCGCGCCGCCACCCGGTGGGGCTGGTCATCTCGCCCGCGGCGCAGAGGGTACGGCCCGCGGCGAGGGCGGCGTCGTCGATCTGGTTCGGGTCGGCCACGCCGTCGCCGTTCGCGTCGGCTCCCCACCGCTGCCACGTCGAGGGGATGAACTGCAGAGGCCCCACGGCGCGATCCCACGCGGCATCCCCGTCGAGGCGACCGCCGTCGGTGTCGGCGATCGCCGCGCTCGCGGTGCCGTCGAGGGCGATGCCGCGGATGGGCGGGTCGGGGTGGCCGTCGGCGCGCAGGACACCGCCGGCGTGCGTGCCGTGCGCGGACTCGATCTCGCCGAGACCGGCGAGCGTGTTCCACCCCAGGCCGCACTCGGGCTGCTGCGCCGCCATGGTGAGGGCGGCCGAGGCGTAGGCCTGCAGGGCGCGCGCGGGGATGCCGACGCGGGCCGCGGTCGCCGCGGTCCAGGTCGGGTCGGCGGCGACGGTCACCGCGGGCTCGGTCGGCGCGGGCGCAGCGGGCTGTGCCGACGGGGCCGTCTCGGCGGGCGCCGTCTGCGCGGCCACCGTCAAATCGGCACCGGATGCCGCTCCCGTCGACGCGCCCGCCCACGGCGCCGCCGCACGTCGCTCGGCGTCACCGGCCAGCGCCTGCGCCTGCACGACCAACACGCCGCCGACGACGACGGTGACGACGGCGATGACCATCGCCGCCATCCACGGCCAGATCGGCCGGCGCGCAGCCTCGTCGAGGTCCACGGACACCTCCCGGGCGCTCGTCGGGAGGAGCGCACGCGGAACACTAGGGGCGTGCGCGATCGGGCGCGTGAACGCGCGGGATACGACGGATGCCGGGCGGTCAGCCGCGGAAACCCGCGGGGTTCGACAGCAGGTCGGCGAAGGCCAGCTCGGCCGGCCCGATGAGCATGAGACGTGAGCGCAGGTGCGCGCGCTCGAGACGGATCGTGCGCCCCTCGGCGCCGAGCGGGTGCACGCGCACGGCGTCGGCGAGGCGTTCGCGACTCACCGACAGCAGGGCGCCCAGGTAGCCCGAGAGCACCACCGTCTCGGGGGCGAAGGCGTTGACGAAATTGGTGAGGGCGAGCGAGAGCATCTCGACCTGGCGGGTCACCTCGGTCATCACGCGGGGGTTGCGGGCCACGCCGAGCTCGACGTCGAGTTCGTCCTCGTCGAGCTTGCGGCGACCCAGCAGCGGTTCGAGCAGATCGAGGCTCACCTCGGCCTCGAGGCAGCCGCGTCGCCCGCACACGCACGCGCGCCCGCGCGGGTCGACGACCGTGTGGCCGAGTTCGCCGGCGTAGCCCGACGTGCCGCGCAGCAGCGTCCCGTCGATGATGAGCCCGCCGCCGATGCTGTGCATGGCCCCGCCGAGGTAGAGCAGGTTGCCGACGCCCGCCCCCACGCCGAAGCGGGATTCCGCGAGGGCACCGATGCTCGCGTCGTTGCCGGCGGTCACCGGCATCCCGAGCTCGTCGCTCAGGCGTGCCGACACGGGGTCGCGGCGCCACCCCAGCGTCGGCGAGACGAGCACCGATCCGTTCGCGTTGACGAGACCGGGAACGGCCAGTCCCGCCCCGACGACGCGGTAGTGGCGGTCGATGTCGGCGCGCATCGCCTCGACCGAGGAGGCGACGATCTGCACGAAGCGCCGCGGCGAGGGGGCGCTGGCGGTGTCGTGGCGCAGCCGGGCGTGCACGACGCCGCCGAGGCCGACCAGGGCGACGGTGACCGCGTGCGGCTCGGCACGCACGCTCAGGGCGGCGACGTGGTCCTCGGGTTCGAGATCGAGGGTGGGGCGGCCGACCTTGCCCGTGCGCTCCCCGCTCGGCGCCTCGCGTACGAGGCCGAGCTCGGTGAGCTCCATGATGAGGCCGGTCACTGTGGAGCGGTTCAGACCCGTCGTCGCGCCGAGCTGGGCGCGTGAGAGCGCTCCCCGGGAATGGAGCAGCGACAGGACGGACGCGAGGTTCTGCTGACGGATCAGGTCGTTCGTCGTACGGCCAGCCGGCGGCGCGAGCGGGGTTGCGGGCTCGAACACGGCAGGAGTCATGAGGGAGACACCTCCCCCATCATCGCATCGCGGCGAGCAGGGGAGAAAAGCTGCCGGAGCAGATGGGGAGCGGGCCGTGAGGCCGCGCTCCCCATCCGCTCAGACACCGCCGTTGCGGCGCTTGTTGAAGATGTCGAACGCGACGGCCAGCAACAGCACGATGCCCTTGATCGCCATCTGCCAGGCCGCGTCAACGCTCAGGATCGACAGCCCCATGTTCAGCACGCCCATCACCAGGCCGCCGACGACCGCACCCACGACGGTGCCGATGCCGCCCTGCACGGCCGCGCCGCCGATGAACACCGCGGCGATGGCGTCCAGTTCGTAGTTCTGACCGGCGGATGCCACGGCTCCACCGGCGCGCGCGGTGCTGACCACCGCGGCCAGGCCCGCGAGCACGCCCATGTTGACGAAGATGAAGAAGTTGACCCACTTCGTCTTCACACCGCTCATCACGGCGGCGAACAGGTTGCCGCCCATCGCGTAGATGTGGCGACCGAAGGTCGTGCGGTTGAGCACGAACGTGTACGCCAGCACGAGCACGGCGAGGATGATCAGAACGATCGGGGTGCCGTTGTAGGCGGCGATCGTGAACGCCACCGCCATGACCGCGACGACCGCGATGGCGTTCTTGAGCCAGAACGACCAGGCGAGCTCGCGGGGGAGCTCGAGGCGGCGCAGCGTCGCGCGCGTGCGCAGCTGCTGGACGATCAGCAGGACGCACGCGATCGCGCCGAGCACGAGGGTGAGGGCGTCCCAGTTTCCGAGGTAGCCGAGGAACGGCGGCAACCACCCGGCGCCGATCGCGGTGAAGCCGTCGGGCAGGCCGCTGATCGTGCCGCCGGTGAGGAGCACGAGGGTGAGGCCGCGGAAGAGCAGCATGCCGGCGAGGGTGACGATGAACGCGGGTATGCCGACAAAGGCGACCCAGAAGCCCTGCCACGCGCCGACCACGGCGCCGACGACGAGCGAGAGGACCACGGCGACGTACCAGGGCAGGCCCCATTGGTTCATGGCGATCGCGGCGATCGCGCCGACCATGGCCACGACCGAGCCGACCGACAGGTCGATGTGGCCGGCGATGATGACCATCACCATGCCGATCGCGAGGATCAGCACGTAGGCGTTCTGCTGGATGAGGTTGTTGACGTTGCCCGGCATGAGCAGGCGCCCGCCCGTGAGCACCTGGAACAGCACGATGATGATGACGAGGGCGGCGAGGATGCCGAACTGACGGAAGTTGATGCGCGCGAGCAGGCCGCGACGCCGCGGCCCCGGCTGCGTGGGCGCGTCGACCGTCTGGGTGGATGCGGTGGCCATGTGTGTCAGTTCCTTCCGGCGGTCATGTGCCGCATGAGGGTCTCCTGGGTGGCGTCGTCACGGCTGACCTCGGCCGTGATGCGCCCCTCGGAGATGGTGTAGATGCGGTCGGAGAGGCCGATGACCTCGGGCAGCTCCGACGAGATGACGATGACGGCCTTGCCCTGGGCCGCGAGTTCGTTGATGATCCCGTAGATCTCGTACTTCGCCCCGACGTCGATGCCGCGGGTGGGCTCGTCGAGGATCAGCACGTCGGGGCCGGTGAACATCCACTTCGACAGCACGACCTTCTGCTGGTTGCCGCCGGAGAGGCGCCCCGTGATCGCGGCGACGCTGGGGGCCTTGATGTTCATTTTGTAGCGGTACGAATCGGCGACCTTGTACTCGCGGTAGCGGTCGACGACGCCCAGACGCGCCAGGCGCGACAGAGCGGATGCCGAGACGTTGACCTGGATGTCGCCGATGAGGTTGAGCCCGTACTTCTTGCGGTCCTCGGTGGCGTACGCGATGCCGTGCTTGATGGCCGCGTCGACCGTGCGCACGTCGATCTGCTGACCGTTCTTGTACACCTCTCCCGAGATGCCGGTGCCGTACATGCGACCGAAGATGCTCATCGCCAGCTCCGTGCGGCCGGCGCCCATGAGGCCGGCGAAGCCGACGATCTCGCCGGCACGCACCATGAACGAGGCGTCCTGGATGACGACGCGCTCGGTGTCGACGGGGTGGTGCACGGTCCAGTTCTCGACGCGGAACAGCTCCTCGCCGATGTCGGGCTCGCGCGGCGGGAAGAGGCTGTTCAGATCGCGACCGACCATGGCGCGGATGATCCGGCCCTCGTCGGTCTCGGGGTCGTCCCGGCGCATGGTCTCGATCGTGCGGCCGTCGCGGATGATCGTGATGCGGTCGGAGATGCGGAGCACCTCTTTGAGCTTGTGGCTGATGATGATGCAGGTGATGCCCTGCGTGCGCAGCTGGTCGATCAGGTCGAGAAGGTGCGCGGAGTCGTCGTCGTTGAGGGCGGCCGTGGGCTCGTCGAGGATGAGGAGCTTGACCTCCTTGGCGAGCGCCTTCGCGATCTCGACGAGCTGCTGCTTGCCGACCCCGAGCTCGTAGATCTTCGTGGCGGGGTTCTCGCGCAGACCCACGCGCTTGAGAAGGTCGGCGGCGGCGGTGTTCGTCGCGTTCCAGTCGATGACGCCGCGACGCGACTTCTCGTTGCCGAGGAAGATGTTCTCGGCGATCGAGAGGTAGGGGCTGAGCGCGAGTTCCTGGTGGATGATGACGATGCCGGCGGCCTCGCTGTCGTTGATGGAACGGAACGCCATCTGTTCGCCCTCGAGGGTGATGGTGCCCTCGAAGCTCCCCGCCGGGTAGACGCCGCTGAGCACCTTCATCAGCGTCGACTTGCCGGCCCCGTTCTCACCGCAGACGGCGTGGACTTCGCCCCGGTGCACATCGATCGACACGTCGGCCAGAGCCGGCACGCCGTTGAACGACTTCGAGATCCCCGCCATGCGCAGGATCGGTTCGGTCATGGTGTCTCCCTTCGTCGCCCGAGGCGACGGTCAGCGATCCCCGCCCGGAGGCGGGGATCCGCTCCGTCGCGGACGCGACGGTCTCCCTCGCCCGCCGGGCGTGGGTCGAGCGGCGGGGGGGGGGGGGCGCCCCCCCCCCCCGGGGGGGCCGGGGGGGGGGGCCGCCCCCCCCCCCCGGGGGGCGCGCCCCCCCCCCCGCGCGGGACGCA
>NZ_JBKBNC010000008.1:66044-95347 GCF_046295495.1 Microbacterium sp.
CCCCCGGTGGGGGGCACCCGCGCCGTCGCGCACGCGCCGGTCCCCCTCGCCCGCGGGGGGGGGGTCGCGCGGCGGGGCGGTCGAACCCCCCCCGCCGCGAGAAGCCGGGGCGGGTTGCGCCCGCCCCGGCGAGAGGGCTCAGAGCCCGACGTCCGAGGCCTTCAGGAAGCCGGAGTCGATGAGCTTGGACTGCACGTCGTCCTTGACGACGACCTCGGGGGTCAGCAGGTAGGAGGGCACGACCTTCTTACCGTTGTCGTAGGTCTCGGTGTCGTTCACCTCGACCTCGCTGCCGTCCTTGATCTCCTCGACCATCGTGAAGACGCGGTCGCCGAGGGCGCGCGTGTCCTTCCAGACCGTCATCGACTGCGCGCCGTCGAGGATCGCCTTGACGTTGGCCTTGTCGGCATCCTGGCCCGTGATGATCGGGTAGTCGGCACCCGGGGTGTAGCCGGCCGACTTCAGCGACGCCTCGATACCGATGGCGAGGCTGTCGTTGGGCGAGAGCACCACGTTGACCTTCTTGCCGTCGCCGTAGAACGACGAGAGGCGGTTGTCCATCTCGGCCTGCGCCTTGTCGGACGCCCAGCCCTGGATGCCGATGCTCGCCCACGCGTCGTCGTTGGCGGGCGACTTGCCGCTCGGCACGACCAGCTGGCCCTTCTCGACGTAGGGCTGGAGGACGTCCCAGGCACCGGCGAAGAAGAACTTGGCGTTGTTGTCGTCGGGGCTGCCGGCGAAGGGCTCGAGGTTGAAGGGTCCCTTGCCGTCCTTCAGGCCCAGCTGCTCCTCGATGTACTGGCCCTGGAGCGTGCCGACCTTGTAGTTGTCGAACGTGGCGTAGTAGTCGACGTTCTCGCTGCCGTTGATGAGACGGTCGTACGCGATGACGGTGGCGTTCTGCGCCTTGGCCTCCTGCAGCACCGGCCCGAGGGTCGAACCGTCGATCGCGGCGATGACGAGGATCTTCGCGCCGCCCGAGATCTGGTTCTGGATCTGGCTGATCTGCTGGTCGGTCTTGTTGTCGGCGTACTGCAGGTCGACGGTGCAGCCCGCGTCGGTGAGCTTCTTCTGCAGCTGCTCGCCGTCGTTGATCCAGCGCTCGAGGCTGCGGGTCGGCATCGCGATGCCCACGTTGCACTCGCCGCCGGTGCCGCCGGCCTCGCCGCCGCCCTCGGCCGGACGGGTGGAGCTGCACGCCCCGAGACCGACCGCGAGTGCGGCGATGGCCGCACCGGTCAGGATTTTCTTCAGCATGTGATCTGCGTTCCTCTCTGAACTGCAGGGACCCACGTCGGCGTACCCGCGCCCTCCCCGGCGTCGGATCGGGTACGTCGTCGTCCCGGCTGTGTGGTCCGTCGAATTATGACGGCTCCGAAAAATTATCCGGTGAAGGGGGTTTTGTCTATAGCCACGTCAAAATAGGCCGAGCGCCGTGATCGGACCGTGACGGCGCGGCCTCGAGACGCATCTCGGGCGGCGGTCAGGGACCGACGTCGCGGTCGGCGCCCGACCACAGATCGCCGCACTCGACGAGCTCCGCCTCGCGCGCGATGAGGTACGGACGCGCACCGACGTCGCCGTGCACCGCGGCCGACAGCGCCCCCCAGTGCTCGCGCCCGAGCAGCACGGGGTGCCCCGGCGCGCCACCGTACGTCGCCTGCACGAGCGCGTGGGGCGAGGCCCGTCGCGCGACCCGGGCGACGGCGGCGGGGACGACGTCGGGGGTGTCGACCGGCAGCACGATCGCCGCGGCGGCATCCCCCCGGGCGAGGGAGTGCAGACCCGCGCGCAGCGACGCGGCCACGCCCGCGTCCCACTCCGCGACCCGCACGATGGCTGTGCCCGGCGGCACGAGCACCTCCGCCTCGTCGCCGGCGGCGCCGAGGGCGACGGTGACGTCTCGGCATCCGCCCTCCCTCAGAGCCCGCACGGCGAGGGCGAGCCACGGCGTGCCGGCCGGGGTGCGGGCGAGGGCCTTGGGGCCGCCGAAACGTCGCCCCGCCCCCGCGGCCAACACGAGCCCGGAGACGGCTGCGGACGGCTCGGCGGGCATGGTCACGACAGCGTAGCGTGCGTGAAACACGCCCCGACTACGGTCGCGACCATGCTCGATCTGGCCGCCGACCTCGTGCCGTTGCTGGATGCCGGCGTGCCCGTCGCCGCGGTCACGGTCACTGCGGTCGTGCGCAGCGCGCCGCGTGGCGTCGGAGCGACGCTCGCCGTGACGCGGGATGCCCGCGTGATCGGCTCGATCTCGGGCGGCTGCGTCGAGAGCGACGCGGTCATGCTCGGTCTCGAGGCGCTGCGGACCTCGTCGGTGCGCCGCGCCCGCTTCGGATTCGCCGACGACCGCGCCGTCACCCCGATCGCCGCCGGGCTCGCGTGCGGCGGCGCGGTCGACGTGGTCGCCTACCCGATCGACGCCTCGGTCCGCCCGGCGCTCGAGGCGGCGCGGGCCGGTCGCGCGGCGACCCTGCGTCTCGACCTCGACGGCGAGCGGCTCGACCTGCACCGCGCGGCGGCGCCGCGGCTGATCGTGCTCGGCGCCGGCGAGCACGCCGCGGCCCTGTGCCGCCTCGGCGCGGCCGCCGGTTTCACTGTCACCGTGTGCGACGACTGGGCGCTGCTGGTCACGCGCGAGCGCTTCCCCGACGCGAGCGAGCTGGTCGTCGCCGCACCCCACGACTACCTCGCCGGTCTCGACGACCCCGACGATCGCACCGCGGTGTGCGTCCTCACCCACGACGAGCGTCTCGACGTGCCCGCCCTGCGCACCGCCCTGCGCCTGCCCGTGGGCTTCGTGGGCGCGATGGGCGCGCGGGCCACCGTCGCGCGACGGGCCACGCTGCTGCGGGCGGCCGGGGTGACGGATGCCGAGCTCTCGCGGCTGCACTCGCCGCTGGGCCTCGACCTCGGAGCGACCTCGCCGGAGGAGACGGCGCTGTCGGTGATCGCCGAGATCGTGGCATCCCGCAACGCGGCCGACGCCCGACCGCTCCGCCGGGGAACGGGCGCGCGTCTGCACGACCGCGGCCCGACGACGTCGGTCGTCGACGCGTTCGCCGCGTCGTGCGCCGTGAGGAGCGCGTGAGCGTCGTCGTCGTCCGCGGTGCGGTCGCCGTGGTCGAAGACGGGGGGCGCGTGCGCACCGGCGACGTGGTCATCGCCGACGGGGTGGTCGTGGAGGCCGCGGACCTCCGGGGCGCCGAGATCGTGGACGCGGGCGGCTGCGTCGTGACCCCCGGTCTCGTCAACGCCCACCACCACCTGCTGCAGACGGCGTTCCGCACGCTTCCCGGTACGCGCGGCATCCCGATGCGCGAGTGGCTTCCCACCATGTCCGCGGCCTACGCCGAGGCGGGGGTGGACCCCGAACTGACGGGCCTCGCCGCCCGCGCGGGACTCGCCGAGGCGCTGCTGAGCGGCGTGACGACCGTCGCCGACCACCACCTGACCTGGCCGAGCGGCGCCGACACCGTGGGCATGGCGCGCGCGGCCGCCGACGCCGGGGCGGACCTCGGTGCGCGACTCGTCTTCGTGCGCGGAGCGGCGCGCGACGACCCCCAGGAGGCAGCGGCGTCGGCCGAGGCGATCGTGACCGCCCTCGTCGCGGGGCGGACCGGCGGGGTCTCGGCCGACGGGATGCTGCAGGTCGCGGTCGGACCCGCGGGCGTGCACAGCGACCCGCGCGAGACGTTCGACCTGCTCGGCGACGTCGCTCGACGACACGGCCTGCGCCGTCGCACGCAGGCGAACGAGGTCGTCGACGTCGAGATCGCGCTCGCGCGCTACGGTCGGCGCCCGCTCGACCTGCTCGAGGAGTGGGGCTGGCTCGGCCCCGACGTGACCCTCGCCCACCTCTGCGACGTCTCGAGCGACGAGATCACCCGTCTCGCGGCATCCGGGACCTCCGCCACGCACGCGCCGGGATGCGATGTGCCGATGGGGTGGGGGGTCGCCCCCGTCCGGCGTCTGCTCGACGCCGGCATCCCCGTCGGACTCGGCACCAGCGGCGGGGGCAGCAACGACGCGGGGCACCTGCTCGCCGATGCGCGCCTGGCCCTGCAGGTGTCGGCTCTGGTGGGACCGCAGCTGCCCGCATCCGAGGTGCTCGCGATGGCCGGCGCGGGGTCTGCCGACGGGCTCGGGCGCGCGGAGCTCGGGCGCCTGACACCCGGCTCGGCGGCGGACCTGTGCCTGTGGGACGTCTCGGGTGTCGCCGACGCCGGCGTCGCCGACCCCGTCGCGGGTCTGCTGTGGGCGGCGCCGGGGCGGCGTCCGCGAACGGTGCTCGTGGGTGGCCGGACCGTGGTCGACGCCGGCCGCCTGGTCACGGTCGACGAGCGGGAGATCGTCGCCCGGCTGTTCGAGAGGGTGGCACGATGACGTCCATGGCACCACCGTTGATCCCCGTCACCCCCACCAGCGACGAGCGTCTCGGAGCGCACCTGCGGGGTCTGCGCAAGGCGCGGGGGCTCACGCTGACGCAGCTCGCGGAGGCGGCGGAGCTGTCGCATCCGTTCCTCAGTCAGCTCGAGCGAGGCCTCGCCCGGCCCAGCATGGCGAGCCTGGAGCGGCTCGCACGGGCCCTGGGCACCAGTCGCGTCGAGCTCATCGCCGGATCGGAGCCGCCGCGCGCCGACCACGACGCGCAGCCGTCGTTCGTCGCGGCCGGAGAGGGCGTGATCGGGCCCTACGCCGAGGGCACGGCGCGCCTGCTCGCCGAGGGACCGCGACGGTTCGAGCCGCTGGAGTTCACCGGCGCGAACGCCGAGCCGGGCGATCACTACGTGCACGACGAAGACGAGTTCCTCACGGTGCTGGAGGGGGCGATCGTCATCTCGTTCGGGCCCTTCGGCGAGAGGACGCTGCAGGTGGGCGACTCGGTGTACTGCCGGTCGGGCACGCCCCACCGCTGGCATTCCCCGGACGGCTCGACCTACCGCCTGCTCATCGTGAAAGAGGTCGTGCACGGCGGGGGCGACGAGGCGTCGGACCCCGACGCGTGAGCGCGCGCCGTCGGCGCGGCAGAACCATCAGGAGTGAAGCGTGAGTGCAGGTGTGACGTTCGAGGCCGTCGTCCGTGAGCGTCGGGATGCCGCCGACGGGGTCGTCGTGCTCGACCTCGAGCGCGCGACCGGCACGCTGCCGCACTGGTCACCGGGGGCGCACATCGACGTGGTCCTGCCGGGCGGTGTGGAGCGGCAGTACTCTCTGTGCGGATCGCCGACGCAGCGCGGGACGTGGCGCATCGGCGTCCTGCGCGAACGCGAGGGGTCGGTCTGGCTGCACGAGAACGCGCACGTCGGCACGACGCTGCGGGTGCGCGGCCCCGCCAACCACTTCCTCTTCGCGCCGACCGCGGGCCGGTCGTACGTCTTCGTGGCGGGCGGCATCGGCGTCACGCCGATCGTGCCGATGATCGAGGCGGCGGAGGCCGCCGGCGCCGCGTGGACCCTGCTGTACGTGGGCCGTTCTCGCTCCACGATGGCTTTCGTCGGCGAGCTCGAAGCCCGCTACGGCGATCACGTCGAGGTGTTCGCCGCCGACGAAGGACGACGCCTCGACATCGGCGAGCGCCTGGGCACGCCCGCCGCCCGCACGGTCGTGTACGCGTGCGGCCCCGCGCGCCTGCTCGAAGCCCTGGATGCCGCGATGGCGGGCTGGCCGCGGGGAAGCCTGCACGTCGAACGGTTCGAGGCGAAGGTGCTCGGCCCGCCCGTGTGGTCGGAGCCGTTCGAGGTCGACCTCATGATGTCGGGCCTGACGGTGACCGTGCCGCCCGAGCGCTCGATCCTCGACGTGGTCGAGGAGCACGGCATCGTCGTGCCCTCGAGCTGTCGGGTCGGCACGTGCGGGACGTGCGAGGTCGCCGTCATCGACGGGGACGTCGAGCACCGCGACTCGGTCCTCTCGCCGGAGGAGCAGGACGCCAACCGCGCGATGATGCCCTGCGTCTCGCGCGCGGCGTGCTCGCGCATCACGCTCGAGCTCTGACGGCATCCCTCCCCCCGCGCACCGGAACAGGGGATCGCTCGAGGACAGGCCGAATCCACGAGGGGCCGCCCTGTTCTCGAGCGATCTCCTGTTCTCATGCGGGCGGAGGAGCGGTGGGGACCATGCGTGCACCGGCGCTGCGTCGCGCCCGTCACCTTGTCCGACAACTTTGTCACGAGGGTCACGCGCGAGAAATACAGCGGAAACGCGTGGTTCCTAGCATCGGATCAACGCCGGATGTTGGTCACACCAACACTGGCGCAGCCGCTCCGAGCGGCTCGCCCCATCGCCGTGGCGCTCGTCCCGACTGCTGTCTTCCCGACTTCCCGGAGGTCCTCGTGTCCGCCGTTCCACCCGTCTCGATCGCCGCCCTGCGCGGCGTGCGGCTCGCCTCCGGCGCCGTGGTCGACATCGCGCTCGACGGCGACGAGGTGCTCGCGGTGGTGCCGGCCGGCAGCCCCCTGCCCGAGACCGACGGCGAAGTTCTCGACCTCGCCGGCTACCTCGTCACGGCCGCGGGCGCCGAGCCGCACGCCCACCTCGACAAGTCGCAGTCGTGGGATGCCATCCAGCCCGCGTTCGGCGACCTGGAGAGCGCGATCGAGAGCTGGCACGCCTTCGCCCTCACCCTCGACGAGGAGGACACCCTCCGCCGGGCCCGCGCGACGGCGCTGCGCATGCTGGCATCCGGGATCACCTCGGTGCGCACGCACGTGGATCTGCTGCGCGGCGAGGACGCCCTCACCGGAGTCCGCGCCCTCGTCCGCCTGCGGGCGGAACTCGAGGGGCTCATGGACATCGAGCTCGTCGCGCTGGGCGGCCCCACCGTCGCCGACGCGGTCTTCGAGGCCGCGCTCGAAGCCGGCGTCGACCTCGTGGGCGGCGCCCCCCACCTCGCCGACGACCCGATCGCCGACCTCGAGCGTCTGATCGCGCTGGCCCGTCGCCGCGACGTCGGCGTCGACCTGCACACCGACGAGAGCCTCGCGGGCGCCGACACCCTCGCCGCCTACGCCGCGGCGGTCACCGGGTGGCACCGGCCCCGCACCGCCGGGCACTGCGTGCGCCTGAGCATGATGCCCGCCACCGACCTCGCCGCCCTGGCGGCCGAGGTGCGCGCGGCCGACATCGGCGTGATCGCCCTGCCCATCACCAACCTGTACCTGCAGGGGTGGGATGCCGCGCACGCGGTGCCGCGCGGCATCGCCCCGATCGGCCGACTGAAGGCCGCGGGCGTGCGGGTCGCGGCGGGCGCCGACAACGTGCGCGACCCCTTCAACCCCGTCGGCCGCTGCGACCACCTCGAGACGGCCTCCCTGCTCGTCTCCGCCGGCCACCTGGCCCCCGAGGCCGCCCTCGACGCCGTCACCGTCGGCGCGCGCGACGTGATGGGGCTGCCCGCTGCGGGGCCCGTGCCGGGTGCCCGCGCCGACCTCGTCGCCGTGCGCGCCGACTCGCTCGGCGACGCCGTGGCCTTCGCCAGCGCGGATCGCGTCGTGCTCCACCGCGGCCGCCTCGTCAGCCGCACGACCGTCTCGACGCACACCGCTGCGACGACCCCGGTCGCCCCCGCCCGCACTCCCGCCCCCACCCGCACCGCCGCACCCGCGACGGCGTCGTAACCGCCCCAACGGAAAGAGAGCGCCCCCCGTGACCCTGGCCTCCCCCGCCCCGGCATCCGTCGCGGATCCCACCGCGCCGCTGCTGGACTTCCGCAACGTCGCCCTGACGTTCCCCAACGGCACCACCGCTCTCTCCGGCGTCGACCTCACCGTCAACCGCGGCGAATTCGTGAGCGTCGTCGGCCCCTCCGGCTGCGGTAAATCGACGCTGCTGCGCATCGCCTCCGGCCTCGAATCCGCGAGCGAGGGGACGGCGACGGTCAACACCGACCGCATCGGCTACGTCTTCCAGGACGCGACCCTGCTGCCCTGGCGCGACGTGCGCTCCAACGTGGAACTCCTCGCGGAGCTCAACTGGCAGCCCAAGCGCGTGCGCGCGCCGAAGGCGCAGTGGGCGATCGACCTGGTCGGCCTGAACGGCTTCGAGAAGCACCTGCCCAAGCAGATGTCGGGCGGCATGAAGATGCGCACCTCGCTGGCTCGCTCGCTCACCCTCGACCCCGAGCTCTTCCTGTTCGACGAGCCGTTCGGCGCACTCGACGAGATCACCCGCGAGCGCCTGAACGACGAGCTCATCAAGATCTTCGTCGCCCAGCGCTTCGGCGGCCTCTTCATCACCCACTCGGTCTCCGAGGCCGTCTACCTCTCCACCAAGGTCGTCGTGATGTCGGGTCGCCCCGGGCACCTCGTCGACACCTTCGAGGTCCCCTTCGACCTGCCCCGCGACCCCGAGATCCGTTACACGGGCGAATTCGCGAAGCTCGTCGGCGAGGTCTCCCACGCCCTCCGGGAAGGACACTCATGAGCACCACGTCTGCAGAGCCCGTCGTCGCCGAAGCGTCCGAGACGCCCGGGTCCACGGCATCCACTCCCCCGATCGAGCCGCCGCGCTCGACCGCGCGCGCCCGCCGGCGCGGCTTCGGTGCGCGCGCCGCCCTGATCGGACCGCCGCTCGCCGTGCTCGTGGTGCTGCTCGGGGCCTGGTACGGCGTCTCGATCGCGCTCAGCGCCTCGGGCAAGGGCTTCCTCATGCCCATGCCGCACGAGATGTTCACGCTCGGCTTCTTCGACCCGCAGGTCGGCGCCGACATCTGGATCGCACTGTTCCGCACGACCGGCGTCGCCCTCACGGGTCTCGCGATCGCGATGGTGATCGGCATCGGATGGGCGATCGCGATGTCGATGGCCCGCTGGATCGAGCGCTCCACCTACGCCTACGCGGTGGTGCTGCAGTGCATCCCGATCCTGGCGCTCGTGCCGCTGGTGGGCTTCTGGTTCGGCTACGAATTCCTCGCCCGCGTGATCGTCTGCGTGCTCATCGCGCTGTTCCCGATGGTCTCGAACACGCTGTTCGGTCTGCAGTCGGTCGACAAGTCGCAGCGCGAGCTGTTCCGCCTGCAGAAAGCCGACCGCTGGACGGTGCTCACCAAGCTCACGCTCCCAGCCGCCCTGCCCTCGATCTTCGTCGGCATGCGCACCTCGGCCGGCCTCTCGGTCATCGGTGCGATCGTCGGCGACTACTTCTTCCGTCGCGGCGAGCCGGGCATCGGCTCCCTCATCGCCAACTACCAGTCGCGCCTGCAGAGCGCCGAGCTGTTCGCCGCGATCCTCGCGGCCTGCCTGCTGGGCGTGGCGATCTTCGCCCTCTTCGGCTGGCTGTCGAAGGTGGCCGTGGGTCGCTGGTACGAAAGCGCCCTCTGATCCGGCACCCCTGACCCGCGGATGCCACGGTCCCCCGCGCCCCGCGCGGGTGGCGGCATCCGGCGTACCCGAAAACCCACCCCCACCCGCACCACTTCCGCACCCGAGAGCTCCACCCGTCACAGAAAGCGAACCAGCATGCAGCGCTCCACCCTCCTCCGCGGCACCGCCGTCACCGGCGCCGTCGCGATCGCCCTCACTCTGACCTCGTGCGCCGGCAGCGCCGCGGAACAGGCCGCCCCCGCCACCGACATGGAGATCGGCTCGGTCGACCTGTCGGCCGACTGCCCCTCGACGGTGGTCGTGCAGACGGACTGGAACCCCGAGGCCGAACACGGTCACCTCTACGAGATGATCAAGGACGACTACACGATCGACGCCAACACCAAGGCGGTCACCGGCCCGCTGATGTCGGACGGCGAGTACACCGGTGTGAACCTCGAGATCCGCGCCGGCGGCCCCGCGATCGGCTTCCAGACCGTGTCGGCGCAGATGTACCAGGACGACGCGATCACCCTCGGCTACATCAGCACCGACGAGGCGATCCAGCTGTCGAGCACCACGCCCACCAAGGCCGTCTTCGCGCCGCTGGACATCAGCCCGACGATGGTCATGTGGGACCCCGAGACCTACCCCGACGTCAAGACGGTGGATGACGTCAAGGGCGCCCTCTCGGCGAACGGCGGCGTGTGGCGCTACTTCGACGGGTCGGCCTACATCGAGTACCTCAAGAGCGCCGGTCTCGCCGACGCCTCGATCCTCGACGGCTCCTACGACGGCACCCCGTCGAACTTCGTCGCCGCGGGCGGCAAGGACATGCAGCAGGGCTTCGCCTCGGCCGAGCCCTACGTGTACCAGAACGAGGTCTCGGCGTGGGGCAAGCCCGTCGACTTCGCGCTGATCCACGACGCCGGATGGCAGACGTACCAGTCGTCGGTGTCGGTCAAGGCCGACAGCTTCGACGAGCTGTCGCCGTGCCTGTCGAAGCTCGTCCCCGTGCTGCAGAAGGCCGGTGTCGCCTACTACGAGGACCCCTCGGCGGCCAACGACCTCATCCTGAAGCTCGTCGACGAGTACGCCACCGGCTGGACCTACACGCAGGGCGTCGCGGACTACTCGGTCAAGACGCAGGTCGACCTCGGCCTGGTGGGCAACGGCCCCGACTCCACCTACGGCAACTTCGACGACGACCGGTTCGCGGACTTCTTCGACAAGGCCGGCAAGGTCTACACCGACCTCGGCACCCCGCCGGCGTCGGGCTACACGCCCGCCGACCTCTACACGAACGAGTTCGTCGACACGAGCATCTCGTTCTGACCGCCGCGGCCCGGCCCGCTCGCGCGGGTCGGGCCGTGATCGGCCCGTCCCCCGCCCCGTCGCGGAACCGCCGCAGACGCGGCGTAGACACAGCGCAGGAGATCCGGCGCCCCGCACGGCCCGCCGAGCGGGGATCGGCCGGGTCGGCCGGAAAACCCCTGCGTTATGTACCGGGGGTCCCCGTGAGCGGGGCGAAGACCCCACCCGGGCCCGCAGCCCGGTCCCTCAGTTCGGTCCCGAAGCCCGGTCCGGAAGCCGGTCCCGAAGCCCGTCCCGAAGCTCGGCGGAGGGACCGCCACGCCCGACCCCCCGGCATCCACCCCACCCGTTCCACCCGGAGACACACCCCATGAGCGACACCGCCACCCGCGTCCTCTCCCTCGAGGACGAACTGCTCGACCTGCTCGGCCCCGCGGCCGTCAGCACCGAACCGCGCGTGCGCGAACGCGCCAGCGTCGACGGCTCGCCGATGTCGCCGATCATCGCGGCCAAACTCCCCCTGGGCCTCGCCGACCTCGTCGTGTTCGCCGCGAGCGCGGAGCAGATCGCCACGGCCGTCGCCGCGGCATCCCGCCACGGCGTGCCCGTGACGGTGCGGGGCAAGGGGACCGGCAACTACGGCCAGGGCATCCCGATGCAGGGCGGACTCGTCATCGACACCACCCGCGCCAAGGCCATCGTCGAAGTCGGCGACGGCTACATCACCGCCGAGGCGGGAACGCCGATGGTGCTGCTCGAACAGGCCGCCTGGGCCGCGGGGCAGGCGCTGTGGATGTACCCCTCGACCGCGCAGTCCACGATCGGCGGGTTCCTCTCCGGCGGGTCGGGCGGCACCGGCTCGATCGAGCACGGCTCCAACGACCGCGGCTTCGTCGCCGCCCTCGACGTCGTGCACGCCGACGGCAGCGCCGAGATCCTGCACGTCGAGGGCGACGAGGCCCAGAAGTACGTGCACAACTACGGCACCGCCGGCGTGATCGTGCGGGCCACGGTCCGCCTCGAACCGCTCCGCGAGTGGCGGGGCCTGTGGGCGAGCTTCCCCGACTTCGCCGGGACGCTGTCGGTGCTGCAGCGCATCGGCAACCTCGAGCCGGCCCCGCGCCTGGTCTCGGGCGACGGGCCGGAGATCTCGGCATCCCTCCCCACCGACGAGGCGATCCCGGAGGGGCGGTCGAGCCTGCGCGCGATCGTCGACGCGTCGATCATCGACGAGGTCACCGCGATCATCGAGGGCGCCGGCGGCCGGGTCGAGGCCGTTCGCGAGGGGCCGCAGGCCAGCATCCGCCTGTCGATGCTCAGCTACAACCACCCGATCGAGTGGTACCAGAAGAGCCAGCCGCACGAGGTGTTCCACCTCGAGGTGGCCGGCGCTCCCCTCGCCGACGACATCGAGGCCGTCGAGAGCGTCTTCCCTGGCTCGAAGCTGCACATCGAGTCGACCAAGGCGTTCCCGATCGGGATGCTCGCCGCTGACTACGTGAGCGAGGACGACGTGTACCGCGGCATCGCCGCACTCAACGCGATCGGCGTGGGCGTGCACAACCCGCACCAGTGGAACGTCGACTTCAACGTCGAGCAGACGGTGGAGACCGCGCGGGCGACCGACCCGCACGGCCTGCTGAACCCCGGCAAGCTCGACCCCGGCTACGCCGGCGCACGCAAGGGAGCGATCATCTCATGACCCGTCTTCTCGCAGAGCTCAGCGGACCGGCCGCGGCCGAAGCCCTCACCGAGGACTCGATTCTGGTGCTGCCCACCGGCGCGATCGAGCACCACGGCCCGCACCTGCCCCTGGCGACGGATGCCATCGTGGCCGAGGCCTCGGCGACCGCCGCCGTCGCGCGCGCCGCCGCGCAGGGCCTCGACGTCTGGCAGCTGCCGACGCTGTCGATCACGAAGTCCGACGAGCACTCCTGGGCCCCGGGCACGCTGTGGCTCACGCCCGAGACGATGCTGCAGACGATCGTCGACATCGGTCGCTCGATCCTCACCACCCGCGCCCGCACACTCGTGTTCCTCAACGGTCACGGCGGCAACGTCGCGCTGCTGAACGTCGCGAACCGGGAGCTGCGGCGTCGCTTCGGCCTGCGGACGTTCTTCATGCCCGCAGCCCGCGTGCCCTCGTTCGACGGCACCGACGGCGGACCGGACGAGCACGGCACCGGCATCCACGCTGGGCACGGCGAGACGAGCATGATCATGCACCTGCGCCCCGAGCTGGTCGATGCGACGCAGTTCGCGGCGACCGTGCCGGCGCACATCGGCGACTTCCGGCACATCGGCTTCAACGGCAAGCCCGTGACCTTCGGGTGGCTCTCCAATGACTTCGGGCCGACCGGGGTGCTCGGCGACCCGACGGGCGCGAACGCCGCGCACGGTGCGGAGCTGTTCGAGCAGAGCGTGTCGTTCGTCGTCGAGGCGCTCGAGGAGATCAGCCGATTCGACTACACCGCGTGAGTCGCTCGGAGCGCGCTCGACCCCTGCAGATCCCGGTGTTCGACAGAGGCACGGGCGGCAGCGCGACACAACGCAGGACATGTGCGCCGCCGCCGTCGTCGTCGCGCGGGCTCCCTCCTGCGGTGGACGCCGTTCCCCTGCGTACGGTCGGCCCGGCCCGGCGCGACGACGCCGCCGGTGGGTTCCGATCCCCGGGCGGTGGCGGTGACGGCGGCTCGCGCCGAACGGCGACACAACGCAGGAGGTTCCGTCGGGACCGCCCGCGGCGAAGCCGCTGCGCGGGGACTGTCGCCGACGACTCGTCGGGTCTCCTGCGTCGTGTCCCGTGTGAGGGGGCGGGGACACCGTGAGCGCGATCACGAACGAGGCGCAGGGCGTCCGTGCCTACGGGCAGGTGCTTCGCCTGCCGGGGGCGCGGACGTTCGTGGCCGCCGGCATCCTCGCGCGGTTCCCGCGGGCGACCCTGTCGCTCGGGATCATCCTGCTCGTGTCGGCCACGACCGGCAGTTTCGCCTCCGCCGGGCTCGTGGTCGCCCCGCTCGTCGGGGGCATGGCCGTGGCGGCTCCGCTGTGGTCGTCGCGCATGGACCGGCACGGCCAATCGCGCGTGATCCTGGTGTCCCTCGGATGCCTCGTGCTCGCGGCATCCGCATTCCTCGCCCTCGTGGTGACGGGAGCGCCGTTCTGGACGTGGCTCGTCGCGGCGTTCGTGACGGGGGCGGCGACGCCGGACCTGACCTCGGCCGTGCGCGCGCGGTGGACGGTGCTCGCCCCGCCCTCGCAGCGCACCGCCGCCCTGGCTCTCGAGACGATCGCCGATCAGATGGTGTTCATCGCGGGTCCGCCCGCCATCACCGCGGTCGCCGCGGCGATCGACCCTGCTGTGGCGGTGCTCGGCTCCCTGGGGCTCGGGCTCATCGGCGGCGTCTGGCTCGCCGCGCAGCGGGGTACGCAGCCTCCGCCGACCCCGCGGGGCCCTCGGCACCGCGGCCCGGTGCTGCCGCCCACGGGCGTCATCCCCATTGCGGTGGCCTGCGTCGCCCTGGGCGGCGTCTTCGGGGCGTTCGATGTGAGCCTGGTCGGCTGGGCCGAGCTGAGCGAGCGGCCGTGGCTCGCCGGCCCGGCCTTCAGCGTCCTCGCGGTGGCCATCGCGGCCGGGTCGGTCGTCACGGGAGCGCGGTCGTGGAAACTCTCGCCCGCCGCCCGCTACATCGGCTTCGCGGCGCTGGCCGCGGTCGTCGCCGTGGGGCTCCCCTTCGCCCAGGGATCGGTCCCGGTGCTGTTCGGGGTGATCCTGCTGCTCGGGCTCGCGGTGTCGCCGGTGATGGTGTCGGGGATCCTGGTGGCATCCGCTCGCGCCCCGCAGGGTCGCGTCACCGAGACCCTCGCCTACCCCACCGCTGCGATGTCGCTCGGCGTGCCGATCGGCGGTGTGATCGCGGGGGCGGCTCTGGATGCCACGGGCCCGGCCGCGGCGCTGGTGACGATCGCGGTGTCGCTGGCGGTGGCCGCGGCGATCGCTGCGGCGGGCGAGGCAGCGCTGCGGGTCGCGCGTGATCGCGGGGCTGCGGCTCGCTGAGCGGTCGGCGCCGCGGAGGAACCGGGGACGGCGACTCGGCGGGGGTCCGGGTCGTCGAACGAGACCACGTCGACGAGTCGACAGCAGCCCGGATGCCAGCGAGTGCGCTCCCGGCGCGGACGGGAGCTCACCTCGCCCGTACACTTCGACGCATGGGGGCGCAGCGGGTGGGGACGACGATCGGGATCGGCATCTGGCGGTGATGCTGAGCGCGTGCACCGCCCCTCCGGGACCGCTGATCGACGCGGCTCGCCCCTCGTCCGCCGCCCCGATCCCGGTGACCTCCACCCCCTCGCCGGTCGAGTCGTCGACGTCGCCGGTCGTCGACCCGGGGCCGTGCGGCAGCATCGAGCCCGCGTTGCCCGTCGGCGACCCCGCGGAGCGCGAGCAACTGGGCGGCAAGACCCTCCCCGTCGTCCACGACCGCGGCTGGTTCGAGACGGCCGCGGGCGAGACCGTGGTCGACGCCGCGGGCGCCCCGGTCGCCTACCTCGTCGCCCCGGGTGACGTCTTCTCGACGATCGCCGCGCGGTTCTGCGTGAGCGAGAACACGCTGCAGGTGCTGAACCACGCCCGGCGCGACAACGACGCCCTCTACGCCGGAGACACCCTCAACCTCGACCCGCACACCATCTTCAGCGTGGGCGATCAGAACGGCGTCGTCTCGGACAACGGCTTCCCCGACTGGTCACGCTCCCGCCACAGCGCTGACCGCGCCGATGAGCGGATGCCGGGTCTGCCGCCGGGAGGAACGACGATGGCGGCCGGCCCCATCGGGCGCGGCCGCCATCGCGGTGCGGGCGCTCTCTCAGCGCGTCACGGAGATCGAGTCGAGCTCTGCGTATCCGACTCCCCCGGAGAAGTAGGGCGACCCCTTCGCGAGGCGGATCACGTTGTACCCGGCCTTGAGGGTGACCGTGGTCGACACGGAGCTGCCGAACTGGCCCCACCCCGCCGTGGGCGGGTAGGAGATCGTCGACCACGCGCCGCCGTTGTACGCCAGGCCCTGGGTGGCGGTGGCGCCGGTCCCGTTCGCGTAGCGGATGCCGAGCGTGTACGCGCCCGCCGTGGGCACGTTCACCGTGAAGTCGACGAAGCTCTGCGACCGCATGTCGGCGGTGCCGTCGATACCGCCCACGTATCCGCCGTTGGAGGCGGATGCCGACGACCGGCGCTGCGCGTTGACGACCGTGGCGTTCTCGGCCTCGTACACCTGCTGGTACGACGTGGTCGGTCCGTTCACCGGGGTGACCAGGGCCTGGTAACTCTGACGGGCGTCCATATCGGTCACCGGGATGCTCACCGACCCGTTGACCACCGGCAGCGTCTGCGTGGAGACGGTGGTGGGAGCGGCCACGTTCACGTCGCGTCCCGACGCCGGCGTCGTGGAGAGCACGACCTTGACGGTGTCACCGAACCCGGATAGACGATCGACCCGCACGGTGTTGTTGCCGTAGTCGCCGCCGAACACGACGTTCGCGATCTTGCGCGTGCCGTCGAGCGAGGCGATGCCGTCGAGGTCGGCATCGGCCGTGACCGGCAACATGTTGCCCGCCATGTCGCCGTACCACTTGTACATCCAGTACGACGCGGTCGGCTGGCCGTTGTACAACAGACCGTTCATGGTCCCCGATTCGAACCAGTACGCCCGCTCGGCATCGTTGACCCCGGTGCGCTCGAACTGGGCGATGTAGTGCAGCGCGATGCTGGGGACATCGACCTGGTCGGGCCACGCGTACTCGTTGATGGAGATCCGGCGAGGGGAGATGCCGAGGCTGGCCTCGATCGAGCGGTAGTCGGCGACGTGCTCGTCGATGTCACGCCACCCCTGCGACAGTTCGTGCCAGACGATGACGTCGGGCAAGGTGTTGGTGGCTTTGGCGTTCTCGAGGAACGAACGGATGAAGGTCGGGTTGTAGATGGTCGTACCCGGTCCGATGATCGGGGTGACCGTGTCCTTCGCACGGATGGCGCGGTACGTGCGGGTCCAGCCGTCGTTGAAGGGTCCGGCCTTCTGGGTATCCCACGTGCCGTCGGGCTCGTTCCAGATCTCCCAGCCGTTGATGTTCGTGGTGCCGGTGGCGGCGAGACGGTCGTCGACCATCTTGTTCACCTTCTGCAGCCAGTCGTCCCAGCTGACCCATTTGTAGGGGAAGTCGGGGTAGACGTCGGGCATGCGGAGGTACTGCTGCCCTCCGGTGGCGATGACCGTGGGCGCGACTTTGAGCCCGTCGCCCGTGGGCGTCGATGCGCCGTTGCCCAGCTGCTGCACCCCGGGCGGGGGCTGAGTGTGCTGGCGCAGGCTCAGCGGCTGCAGAATCGCGGCCGAGGGGGTGGTCGCGTCGGCGATGCCGTAGAGGCCGCCGGCGGCGACGTGGGTCACCGGACGCAGGACGGCTCCCGCGTCGACGACGAGGGTGTGGTCCACGGCGTGGGCGGCCTGGCCGGGCACGAGCAGTGCCGCCGTCAGGGCGCCGACCGTGGCGAGTGCGGGCAACGCGGTCTTGGTTCTCACAGGTGCTCCCTTGCAGTGCGATCGGGCGTCGCGGAGGGCCCGCGGAACGCCGTCACAGCGCCCGCTGAGGTCCGCGCCTCCCGGTGTCGAACCGGTTCGACAGTGAACCGGTTCGACAACAGTACGACGGAGCTCGGGCGGCGGTCAACAATGCATCTCGCCGCCACCCGACTCTCGCGCAGCGCGGGCGCCCGGCGGGCCCGCGGTCCGGCGCGTCAATCCACCGCGTCGCTCCGCCGGACGGCTTCTCGCTCGAGGATGAGATAGACCGCCGCCGTCCACGTGTACGCACGGTCGCGCAGCCCCTCGCCCGTGCGGGCGTCGAAATTCTCGGCGAAGCCTCCCCGCTCGCAGAGACGTCGGAAACGCGCGCTCACGTCGTCGGCGAGGTCGACGTGCCCCGCACGCCGGAGGCCGTCTTCGAGCAGCATCGTCGACGGCGCCCAGATCGGGCCGCGCCAGTAGCCGTCATCCTCGTACCACTCGCTGTCGGGCCGCTCGGTGGCCGGCCCCCACTCCGTGAGGAACGCCGTGGCGGCCCGAGCCACTTCGGCGCGCACGTCGACCGGAAGGCGGTCGCCCGCGACCACGGCGAGCAGAGGCAGCAGGCTCGTGCGCAGCGATTCGCCACCGTCGACGACGCCGCGAGCGACGAACCCGTCGCCCTGCCAGAGCTCCGCCAGGGCAGCGGCCATGCGCTCGGCCTCGGCGACCCAGGGTGACGGGTCGCGGCCGACGTCGTCGGCGAGACGAGCGAGCTCCTCGAGCTGCAGCAGCAGGAAGGCGGCGAGATCGGGGGACTCAACCAGTCGCGTGCGATCGAACACCGTGGAGTTGTCCCACCCGCTGTCGTTCCCGTGCTGGTAGAACGCCAGCGTCCTGCCCGGGACGCGGCGTTCGTCGAGCCAGAACCGCGTCCACCGCGCGAGCTTGTCGTACACGTCGTCCCGGACGCCGTCAGCGAGCACGAGACCCTCGGCGCGAAGTCGCGAGAGCGCCCACCCGTGGATCGGCGGTTTGACGAAGTTGTAGAGGCGCTCCGAGTGGGCGATCGAGTCGGGCAACGCGCCGACGGCATCCTGATGGTCGAACGGGGCCAGGAACTGATCGAGCGCGAGAGCAGGCTCGCCGGAGGCGAGGGCGATGGCGTTGAAGCAATGGTCCCAGCTCCACACCTTGTCCATCCAGTGCATCGACATCAGCACGGCCTCGCGCCGCAGGAATCCCGCGGGCGACACCGTCGCCGACCACAGCACGTACGCGGCCAGCAGCGACGCATCGCGCGCGGGAGCCGCGAGCTCGCGCTGGTGCGTCCAGGGCGCGATCCGCGCGGCGAAGGCCGCGAACTCCTCGGCGACCTCACGCGCGTTCTCATCGAAGGTTCCGGATGCCGAGAATGGCGGCCTCGAGCTCTCGAACTCCTCGATCGCGATCTCCCAGCCCTCGCCGGAGTCCCCCTCCGCGGTGACGGTGACGGCCCTCGTGGCCGCCCCGAGGCTCTCGGCTCCCTCGATGTGGAGGCGACCCGTGATCGCGGTGACGCGGTACCGGCATCCGGTCTCGTAGGAGGTGAACACGGCGCTGCCGTCACGTGGATCCTGGAACAGGTAGATGCCCGTGAACGGCGTGAGTTCGGCCGCCGCCTCCGCCAGGCGTACCGTCGATCCCGCGTCTCCACGCACGCGGAGCGTGTCCGCAGAGGCGAAGACGGCCTGCACGCAAAGGGCGCCGTCCGACCAGCGCACGCTCGCGGCGTCAGCCCCGACACTCCACCGGCCAGAAGTGGCATCAGCCGTCGATCTCGGCACGACCGAGAGCACGGGGTGCATCCCCGTGCGATGCGACACGAGGTGCACGTCGTCGACCGTGCGGTGAGCGCCGACGACCGGGGACAGATTCAGCCAGGAGCCGCGTCGGCTGAGGGGGACGTGCCGGAGGGGGAAGGCGGGGATCTGACTCGTCATCGAGGACCTTTCGGTTCGTGGAGATTGCTTCTTGCCAAACAGATGACGCCCATTGTACTTTCGAACCGGTTCGAATCGAACCAGTTCGATTAACGCACGACAGCGCTCACCCGGGACACTCGGTATCACCACCGATTCATCCCGCCGGGCACCAGCGACCCGGCGACAGAAAGGACGGCGACATGGTCAACATCGGCGATGTGGCGCGAGCCGCCGGCGTTTCGCGAAGCACGGCGTCGTACGCCCTGTCCGGCAAGCGCACCATCTCCCCCGCGGTTCGCGAGAACGTCGAGCGCGCGGTCCGGGAGCTCGGCTACACCCCGAACGCGGGGGCTCGCGCTCTCGCGACCTCGCGCACGAATGTGCTGGCACTGCTGGGACAGTTCCACGAAGACGAGTTCGCCCCGGCCATGCTGCAGTACATCCTGGGCATCACCAATCGCGCTCGCGAGCTCGGGTTCGACACACTGCTCGTCACCGAGAGCGACGGTGTGGAAGCCCTCACGCGCATCGCCACCTCGCGCATGGTCGACGGCTTCGTCCTGCTGAACGTCGCGGAGTTCGACGAGCGGCTCGATCCGCTCCGCGCCGCGCAGCAGCCCGGCGCCCTCGTCGGACTCCCCGGGGATGCCACGGGCATCGACACGTTCGACCTCGACTTCGACGCGGCCGGACGACTCATGGTGCAGCGCCTGCACGAGATGGGCCACCGAGAGCTCACCCTTGTGTCGCAGCCCGAGCACGTCGTCGAACGCGGCGGCGCCTACGTCTGGCGGCTGGCCGACGGGGCCCGTGCCACGGCCGAGGAGCACGGCATCCGCCTCAACCACATCTTCGGCTCCTCGCACCAGCCGCAGATCGGCGCCGACCTCCACGCGGTGCTGGACCAGTACCCCGACGCCACCGGGCTCTTGCTCAACAACGAGGCCGCGGCCGCCGCGCTGCCCTCGGTTCTGGCCGCGCGCGGCCTGTCATCACCCGCCGACATCTCGGTCATCGGGCGTTACTCGGACGAGTTCGCCCGCACGTTCTCGCTGCCCTTCAGCGCCATCGACAGCGCCGCCGACCTGCTCGGCCGACGCGCCGTCGAACAACTCGTCTCGCGCCTGCGCTCAGCCGCCGACGCGAGTCCCCACGTCGTCGAATTGATCGCGCCCGTCATCGATGATCGCGGCAGCATCGCCGCACCCCCACCCCGTCGCTGAGACGGGACACACACAGCGCTCACCCGAGCATGTTCGAGGAGGAACAATGAACCCCAAGGTCCTGCGCATCGCCGCAGTCCTGGCCACGGCCGGCATCGCCGTGGGCACCCTGGCCGGCTGCTCCGGCGGCGGCGGCGCCACCGGAGGCGACTCCGGCAGCGACGCGGCCGGCGGAACGTACACCTGGTGGGACCCGTACCCGCAGCACGCCGAAGACTCCGACTGGGCCAAGCGCGTGCAGGACTGCGGCACCCAGGCCGGCGTGACCATTCAGCGCACCGCCTACGACACCACCGCCCTGACGAACCAGGCGCTGCTCTCGGCCCAGGACGGCACCTCGCCCGACATCATCCTCATCGACAACCCCGCGGTGTCCACCCTCGCCGACACCGGGATGCTCTCCACCACCGACGACCTCGGCCTCGACACCGCCGACATCGACGAGAACCTGCTGGCCGCCGGCGTGCTCGACGGCAAGACCTACGGCATCCCGATCGGTGCCAACACCCTCGCGCTCTACTACAACGCCGACGTGCTGTCGGCGGCGGGCGTCGACCCGACCTCGATCACCGACTGGGCTTCGCTCGACGCGGCTCTGGCGAAGGTGTCGGCCGCCGGGAAGAAGGGGATCACCTTCTCGGGCATCAATACGGAAGAAGGATCCTTCCAGTTCCTGCCCTGGTTCTGGGGTGCCGGCGCCGAGCTGACCGACCTCTCGTCGCCCGAGGCCGTCGAGGCCGTCACTCTGTGGAAGGACTGGCTCGACAAGGGCTACGCGCCCAACTCCGTCATCACCAATTCGCAGAACACCGTCTGGGAGGAGTTCCTCACCGGCGACTTCGCGTTCGCCGAGAACGGCACCTGGCAGGTCAACAGCGCCGCCAAGGCGCCCTTCGCAACCGGAGTGATCGAACTCCCGGCGAAGGACGGCGGCGCCGCGCCCGCCCCCACGGGCGGGGAGTTCATCGTCGCTCCGGTCCAGAAGGACACCGCTCGATACGAGACCACCCGCAAGATCATCGAGTGCATGACGACGCCCGAGGGCTTCGTCGACACCGCCAACACCTTCGCCTACTACATCCCGCCCACGGCAGAGGGACAGAAGGAACTGCTGGCGGAGAACGCCGGCCTCAAGACGTGGGTCTCGGCGGTACAGGCGGCCAAGGGACGCACGAGCGACAACCTCGGCACCGACTACCCACTGATCTCCGAGCAGCTGTGGACGGCCGTGCAGAACGTGCTCTCGGGGGCGCAGTCGCCCCAGGAGGCCCTGGACGCCGCCCAGTCCGCGGCGCAGTCCGCCACCGGCAAGTAACGGCATCCATCGGTCCGGGGGACGGCGACGTCCCCCGGACCCCCGTCGAAAGAGGCATCCCATGTCGTTCCCGACCCTGCGCGAGCGCGCTCGCGCGGCCGACGACACCGTCGCCGTGACCGTGCCGACCTCCGCACGGCGCCGCCGCGCCCATCGCGACGGATCCCCGTGGGTGGCGGCCGCCTTCGCCGCCCCGCTCGTGATCTACCTCGTGGTGTTCTACCTGTGGCCGCTCGTGCGCAGCATCGACCTCAGCATCCACGACTACACCGTCCGCGCCTTCGTCCAGGGCGACGCCGCCTTCGTCGGCCTGGACAACTACCTCGCGGTCGTCTCGTCGCCGACGTTCGGCCCGGCGCTCGCGAACACCGCGGTCTTCGTCCTGGTCTCGCTGGTCTTCCAGTACGCGATCGGGCTCGGACTCGCCGTGTTCTTCCGCTCGCACTTCCCCCTCAGCGGCGTGCTGCGCGGGCTGTTCCTCGTCCCGTGGCTGCTGCCCCTCATCGTCTCGGGCTCCACCTGGTCGTGGATGCTGAACAGCGACAACGGCATCATCAACTCCGTCCTGAGCGCCTTCGGCATCGGCCAGATCAATTGGCTGACATCCCCCGACACCGCCATGACGGCCGTGTTGATCGCGAACATCTGGCTCGGCATCCCCTTCAACCTCGTGATCCTGTACTCGGGGCTGCAGAACATCCCCCTAGAGCTCTACGAGGCTGCCTCGCTCGACGGCGCCGGACCCTGGCGGCAGTTCTGGAGCATCACCTTCCCGCTGCTGCGCCCGGTCTCCGCGATCACGCTGCTGCTCGGCCTGGTGTACACGCTCAAGGTCGTCGACATCATCTGGATCATGACCCGGGGCGGCCCCGCCGACGCCACGACGACCCTCGCCATCTGGTCGTACCGCGAGGCCTTCGGCACCGGCCAGCCCGACCTCTCGCCCGCCGCCGCCGTCGGCAACATCCTCATCGTCATCGCGCTCGTCTTCGGCTTCGTGTACCTGCGAGCCCAGCGTCGCCAGGAGAACTCATGACCGCTCGACGTTCGTGGTGGAAGACCGGTCTCGGTCTGATCTTCACCGCCCTGATGCTCTTCCCCGTCTACTGGATGCTGAACGTCTCCTTCACCAAGACCAGCGACCTGCGCGACAGCCCGCCCCACGTGTTCCCCTTCGACCCGACCGTCGAGGGCTACACCGCGGTACTCAGCCAGCAACTGCCCAACCTCGGTACGAGCCTGGTGATCGGCCTCGGATGCGTCGTCGTGACGGTGGCGATCGCGGCCCCCGCCGCCTATGCGATCGCTCTGCTGAACCTCCGCGGAGGCAGGACGCTCAATTTCGTCCTGCTGGTTGCGCAGATGATCCCGGCTGTCGTGATGGCGATGGGGTTCTACGCGATCTACGCCCGCGCGGGTCTTCTCAACAGCGTGCCGGGGTTGATCCTGGCCGACTCGACCGTCGCGGTCCCGTTCGGCGTGCTGCTGTTCACCGCCTTCATGGGGGGCCTGCCCCGCGAGCTGCTCCAGGCGGCGCGGATCGACGGCGCTGGATCGTGGCGCACGTTCGTATCGGTCGTCCTTCCGCTCAGCCGCAACTCGGTGTTGACCGTGGCGCTGTTTTCGTTCCTGTGGGCCTGGTCGGACTTCATCTTCGCCTCGACCCTTGCCCGCAACTCCGCCCTGAAGCCGATCACGCTCGGCATCTACGCCTACATCGGCAACAACACCACGCAGTGGAACGCCATCATGGCCACCGCCGCCGTGGCGTCGATCCCGGCGGCGATCCTGCTCGTCGTCGCCCAACGATATGTGGCCGCAGGCGTGACCGCCGGCGCCGTGAAGGACTGAACGTGGTTCTGGAAAATCCCCTCGCCGCCCGGTCCCGCCTGCAGGCCGTGCCGGTGGTCCCGACGACTTCACGCGTGCGCGGCATCGACGTCGGAGCCCTTCGCATGGATGCCGAAGGGTTCTGGGGCCGCCGCCAGACGGTCAACGCCGCGGCGACCCTCACCCACTGTCGCGAATGGATGGAACGGCTGGGCTGGCTGACGAACTTCGACCGCGTCGCGCGGGGTGAGGCGCTCGAGACGCGCACGGGATGGGTGTTCTCGGACTCGGAGGTCTACAAGCTGCTCGAGGCCATGGCCTGGGAGCTCGCCCGTCAGCCCGACGACGAGCTCGAGACGACGTTCTCGGCCCTGGTCGGTCGGATCGCCCGGGCCCAGGATGCAGACGGCTACCTCGGCACCGCGTTCGGACACGTCGGGCAGGCCCCGCGATACAGCGACCTGTCGATGGGGCACGAGCTCTACAACATGGGGCACCTGTTGCAGGCCGCGGTCGCGCGCGCCCGCTCGGGGCATCCGGGCGACGAGCTCGTCGAGGTGGCACGGAGGGCAGCCGATCACATCTGTCGGGAATTCGGCGAGGGCGCGCGCGACGGCGTGTGCGGCCACGCCGAGATCGAGGTGGCGCTCGCCGAAGCGGGGCGCGCGTTCGGCGAGCGTCGCTACCTCGAGCAGGCGCGGATCTTCCTCACGCGCCGCGGGCGGGGGACCCTACCGGTCCCTCCGCTGCTGTCGGCCGAATACTTCCAGGACGACGTTCCCGTGCGCGACGCCTCCGTGCTTCGCGGTCATGTGGTGCGCGCTCTCTACCTGTCAGCCGGTGCCGTCGACGTCGCGGCGGACACGGGCGACACGGAACTGATGAATGCCCTGGAGCGGCAGTGGGAGAACACCGTCTCCCGTCGCACCTACCTGACCGGGGGGATGGGATCCCGGCATCAAGACGAAGGCTTCGGCGACGACTGGGAGCTCCCCGCCGACCGCGCCTACTGCGAGACGTGCGCGGGTGTGGCATCCATCATGTTCGCGTGGCGCCTGTTCCTGCAGTCCGGTGACGTGCGATACCCCGACCTGATCGAGCGCACGCTCTTCAACGTCGTGGCGACCTCGCCGAGCGCCGACGGTCGCGCGTTCTTCTACGCCAACCCGCTCCATCAGCGCGAGGCCGGAACCCCCGCCGATGACGGGGTCAACACCCGCGCCGAGGGAGGGGTGCGCGCTCCGTGGTTCGAGGTGTCGTGCTGCCCCACCAACGTCGCGCGCACGCTCTCCTCGCTCTCCGCCTACGCGATCGCCCTCGACGACGACGGTCTGCTGCTGCTGCAGTACGCCGCGGGCGAGGTGCAGGCGGGAGGCTGGCAGGTACGCGTGCAGACGAGGTATCCCGACGAGGATCGCGTGCTGATCAGCGTCGACGACGCCCCCGCCGACGCGTCACGGCTGCGGTTGCGCATCCCCGCATGGGCGGAGGGGGCGACCATCGCGATCGGCGACACCCCCGCCCGCCCCGCGGAGCCCGGCTGGTTCGACGTCACCGGTGCCTCGGCGGGCACCGTGGTGGCCCTGACCATTCCGCGACAGCCGCGCCTGGCGTTCCCCGATGGACGCATCGACGGCGTGCGAGGGACCGTCGCCGTCGAACGCGGTCCCCTCGTGCTCTGCCTGGAGTCGGTCGACCTCCCCGCCGACGTGCCGCTCGAGGGCGTGCGCCTCCTGCCCGGCGCGCCGACGGCCGCGGGCGACGGAGCGCGCGCCGCGGCGGTCGTCGTCGACCCGGCGAGCCCGAGCGCGGCGCTGCCTTACGGGCCGACCCCGCGTGCCGAGATCGCCGCGCGCTCGATGTCGGTCACGCTCGTGCCCTATCACCGGTGGGCCGAGCGCGGACCGTCGCGGATGCGGGTCTTCGTCCCCCTCGCACACCCCTCGGCGCAGCGCGGCTGAACCTTGCCGACCCGACGCTCACTCGGCGATAGCCGGCTGCGCCGGGGGCGCGGGTCTCCGCACCGCGCCTCCCGCCGGCACGGCGGCGTCTCGTTCGTCGCTCGTCATCCAGAGATGCCGGGTCTGAAGCGGCCCCGTCAGAGGATGACGCCGAACTCCTCGGCGAGCGCGGGCAGCTCCTCGTGCAGCACGCGCGACGCCTCCTCGGCGAGCGGGTTCGTCGAGACGCCGCGGTCGTTGACGAGCTTGCCGCCGACGTAGACCTGCTGCAGGTTGCGCAGGCCGCAGGCGAGCACGTAGCTGCGCACGGGGTTCCAGAGCGGACCGACGTCGGGGGTGCGCGGGTCGACGACCACGAAGTCGGCGAACTTGCCCACCTCGAGGCTGCCGACGCGGTCGTCGACGCCCATGATCTCCGCGCCCCCGAGGGTGTGCAGGCGCAGCACCCGCTCGGGCATCATCGACAGCGGGTCGTGGGTGCGGGCGCGCTGCATGAACATCCCCACGCGCATGTTCTGCCACGGGTCGGCGACGTCGGTGCAGGCCTGGTCGTCGAGGCCCATGCCGACCTTCATGCCCTGCTCCAGCATCTCGGGCACGTGGGCGATACCGGATGCCAGGCGCCCATTGGATGCGGGCTGCCACGACATGCTGGCGCCGCCGGCGGCGGCATCCGCGATGATCTCGGGCGTGGTCTGGATGAAGTGGCCGAACATCATGCCGGGGCGCAGGGCTCCGGCTCTCTTGTACAGCTGGAACTTCGTCTGCTGGTGCTCGATCGCCTCGTACGTCTCGAGGAAGTGCGCCTGGTTCGTGACGCCGAAGCGGTCCATGACCGCGACCTCGATCTCGGCGGCATCCGGCCGGGTCGACCACTGCACCTGGCCCATGATCGAGGCGCCGAGGGCGATATCCGGGTCCATCGCGAGCACGTGATCCAGGGATGCCTCGAACCGCGCGAAGATCTCGTCGTCGGTGCCGACGGTGGCGTCGAGTGCGATCGAGTCGACGAAGCGGAGCCCGGCGTCGTGGCATCCGTCGGCCTGGCGGGTGTGCCACGCGTGGTCACGGAGGACCCCGCCGCCGTCGGCGCGCTTGCCCTCGACCATCGGTTCCCACGGCAGCAGCGGGTCGGTGAAGTTGTACGCCGTCGTCACGCCGTTGGCGAGGAAGTCGAGCGAGCCGTGCAGCGTGGCCCAGTAGATCTGATCGGGAGAGGCGTTGTTGAGCACGCTGAACATCGACGTGCACCAGCCGTAGAGCGTCTGGTCGACGCCGAGTCCGCGCGAGCCGCTGGTGAACAGGTGGCTGTGCGAGGAGACGAAGCCGGGGGCGACGAACTTGCCGTCGACGTCGAGGATCTCGTCGGCGGTCAGCCCCGGATCGGGGTCTCCGGCGCCGATCGCGGCGATGCGACCGCCCTGCACCAGCAGGTACCCGCGCTCGATGTAACCGGGGTCGTCGGTGCCCGCGGGGACCGTGATGAGGCGTGCGTTCGTGACCAGGAGCGACATGTTGATGACGGTAACAATCGCGTGTTTCCGCGGTGTTCCGGGCGTGCGGCGGGTGGTTTGCGGGGTGGAGCGATGTTCGCGAGGCACGGTCGCAGCGCGGGGCGGGCGCGCGCCGACGCGGAGACGTCGGCGACGCGCTCGCGGCGACGCCCCGCGCTAGGCGAAGGCGAGACGCACGGCCGGAGCGATCGCCGCGAGCACCTCGTCGCGCGCGGGCGTCGAGGGGAACACCAGGAACAGGTGCGGCACGCCCTCGCGCCGCACGAACGTCGTCGGGACCTCGGATGCCGTGAGCCGGTCGGCGTACTCCTCCGCTTCGTCGGACAGCGGGTCGACGCTCGCCGCGACGATCACCGCGGGGGCGGAACCGGCGAGCTCTGCAGCGCGCAGCGGTGCCGCCTCGACGGGCACCGACCCCGCGGCGTGCACCCCGGTCGTCGAGCCGGGAACCGGCTTCGGGCCCGCTCCGCCGGCATCCTGCAGGTACAGCCCCCAGTACCACTGCATGCCCGTCGCGGTCAGCGGGAGGTTCTCGGTGTGGGCGCGGTAGCTGGGCCGATCGGGGTCGGGGGCGTCGAGCACGGGGCACAGCAGCACCTGGATGCGGATGCCGGGAGCCCGACCCTCGCGCGAGCGCAGCGCCAGCGCGGCGGCGAGGTTGCCGCCCGCGCTGTGTCCGGCCACGCCCAGCAGCGTGGGGTCGACGAGTCCGTCCGCGCCCTCGGCGGCGAAGCGCAGGGCGCGTTCGAGGTCGTCGAGGCCGGCCGGGAAGGGATGCTCGGGCGCGAGGCGGTAGTCGACGCTCAGCACCTGCGCCCCGGTCGCAGCCGCGAGCGCGCGGCACAGGGCGTCGTTGTTGTCGAGGTCGCCCGCGACCCACCCGCCGCCGTGGGCGAAGACCAGCGTGCCGCGGTGTCCCGCGCGGGGACGGTACAGGCGCAGCGCCAGACCGTCGGCATCCGTGTCGATCGACTCGACGTGCTCGTCGTCGGGCAGCCGCACCCACGACGGGTTGGCGCGCAGCTCCGCGATGCGCGTGGCGTCGTCGCCGGCGGCATCCGTCGCCCCGGAGGGAATGGTGCCGGCCCGCGCGGCGAGGCGGGCGAGATGCGCGCGCACGGCGGGGTCGGTGATCGCGGGGTGGACGCCGTCGCTCACGGGGCTCCTCTCGGGGTGGATCGCTCGCGTGTCCGAGACACGCCGCCGGCGGCTGTCCGACACGGCGTGTCGTGGACTCTCAACCGGGGGTAGGGGAGGGCCAGCGACGCGCCGATAGCGAGCGTACGACCCGCCTGCGCCACGACAGCGCCGGGACGACAGAGCGTTACGCCGCGGAAACACCCGCGTCGCGGGGCCGTGCGCACCCGGGCGTACGGTGACGCCGACGGGCGACCCGACGCCCCGGGAGAGGAATGCCATGCCGCAACGCGTCATCGTCACGGGAGGGTCCGGCGGGATCGGGGCCGCGATCGTCGAGAGGTTCCTGGCCGACGGCGCGCGTGTCGCGGTGCTCGACCGGCGCGCGCTCGAGGGATCGGCATCCGTCTTCGTCGAGGTCGACCTGCGCGATCCTCTCGACACCCGCCGCGCCGTCGGCGAGGCCGTGACCGCGCTCGGCGGCGTCGACGTGCTGGTCAACTGCGCCGGGATCTTCCAGCACGCAGCCCTGCTCGACATCACCGTCGACGACTGGGACCGCGTGCTCGACATCAACGCGCGCGCCACGCTCGTCACGATGCAGGCCGTGGCCCCCGTCATGCTCGAGGCCCGGGGCGGCTCGATCGTCAACATCGCCAGCATGGCCGCGAAGCACGGCGGCGGAGGCGAGGGCCACTACGCCGCGTCGAAGGCCGCGGTCGTCGCGCTCACCCGCGCCGGAGCCCAGGAGTGGGGATGCCACGGCGTCACCGTCAACGCCGTGTGCCCCGGATACGTGCTCACCGACATGGGCGCCGACACCCGGTCGGAGGCCGACGTGGCCGCCTGGAGCGCGAAATCGCCGCTGGGCCGGCTCGGCATCCCGGATGACGTCGCGGGGGTCGCGCACTTCCTGGCCTCGCCGGCGGGCGGGTACCTCACCGGTCAGGCGATCAACGTCACGGGCGGCATGATCATGCACTGACCGTGGGGCTGCCGGGCTGCCGCGCGGGACTACGGCGCGGGGCTGCGGGGCCGGGCGGGCCGGGCTCCGGAGAAACGGCGACCACGCGCTCCGAAACGGGGCGCCCGAGCGGCCTTCGCCGGGATTCTCCGGAGTTCGGCACGCGTCGCGCCCGGCGCCCGGGTGCAACCGCGCGTGACGGCGGGCGGCCCGCGTCGCGCC
>NZ_JBKBNC010000009.1:0-92667 GCF_046295495.1 Microbacterium sp.
CCCGCCCGCTGCGCCGCGAGCCGGCATCCGACACGCATAAACGCGATCCACGCCCAGAAACACGCTGACATCGCGTTTCCGAGCGCACAGGGCGTTTATGCGCACCCGACGCCGAGCCGCACGCCCGCCTCGTGCGTACCGCGCCTACGCCCGCCTGCGGCGCCGCGGGCCGGCATCCGACACGCATAAACGCGATCCGCGCGCATAAACACGCTGAGACCGTGTTTCCGCGCGCGAATGGCGTTTATGCGGCGCCCCACGCGCCCGGACGTCCCCCGCGCTCGCCGCGCCCACGCGCGCGCCGCAGCCCGCGCCCGCCCGCGCCGACGCCCGCCCGCAGCGCCGCAAACCGGCATCCCCCACGCATAAACGCGATCCGCACGCATAAACACGCTGACACCGCGTTTACACGCGCGCAAAGCGTTTATGCGCGCCCAACACGCCCAACGCCCCGCCCCTGGAAGAGGGACGGGGCGTCGACGCGGTCGGCGGGTCAGCCGATGCCGGGGTAGTTGCGCTCGGCAGCACCCGTGTACAGCTGCTGCGGGCGGCCGATCTTCGTCTGCGGGTCAGTGATGGCCTCGCGCCACTGGGCCAGCCAGCCGGGCAGGCGGCCGATCGCGAACAGCACGGTGAACATGCGCGTCGGGAAGCCCATCGCCTTGTAGATCACGCCGGTGTAGAAGTCGACGTTGGGGTAAAGACGACGCTCCTTGAAGTAGTCGTCTTCGAGGGCGATCTGCTCGAGCTCCTTGGCGAGATCCAGCAGCGGGTCGCTCACGCCGAGGGCCTCGAGCACCTCGTCGGCGGCCTCCTTGACGAGCTTCGCGCGCGGGTCGTAGTTCTTGTAGACGCGGTGCCCGAAGCCCATCAGCTTCACGCCGTCTTCCTTGTTCTTGACCCGCTCGACGAAGCGCTCGACGCTCTCGCCCGAATCGCGGATGCGGCCGAGCATCTGCAGCACGGCCTCGTTCGCCCCGCCGTGCAGCGGGCCGGAGAGTGCCTGGATGCCGGCAGAGATCGACGCGAACTGGTTGGCACCGGTCGAACCGACCAGGCGCACCGTCGAGGTCGAGGCGTTCTGCTCGTGGTCCTCGTGCAGCATGAGCAGCAGGTCGAGCGCCTTGGTCATGACGGGGTTGATCTCGTACGTCTCGCTGTGGACGCCGAAGTTCAGCTTGAGGAAGTTGTCGACGAAGGACAGCGAGTTGTCGGGGTACAGGAACGCCTGCCCGATGCTCTTCTTGTGCGCGTACGCCGCGATCACGGGAAGCTTCGCCAGCATGCGCACGGTGTTGAGCTCGACGTGCTCGGGGTTGTGCGGGTCGGACTCGGCCTCGTAGTAGGTCGACAGCGCCGCCGTCGCGGCCGAGAGCACCGACATGGGGTGCGCGGTCGGAGGCAGCGACGAGAAGAAACGCTTGAGGTCCTCGTGCAGGAGCGTGTGACGACGGATGCGCTCGTCGAACGAGGCCAGCTCGGGTGCCGAGGGAAGCTCGCCGTAGATGAGCAGCCACGCCACCTCGAGGTAGGTGCTGTTCTTCGCGAGCTGCTCGATCGGGTAGCCGCGGTAGCGCAGGATCCCCTGGTCGCCGTCGATGTAGGTGACGTTGGACTTCGTCGACGCCGTGTTGACGAAACCGTAGTCGAGCGTCGTGTGACCGGTCTGCTTCGTCAGCGACGCGATGTCGATGCTCGGGACGCCGTCGGTGCCTCGCAGGACCGGGAATTCGGCGGTGGTGCCCCCTACCGTGAGAGTGGCCTTGTCCTGCTGCGTTCCCGCGTCGCTCACCGCGCCTCCTTGCGATTTCTGGTCGCCCGTCTGGTCGATCGCGGGGGCTTTCGGCACCCGCGGTCTTCGCGACCAGTGGATGCCACGGGTATGGCATCCGGGTCGGCACGCGCGCGAAGGATGCCCCGAGCGCTGTGCCTCTACAGCCTAGTAGGCACTCCGCCGTACAGATGACACCGCCAAAGGATGCCCCCATCGAATGGAGGGATCCTCCTGGTCAGCCCGCGAGTCGCTCCGAGGCCGCGGCGATGCGCTCGTCGGTCGCCGTCAGCGAGAAGCGCACGTGGTTCGGGAAATGGGTGCCGTAGAAGTGTCCCGGACCCACCAGGATGCCGAGGTCGGCCAGGCGCCCCACGCTCTCCCACGCGTCGCGGCCCTCGGTCGCCCAGAGGTACAGGCCGCCCTCGCTGCGATCGATCGTGAACCCGGCGGCCTCGACCGCGGGCTTGAGCACCGCGCGTCGACGGGCGTAGCGCTCGCGCTGCTCGGCGACGTGCGCGTCGTCGCCGAGGGCGACGGTCATCGCGCGCTGCACGGGGGCGGGCGGCATGAGGCCCAGGTGCTTGCGCCCGGTCAGCAGGCGCGCAACGAGCGCCGGGTCTCCGGCGAGGAACGCCGCGCGGTAGCCGGCGAGGTTCGACTGCTTGCTCAGGGAGTACACCGACAGGACGTCGGTGAGGTCGTGGCCGGTCACCGCCGGGTCGAGCACGCTCGGGACGCGCTCGGCGTCCCAGGGGGCCTCCCAGCCGAGCTCGGCGTAGCACTCGTCGGAAGCCAGCACGGCTCCGAGCTCGCGGGCCCGGGTGACGGCATCCCGCAGCTCGTCGACCGAGAGCACGCGGCCGTCGGGGTTCCCGGGCGAGTTGATCCACACGAGGCGCGTGTGCGCGGGCCATTCGGCCGGATCATCGGATGCCACGGCCGCCGCGCCCACGAGACGCGCACCGACCTCATAGGTCGGGTAGGCCGCGCGCGGATGGACGACCGCATCGTCCGGTCCGAGCCCGAGAAGCAGCGGGAGCAGAGCGACGAGCTCCTTCGAGCCGACCGTGGGGAGCACGTTCTCGGCGCTCAGGCCGGAGACGCCGCGACGACGGTGATACCACTCGGCGATGGCCTCACGCAGCGCCGGCGTACCGGCCGTCTGTGGGTAGGCGTGGGCGTCGGTCGCGTCGGCCAGGGCGTCGGCGACGACGGCCGGGGTGGGGTCGACGGGCGAGCCGATCGACAGGTCGACGATGCCGTCGGGGTGCCGCCGGGCGCGCTCCGCGTACGGGGCGACGGCATCCCAGGGGTAGTCGGCGAGATCGGCGACGCCCACGGCTCAGTGGGCCTGCGGGGGAAGCGCGGTGATGACGGGGTGGTCTTTGGCGATCACGCCGACCTTGGCGGCTCCGCCGGGCGAGCCGATGTCGTCGAAGAACTCGACGTTGGCCTTGTAGTAGTCGGACCACTCTTCGGGGAGGTCGTCTTCGTAGTAGATCGCCTCGACGGGGCAGACCGGCTCGCACGCACCGCAGTCGACGCACTCGTCGGGGTGGATGTAGAGCGAGCGTTCCCCCTCGTAGATGCAGTCGACCGGACACTCGTCGATGCAGGCGCGGTCTTTGACATCGACACACGGGAGGGCGATCACGTAAGTCACTCGGACAGTCTAATCGCGTCGGAGCGACCGGCCCCTCCGCCGGGCCGACGGCCTAGGATTCGACCGGTCGCGACGCGTCGCGGTTCTGGACGTCGCGCAGGTGCGAGAAATCGGGCCAGAGCGCGACGAGCACCAGCAGCGCCGGTCCGACGACCGTCCACACGAGCGGCACCCACTCCGTCCCCGCCGTCGGGGCGGCCACGATCGCGGAGCCCCCGGGCCCGATCTGCGAGAAGAGGTAGGTCGCGGCGATGATGCCCAGACCGCCCGCCAGCGCGTTGACGCGATCCCCGGTGAGGGTGCGCAGAGCCAGGAGCAACGCCGCGCTGCCGATCGTGGCCAGGATGAGCCCGACGGGGATCGGCCCGACGAGGAACGCCTGCGCCACGGTACCGGCCGCGCCGTAGAAGGCGCCGACCAGAAGGGCGACGACCCAGCCGACGACGCGCAGAATCCTGGAGCTCATCCGCGTCAGTCTAGACGGCGACCCTATGCACCGGCTCAGGCCGCGAGACCCCAGAGCCGCAGGAGGGCGGCCGTCACCGCCGCGCCCGCGACGACGACCAGGAACGGCGCCCGCGCCCACAGGAGCAGCGCGGCGACGCCCACGGCCGGGAGGCGCGCGTCGACGACGATCGCCGATCCCGCGCCGAGCGTCTGCACCATCACGAGCGCCGCGAGCAGCGCGACGGTCAAGAGGTCGGCGATCCGCGCGGGGCGCGGGGCGTCGAGCCAGTGCGCGGGCAGGAGGTAGCCGGTGGCCTTCAGCGCGAGGCACACGACGGATGCCGCGAGCACGGCGGTCCACAGGGTCATGGCATCCCTCCCTCTTCGGCGGTCGCACCGGGAGCGGGGGCAGTGTCGCGCGGATCGAACAGACCCACCGCCACGGCGACGCCGGCGGCGGCGATCACCGGGATGCCGGGCATCAGCCAGGGCGTCAGCAGGGCGGCGATGATCGCGGCGCCCGCCGCGACCGCGAGGGGCTGACGCCCGCGCAGACGCGGCCAGAGCAGGGCGAGGAAGGCCGCCGCGGCGGCGGCGTCGAGGCCGTAGGCGCGCGGGTCGCCGAGCACGTCACCGAGCACGGCGCCGAGGAGGGTCGACAGGTTCCACCCGACCCAGATCGCGATGCCCGTCACCCAGAACCCGGCCTGCTGAGCGCGCGGCGTCTCGTGTGCGAGTGCGACCGCGACCGACTCGTCGATCGTGAACGGCGTGGCCAGCGTCTTGCGGGCGAGCCCGCCGCCGACGATCGGCGACATGCGCATCGCGTAGGCGGCGTTTCGCACCCCGAGGAGCGCCGACGACGCGATCGCGGCCGGTGCCGCGGCGATCCCCCCGGCGGCGATCACCCCCACGAACGCGAACTGCGAGCCCCCGGTGAACATCAGCAGGCTCAGCACGCCGGTCTGCCACACGTCCAGACCGGAGGAGACCGACAGCGCGCCGAACGAGATGCCGTAGGCGCTGGTGGCCAGGGCGACGGCGAGACCCTGTCGGGTGGCCACCCCCTCGGGTGTTCGGTGTATCGAACGCATGGACATCATCGTGAACGCCCGTCGGTCGTTCGTCAAGTCGAACGATCGACGACCATAATGAACGGATGACGGATCTCGGCGAACGCATCGCGACCACGCTCCGCCGCGAGCGGGAGAGGCGCGATGTCAGCGTGTCGGAGCTCGCTCGACGTGCCGGGGTCGCCAAAGCCACGGTCTCCCAGCTGGAGAACGGCGGCGGCAACCCCAGCGTCGAAACGCTCTGGGCCCTCGCCACGGCCCTCGAGGTGCCGTTCGCGGTCTTCGTCGACGAGGGCGTGCGCTCCCCCACCCTCATCCGGGCCGGTGAAGCGTCGACCGCGGTGCCCTCCTCGGCATCCGCGTACCTGGCGGTGCTGCTGTCGGCGAGCCCGCCGCACGCGCGGCGCGACATCTACCTGCTGAGTGCCGAGCCGGGCTCCGCGCGTCTGTCCGACCCGCACCCGCGCGGCACCGTCGAACATGTCGTGATGGTGTCGGGTCGCGGACGCGTCGGCCCCGCCGACGACCCGTACGAGCTGGCACCCGGCGACTACCTGTCGTACCCCGGCGACGCCCCGCACGTGTTCGAGGCGCTGACGCCCGGCATGAGCGCGGTCTGCGTGGTCGAGTCGTCCTGACCCGCCCCAACCGCACCCCTTCGACGTCCGACGGGCCACCGTCGACAGCCCGACGGAGCAGGACTATCGTTCGGGCATGTCCCGCGTGTTCGATACGGCCTTCTCCGCCGTGTACCCCCTCTACGTGACGAAGGTCGAGCGCAAAGGGCGGGCGAAAGACGAGCTGGATGCCGTGATCCGCTGGCTCACCGGATTCGACGACGCCACCCTGGCCCGGCACCTGTCCGACGGCACGAGCTTCCGTGACTTCTTCGCCGCCGCGACGATCAACCCGCGCGCCGGTCTCGTCACGGGGGTGATCTGCGGCATCCGGGTCGAGGAGATCGAGGATCCGCTGATGTACCGCATCCGCGTGCTCGACAAACTCGTGGACGAACTGGCGAAGGGCCGCCCGCTCGCCAAGGTGCTCCGCTCCGACGGCCCGGCTGCCGCGGGTTGAGCGTCCGGAACACGCGGGACGGGTTGTTCCCCGATCGTCCGGGTGTTCTCGACGCTCGACGCCGCACGCCGGCACCGGCCTGACGCGGAACGGCCCCGCTCAGCGTGCTGGGCGGGGCCGTTCCGGGATGCGAACGCTCAGGCGTTGGCATCCTGACGCTTCAGGCGCGAGGCCGAGCGGCCACGCTCGGTGGCGTCGAGCACGACTTTGCGGATGCGCACCTTCTCGGGCGTGACCTCGACGCATTCGTCGTCGCGGGCGAACTCGAGCGACTCCTCCAGCGTGAGCAGGCGCGGGGGCGTCATCGACTCGAAGGAGTCGGAGGTCGACGAACGCATGTTCGTGAGCTTCTTCTCCTTGGTGATGTTGACGTCCATGTCGTCGGCGCGCGAGTTCTCGCCGATGACCATGCCCTCGTAGACCTCTTCGGTCGGCTGCACGAAGAAGCTCATGCGCTCCTGCAGGGCGATCATGGCGAAGGGGGTCACGACGCCCGTGCGGTCGGCGACGATCGAGCCGTTCTGACGGGTCGTGATGGAGCCCGCCCAGTCGTCGTAGCCGTGCGAGATGGCGTTGGCGATGCCGGTGCCGCGCGTGACGGTCAGGAACTCGCTGCGGAAGCCGATCAGACCGCGAGAGGGCACGACGAACTCCATGCGCACCCAGCCGGTGCCGTGGTTGGTCATGTTGTCCATGCGGCCCTTGCGGGCGGCCATGAGCTGCGTGATCGCGCCGAGGTGCTCCTCGGGGGCGTCGATCGTGAGGTGCTCGAAGGGCTCCTTGAGCTTGCCGTCTTCGCCGCGCTTGGTGACCACCTGGGGCTTGCCGACGGTGAGCTCGAAGCCCTCGCGGCGCATGTTCTCGACGAGGATGGCGAGGGCGAGCTCGCCGCGGCCCTGGACCTCCCAGGCGTCGGGGCGTCCGATGTCGACGACCTTGAGCGAGACGTTGCCGATGAGCTCGCGGTCGAGGCGGTCCTTCACCATGCGAGCGGTGAGCTTGTGGCCCTTGACCTTGCCCATGAGGGGCGAGGTGTTCGTGCCGATGGTCATCGAGATGGCCGGGTCGTCGACCGTGATCGCCTTGAGCGGGCGCACGTCTTCGGGATCGGCGATGGTCTCGCCGATCGTGATGTCGGGGAAACCGGCGATCGCGACGATGTCGCCGGGGCCGGCGTCTTCGGCGGGGTAGCGCTCGAGCGCGCGGGTCTTGAGCAGCTCCGTGATGCGGGCGTTGCTGGTGGTGCCGTCGGCGCGCACCCAGGCCACGGTCTGGCCCTTCTTCAGCGTGCCGTTGAACACGCGCAGCAGCGCGAGGCGGCCGAGGAAGGGGCTGGAGTCGAGGTTCGTGACCCACGCCTGCAGCGGGGCCTCGTCGTCGTACGACGGCGCGGGCACGTGCTGGAGGATCGCCTCGAACAGCGGCTCGAGGTCGTCGTTGTCGGGCAGCGCGCCGTTGTCGGGACGGTTGAGCGATGCCGCCCCCGCACGGCCCGAGGCGTAGACCACGGGCACGTCGAGCAGCGCGTCGACGTCGAGGTCGGGCACGTCGTCGACGAGGTCGGAGGCGAGACCGAGGAGCAGGTCGTGCGCCTCTTCCTCGACCTCGGCGATGCGCGCGTCGGGACGGTCGGTCTTGTTGACCAGCAGGATGACGGGGAGCTTGGCCTCGAGCGCCTTGCGCAGCACGAAGCGGGTCTGGGGCAGCGGGCCCTCGGACGCATCGACGAGCAGCACCACGCCGTCGACCATGCTCAGGCCGCGCTCGACCTCGCCGCCGAAGTCGGCGTGGCCGGGGGTGTCGATGACATTGATGGTCACCGGGACCTCGGAGTGGACACCGTTGTACGTGATCGCCGTGTTCTTGGCGAGGATCGTGATGCCCTTCTCACGCTCGAGGTCGTTGGAGTCCATCGCGCGCTCCTCGACGTGCGCGTGGTCGCCGAACGAGCCGGTCTGGCGGAGCATGGCGTCGACGAGAGTCGTCTTGCCGTGGTCGACGTGCGCGACGATCGCGACGTTGCGGAGGTCAGGACGAAGGGCGTGCGCCATGGAGGGTCTCCAGGAAAATTCGGGGTGGTGCCCGGAATCGGGCTCTCCCAGTCTACCGGGCGCCCGCGACACTCCCGGCAGCAGACGTTCAGGAAGCGTCCGAGCACGCGAAAGGGGCGGGATCCCGCAGGATCCCGCCCCTCACCGTGCGCAGCCTCAGCTCAGCTGTTGGCGAAGCCCACGATCGACCAGTCGATCGTCTCGAACTGGGTGGCGCCCCAGTTCACGAGGCCCTCCTTCACGGCCCAGACGTTGGGCAGCGGGGCGATCGGGATGATCGGCACCGACTCCCACAGCACCTTGTCGATCTCCTGGGCGGTCTCGAGACGCGCCTCGGGGTCGAGCTCGTTGTTGGCCTGCTCCCACAGTCCGTCGAGACGCTCATCGGCGATGCCGGTGAAGTTCTGCTCCGAGTCCACGGGGGTGAACAGCGAGCGCGTCGACGAGATCGGGTAGGCGGTGCCCACCCACGAGAACGTGACCATCTCGAAGTCGCCGGGGATGATGTAGTCGCTGAAGTAGCCGCCCACGGGCACCGAGTTCAGCTCCACGGGGATGCCGAACTCTCCCAGGTCGGCCTGGATCTGCTCGGCGCGCTGGACGTTCGTCGCGGTGTCGGCGGGAACCGTCACCGAGAACGTCAGCGGCGTTCCGTCCTTGACCCACGAGTCGCCGTCCTTGGTGTATCCGGCGTCTTCGAGGTACTGAGCACCGGCGTCGGTGTCGTACGGCAGCGCCTCGTCGGTGTAGCCGTCCTGGCCGGGCATGAAGATGTAGCTGCCCTGCGTGATGGCGGGAACGCCGACGGGCGAGTTCGCCGTGCTGGCGATCTGCTCGCGGTTGACGATGGATGCCACGGCCTTGCGGACGTTGACGTCGGCGAGCGGTCCGTCGGAGGCGCGCATCGTGATGTGCGTCCAGGTGAGACCGTTCGAGGCCTGGATCTCGGCGCCCTGGACGTTCTGGGCCGTCTGGTAGAGGTCGGCGTTGGCCGAGATCTCGACGGCGTCGATCTCACCGTTGCTGAACGACGAGCCCTGCTGGTCCTGGCTGACGGCCTGGAACACGATGGTGTCGAGCTTGGGCGTCTCGCCCCACCAGTTGGGGTTGCGCTCGAGGGTCACGATGCCGGCGGTCGCATCGATCGAGCGCACCTTGAAGGGCCCCGACGACGGCACGGCCTGGGTCGTGTAGCCGGTGTTGAAGGTGGTCGGATCGGCCGTCACGCTCGCCTTCAGGACGGGGCTGAGCAGCGACTGCCAGTCGGCGAAGACCGACGAGAACGTGATCCGCAGGTCGAACTCGTCCTCGCCCTGCTCGACCGAGGCGACCTGATCCCACCCGGTCGTCGAGGTGACGACGTACTCGGGGTTGGAGCCGTTGTTGGCCTTCCACATCGCCTGGTAGTCGGCGACGGTGATGGGCGTACCGTCCTCCCAGACGGCATCCGGGTTCAGCTTGACCTCGACGACCTGCGGGTCTTCGCTGACGAGTTCGGCCGACGAGGCGTAGTTCTCATCGACGACCGGTTCGCCGGCCTCGTTGATCTTGATCGGACCACCGCTCATGGTGGCGTAGATGTCGTTGGTGTCGCGCTCGTTGCCGTCGATCTGGTAGATGTTCCAGTTCACCGGGAGCGACGACACAGCGAGCTTGAGGTCGCCGCCGTCCTGCACGTCGGCCGCGTCGGCACGCACCCACGCGGTGGAGGGCAGGGAGTTCTGGTCGTCGGGGTTCGCCGACGGAGCGGCCGTGTTGCCCGGCGCGCACCCGGCGATCGCCAGGGCGGCGACGCTCAGCAGCGCGAGCGCTCCGAGCCCCTTCGCTTTGCGGATCTGCATGTGATCAATCCTCTCGTTGGTGATCAGGGAGGGCCTCCGGCGACGTGGTGCCGTCGATCGGAGACGTTCGGGGGGATGCGACCGACGCCGTCTCGAGGACGAGGTCGGACCGCTCGGCGTAGTGGCACGCCACCCGGGACCGCGCGGACGCGCGCAACCCCGGGTCGTCGTTGTCGCACCGGCGCCGGTCGGCGTCGGGCAGCAGGCGGTACAGCGGGCACCGCGTGCGGAAGCGGCATCCCGAGATCTCCTGCGTGGGGCTCGGCAGGTCGCCGTCGAGCAGGATGCGCGTGCGCGAGCGCTCGATGCGCGGATCCGGGATCGGCGCCGCCGAGATGAGGGCCTTGGTGTACGGATGCCGCGGGTCGTCGAAGACCGCGTCGACGGGGCCCTGCTCGACGATGCGGCCGAGGTACATCACCGAGACGTCGTCGGCGATCTGGCGCACCACGGCGAGGTCGTGGGCGACGAAGAGGAAGGACAGCCCCAGGCGCTCCTTCAGGTCTTCGAGCAGGTTGATCACGCCCGCCTGAATCGACACGTCCAGCGCCGACACCGGCTCATCGAGCACGACGACGGCCGGGTCGGTCGCGAGGGCGCGCGCGATGCCGATGCGCTGGCGCTGACCGCCGGAGAACTCGTGCGGGTAGCGGTCCGACATCGCCGGGTCCAGACCCACCAGTTCCAGCAGCTCGGTCATCTTGCGGTCGCGTTCGGCGCGCGGCACGCCCTGCACCAGCAGCGGCTCGGTGATGACCTCGCCCACCGGCAGGCGCGGGTCGATCGCACCCATCGGGTCTTGGAAGACGATCTGGATGCCCTTGCGCAGGGTCGCCTTGTCTTTGCGGCTGACCGTGGCGACGTCCGTGCCGTTGATGTGGATGCGGCCACTCTGCGGCGCGACCATCTCCATGATCTCGAGGATCGTGGTGGTCTTGCCGCAGCCGGACTCCCCCACCAGCCCCATGGTGCGGCCGGGCTGGATCGAGAACGAGATGCCGTCGACGGCGCGGACGGTGCCCACGCGGCGCGGGAACACGGCCCCCTTCATGAGGGGGAAGTGCTTGACGAGGTCGGTGACCTCCACCGCCGGCGTCACGTCGGGCCGAAGCGGCGGGATCTCGCCGAGCGCCTCGGGCCGAGGGAAGATGTCGGGGCGCGAGAGGGCGCCCGAGGCGATCTCGTCGGCGCGGATGCACGCGGCGACGTGGTCGGGCAGCGCTCCGTGGGTCACCAGCTCCGGCTCGACGTCGTGGCACGCGTCGATCGCGATCGGGCAGCGGGCGGCGAAGGGACAGCCCTTCGGCAGGGAGGCGAGGGACGGCGGTCGCCCCTCGAGCGGCACGAGACGGTGGGAACCCGCGGTCTGCATGTTCGGCACGGAGCGCAGCAGGCCCACGGTGTAGGGCATGTGCGGGTCGTGGAAGATCTCGTCGACCGTCCCGCGCTCGACCAGCTTGCCCGCGTACATCACGGCGACCCGGTCGGCGTGGCCCGCGACGACGCCGAGGTCGTGCGTGATGAGCACGACGGCGGCCCCCGTGACCTCGCGGGCCTTCTGCAGCACCTCGAGGATCTGCGCCTGGATGGTCACGTCCAGAGCCGTCGTCGGCTCGTCGGCGATGATCACGCGCGGGTCGTTCGCGATCGCCATGGCGATCATGGCGCGCTGGCGCATGCCGCCCGAGAACTCGTGCGGGTACGCGCGCGCCCGGCGCTCGGCATCCGGGATGCCGACGAGCTTGAGCAGCTCGACGCTGCGCGCGTGCGCGGCCTGGGCCGACAGGGCGCGATCGTGGAGGCGCAGGCCCTCGGAGATCTGGTCGCCCACCGTGTAGACCGGGGTCAGGGCCGACAGCGGATCCTGGAAGACCATCGCGAGCTCCGCGCCGCGGATCTTGGACAGCTGGCCGTCGTTCATCGACAGCAGCGACCGGCCGTCGTAGAGGATGTCGCCCTCGACTCTCGCATTCGAGGGCAGCAGGCCCATGACCGCGAGGGAGGAGACGCTCTTTCCCGAACCCGATTCGCCGACGATGCCGAGGAACTCGCCCTCGTGCACGTCGTACGAGATGCCGCGTACGGCGCGCACGTCGCCGCCGTCGCGCTGCGGGAAGGTCACACTGAGGTCGCGCACCGACAGCAGCGGCGACCGACCGGTCGACGACAGCAGGGTGGCGGAGCGGGTGTCAGTCACGGTTCGCTCCCGAGGTGGGGTCGATGGCGTCGCGCAGGGCGTCGCCGATGAGGCTGATGGCCAGGAGCAGCACGATCAGCACGCCGGCGGGGTACACGAACAGCCACGGACGGGTCACGGCGGCCGACGTGCCGGCCGCGAGCAGCGTGCCGAGCGAGACGTCGGGCGCCTGGACGCCGAAGCCGAAGTAGCTGAGCGAGGTCTCGGCCATGATGGCCGCGACGATGCCGAGGGTCGCGTCGATGATGAGCAGCGACGCGATGTTGGGGATGATGTGGCGCCCGAGGATCTTGCGCGTGGGCATGCCCATGTAGCGCGCGGCGCGCACGAAGTCGCGGTTGCGCAGCGACCTCGTCTGGTTGCGCACCACCTGCGCGAGGATCATCCAGCTGAACGCCGCGAGGAAGAACGTCAGCGCGAGCCACGACAGGCCGCGCGTGAGCGGGCTCAGCAGCACGAGGATGAAGAACGACGGGATGACGAGCAGCAGGTGGATGAGCCACCCGATGACCGCGTCGATCTTGCCGCCGAGGTACCCCGCGACCGATCCGACGGCGGCGGCGATGAGGGTCGCGCCGACACCGGCGAGGGCACCGATGATGAGCGACTTCTGCAGGCCCACGAGGGTCTGGGCGTAGATGTCCTGCCCGATGCCGTTCGTGCCGAACCAATGCAGCTGCGTGGGCCCCAGGCCGACGTTGAGGAAATCGCGTTCGCTCGCGTCGTAGGGGTAGAGCAAGGGGCCCACGAAGGCCCACAGCACGATGAAGGCGAGGATCCCGCCCCCCACCCAGAACCGCGGCATCTTGCGCAGTCGCGCCCGCACGAGGGCGCCGCGCGAGAGCGGCTTGCGCTCGCGGGTGACCGGGCTGACGGCATCCAGGGTGCCGTCGACGGCTTCTTCCTGCATGGTCATGTCAGCTCCTCACTCTCGGGTCGAGGGCTGCGTAGAGCACTTCGGACAGGGTCGACGACAGCAGCACGAGGACCGCGACGAAGAGGGTGGAGCCGGCGACGGCGTTGATGTCCTGCTGGGTGACGGCGTTCAGCTGGAACTGGCCCATCCCCCGCCACGAGAACACGATCTCGAGCATCGTGGAGCCGGCGATCAGGGTTCCGAAGCTGTAGGCGAAGAACGTCGACATCGGGATGAGCGCGATGCGCACGCCGTGGCGGAACAGCGCCCGGGTGCGGGGCAGGCCCTTGGCGCGGGCGGTGCGGATGTAGTCGGCGCCGAGCACGTCGAGCATCATGCTGCGCTGGTAGCGCGAGTACGACGCGGCGCTGATGAGCACGAGCGCGAGGGTCGGCAGGAGCAGGTGCACCGCGCGGTCGGCGACGACCGGCCAGAACCCCTCGATGCCCGCGGTGTACTCCCCCGTGAAGCGGATGATCTGCGTGCCGAGGGCGTTGTTGAAGCCCGTGGCCGCGATCATCAGCAGCACGCCGATGACGAAGGTCGGGGTCGCGAACACGAGGTACGAGGCGTAGGTCGTGACCTGGTCGCTCGCGCGGTACTGGCGCACCGCACCCCACACGCCGATGAGCACGCCCACGACGGCACCGATGAGCGAGCCGATGAGCAGCAGACGCAGGCTCGTCCCGGCGCGCGCGGCGATCTCCGTCACGACGTCCTGACCGCCGATGGTCGAGCCGAGCGAGAAGCGCGTGAAGAGGTTCACCAGCCAGTTCCACAGGCGCACGATGATCGGAACGTCGGGGTTGGCGCCGAGGGCGTTGAGACTCGCGATGATCGAGTCCTCGGGCGGGCGCGGGTTCATCCCGTAGAAGCGGTCCTGGGGGCGAAGCAGCGCGCTGCCCAGCACGTAGGCCAGACAGGTCGCCAGCAGGCTCAGGACGGCGTAGTTCAGGAACCGTCGCAGAACGTACAGCGTCATGACGAGCGCGAACCCATCCGGAACGTGTCGATGGTCTGCATGGTGGTGGTCCTCTCGCCGTCGAGATCCCCGCTTATTCGTTCGCCTGGCTAAGGATCTCCAGAGACCCTACGTCGGCTTCTTCGCGGAACGTGCGCCGGGGGAACACACTTTTCACGACCGTAACAAAGCCCTTACATGGCGGTTTGTCACGAGCGGTGGAGTCGAGCGCAGCACTGCGCTCAGCGGACACCGCCGGAAATGAACAAAGCGATAATAACCCAGGCGACCAGAACTACCAGGGAAATCACGGCGGGAATGTCCCAGAAACGACGCACGACCCCATCGGCGGCCGCGGAGCCGCGCGCGGATTCCCAGGCGTCCTGGATGATCTGCAGGTCGCGGATCGCCGGGGGCTCCCCGCGGCCGCGGTCGTCGTCGCGGCGCAGGGCGGGGCGGCCCGGGCGACCGGCCACCGGCCCCCCGAAGGCCTTGTATACGCGCGGTTCGTCGGTGCGCACCTCGAGCTGCCACCGCATGTCGATGTCGATCACCCGCGCCCAGGCGATCTCGCTGACACGCAGAGGATTGTGGATGCGGATGCCACGGGCGTCGATGCGCACGTGGGGCGCGAAGAGCAGGGCGTACACGCCCCAGAGGGCCAGCAGCACCCACGGCGCGATGAGGAGCATTTCCCCCACACCCGCACGGAGCGCGGCGTCCCCCAGCAGGACGAGCGCGAGCGCCGCCCCCAGGATCAGTCCGACGACGGACGACGGGGCGCGGAACACCCGTGGGTGCTCCGCGCCCCGGAAGCGCTCGTCGCGCGTCACGCGCCGCCCAGCGAGAGGGAGGCGCCGGGGATGGCGTCGAGCAGGCGCTGCGTGTACTCCTGCGACGGCTGCGCGAAGATCTCGTCGACCGTGCCCTGCTCGACGAGCTTGCCGCGCTCCATGACGCACACCAGGTCGGCGGCGACACGGACGACGGCGAGGTCGTGCGTGATGAACAGGTAGGTCAGGCCGAGCTCCGCCTGCAACTCCGCGAGGAGCTGCAGGATCTGCGCCTGCACGAGAACGTCGAGCGCCGAGACGGCCTCGTCGAGCACGAGGATGTCGGGCTTGAGCGCCAGAGCGCGCGCGATCGCGACGCGCTGGCGCTGACCGCCGGACAGCTCGTTGGGGTAGCGGGAGGCCAGTTCCTGCGGCAACGCGACCTGTTCGAGCAGCTCCTCCACCCGCGCGCGGCGCGAGGCGTTGTCGCCCACCTTGTGGATGTTCAGCGGCTCCGCGATCAGGTTGCCGATGCTGCGCAGCGGGTCGAGCGAGCCGTACGGGTCCTGGAAGACGGGCTGCATACGGCGGCGCAGGGCGAGGGTGTCCTTCCCCGACAGCTTGCCGGTGTTCACCCCGTCGACCTCGATCGACCCGGCGGTCGGCTCCTCGAGCTTGAGCACCATCTTGGCGATGGTGGACTTGCCCGAGCCCGACTCCCCCACGAGGGCGAGCGTCTTGCCGCGCGGGATCTCGAACGAGACCCCGTCGACGGCGCGGAACTGCTCGCTGCGGAACCCGCCCTGGCGGATCTTGTACTCCTTGACGAGGTCGGTGACCTTCACGGTCGCCGGAGCGTCGATGTCGGACTCGCGCAGGATGCCGCGGTCTTCGACCGTCGCCTGGATGCGCTGCGACGCGATGCTCGGCGCCGCCGCCACCAGACGCTGGGTGTAGGGGTGCTGCGGGTTCTCGAGGATCTCCCGGCTCGGTCCCGACTCGACGATCTCGCCCTGGTTCATCACGACGATGGTGTCGGCGCGCTCGGCGGCCAGACCCAGGTCGTGCGTGATGAGCAGCACCGAGGTGCCGCGCTCCCGGGTGAGGGATGCCATGTGGTCGAGGATCACGCGCTGCACGGTGACATCGAGGGCCGAGGTCGGCTCGTCGGCGATCAGCAGCTTCGGGTCGGCGGCGAGGCCGATGCCGATGAGGGCGCGCTGGCGCATGCCACCCGAGAACTGGTGCGGGTACTGGTGCAGTCGACGCTCGGCGTCGGCGAGACCCGCCTGCTTCAGCACCTCGATCGCGCGCTTCTCGACGTCCTTGCGGCCGCTGGCGATCCCGTTCGCGCGGATCGCCTCCTTGACCTGGAAGCCGATGCTCCACACGGGGTTGAGGTTGGACATCGGGTCCTGCGGGACATAGCCGATGTCTTTGCCGCGCACCGACTCGAACTGCCTCGGGGTGAGGTCGGTCAGCTCGCGCCCGTCGAGCGTGATGCTCCCCGCGGTCACGTGGCCGGTTCCGGGAAGCAGCCCGATGACCGCGGATGCCGTGGTGGACTTGCCCGAACCGGACTCTCCCACGATGGCCACGGTCTGGCCGGGGTACACGTCGAGGCTCACGCCGTGGAGCACCTGGCGGCTGCCCCCCTCGCCCTCGAAGGCGACCTTGAGGTCGCGCACGGACAGCAGAGGCGTCATGGTGGCGTCGCTCATCGGCGGGCCCTCGCTCTCGGGTCGATGGCGTCTCGGATGAGCTCGCCGAGCAGGATGAACGCCAGCACCGTCACGGTCAGCGCGATCGACGGCCAGATCAGCGCGGCCGGCGCCACGCGCAGCGACTGCTGCGCCTGGCTGATGTCGTTGCCCCACGACATGGTGTCGCCTCCCAGGCCGACACCCAGGAACGACAGCGTCGCCTCGGCCACGATGGCCGCCGCGAGGCTGATGGTCGTGACCACCAGCAGCGGAGCGATGGCGTTCGGGATGACGTGGGTCAGCAGCGTCTTGAAGCGCGTCTGTCCGAGCGCTTGCGACGCCGAGACGTAATCGGCCTGTCGCACGCGCAGGACCTCGGCGCGCACGACGCGCGCGGTGGAGGCCCACGCGAAGCCGCCGATGGCGACCGCCAGGGTCAGGACGTTGCGGTACTGCGAGAACACGCTCATGACGACGATCGCCGCCAGGATGTAGGGGATCGCGAAGAAGATGTCGCCGATGCGCGAGATCACCGCGTCGAGCCATCCGCCGTAGAAGCCCGACAGCGCGCCCATGATGAGGCCGACGATCGTGCCGATCGCCGTGGCGAGCAGACCCACCGACAGCGAGGTGCGCGCACCCCACACGATGCGCGAGAAGGTGTCGCATCCCTGGAACGTGAAGCCCAGGATGTGTCCCGGCTGCGGACCGCCGTTGCTGTTGGACAGCTGGCAGTCGTTGTTCGGGGGGACCTGCGTGAACAGGGTCGGGAACGCGGCCATGAGGATGACGATGGCCATGACGGCAAGCGCGATCCAGAACGTGGGCCGACGACGAAGGTCGCGCCACGCGTCGAGCCACAGGTTGCTCTTGCGGGCGGCGACGCGTACGGCGTCGACGGAGATGGTCTCGGTCTTGATGGGGGCGACGTAGTGCGGCGCCGGGAAACGATTACTTGACATAGCGGATCCTCGGGTCAAGGAGACCGTACAGAAGGTCGACGACGAGGTTGACCAGCACGTAGATGATGACGAAGACGGTCACGAACGACACGACCGTGGGGCCCTCGCCGCGGATGGTGGCCTGGTAGAGCGTGTTTCCGACACCGGGGATGTTGAAGATGCCCTCGGTGACGGTGGCGCCGACCAGCAGCACGCCGAAGTTCGTCGCGGAGTTGGTGATGACCGGGATGAGCGAGTTGCGCAGGACGTGCACGGGGATGACGCGGCGACGCGACAGACCCTTGCTGTACGCGGTGCGCACCCAGTCCTGGTTCAGCGTGTCGATGACCGAGCCTCGCATCAGGCGCATGCTGGTGGCGAACAGGCTGAAGCCCAGCACGATGGCCGGCAGCCACAGGTCGCCCCAGTCGTTCTGCGCTCCCACCGTGGGCCGGAACCAGCCGAGCTGGACGGCGAGGAAGTACTGCGCCAGGAAGCAGGCCACGAAGATCGGCAGGGCGACGAACAGCAACGCGATGATGAGCGCGACGTTGTCGAACAGCTTGCCCTTGCGGATGGCCGAGATGGTGCCGACGACGACCGCGAGCACGAGCTCGATCGACAGGGCCATCACGGCCAGACGGCCGGTCACGGGCAGGGTGCGGGCGAGGACCTCGTTGACGGATTGACCCGAGAAGGTCGTGCCGAGGTCGCCCTGGAAGATGCCACCGATGTACAGGAAGTACTGCACGATGAACGGCTGGTCGAGGTGGTACTGCGCGCGCAGGGCTTCGACGACCTGGGGCGCGGGGGTCTTGTCGCCGAAGAGCCCGAGGATCGGGTCTCCCGGCATGGCGAAGACCATGAAGTAGATCAGCAGCGTGGCCCCGAAGAACACGGGGAGCACCTGCAGCAGACGTCTGAGGATGTAGCCGAGCATCCGCTCTCTTTTCGAACGTGGGAAACGCCTCATCAGACGATTCGTGGGGGGCTGGCCCGGAAGGGCCCGTGCCGTTTTATCACACGTCGTGATGAGGCCTGGCTGGCAGACCGCGAGGCGGTGACGAATCCGTCACCGCCTCGCGGCCAGAGATCGGAAGGGTTACTTCGTGATCTCGTAGTACAGCGGAACCGAGTTCCAGCCGAACTGGACGTTGTTCACGCCGTCGGCGTAGCCGCCGGTCACGTTGGAGTACCAGAGCGGGATGGCGGGCAGGTCCTGGAGGAGGATCTCCTGGGCCTTCTGGAAGTCGGCGTTCTGCGCGTCGACCTCGGTCTCGGCGATGCCCGCGGCGAGGAGGCTGTCGAACTCGGGGTTCGAGTAGTCACCGTCGTTCGACGAGGCGTCGGTCGCGTAGAGCGGTCCGAGGAAGTTGTACAGACCGGGGTAGTCGGCCTGCCAACCGGTGCGGAAGGCGGTCTGGATGCTGCGGTCGGTGATGGCCGTGCGCGCTTCCTTGAACGTCGGGTACGGCGCGCCGGACGCGTCGATGCCGAGGGTGTTCTTGATCGAGTTGGTCACCGCGTCGACCCAGACCTGGTGTCCGCCGTCGGCGTTGTAGGCGATCTGGAAGGTGCCGGTCCACGGCGAGATGGCGTCGGCCTGGGCCCACAGCTCCTTCGCCTTGGCCTCGTCGTACTTCAGCACGTCGGCGCCGGCGAGCGAGTCGGACCAGCCGTCGATGACGGGCGAGGTGAAGTCGCTGGCCGGGGTGCGGGTGCCCTGGAAGATCGTCTCCGTGATCTCGTCGCGGTTGATGGCCATCGACAGCGCCTGACGACGCAGCGTGCCCTCTTCACCGCTGAAGTGCGCGAGGCGCTCCGGGATCGTGAACGACTGGAACACCGCCGCCGGCTGGTTGACCGCGCGGTCGCCCAGGTCCGACTCGAAGGTGGCCTGGGATGCCGACGGGATCGCGTCGATCACGTCGACGTTGCCGCCGAGGAGGTCAGCGTACGCGGCATCCTGCGTCGCGTAGAAGACGACCGTCAGGCCGCCGTTGGCGACCGTGCGACCACCCTGGTAGTCGTCGTTCTTGACGAGGTCGATCTGCACGTTGTGCTGCCACGCGCCGTCGCTGGCCAGCTTGTACGGACCGTTGCCGACCGGGTTCTCACCGAACGCGGCCATGTCGTCGAACGCGGAGTCCGGCAGCGGGAAGAACGCCGAGTATCCGAGGCGCAGCGCGAAGTCGGCGGCGGGCTTGGACAGGGCGATCGTGAAGGTGTAGTCGTCGACCTTCTGCAGACCGGTGAGCTCGGAGTCGGCTTCGTAGCTGAAGCCGACGATGTCCTCGAAGAAGTAGCTGTTGAGCTGGTTGTTCGACAGCAGCGCGCCGTAGTTCCAGGCCTTGATGAAGTTGTCGGCCTTGACCTCGGTGCCGTCCGTGAACTTCTGGCCCTTCTTCAGGGTCACGGTGAGGTTCTGCGCGTCGTTGGTGACGATGGACTCGGCCATGTCGTTCACCGGGGCGCCGTCGGCGTCGTAGTAGACCAGACCCGCGAAGATCGAGTCGAGGATCTTTCCGCCGCCGACCTCGTTGGTGTTGGTCGGGATCAGCGGGTTCTGCGGCTCCGAACCGTTGGTGCGGATGATGGACGACGCGTCGCCGCCCGATGCCGAGCCGCCGCCATTGTCTCCGTTGCCCGAGCAGCCGGCGAGCATAAGCCCGACAGCTCCCAGCAGCGCGAGACTGGAGAGGGCAATCTTGTTGCGCTTCACAGTTCCTCCAGGGAAGGGATGATCGTCGCCCGTGCAGGGTTTTCACGCAGCACAAGGCGCGGGGAAATCCGTTCGGGCAGGATGAGAACACACTAGGCACGTTTACCCAGGTGCCCCAAACTCCTCGGATAAACGTTACAGAGGATTTACTCGAGAGGCTCTAGATGTGGCAATCTGACAAGTTCCGCGGTTCCCGGGGCTCCGTCGACTGGACATACCCTCCGACTGTGGGGCGATCAGACCGGTATGGGCGCACTCGGCTGATCTGGGAGATCGTCCTGGTCCTCCTGATCAGCGTGGGGCAGTCGGCGATCTATTCCGTCGTCTCGTTCGTGCGCGCCGCCACGCGCGCACCCATCTCGCAGCAGCAGACGCAGCTGAACCCGTCTCGCAGCGCCGAACCGCTGTGGGATGCGGTCTATCAGTCCCTCGACATCTTCTTCAGCCTGACCCTGGTCGCTCTCGCCGTCTTCCTCCTGTGGGAACCGGCGAACAACGCCCTTCGCCGCATCGGCCTGGACTTCCGCCGCTTCGGCTCCGACGTCGTGCGCGGCCTGCTCCTCGTCGTGCTCATCGGGGCCCCGGGCATCGGCGTCTACGCCGTGGGCCGCGCGATCGGTCAGAGCATCACTGTGGTTCCCGCGCCCCTCGACTCGTCGTGGTGGGTGATCGCGCTGCTCATCCTCGCGGCCCTGCGCGCCGGGCTCACGGAAGAGGTCATCTTCCTCGGCTACCTCTTCGACCGCCTGCGCCGCTTGGGGTGGTCGTGGATGAGCATCATCCTCGCGACCGCCCTGCTACGCGGCAGCTACCACCTCTACCAGGGGTGGCCCTCGGCGCTCGGCAACGTCGTGATGGGTCTCGTCTTCGGCTGGTGCTACAAGCGCTGGGGTCGCGTCATGCCCCTGGTGGTCGCCCACACGGTCATCGACATCGTCGCTTTCGTGGGATACCCGCTGGCCGCCGCGTGGTGGCCGGGGATCTTCGCTCCTCCCGCCACCACATGACCCCGTAGCGCGAGCCCGCTCTCACCGCTGCGGCGGGGACCACGTCCAGAACGCGGGCGGCACTCCGTCGGGCTCCGAGGTGTAGGTGACTCCCCCGATGCCCTGCGCGGCGACGACGGCTCCCGTGCGTTCCAGCAGCGGCACCCCCGCGTACGCGGCGAAGAGCGAGCGATCGATCTCCCTCGCCTCCGACAGCACGTCGACCGGGTCGGTGTGCAGGGTGAGCTCGGCGAAGAGCTCCTCGGTGTCAGGACCGTCGACCCCCTCGGAGAGGCGGTCACGCGCCGACCGGTAGAGACTCTCGTCTTCTCCGACCCACGACAGCGTGGCATCCGCTTCTTCGGGCGTCGTGGCCAGGCGCACCGCGATACCCGCGCGCGCCCCCATCGAGACCAGACGCGGGAAGACCTGCGCCGACACCTCGTCGGTCGTGTCGTAGGCCAGGCGCAGCACCGCGGCGCGATCACCCAGCGCGCTACGGGCGGCGTCCACATCCGCGCCGGTGGAGGGGGCGCCGTTGCCCGCGACGAGGTCGGCGTACAACTGGCCCGTCGCGGGCGAGGAGAGGAACGATTGCAGCGGTTGTGCATCCGGTCGCACCGCGCCCAGCACCTCCTGCACCACCGACGAGCGGTCGATCGCCAGCGTCATGGCCTGGCGGACATCGGTCGCCGCGCCGTCGGCGAAACGCAGGTGCAAGGTCTGCGTGGTGGGACCGACCTGCACCTGGAAGCCGGCATCCGTCAGCGTCTTGCTCTCGGCCACGTCGAGGTCGCCCACGTTGGCGACGTCCACGACGCCGGCTTCGAGAGCCGAAAGCTGCGCGGAGCGGTCGGCGAAGAAACGGATCGTGAGCTCCTCGAGCCCCGGGAAGTGCGCGCCCTGATAGGAGTCTCGCCGTGCGAGCCGCAGGGTGTCGGCGGTGGCTTCGGCGACCGTCCACGGCCCCGAGGAGACGACCCCGGCCGGGTCGGGGATGGTCCCTGCCGCGACGTCGAACCCGGTGTTCCACGCCTGCGCCGCGGCCAGCAGCACGGGATTCGCTTCTCGTGGCGCCTCGGGGTCGCCCTCGGGGGCGGTGAGGATCGCGGTCAGCAGGTCTTTGACGCTCACGCCGGCTCGCTGCGCGACCACGTGGACGGGACGGTCGAGCAGCCACTGCCGGTTCCAGTCGGCGAACGGCTGGTCGTAGGTCAGGGTCAGCGTGTCGTCGGCGCGATCGAGGCTCGGTCGCGAGGTGCGCGCGTTCGGGTCGTCGGGCATCGCGGTGTCGAAGTACCGCGTTCCCGACACGACCCGTCCATCGGCGTCGTACGTGGCGTCGTCGAAGAAGTGCGACGACACGGCCCACCCGAACAAGAGGTCGTCGAGGGTGACGGGGGTTCCGTCCGACCACACCCGGTCGGGGAAGAGCTCGTAGCTGACTTTCAGCGGGTCGCCCTGCACCCGCGTGATGCGACCGAGGCCGTTGTTGGGCACCACCTGCAGGTCGCCGTCCAGCGAGCCGAGCTTCTCGTCGAGGAGGGCGGAGACGGCCCGGTTCGCCGGCGTGGCCCCCGCGGCGCTGGCCGCGTTGAAGCTCGTGAGCGAGCCCACCACCCCGAGGGTGAGGCCCGTGGGTTCCTGCGGCTCGGGCTCGGGCGCGGGCTCCGGTGCGGAGCATCCCGCGAGGACCACACCGGCCGCGACGAGCAGCGCCAGCAACCGCCCCGGGCCACGGCGTCGTCGAGTCGGTCGAGAAACGTCAATCAGCCCCTGGTGCACAGGGGGAACTGTACTAAACGCCTCCTGTGCGATCCCCCGGGCTCGCGCGCGCGAGCGGAGTCGGATGCCGCATCCGCCAGCTGTGCGCGGGCACGACGAGCCGCGGCGACCACTCCCCAGGAAAGCGTCGCCGCGGCTCGACGTCTCAGGCGAACGCCTCCGGCGGCGGGCAGGAGCACACGAGATTGCGATCGCCGTAGGCCTGGTCGATGCGGCGCACCGGGGGCCAGTACTTGCCGCGGATCAGCGAGCGCACCGGGTACACCGCGGTCTCACGGGAGTAGGGGTGGTCCCACTCCCCCACGACGACCGTCTCGGCCGTGTGCGGGGCGTTCACGAGCGGGTTGTCGTCGGCGGGCCACTCCCCCGCGGCGACGGCGAGCGCCTCGTGCTTGATCGCGATCATGGCATCCACGAACCGGTCGAGCTCGGCGAGGTCCTCGCTCTCGGTCGGCTCCACCATGAGGGTGCCGGCCACCGGGAACGACATCGTCGGCGCGTGGAAGCCGTAGTCGACCAGGCGCTTGGCGACGTCGTCGACCGTGACGCCGGTCTGCTCCTTGAGCGGGCGCAGGTCGAGGATGCACTCGTGGGCGACGAGTCCCCCCTCGCCGGCGTAGAGCACCGGGTAGTGCTCCCGAAGCCGCGTGGCGATGTAGTTGGCGGAAAGGACCGCGGCGGCGGTGGCCTGACGCAGGCCCTCCGCGCCCATCATGCGCACGTACGCCCACGAGATGGGGAGGATGCCGGCGGAGCCGTGCGGAGCGGCCGAGATCGGGCCGCCGTCGAACACGCCGCCCGCGTGGTCCGCGCGCTGCGAGAACGGATGCGAGGGCAGGAACGGCGCGAGGTGCGCCTTCGCCGCCACCGGGCCCACCCCCGGACCGCCGCCCCCGTGCGGGATAGCGAAGGTCTTGTGCAGGTTGAGGTGCGACACGTCGCCGCCCAGGTCGCCGAAGCGCGCGAAGCCGAGCAGGGCGTTGAGGTTGGCGCCGTCGACGTACACCTGCCCGCCGGCGTCGTGCACGGCCTGCGTGATCTCGAGCACGTCGTGCTCGTACACCCCGTGCGTGGAGGGGTACGTGATCATGAGGGCCGACAGCGCGTCGGCGTGCTGCGCGATCTTCGCCCGCAGGTCGCCGAGGTCGACGTTGCCCGCCTCGTCGCACGCGACGACGACGACCTTCATCCCCGCCAGGATCGCCGAGGCGGCATTGGTGCCGTGCGCCGACGAGGGGATGAGGCACACCGTGCGGCCGGTGTCGCCGTTGGCGAGGTGATATCCGCGGATCGCCAGCAGCCCCGCGAGCTCGCCCTGCGAGCCGGCGTTCGGCTGCAGCGAGACCGCGTCGTAACCGGTCACCTCGGCGAGCCACCGCTCGAGCTGCTCGATCATCTCGAGATAGCCCCGCACGTCGGCCTCGGGCGCGAAGGGGTGCACGCGCGAGAACTCCGGCCACGACACCGCCGCCATCTCGGTCGCGGCGTTGAGCTTCATCGTGCACGAGCCCAGCGGGATCATGCCGCGATCCAGCGCGTAGTCGCGATCGGCGAGGGTCTTGAGATACCGCATCATCGCCGTCTCGCTGCGGTGCGCGTGGAAGACGGGGTGCGTGAGGTACTCGTCGTCGCGGTGCAGCGCGGCGTCGACGCCGCCCAGCGCCTCGCCGGCGGGCAGGTCGTCGACGGTCAGACCGAACGCTTCGAGCACGGCGGTGACGTCGGCATCCGTCGTCGTCTCGTCGATCGAGACGCCCACGGTCGCGTCATCGACCCAGAGCAGCTGGTAGCCGCGCTCGCGGGCACGGTCGACGACGTCTTGGGCGCGCCCGGGGACGTGCACGCGCACGGTGTCGAAGAACGCGTCGGAGGCGAGGGTGAGATCGTACGAGCGCAGAGCGGATGCCAGCGCGTCGGCCGTTCGCGCCACCCGCGTCGCGATGGCGCGCAGGCCGTCGGGGCCGTGATAGACCGCGTACATCGCGGCCATGACGGCGAGGAGCACCTGGGCGGTGCAGATGTTCGAGGTCGCCTTCTCGCGGCGGATGTGCTGCTCGCGCGTCTGCAGCGACAGGCGGTAGGCGGGCGCGCCGACGGCATCCTGCGACACCCCGACGAGCCGACCGGGCAGCTGGCGCTCGAGGCCCGCACGCACGGCCATGTAGCCCGCGTGCGGTCCGCCGAAGCCGAGCGGAACGCCGAAGCGCTGGGTGGTGCCCACCGCCACATCGGCCCCCAGCGAGCCGGGCGAGCGCAGCAGGGTCAGCGCGAGCAGGTCGGCGGCGGCGACGACGAGACCACCGGCGGCGTGCACGGCCTCGGAGACGGCCGAGAAGTCCCAGATGCGGCCCGTCGCCCCGGGGTACTGCACGAACGCACCGAACGCCTCCGGCAGGTCGCCCCGATACGAGGTCTCTTCGATGCGGATGCCGACGGCGGCGGCGCGGTGGTGCAGCAGCGCCTTCGTCTGGGGCAGGGCGTCGACGTCGACGAGGAACACGTCGGTCTTCGCCTTCGATGCACGACGGGCGACGAGCATGCCCTCGACGACCGCGGTGGACTCGTCGAGCATCGACGCATTGGCCGTGGCCAGGCCCGTCAGGTCGGTGACCATCGTCTGGAAGTTGATGAGCGCCTCGAGCCGGCCCTGCGAGATCTCGGGCTGGTAGGGCGTGTACGCGGTGTACCAGGACGGGTTCTCGAGCACGTTGCGCGAGATCACCGAGGGCGTGAACGTGTCGTAGTAGCCCAGGCCGATCATGGGCCGCGCCGACCGGTTCGCGCTCGCGAGCTCGCGCAGCTCGGCCAGGGCCTCGGCCTCGGTCGCTGCCTCGGGGATGTCGCTCGTCGCGCGGGGCTTCACGTGGATGGATGCCGGGACGGCGGTCTCCACGAGGGCGTCGACGCTGTCGTAGCCGACGACCCCGAGCATGTGCGCCTCGGCGTCGGGACCGATGCCGATGTGGCGGTCGGTGAACGCGGCCGGCGAGCTCGCCTGCGTGCGAGGGGGCAGGAGGGTGCTCATGCGGTGAGGTCCTCGTAGGCGGCGCGGTCGAGGAGGTCGGCGGGCAGGTCTCCCTCGACCCGGATCTTGATCAGCCAGCCGCCTTCGAACGGCTCGGCGTTGACGAGCGAGGGGTCGTCCACCGCGGCGTCGTTCACCTCGACGACGGTGCCGCTGAGCGGCGCGTAGAGCTCGCCGACCGACTTCGTCGACTCGATCTCGCCGCAGACGTCGCCGGCCGAGACGGCCGAGTCGGCGGCGGGGAGTTCGACGAACACGACGTCACCGAGCTTGTCGGCGGCGAAGTCGGTGATACCGACCGTGGCGATCGTCGCCCCGTCGTGCTCGGCGAGGGCGATCCACTCGTGCTCGGAGGTGTAGCTGAGGGCGGTGAGGTCGGTCATGCGTTTCTCCGGTAGAAGGGGAGGGCGGTGACGGTCGCGGGAATGCGTGTTCCGCGCACGTCGATGGTCAGTTCGGTTCCGAGTGCGCTCGCCGCCGGTGCGACGAAGGCCATGGCCACGGGGTGGCCGAGGGTGGGGCTGAGGGCGCCGCTGGTGATCTCGCCGACGACGTCGTCGCCGTGCAGCACGGCGTATCCGGCGCGACCGGCACGACGGCCCTCCGAGACGAGCCCGACGAGCACGGGCGCGTCGACGGGGCTCGAGGCCAGACCGGCCTTGCCCACGAACGCCTCCTTGTCGGCGGCGACGACGCGACCGAGGCCGGCCTGGGCCGGCGCGATGTCGAGCGAGAGCTCGTGGCCGTACAGCGGCATCCCGGCCTCGAGGCGCAGGGTGTCACGCGCGGCGAGCCCGCAGGCGACGAGGCCCGCCGAGGCTCCCGCGGCGAGCGCGGCGTCCCAGAGGGCTCCCCCGAGCGCAGTGGGGACGAGGAGTTCGTAGCCGTCTTCACCGGTGTAGCCGGTGCGCGCGACGAAGAGCGGCGCCCCCTGGAACGTGCCGTCGGTCCAGGCGTAGTAGCCGAGCTCGTCGAGCGCGGTTCCGGTGACGGTGACTCCGGGGGTGGAGGTGAGGATGCCGCGGGCGGCGGGGCCCTGCAGGGCGATGAGCGCGTAGTCGTCGGTGACGTCGTCGACGATCAGGGTGGCGGGACCCTCGGGCGACCCGGCGTCCCACGCGTCCTGGGCGAGAGCGAAGGCCGCGGCCACGGCATCCCGGTTGCCCGCGTTCGAGATGACGAGGAAGCTCTGCTCGCCCGTGCGATAGACGATGACGTCGTCGACGATGCCGCCGGTCTCGGCGAGCACGAGCGAGTATTTGGCCTTGCCGATCTTCATGGTCGAGAGCCGGCCGGCCAGGACGTGGTCGAGGAAAGCGGCGGCCGCCGTGCCCTCGACACGGAATTCGGCCATGTGCGAGATGTCGAACAGGCCCGCAGCTTCGCGTACCGCGCGGTGCTCGGCGAGGTCGGACGTGTAGCGCACGGGCATGTTCCAGCCGCCGAAGTCGGTGAACGAGGCACCGAGGGCCTCGTGCCGATCGTGCAGCGGCGACGTGCGCGGTGGAGCGGGGGTTTCGGTCATGAGTTCTGCCGTTCGCGATGACGGACAGACGCCGGGCGGCGCCTGAGAACTCCCCCTCTGTCATGGGCCTGAGAGTTTCGCCCGTGCGGCCGCTCGGGGCGGGCGCGGGCTTTCACCGTCGGCGGACCCGGGACGAAACATCCGGGTCTCTTTCCAGAGTGGCCCGATCGACGCGGTACGCGTACCTGAGAGATTGGCGGGGAGGCTTGCTCCTTCGGTGCCCGGCTGCGTTCGCCGGAGCTCTCCCGCATCGATCATGGGGCCGGTGTGGACTTGTGGGGTCAGCCTAGCGGAGCCCGGCGCACGCCGCCGGTCGGTTCAGCCGTTGTCCTGCTTGCGGATTTCATCGGCGTCGCCGGGGACGCAGAGGGAGGTGCCGGCGATGTAGTAATCGCCGGGGGCAGTGATGAAAGACAGTCCGCGCACGGGGCCCCCGGTAGCGTAGACGGACGGGACCGGGCTCTCGGCGATTCGAACGTCCATACCGAGCGACCGCCAGTAGTCGGCTACTTTCTGCGCATCGGCATTGTGGTCGCCATCCGGCGGCGGGGCGCCGTACCCGTACGTCCAGTTCACACGCTCGCCGCGACGAGCGCCGCAGTTGCCCACTTCGGGCGCGCCGTCCCAGTTCCAACCCGTCACGTCCAGCACTTCGGCGGTCGCCTCTACTGTGGCGACGAGTGCGTCGCTCGCGTCGGTCGGACTCATGACATCCCCCTTTGACGAAGCACAGGCGACCGAAACCTGGCATACAGCCACGACGGCAATGAGGGCGACCGCCCGGCGGGATGCCCTTTCAATACGCGTACCCATGCTTTGTCCCCTCGATGACGGCTCTCTGAAACGGAGTTGGCGGTGGGTTGACGTACGCGGAGAGCCCGTCCCCATGTTTGGTCGTGGCAAGAGCCACATTGAGGAGTGACTCCGTCTCGAGGTCGAGATAGCCGGTGCCCTGGGGCGTCGAGACGCTGTGGTCGGTGACGGGACGCAACCCGTCGCCGCCGTCCACGCCGAACTCGTGCGCGCCAAACTGCGGGTCAGTTGGATCCACAGGGTGGGCGGCTGAAAGACGTCCCGTCCACGCCCACCCATCACCCCCGGCCGGGTCAATGACCAGGATGTCCTGGGCCTGGCCAGCGAACACCCCACCCGCGTGCAGGTCGGTCGCCTGGTCGATGGCAGGGGGCAGACCGGCAGACCCAAGCGTTACGAAAGCGTCGGCGTGGACTCCCTCACGGGTCAGAGCGAGCGACGCCGTGGTGGTTCCGTATGAGTGCGCCACGAGGTTCAGCTCGGCGGCCGGACGCACCGCGCTGACCGCCGCGAGCGCGTCCGAGAGCTTCGCGGCCCCCGCCTCGGCGAACGTGGTCTTCATCACCTCAAATCCCCCGCTCACTAGGGGGACCGGCGGTGTCCGATATCCAACCCACGAGACGACGGCGTGCGACCGACCACTGTCAACTCGATCCTGCATTGCCGCAATGTTTTGCGTAGCACGGGTCCAGTCGCCCATCTCCCGCGTCGTCGTCCCCATCCCCGGCACAGCGAAGGTGATGTCGTCCGCCGAGTCAAGGTCGCCGATGGAGATGGCCGCCAACGGTGGCGCGTCCGCGGTCAACGACATGAGGAATCGCGGAGCTTTGCCTTCGGGCGCCTCGAGTGACGCCTCGATGCTCTCCAACCCCGCCACCCGTGCCCGGGCACGCTCGAGACGCTCGGCGACGGTGGACGCGGTGGCATACCCCCCGACGAGTTCTCGATACGACGGGGTCTTCTCCGCCTCGGCGAGCGCGGCGCGCGCGTCGGCCAGCTGGGTGCGGAGCCACAGACGGTTGGCCCGGTCCCGGGCCGTGTAGGCGACACCGCCGAGGTTGCCGATCACCGCTGGCGCCGCACGGATGAGCGCCTGCTGTTGCGCTTCGTCGAGAGCAGCCCACCAGGGGGCGACCGCAGCCGGTTCGGCCTGGGCCAGAACGTCAGCGACAGCGGGCCTCGCGCGCAGAATGCCCCGGAGGCTGGGGCCGTCGGCGCCGGCGAGGGCGTCGAGGATGTGGGCGGCCGAGGCGCGGTCGGCGAGGAGGGCCACCCATTCCTCGGCTTGCAGGCCCGGAAGGGCTAGCGCTCGTCGAAGGGCCGCGGCCGCGGTCTGGGCCGCCGTGTCGAGCGCCCGGCGCGCGTCGGCGAGGATGGCACGGGCTTCGGCCCGCGGTTCGAGGCTGCGCAGCGGCTGTCGATCTGCGCCGGGAAACCCCGGCGTCGCCATCGCCGCGGTGGCGACGAGCGCCTCAGCTTCGTCCCACAAGTCGACGGCATCGCTGGCTCGCGCTCGCGCGGCTTCCAGCGCGGAGGCGAAGTCTTCCAGCGCGGCCTGCGCCATGCGGAACGCCGAGGCCATGGCATCCCACGGCGACGCCGCGGCGGCGACGCGCCGCTCGTAGGCATCGGCCGCTTCTCCGGACCATTCCGGCACCGTGCGCAGCTGACGCAGTCTCGCCCCAGACTCCTCCGCGTCGTCGGCGCGAGACCGCCAGAGGGCGACCGTGCGGTGCACGGCGACGAGATCCCCGGGAACCAGGCGGATCGGGTCGCGGGACTGTCCGAGTTCGGCGGTCACCGGATACTCCACTCGACGGCTGAACCGAGCGCACGAAGATCGTCGACGGCGCGGGATTCTCCGCTCTCGAAGAGGCGTGCAACATCGAGCAGACCCCTCGACAGCGTGTCGATATCGCGCTCCCGCTCGGATCGGCAATCGTTCATGCACCCGACGAACTCGGCCACCGCGAGCGAGAGATCGGGGTGGCCCGCGACGTTCAGGAGCGGAAGGGAGCTCAGGCCCGCGGAGACCTCTTTGACCTTCACCGCGGCTCGGCGCACCTCGGCAACGGAGATGGAGATGAGCGGCATGGCAGCGAGCGTAGGCACCGGCTTACCGGCCTTCGGTCACCCTGTGGACAACTTCACCCCCGCGGACTCGCGGCCTCGCGAACTCCGCCCGTCCAGCGGTCCGAACGCCCCGACAGCCCTCCTCGCCGCCCCACGCCCCGCGCGGACGCCGTCGCGCGCGTCAGCCTCGCGTGCAACTCCCGGATGCCACGGGCGCCGACAGCGCATCGATCTGCGCCATGACCGGCTCCAGTTCGGCCGGCGTCATGGCGTAGCCGACGTCGTCATCGGTGTCGGAGCGGGCGAACACGATGCCCGCGACCTCGCCGGCGGTCGTCAGCAACGGCCCACCCGAATTGCCGGGCCGCACGACGCCGGCGATCGCGTAGATGTCGCGGGGTGTGGAGGAGTCGTCGTAGATGTCGGGCACGGGCACGATGCCCTCCGACAGGATCTGCGCGCTGCCCGAAGTGAACGGCCCGCCGCCCGGGTAGCCCTGCACCACGGCCGACGATCCCACGGTGAGGGTCGGCACGATCGGCAGTGCCGTGGCATCCAGTCCGTCCACCGTCACGACGGCGATGTCGTCGACGGGATCGAAGTAGGTCACGCGACCCTCCCGGGCCGGCCGACCGGGGAGCTCGACGAGCGGGGTATCGACGCCCGCGACGACGTGGGCGTTGGTGACGACGCGGTCGTCAGCGACGACGAAGCCCGATCCGCTCGAGGTGATGCCGCACGCGTAGGCGGTTCCGGAGATGCGCGCGACCGACTGGGCGGCCTGCGTGAGCGCGGGATCGTCGAGGGCGATCTGGGGAGTGCTCGGCACGGGGCCGATCTGGATGAGCTCACCGAAGCGCGGGATCCCCTCGGCGAACACGGTTCCGCGCAGGTCGGCGAGCGCGCCGCGCGCGGGGGCGGGGGTGAGGTCGTCGATCGTCCGGATGACGGTGGAGGAGCCCAGGGCCGCCGACACGACGGGCAGACCCACCGGGGTGAGCGACCCCGCGACGAACGAGATGGTCAGAGCCGCGGCGGCGACGTTGACGACGCCGCCGAGCAGACGCTCCGGAACGCGGAGCTTGATGCGGTCGGCTCCGCGTCGGAAGAAACCACCGACGGCGCTGCCGAGACCGGAGCCGACGAGTAGCAGCAGGATGCCGGTGAAGATCATCGCGGGACCGCGCCAGGCCGGGGCGGTGACCCACTGGCCCACGAACGGCGTGGCCCAGTAGGCCGCGACCGCGCCGAGCGCGAGGCCGGCGAAGAAGCCGATGGTGGCGAGGAATCCCCGCGAAAGGCCCACGATGAGCGCGACCGCCAACAGGGCGATCAGGGCGATGTCGACGATCGGCATCCGCACCTCCTGAATCCTTCAGAAGGCTAGGGCGCACGTCTGGGAGAACGCTTTCGACGCGCTGATTGGACCTTCGGGTCACCTCGACACTAAGATCGTGTCGGAGATATGGTCACCATGACAAGAACCCCTCAACCCGAGCCGCGCGACGCCGATGTGCGCGTCGCGGTGTCGACCGTCATCTTCAGCGTCCGCCGCGACGCCGACGACGAACCGGTGCTGTCCCTGCCGTTGGTCCGGCGCACGCGCGATCCCTTCGACGGGCGGTGGGCGCTGCCGGGTGGATGGCTCGACGCGACCGAGGAACTCGATGTCGCGGCATCCCGCACACTCGCCGAGACGACCGGGCTCACCCCCAGCTATCTCGAGCAGCTCTACGCCTTCGGGGCCGTGGACCGCTCCCCCACGCGCGTCGTGTCGATCGTGTACTGGGCGCTGCTGCGCTCCGACGAGGTCGACGCCCAGGTCGCCGCCCACGCGCGAGAGGGCGACGCCCCCGAGAACGTGGAGTGGTTCGACGCCACCGACCTGCCGACCCTGGCGTTCGACCACAACGACATCGTCGAGTACACCCTGTGGCGCCTGCGCAACAAGGTCGGGTACAGCCGCATCGCGCACGGACTGCTCCCCGACGAGTTCACGCTCGCCGACCTGCGCGAGGTGAACGAGACCATCCTCGGCAAGCGCCTGGATCCGGCGAACTTCCGTCGCCAGGTCGACACCTCCGACACCCTCATCCCGACCGAGCGCTTCCGCACCGGAAGCCACCGCCCCGCCCGTCTGTACCGCTACAACCGCGATGTGGAGCTCGCCGACCGCGGCCCGCTCCCCTCCCGTCACTGATCGGAACGCCCATGGCCGCCACCCCCGTCACCCTGCAGCCCCGCCCCGCGATCGACCCGAGCGTCGACCACGCCATCCAGGCGATCGTCTCCGGCGCGTCGATCGACGCCACGTGCACCACCGACCTCGCCGTCGGACCGTGGGACTTCGACACGCGTCCCGGCTACGGGCCCGGCTCGTCGATGGGCGACGTCATCCCCACCGGTGCGCCGCGCCAGGGCGAGCTACCCCAGCAGTACCGCGACGCCTCGGACGACGAGCTCGACGCGCGCATCCGCGTCGCGAAGCAGACGCTCGGCGACCGGGTGGTCGTGCTCGGGCACTTCTACCAACGCGAAGAGGTCGTGCGCCACGCCGACTACGTGGGCGACTCGTTCCAGCTCGCCAACGCTGCGAAGGAGCGTCCCGAGGCCGAGGCGATCGTCTTCTGCGGCGTGCACTTCATGGCCGAGACGGCCGACCTGCTCTCCCGCCCCGAGCAGGCCGTCATCCTGCCGAACCTCGCCGCCGGCTGCTCCATGGCCGACATGGCCGACATCGACCAGGTCGAGGAGTGCTGGGAGCAGCTGGCCGAGGTCGTGGGCGACCTCGACACCCCGGATGCCGACGGACTGCTGCCCGTGATCCCGGTCACGTACATGAACTCCAGCGCCGCCATCAAGGGCTTCGTCGGACGCCACGGGGGCATCGTCTGCACCTCCTCCAACGCCCGGACCGTGCTCGAGTGGGCCTTCGCGCGCGGGCGCCGCGTGCTGTTCTTCCCCGACCAGCACCTGGGCCGCAACACCGCCAAGGCGATGGGCGTGCCGCTGGAGCAGATGCCGATGTGGAACCCCCGCAGGCCGCTCGGCGGGTCGTCCGAGGAGCAGATCGCCGACAGCCGCGTCATCCTGTGGCACGGCTTCTGCTCCGTGCACCGCCGCTTCACGGTCGACCAGATCGACCGGGCCCGCGCCGAGCACCCCGGCGTGCGCGTGATCGTTCACCCCGAGTGCCCGATGGAGGTCGTGGATGCCGCCGACGAGGCCGGCTCGACCGACCTCATCCGCAAGGCGATCGCCGCGGCCACGGCACCCACGACCTTCGCCATCGGCACAGAGATCAACCTCGTGCTACGCCTGGCGGCGCAATACCCGCAGCACGAGATCTTCTGCCTCGACCCGGTGGTGTGCCCGTGCTCGACGATGTACCGCATCCACCCCGGCTACCTCGCGTGGGTGCTCGAGTCGCTCGTGGCGGGAGAGGTCGTCAACCGCATCACGGTCCCCGACGACGTCGCCGCCCCCGCCACCGTCGCCCTCGAGCGCATGCTCGCGGCCAAGCCGAGCGGCGCGGTGAAATGACCACCGTCGTCGTGGTGGGCAGCGGCATCGCCGGTCTCACGGCGGCGCTGCACGCGGTGGAGAACGGATGCCGCGTCACGGTCGTGACGAAGGGCGCCCTGCCCGACACCAACACGCGGTGGGCACAGGGCGGCATCGCCGCGGTCACCCATTCCGCCGACACCGTCGCCTCGCACGCGGCCGACACCCTCACCGCGGGCGGCGGGCTGAACGACACCGCCGCCGTCGACGTGCTGGTGGGCGAGGGGCCGGCCCGCATCGCCGAACTCGTCGACCGCGGCGTCGTCTTCGACCGCGACGCCGACGGGGACTTCTCGCGTGGCCTCGAAGCGGCTCATGCCGTCGCGCGCGTGCTCCACGCCGGCGGCGACGCGACGGGGGCTGCGATCCAGGCCGCCCTCGGCGACGCGGTCCGCGCCGCCGGCATCCGGGTGCGGGAGCACGCCCTGCTGCGCGACGTCGTGCTCGTCGACGGACGGGCCGGCGGCATCGAGCTGGCCGACGGCGAGACGATCCTCGCCGACGCCGTCATCCTCGCCACCGGCGGCGCCGGTCAGCTGTACGCCCACACCACCAACCCGCTCGGCGCCACGGGCGATGGAATCGCCGCCGCGATCCGTGCCGGCGCGGCGGTCGCCGACCTCGAGTTCGTGCAGTTCCACCCCACGGCCCTCGCCGTGGGGGCGCCCTTCCTCGTGTCGGAGGCCGTGCGCGGCGAGGGGGCGACCCTCGTCGACGACGCCGGTCGCCGCTTCGCCTTCGAGGCCCACCCCGACGGCGAGCTGGCCCCGCGCGACGTCGTGGCGCGCTCGAACGCCCGGGCGATGGCCGCGCAGGACGGTCGTCCCGTGCGCCTGGATGCCACGGTCCTCGGCGCCGAACGCCTCGCGCAGCGCTTCCCCACGATCGACGCCGCCGTCCGCGCGCGCGGACTCGACTGGGCACGCGAGCCCATTCCCGTGACCCCGGCCGCGCATTACCTCATGGGCGGTGTCGTCACCGACCTCGACGGACGCACCACGGTCCCCGGGCTGTACGCGGTGGGCGAGACGGCCCGCACCGGCGTGCACGGCGCGAACCGCCTGGCATCCAATTCGCTCCTCGAGGCAGCGGTGTTCGGTGCGCGCGCAGGCGAGGCGGTGGCGCGCGATCGCGGCTGGCCCGTCGCCCCCGTTCGCCGTGCCGCCCCCGCGCCCGCGGCCGCGGTGGACGCGCCCCCCTTCGCCCGAGCAGCTCTGCAGCGGCTCATGTGGGCCGACGCGGGTCTCGTTCGCGAGGCCGCGGGGCTCGACCGAGCGGCCGCGACCCTCGCGGCCTGGAGTGCCCGGGGCGGGGCCCGCGAGGTCGAGGACGACAACCTGCTGCTCGTCGCACGCCATGTCGTCGACGCCGCGCGGCGGCGCACCGCGTCGGTCGGGGCGCATTTCCGCTCCGACGGGCAGCACGGCACGTCCGGGCCGCACGACACCGACATCGCCCTGGCCGCCGCGCCCGCGGCATCCACTCCCGCACACCCGGAGGCCCTCGCATGCTGACCCGCGCCACGATCGACCGCGTCGTCTCGGCCACCCTCGACGAGGACGCACCGTGGGGCGACCTCACGAGCGAGACGCTCATCCCCGAAAACGCCACGGCGCGCGCCGAACTCGTCGCACGTGTCGAGGGCGTCTTCAGCGGAGCGGCCGTGTTCGCCGCGGCGTTCACGCTCACCGACCCCTCGATCGTCGTCGAGCAGCGCCGGGCCGACGGGGAGGCCTTCGCGCCCGGTGACACGCTCGCCGTCGTCAGCGGCCCCGCGCGCGCCGTGCTGACCGCCGAGCGGATCGGGCTGAACTTCGTGCAGCGCATGTCGGGCATCGCCACCCTCACCAGCCGCTACGTCGCCCGAGTCGCCCACACCGGCGCTCGCATCGTCGACACCCGCAAGACCACCCCCGGCCTGCGCGCCATCGAGCGGCAGGCCGTGCGCGACGGCGGCGGGCACAACCACCGTTTCTCGCTCTCGGATGCCGTCATGGCCAAGGACAACCACCTCGCCGTGCTGACCGCGAACGGCATGTCCGTGACGCAGGCGCTCGAGAGCGCGATCGCGCGACTGCCGCACACCACCCACGTCGAGGTCGAGGTCGACCGTCTCGAGCAGATCGACGCGGTGCTCGCCGCGGGCGTCGGCACGATCATGCTCGACAACTTCTCACTCGACGACCTCCGCATCGGCGTCGCCCGAATCGCCGGCGCGGCCCAGGTCGAGGCGTCCGGCGGCGTGACGCTCGACACCGTGCAGGCCATCGCCGAGACGGGCGTCGACGTCATCTCCGTCGGCGCACTGACCCACTCCGCGCCCGCCCTCGACCTCGGGCTCGACATCCGCATCGAGACGGCGTGAGTCTGTACCTCGACAACGCCGCCACGACCCCCGTGCGCCCCGAGGTGCTCGAGGCGATGGCGCCCTACCTCACGCGGGTGTTCGGCAACCCGTCGAGCCACCACGAGGTCGGCGAGGCCGCGGCATCCGCCCTCGACGACGCCCGGGCGCGCGTCGCCTCGGCGCTCGGCGTGCGCGCCGGCGACGTGATGTTCACCTCGGGAGGCACCGAGTCGAACAACGCCGCGGTCAAGGGGCTCGTGCTCGGTGCCCTCCCCCGCGGCAGGAGGCATGTCGTCACGACCGCGATCGAGCACGAGTCGGTGCTCGCCTCCGCGGACTACCTCGCCCGTCTGCACGGGGTCGACGTCACGTACGCCCCCGTCGACGCCACCGGCACGCTCACCCCTGACGCACTCGCCGACGCGCTGCGCGACGACACCGCGCTCGTGAGCGTCGGGTACGCCAACAACGAGATCGGCACGGTGCAAGATGCCGCCGCCCTCACCGCCGCCGCGCACGAGCGCGGCGTGCCGCTGCACCTCGACGCCGTCCAAGCGGCCGGGTGGCTCCCCCTCGCGGGCCTCGGGGCGGATGCCGTCACCATCGCCGGCCACAAGATCGGCGCCCCCAAGGGGACCGGCATCCTGGCCGTGCGTGGACGACTGCCGTTCGAGCCGCTCCTGCACGGCGGCGGTCAGGAGCGCGGACGCCGCTCGGGCACACCCGACGTCGCCGGGGCGGTCGCCATCGCCACGGCCCTCGCGCTCGCCGAGGCGGAGCGAACGCAGGAAGCGGCCCGCGTCTCGGCCCTGCGCGACGCGTTCACGGCTCGGGTGCGAGCGCTCGTGCCGGGCGCGCGACTGACGGGCCACCCCGAACGGCGCCTTCCGGGCACGGCGAGCTTCGTCTTCCCCGGCACGAACGGCGAGACCGTGCTGCTGGAGCTCGAGCGGCGAGGGGTCGTCTCCTCGAGCGGCTCGGCGTGCGCAGCGGGGAGTGACGAGGCGTCGCACGTGCTCCTCGCGATCGGCCTCGAGCATGACGATGCCCGCACGGCCGTGCGTTTCACCCTTCCGCACGGGCTGTCGGCATCCCTGGACCCGGTCGCCGATGCCGTCGCCGATGCCGTGGCCGCCGTAGGATCGCGCGGGTGAGCTCCACCCCCGTCACCGTCATCGTCCCCGGCTTCGACGTCGCCGAATACGCGGAAGAGGCGCTGGACTCCCTGCGCGCGCAGACGCACCCGCACTGGACGGCGGTGCTCGTCGACGACGCCTCGACCGATGCGACGGAGCGGATCTTCGCCGACACGGCCGCCGCCGACCCGCGCTTCCGCGTCGCGCGGCACGACCGGCAGCGCGGCCTCGGCGCCGCCCGCAACACCGGGCTGGAGCTCGTGGACACGCCCTATACGGCGTTCCTCGACGCCGACGACCGCCTGCGCCCCGACGCCCTCTCGCGCCTCGCCGACACCCTCGATCGCACCGGCAGCGACATCGTGGTCGGTGCCTACGTGCGCCTGCGACCGGATGCCGACGGCCCCGGCTACACGGCGGGCGAGGTGCAACCGTGGGTCGCGGCCGCCACCGACCCGGCGCGCGAGCGGACGTCGCTGGACGCGCACCCCGCGGCATCCGGGAACATCGTCGCGTGGTCGAAGCTGAGCCGTACGGCGTTCTGGCGGGACCACGGCCTGCGGTTCCCGGAGGGACGCTATTACGAGGACCAGGTGCTGGCGCAGCGCATGTACACGCTGGCGGGAGCGTTCGATGTGATCCCCGACGTGGTCGTCGAGTGGCGGCAGCGCCGCGACGGCGGCTCGATCACGCAGCGCCTGGGCGAGGTCGCCGTGCTGCGCGACTACCTCGAGGCCCTCGGCGAGGGCATCGCCGTGCTGCGCGCCGCGGGGGCCGAGGCCGCGGTGGCGGAACGCGGAGCGCTCATCCGTACGCTCGACCTGCCACCGCTGCACCGCATCGCCGAGACGCACCCCGACCCCGCGTACCGCATCGCTCTCGAGGCGTTCCGGGAGACATTGCCCGCCTGAGCCACCGCACGCGGGCTGGAGCCCCATGCGGGCTGAATCCCCGAGGCCCCGATGCGTCACGGGCGTCGTCGCACTCGCCTACGCCGGCGCCTCGTCGGCCCGGCGGGCGGGCAGCGCGGCGCGTGCACGGCCGGCCGTGTCGTGCTGCTCGTCCGCCAGAACGAAGGAGGCAGCCAGCTGCTCGGCGGCGAGGCTCGAGTACAGGCCGCCCGCGGCGAGCAGTTCGGCGTGCGTCCCCGACTCGACGATGCGACCCGCGTCGACGACGTGGATCCGGTCGGCGCCGATCACCGTCGACAGTCGATGGGCAATCGACAGAGTGGTCCGCCCGTGCGAGGCGGTCTCGAGGGCTTCCTGCACGATGCGTTCGGACACGGTGTCGAGGGCGCTCGTCGCCTCGTCGAGCAGCAGCACGGGCGGATCTTTGAGTAGCACGCGCGCGATCGCGATGCGCTGCTTCTCACCGCCCGACAGTCGGTAACCGCGCTCGCCCACGACCGTGTCGTATCCCGCCTCGAACGAGGTGATGACGTGGTGGATGTTCGCGGCGCGGCACGCCGCTTCGATCTCGTCGTCGGTGGCGTCCGGCCGCGCGTACCGGAGGTTCTCGCGCACGGTGGCGTGGAAGAGATAGGTCTCCTGCGACACGATGCCGATCTCGTCGATGATCGACGCGCGGTCGAGCGTGCGCACGTCGGCCCCGGAGAACAGCACCGCTCCGCCGCTCGCCTCGTACATGCGGGGCGTGAGGTAGAGGATGGTCGTCTTTCCGGCACCCGACGGGCCCACGAACGCCACGTGCTGACCGGGCTCGACGGTGAACGACACCCCGTCGAGGGTGGGTCGCGTCTGCGCGGGGGCATCGGGATACCGGAACTCGACGTCGCGGAATTCCACGCGTCCGAGCGGCCCCGGGGCGTTCGCCACCGGCAGCGCGTCGGGCACGTCGACGATGGCCGGGCGCAGGTCGAGGTACTCGAAGATGCGCGCGAACAACGCCGACGAGGTCTGCAGGTCGAGCGCGACGCGCATCAGGCCCATGAGCGGCATGAGCAGTCGCGCCTGGACCGTGGTGAAGGCGACGATGGTCCCCGCGGTGATCGCGCCTGCTCCCCCGCCGATCAGATATCCCGAGACGAGGTAGATGATGGCGGGCACGCTCGACATGATCACCTGCACGACGGCGAAGAAGCCCTGGCCGCTCATCGCACGGCGCACCTGCAGCCGCACCTGGTTGTCGTTCTCGGCGTCGAAGCGCGCCGACTCGGTGCGCTGACGGTTGAACGATTTCGACAGCAGGATGCCGGAGACACTCAGGGTCTCCTGCGTGATGGCCGACAGCTCCGACAGCGACTCCTGCGTCTCGCCCGCGATGCGCGCGCGCACCTGACCGACGCGGCGCTGCACGAAGATGAGGAAGGGCATCAGCGCGACGGCGATCAGCGTCAGCCGTGCGTCGATGAGGATCATCGCGACGAGCGAGGCGATCACGGTCACGGCGTTGCCGAGAATGCTCGTGACCGTGTTGGTCAGCACTCCCGAAACGCCGCCGACGTCGTTCTGGAGGCGGGACTGGATGACGCCCGTCTTGGTGCGGGTGAAGAAGCCGAGCTCCATCGCCTGCAGGTGGTCGAACAGACGCGTTCGGAGGTCGCCCGTCACGCGGTTGCCGACGGTGGCGGTCAACCACGTCTGCCCGACGTTGAACACCGCCGACAGCAGGAACAGGCCGATCATGATGGCGACGAGCACCGCGAGCAGCCGCAGATCGGGGCCCGAGCCGTCGACCGGGAAGAGGGCGTCGTCGAAGATGCGCTGCACCAGGAGGGGCGGGATGACGGCCACGGCCGCCCCCACGACCACCAGTAACGCGGTCATCGCGATGCGCCAGCGGTACGGGCGGAACAGCTCGATCACTCGGTGACCGAGACCGTCGACACGCGGCGCCTGAGCGTTGCGACGACGCTGCATGTCGGCGTCCACGCCGCGGAACATGCTGCCGCCCATTCCGCCCATGCTCATGCGGGCCAGCCTACGTCCGCCCACCGACACCGGCTCGCGGGACGCCCGCCACGCGGCCTCGCTAGACTCGCATCCGCGCGCGGCGGCATCCGTCCCGAGGATTTGTCTCGACGTCGGAATATCCCGACGTGCCTCGCCGTTTCCTGTTGCGCAGCCGCCCCCGTGGCGCCACGAAGCCCCCCGTTCGAAAAGGACCTCGTCATGGCCGCCACCGGCACCACCACCGTCGCTCCGCCCTCCTCCGCCTCCGGCGTCACCGCCGAGCAGAGTCGAGTCATCTGGCTGCTGCTCACCGCCGCCTTCGTGGCGATCCTGAACGAGACGACGATGAACGTCGCGATCCCGTTCCTCATCCGCGATCTCGGCATCACGGCAGTCGCCGCGCAGTGGCTGACGACCGCGTTCATGCTCACGATGGCGGTCGTCATCCCGATCACCGGCTTCCTCCTGCAGCGCTTCACGACGCGGCAGGTCTTCGTCGCCGCGATGTCGCTGTTCTCGACCGGAACGCTGGTGGCGTTCCTGGCCCCCGGGTTCGAGGTGCTGGTCGCCGCCCGCGTCATCCAAGCCTCCGGCACGGCCATCATGATGCCGCTGCTGATGACGACGATCATGACGATCGTGCCCCCGGCGCAGCGCGGGCGCATGATGGGCCGCGTCAGCATCGTCATGGCGCTCGCCCCCGCGATCGGCCCGACCATGTCGGGGCTCGTGCTGCAGTCGCTGGGCTGGCACTGGATCTTCGGCATCGTGCTGCCGATCGCCCTCGTCGCCCTGTTCGTCGGCGCCCGCTGGATCCACAACCTCGGCGAGACCCGCAACGCCCCCATCGACGTCGCCTCGGTCATTCTCTCGGCCTTCGGCTTCGGCGGTCTGGTCTTCGGCCTCAGCCAGATCGGCGGCGGACACGGTGGCGACGCCGGCGCCGCCGAGGCATCGGTCGTGACGCTGGTGGTGGCCCTCGCGGTCGGTGTGATCGGCCTCGGTGCCTTCGTCTGGCGGCAGGTGCGCCTGCAGCGCACCGACTCGGCGCTGCTCGACCTCCGCGTCTTCCGCTCGCGCAACTTCACGCTCTCCGTGACGCAGCTCGGCGTGATGTCGATGGCGTTCTTCGGTGCGATCACCCTGCTCCCGCTCTACCTCCAGACCGTGCTGGAGAAGAGCCCGCTGGAGACGGGTCTCGCGGTGCTCCCGGGCTCACTCGCGATGGGCCTCGCCGGTCCGGTCATCGGCCGCATCTACGACAGGTACGGCACGCAGGTGCTGCTCGTCCCGGGCGCGATCATCGTCAGCGCGACGCTGTGGTTCTACACCACCGTGGGCACCGACACTTCGTTCGTGCTGCTCATCGTGGTGCAGACCGTGATGATGATTGGCCTCGCCCTGTCGTTCACGCCGCTGTTCACGGCATCCCTCGGCTCCCTCGAACCGCGCTTCTACTCGTACGGCTCGGCGGTCGTCGGAACCGTGCAGCAGGTCGCGGGTGCCGCCGGCATCGCACTGCTGGTGACGATCATGTCGTCGGTCTCGGCATCGGCCGGAACGGGGCTCGAGGCGGATGCCGCGGGAACGCGCGCCGCGTTCCTCGTGGCCGCCATCGTCTCGGTGCCTCTGGTGGTCGGGGCGTTCCTCATCCGCAAGCCCGCGGACCAGCTGGAGGGCTCGGCGCCGATCGCGCACTGATCGCCGCCGGACGGCGCCGAACCTCACCCCGAGCCGGGGTCGAGCGGACTCAGTTCACAGGGAGCAGGAACCGCCGCCGCAGCACTGCGAGGCGGAGGGCTTGTCATCGTCGGTCTCGACCGCGGGAGCGTTCAGCAGCGGGATCAGCGGCGTGGACGCGGGCGTGGTGTCGGACGTGGTGTCACCGGACATGCGCTCCATGTTACGCCCGCGTCCGCGCATCGGGGCCGGTCCCCCGCGCTAACGCCCGCACCCGCAGCCCGCAACCCCCGTCCGCCGTCGCCCCCGTCTTCCTAGCGTTGACAGCACCCCGATCCACAACGAAGAGAGGCGAACCCATGACCGATCTCAGCGGCAAGCGCATCGCATTCCTGGCCACCGACGGTTACGAAGACAGCGAGCTGACCAGCCCGTGGGAGGCCGTGACCTCCGCCGGCGCCGAGGCCGTGCTCGTCTCGCCCAGCGAGGGCAGCATCAGCGGCGAGAAGGGCCACGAGCAGAAGGTCGACCTCGCCGTCTCGAGCGCTTCGGCCGGTGACTTCGACGCGCTCGTGCTCCCCGGCGGCGTGCAGAACGCCGACGACATCCGCATCGTGAAGGATGCCGTGACATTCGCCCGCGACTTCTTCGACCAGCACAAGCCGGTCGCCGTCATCTGCCACGGCGGATGGATCCTCACCGAGGCCGACGTGCTGAAGGGCCGGACCCTCACGAGCTACCCCACGCTGCAGACCGATCTCCGCAACGCGGGCGCCACCTGGGTCGACGAAGAGGTGCACGTCGATCAGGGCCTGGTCTCGAGCCGCAACCCCGACGACCTGCCGGCGTTCAACGCCAAGCTCATCGAAGAGGTCGCCGAGGGCGCGCACTCCGGCCAGACCGCCTGACAGCGATGACGCACAGGGGCTCCGGACCACGGTCCGGGGCCCTTTCGTGTGCCCGAGGGGCGGTCATATCCTCCGCGATGCGCGCAACCTCCGTCGAGATGGGTGACGGCGAGCGAACTCTGCGCACATCGCGGAGCTTGTGCACCCGGCGAGCAGCCGGTTCGCTGCTGCCCCACGGCTCGACACGCGCCGGCCGCGGACCGCGCGCCCCTCAGCCGGCCTGGCACGACGGGCACCACTGGCCCCCGCCCTTGGTGCCCGGGATGTCCTCGACGAGACCGTCGCAACCGGGGCACGGCTCGCCCGTGCGACCGTGCACGCGCATGGCCGCCACCTTCGCCGCCTTCTGCTCGGCGATCGGCACGCCGCGACGTGCGATCACGGCCGCCGTGAGCGTGTCGTGCAGGGCCGCCCACAGGCCCATGACCGCCTCGTCGGAGAGGCTCGCGGCGTGGGCCGTGGGCGACAATCGCGCCGCGAAGAGGATCTCGTCGGAGTACGCGTTGCCGATCCCGGCCAGCGTCTCCTGCTCCTGCAGCAGGGCCTTGAGCTGCTTGCGCCGGCCGCCGAGGGCGGACTGGAGCATCTCGCGGGAGAAGGCCGGGTCGGCGGCATCCGGTCCGAGCTTGGCGATCGCGGGCACCTCCGTCGGCTCATCGACGAGGTGCAGCTGCACCGACAGCCAATCGCCGGCGTCGGTGATGCCCAGGATGCCGTCGTCGAACGTGACTCGCGCGATCACCGCGGCAGCCGTCTCGGACTCCGCGTCGTCGCCGTCGGCCCACGTCGCCCATCCCGCGCGGCCGAAACCGAGTGACAGGTGCGCGCCCTCGAGGTCGAGGTCGATGTGCTTGCCGAACCGCTCCACCGCGGTCACCCGGCGACCCACGAGCTGGTCGAGGAGCCGGGCGCGGGTCTTCCACGCCCGCCCCTCGACGAGCTCGGTGCCGACGACCGCGTGACCGGTCAGGCGCTCGCGCAGGAAGAACGCGAGCGCCTCGACCTCGGGGGCTTCGGGCATGGGCGGATGCCGCTCAGGCGCGGGGCTCGGACCCGGTGGGCGGCGTGGTGGTCGTGGTCGGCACCGGGGAGGAGGTCTTCTCGGCCGCTGCCGAGGGGCGCCGCGCCGACTCGGCGAAGGCGTCGGCCACGGCGCGGCCCTGGATGATCTGCGTCAGGTCGATTCCGGTCGCCGCGCGCACCGCTTCGAACGAGGAACGCAGGCCCGTCGCCGACTCCGCCGCGAGGTGACCGCTGGCACCTTCGCCGCCGAGCACGGTGATGTTGCCGACGCGGTTGTAGCCCTTGGCGAACTCCGCCATCATCGGCACGAGCGCCTCGAGCGCACGCTGGGCGAGCAGTGCCTCCTGGTTGTGCGACAGCGCCTCGGCCTCGGCGCGGATCGCCTCGGCGCGGGCCTCACCGGCCAGGCGCACCGACTGGGCGTCGGCCTCGGCGCGCACCCGGACCGCTGCGGCCTCCTGCTCGGCGATCTGAGCGCGGGCCTGAGCCGCCTTGATCTGCGCGTACGAGTCGGCGTCGGCGTTCTTCTGACGCTGATAGAGATCGGCATCCGCCACGCGGTTGACCTCGGACTCCAGGCGCGCCTGGGTGTTCTGCGCCTCCTGCTCGAGCACCGCCTGGCGACGCTCCGCGCGGGCGAGGGCCTCGGCCTGCTCGGCCTCGGCGTTGGCGCGGCCGACCTCGGCCTTGGCCGCGGCGCTGTTCTTGTCGAGCGCGGTCTGCTCGATCAGGTTCGCCTCGTCGGTCGCGATCTGGCGGGCGCGGATCTCGCGCACCGCGTTGATGCGGGCGACCTCGGCCTCGCGCTTGACGCGCTCGACCTCCGTCGCGCCGAGCGCGGAGATGTAGCCGTTGAGGTCGGTGATGCCCTGGATCTGGAACGAGTCGAGGATCAGGCCCTGCGACGAGAGGTCTTGCTTGATGCCCTCCGCGATCTGGTCCGACAGGCGCTGCCGGTCGCGCATGAGCTCCTCGACGGTCAGCGTGGCGACCACGCCGCGCAGCGCACCCTCGAGCTGCTCTGTGGTGAACTGCTCGATCGCCTTGTCCTGCGAGGCGAAGCGCTCGGCCGCGCGACGCACCGATTCGGGATCCGAGCCGATCTTGACCAGAGCGACACCGCTGACGTTCACCGTGACGCCCGTGGACGACTGCGCAGTCGGCTCCATCTTGATCTGACGGGCGCGCAGCGAGATCATCTCGCCCCGCTGCGTGAGCGGGTTGACGATCGCTCCGCCGCCGGTGATCACCGTGATGCGCGAGGAGTTCCCGTCGGAGCTCTTCTGCCGCTTACCGACGATGACCAGGGCTTCGTCGGCCTTCGCGACGCGGTACCAGCCGCGGACGACGAGAGCCAGGACGAGCATCACGACGATCGCGATCACCACGACGATGGCGGCGATCAGTCCTACTGCTCCCAGGGCGGCGAGTTCCATGCTTCTCCTTCGATGGGCACCGCCGGAGCGGTACGGGGGAATCACCTCCAACCTATCCGCCACTCTGCGGGCGCTGTCCAGCCCCTGCGCGAACGATCGCGTCCCCGGCGGGGTGGGGAGGAGCGTACCGTTGAGGGTGAGGCGGCCCGAACCGCCGAAGAAGGGTCCCCCCAATGAAGATCGTTTCATCGCAGGACTGGCGGGATGCCATCCGCTTCGATGCGCCCGTCCTCGTCGCCGACGTGGTTCCCGGCGAAGCCACCCGCTGCGTCGCCTGCGGCACCGACGGGCCGCTCTACGAGCGCACCGAACTGTGGGCCGTGAAGCACCAGCACCCGAAGCACCACGGCGGGTTCGTGCGCTTCTACTGCGAAGCGCACACGCCCGCCGCTGCTCCCCCGCCGCCCGCCCCCACCATGGAGGCCCGCCGGGCGCGCAACGCGACCCCGCGCCCCGAGCGTCGGAGCGCGAGCCCCAAGCCCATCCCGATCACCGACCGCCCCACGCGCGCGATGTGCCCCGACTGCTTCGTCGAGGTCTCGGTCGGTGGCGACTGCGGAATGTGCGGCGCTCAGGTCGTCTGACCGCGAGAAAGAACGAACCGCCCCGGACTCCTCCGGGGCGGTTCGTCGTTCGTGGCTCAGCGGGCCGAGATCGTCCACCCGGCCTCGTGCGAGGCACCCGGATCGAGCGAGACCACGCCGGTGGCGAAGTCGTAGGCATCGTCGTTGAAGGCATCGGGGGCGCAGGTCATGGGCTCGACGGCGAGTCCCGCTCGATGCCCGGGCGTTCCGGGGCCGGTCGGCAGGTCCGCCGTGTGGATCTGCACCCACGGGCAGTCCTCGCCCCAGGCCATCGCAACCCCGGTGCCCGACGGGTCGGTGACGATCACGCTCGCGCGGCCGTCGGCATCCCGTCGCAGGCCCGTGTACGCGTGGTCGATCTCGACCGCGCCGAGCACGCGTGCCGCGCGGTAGTCGAAACGCTGGGCGTCGACCTCGACGGATGCCAGGGCCACCGGAGCGAGTCGATCGGGCGTCACCTCGAGCACGGTGTCGGCCGGCAGGTCGAGCGTCCACTCGTCGAGGGCCGAGGGACCCGCGACCAGGTACGGGTGCGGGCCGGTTCCCCACGGCGCGGGCGTGTCCGACAGATTCGTCGCGCGGACCGTCTGCGTGAGGCCGTCGGCATCCAGGCGGAAGGTCGTCGAGACCACGAGCCACCACGGGTACCCCGCCTGGGCGGTCACGGTCGCCGAGAGGGTCACGGCCTCGTCGGAAGCGTCGAGGATGTTCCAGTCGGCCCACGACAACAGACCATGCAGCGCGTGCCCGCGGTTCGGCTCGGTGAGGGGCAGCTGATGCTCGATCCCGTCGAAGCGGTGGATGCCGTCGACCACGCGGTTCGGCCACGGGGCGAGCGTCGTGCCACGGTAGGCGGGTCGCAGTTCGTCGGCGTCGAAGGGCACGACGAGGTCTCGGCCCTCGAAGGTGAGCGAGCGGAGGGAGGCGCCGACACTCGCGATCGCGGCTTCGTAACCGTGGGCGCGCAGGACGACGGGGGTGCCCGAGACGAGCGTGGGGGTCTCGGTGGGGACGGCAGCGGTCATGGGGCCATTATCCCGGGCGGGACCCCGGGCTTCCGGCATCCTCCCCCGAACACGACGAATGCCCCGACCGCGGACGATCGGGGCATTCGGGGAGGGCGGCTTACTTGAAGGCGTCCTTGACGTTCTCGCCGGCCTGCTTGACGTTGGCCTTGCTCTGATCGGCGTGGCCCTCGGCCTCGAGGCGCTCGTTGTCGGTGCCCTTGCCGAAAGCTTCCTTCGCCTTACCGGCGATGTCTTCGGCGGCGTTCTTGATCTTGTCGTCGAGTCCCATGTCGGCTCCTCCCGTGTGGTCGTTCGGGTATCTCCCGAGGCCTTCACGCTAGATCTCGACCCTCCGGGCGGAAGGGGGCTTGAAATTCGGCTCGTGGTGAGGCACCTCCTCGGGTTAGGTTCGAGGAATGCGCAGGGGGAACGCTTTCTTCGTCGACGTCGGGGGGCTGTCGTGAGGACGACCGACACCCTGGCGGAGTTCGCCGATCTCCTCGACGACGCCCCCGGGCGCACACCGTCCGACGGCCGCGCCGGACAAATCGCGCTCATCGCGTTCTCGGCGACGGTGCTGGTGGTGCTCGCCGGTGGGGGCGGTTACGTGTGGTGGGCCTCGACGGCGGCGTTGCCCGCACCCACCGTCACCTCGCAGGCCCCGACGGCGCGCGCGGGTGCGACCGCCGCGATCGCGCTGCCGACGACGGGATCCGCGCTGCTGAGCATCGAGGGCGGAGAGGCCTACCTGGGCCCCGACGCGTCCGGCGCGTTCGCCGCCGCGGGAGGCGACGACCCGCGACCCATCGCGAGCATCGCCAAGCTCATCACCGCTCTCGTCGTCCTCGACGCGCACCCGCTGTCGAGCGCCGGCGATCCGGGCCCCACCCTGTCGTTCACCGAGGCCGACACCGACCTCTACGACGACTTCTATGTGCGCGGGGCCACCATCGCGAAGATGCCGACCGGCACCCGCCTCTCACTGCACGACGCGCTCGCGGTCGTGCTGCTTCCCTCCGCGAGCAACTACGCGGTCGCGATCGCCCGCTGGGGCTTCGGCTCCGAGGGCGCCTATGTGGAGGCCGCGAGGGCGTGGTTGAGCGCGAACGGTCTCGGCGACACCCGGATCGTGGATGCCACGGGCATCGACGCGCGCAACACCTCCACCCCCGCAGACCTCGTGGCCCTCGGCCGCATCGCCGCGGCGAATCCGGCGATCGCCGCGATCGCGAGCATGCACTCCGTGAACGTCGACGGGGCGGGGCTCGTGACGAGCACGAACGGTCTGCTCGGCACGCTCGGGGTCTCGGGCCTGAAGACGGGCAATCTGGGCGACGGCTCGTTCAACCTCCTCTTCACCTCGAGCCTCGACGTCGGGATCGGCTCACCGTTGACGATCACGGGTGTGCGTCTGGGCGGCGCCACCCACGACAGCACCGACGCCGATGTCGTCACGATGCTGCAGAGCATCGCGGACGGGTTCCACACCCTTTCGGTCGGCACCCGGGGTTCGGAGGTCGGCGAGATCGCCACTCCGTGGGGGTCGGGTGCGTCGCTCGTCCTGTCGAAGGACGCCGACTTGCTCACGTGGTCCGACACCGGCGTGTCGGTCGACCTGGACGTCACCACCCCGAGCACCTACGCCGACGGCGAGAGGGTCGGCACGGTGACGTGGACGGCCGGGCCGCAGACGACATCCGCCGACGTGCAGATCTCGGGCGCGATCGAGGAGCCGTCGCTGTGGTGGCGGCTGACGCACCCGGGCGAGCTGGGCTGACGAGACCCCGCCCGACACCGGATGCCGGACCGCATCCGTCGCGCGCTCGGGGCACCCGACGCCGGGCCGTGCGCGCCGTGCGCACCGGATGCCGGGCCGCACCCGTCGCGCCCGCTCACACCGCCGGGAGTTCGGCGTGGGCCACCACGAGGTCGCCGGTGTCGCGCAGTTCCATGCGCACCGTGTCGCCGCGCAGAACGGCCGCGTTCATCCGGCACACGATCTGCACGTCGGTCCCCAGCACCTCACCGGCGGGGAACTCGGTCCCGTCGGCCCCGACGAACACCAGCTCGTACCTGGCTCCCACATCCAGGCCCGAGGCCTCCAGGTAGGCCTCCGTCCCCCAGGTGTGCGCCACGAGCTGAGCGTCGACGTCGACGCCGGCGGTGTCGTCGCTCACCGTGATCTGCTCCACCGCGCCGAGCGTCCCGGGCGGCCCGGAGGGCACGGGGCGGTCGAAGATGTTCGCTCCGCCCACTCCCACGACCAATCCCACCACCAGGCACGCCGCGGCGAGCGCCGGGGTCCACCAGGTGCGACGACGACGGGATGCCACCGGGCCCCCGTCACGTGAGGAGGGCGCCGTCTCGGCATCCTCCCGTGCGATCGACGCGGAGATCCGGTCGGCGAGGCCGCCGGACTCGCGCGGCGCGGTCCAGGTGAGATCCCCCTGTCGCAGGCGCCGTACCAGGTCCTGCATCTCGGCGTACTCGCGCTCGCGGGCGGGGTCGGCGCGACGGAGCTCGTCGAATTCGGCGGCTTCGGCGCGGCTCAGCTCTCCCGCCAGCGCGGCCGCGGACAGCTCCGCCCAGCGGTCATCGGGGGTGCGCATCGGGCTCCTCCTTCTCGTCCAGGTGCGATCGGAGCGCCCGCAGTGCGTGGAACGTACGCGTGCGCCAAGTGGAAACGGGGACGCCGGTGGCATCGGAGAGCTCGTGATAGCTGCGCCCGTGCAGGTGCACGGCGACGACCGCCGTGCGATGCACTTCGCTCAACACCGAGAGCGCTTCGAGCATGCGCAGTCGCTCGAGCGGGTCGATGGCCTCGCTCGCGCGGTTCTCGAGCTCGGCGTCGTCGCCGATGAGCGGCATCCGGGCGCGAGCACGAACGGCGTCGACGATGACGTTGCGCGCGATCGAGAAGAGCCATGTGCGCTCCGTCGCGCGGCGCGCGTCGAAACGGTCACGTGCGCGCCACGCCCGCAGGAAGGTCTCCTGCACGCAGTCTTCGGCGAGCGGGCGGTCGCGCAGGGCGTTGACCGCGTAGCCGAGCAGAGCGCCGCCGTGCGCCTCGAAGGCCCGGCGCACGTCGAACTCGGCGACGGGATCACGAGACACGGGCATGCGCGTCTCCTCGCTGTCTGCGGCGGCCCGACCCATCGACCCCGTCCTCTCCGAGGCTAGCCGTCGTCGTGTGGCGCACCTCTCCGGGGGATACGTCCCCACCGCCGAGAACGTTCATCGAAGAATTCCGAGCGCCGATGAACGCGGCCCCGCCGCACGACGTACACCCCGGCAACCGGACCACGAGCGTCCCGATCGAAAGGCACGACGATGACGAAGAAGACGTACGCCCGCCCACTGATGATCGGTGCCCTCGCGGGCGTCGCGATGCTCGCCGTGGGAATGCCCGCCCACGCCGAGACCGAAGTCGCCGAACCGTCGGAGTTCACCAGCGCCTTCACGGTGATGGCCACCCCCGACCAGGTCATCAACAACGACGGTGTCGCGGCCCCCGGCGAGAGCGGCGCGACCGGTACCTTCACGTTCCGCATCAACTCCGAGCAGGAGATCATCTGCTACGACATCCGTCTCGAGGGAGTCACGGGCGACTACCAGAGCCCGGCCAAGACGGCGACGCACATCCACGAGGCCGCCGTCGGCCAGCCCGGACCGCCGCGCATCGCCTTCCCGAACCCGGCCCCCGTCGGCGACGGTCCGCGCACCTCGTCGGGATGCCTGCAGGGCCCCTTCACCACCGGCGTCCTCGCCGACGGCGTCGACACGGGCGAGGGCTTCTCCCTCGCCGAGATCGCGGCGAACCCCGCCGGCTTCACGGGCGACTCGCACACCGTCACCTCCCCCGCGGGAGTGGTTCGCGGCCAGTTGTCGGCCATCCCGGTCGGCGGCGTCGACACGGGAGCGGGAGGGTCGGCGGATGCCGGCATCCACCCCCTCGCCGCCTCCGCCGCCGTCGGCGGCGTCGGACTGCTCGCGGCGAGCGCTCTGCTCGTTCGTCGTCGTCGCGCGAGCACGACGCGATGATGACGGCACCACGCGGTGCGCGGCGGTCCACCCCGTCGGGGCGGCCGTGGCGCACCGCGTGGGTGCTCTCGGCGACGCTGCTGGCGGTGTGCGCTGGATGCGCCGCCCCCGGCCCGTCGCCCGCCGTCGACTCCGCACCCGTCACTGCCGCGCAGGCGTCACCGTCGCCGTCGCCGACTCGGGATGCCGTGCAACCGGCGCCGGCTGCGACCGTCGTCGATCCGGCGCGCGTCGTCATCCCCGCCCTGGGGCTGGATGAGCCGCTCATCCCCCTCGGTCTCGCGACCGACGGCGCGATGGAGGTTCCCGTCGACTACGACGAGGTCGGCTGGTTCACCGGCGGCGGCCGCCCCGGGGGGACGGGCCCCACCGTGATCGCCGCGCACGTCGACTCCCCCACGGGCCCCGCGGTGTTCCAGCGTCTGGACGAGGTGGCCGTCGGTGATCTCGTCGAGGTCCACGACGTCGACGGCACGCTGCACACCTATCGCGTCACCGAGACCGCCGACTACCCGAAGGCGGACTTCCCCACGGCGCGCGTCTTCGGCGCGACCGCGGCCGATACCCTCCGCGTCATCACCTGCGGGGGCGTCTTCGACCGCGATGCCGGGTCGTACCTCGACAACCGGGTGGTGTTCGCGGAGCGGGTGTGAGGCTGTGCTGTGCTGTGCTGCGTCACAGCGTGGGCTCGATCGCTCAGGGGGACCCGCGCCTCGCGCGCGGTCGCCCCGGATCGCTCGCGAGCCGCAAGGACCGCCACAGGGCGACGAAGAAGACGATCATCGCCACCGTCCACATCGAAAGCCAGACTCACCGGATAGGGCCGTCGCCGAGAAACACGGCAATCGCGGAAACGAGCCACACCGGCAGGCAGATCACCTGAATGATCCTCAGCAGCCGCAGGTTGCTCACGTTCAGAGCATAGGGCGGATGCCGACGGCATCCCCTACGCGACGGGCTCAGTTGTTGAAGCGGAACTCCACCACGTCGCCGTCCTGCATGACGTAGTCCTTGCCCTCGAGGCGGGCCTTGCCCTTCGCGCGGGCCTCGGCGACCGAGCCGAGCTCGACCAGGTCGGCGAACGAGATGACCTCGGCCTTGATGAAGCCCTTCTCGAAGTCGGTGTGGATCACGCCGGCGGCCTGCGGGGCCTTCGCGCCCTGCGGGATCGTCCAGGCGCGCGCCTCCTTGGGACCCGCGGTGAGGTACGTCTGCAGGCCGAGGGTGTCGAACCCGATGCGGGCGAGCTGGTCGAGGCCCGACTCGTCCTGACCGGTCGACGCGAGCAGTTCGGCGGCGTCCTCGGGGTCGAGGTCGATCAACTCGGACTCGATCTTGGCATCCAGGAACACGGCCTTCGCCGGCGCCACCAGGGCGGCCAGTTCGTCCTTCTTCGCCTGGTTGGTGAGCACGGCTTCGTCGACGTTGAACACGAAGATGAAGGGCTTCGAGGTGAGAAGACCGAGCTCGCGGATGGGCGCGAGGTCGAGTCCGGATGCCGAGAGCAGCACGCCGCGCTGCAGGGCGTCCTGCGCGGCCTTCGCCGCGTCGAGCACCGAGGGGTCGAGCTTCTTGCCCTTGACCTCCTTCTCGTACCGCGTGATGGCCTTCTCGAGGGTCTGGAGGTCGGCGAGCTGCAGCTCGGCGTTGATCGTCTCCATGTCGCTCGCGGGGTTGACCGCGCCGTCGACGTGCACGACGTCGTCGTCGGCGAACCCGCGGACGACCTGGGCGATGGCATCCGCCTCACGGATGTTGGCGAGGAACTGGTTGCCCAGGCCCTCGCCCTCGCTCGCCCCGCGCACGATGCCCGCGATGTCGACGAACGACACGGCAGCGGGCACGAGGCGCTCACTGCCGAACACGTCGGCGAGCTTCTGCAGCCGCGCATCGGGAAGGTTCACGACCCCGACGTTGGGCTCGATGGTGGCGAACGGGTAGTTCGCCGCGAGCACCGAGTTCTTGGTCAGAGCGTTGAAGAGGGTCGACTTTCCGACGTTGGGAAGGCCGACGATTCCGATGGTAAGAGCCACGGGAGTCCAGATTACCCGGCCCGGGCGTTCCCCACGGCGTCAGGGCCGCCGCGCGCGGAAGGCGTGGGTCACGTACGGCAGTGCCACGGCGCCCCCGTCGGCCAGTCCGGGAACGGATGCCACGACGCCGTCGACCGCGGCGTCGATGCGTGCGCGCTGCTCGGGGCTCGCCGTGATCATGTCGCTGCGCGAGAGCACGAGGTCGCGCAGCTGCGGGAGCGTGATGCGGCGCTCCCATCGCCATTCCCGGTGCTCGAGGGCCCCGAAGGGCTCCGTGACCCGGGGTCCGGACGTGGCGAGCAGCACCTCCGCGTTCGATCCGCCCATCGCCGCCGTGAGACGCCGCACCCAATCGACGCCGTCGTCGCGGATGTTCCAGATGAGCCCGAGCTCGCCCCCGCTGCGCAACACCCGTGCGATCTCCCGCGACGCGGGTTCGACGTCGACCCAGTGCCAGGCCTGCCCCATGACGACGGCGTCGAGCCCTGCGTCCGGGAGCGGGAGAGCCTCGGCGGTGCCGACGAAGGTCGGGATGCCGTGCACGTTCCGCCGGAGAGTCGCGAGCATGTCGGCATCCGGATCGACCGCCACCACATCGGCGCCGAGCTCCACGACGCTCCGCGTGAGCTTGCCGGTGCCCGCCCCGACGTCGGCGACGCGAAGCGCACGGCCCGCCTCGCGCACCGGCGCGAGAAGCCACGCCACCGCCTCGGCCGGGTACCCCGGTCGACCCGACTCGTAGGCGGAGGCCGCCTGCCCGAACGACGTCGACTTCTCGCGATCGGTCATGCCCCCGACCCTACGCCGCCCCGCCGACGTCGATTCCGGCTGCGGCGCGTCACGACCCGCGGGCCCCGGGACACAGCGCAGGTGAGTGGAGCGGAGCCGCCCCTCGATGCGGTGCCGACCCCGCGCGGGACGGCGACCCTCCTGCGTTCTGTCCGGCTCGCTCGCACATCCCGCGCCCGCACTTCGGGACAGGATGCGGCCGACCCCGGCGCGCCTCGGCACCACGACGTGTCGGCGGGTGAAAGTGGAGCCGTGGCTTTGGACTTCACCGCGATCGACTTCGAAACGGCGAACTCCAGCGGTGCATCCGCCTGTGCGGTCGGGCTCGTGCGCGTACGTGACGGTCGCGTCGTCGCGACGGCGGCCTGGCTGATCAAGCCGCCGGCCGGACACGACCACTTCGCACCGATCAACATCGGCATCCACGGCATCCATCCCGCCCACGTCATGGACGCCCCGTCGTGGAGCGAGCAGCTCGCGCGGCTGACCGCCTTCGCCGGATCCGACGTGCTCGTGGCCCACAACGCCGGCTTCGACATGTCGGTGCTGCGCCGTGCGTGCGCCGCGACCGGCGACGAGTGTCCGCCGTACCGCTACCTCTGCAGCGTCCAGATGTCGCGCAAGACCTACTCCCTCGACTCCTACCGCCTGCCGCTCGTGGCCGCCGAAGCGGGATGCTCGCCGTTCGCCCACCACGACGCCCTCGCCGACGCGGTCGCGTGCGCCGAGATCACGATCGACTGCGCCCGTCGCGCCGGCGTCGACGACGTCCACGCCCTGGCGGCCCACCTGGGCGTGCGGGTCTCGCAGATCGCGGTCGAACAGGCCGAGCGCGCGGTCGCCTGAGCCCCGCCGACGGCGCCGCCCTTCGGCCATCGCTCGCCCGCTCGCGCCCCGACCCCCGGGCGCCGCGCGCCCGCTCGTGGCCCCGCGGCCCCTTCTGACGCCCCCGGGCCGCCCGCACACCGCTCGTCCTGCCACCCCGCACCGCCCCGGGCCATCGGGCGCGTCATCCCCTGAGCCCGCCCGGCCGGTCTCTCCGCCGATGTCGGAGGTCTGAGGCATGCTGACCACATGGATGCCCTCACCCTCGTCATCGTGATCCTCGCCCTCGCGCTGGGGGTCGCGGGCGGCTGGTTCGTCGGGTCGGCGCGCGTCGCCGCGCGCGGTGCGATCGAGCAGCAGACCCTCGCAGCGCGGGCGGCCGCGGCCGAGACGGCACGCGAGGGCCTGCAGGCCCAACTCGACCATCAGGCGGCGATGTACCGCGAGCTCGCGGGGCAGTCGCGGGCAGACCAGGCCGCCCGCGAAGAGCGGGAGCGACGAGAGCAGACCGTGCTGCGCGCCCTCGACCCCGTCCGCGAGACCCTGGATGCCATGCAGCGCAAGGTCGACGGCCTCGAGCGCGACCGCGTCGAACAGTACTCCGCACTCGGCGAGCAGCTGCGGCTCTCCCGCGAGGCCGATGAGGCCCTTCGCGCCACGACCGAGTCGCTCGCCTCCGCCATGCGCTCGGGCACGACGCGCGGAGTCTGGGGCGAGACCCAGCTGCGCCGCGTCGTCGAGGCGGCGGGACTCACGCGCTACGTCGACTTCGACCTGCAGGCCGCGATCTCCAGCGACGCCGGAGCCGGTCGCCCCGACATGGTCGTGCGACTGCCCGGCGGCAAAGCCCTCGCGGTGGATGCCAAGGTCCCCCTCGACGCCTACCTGCAGGCCAGCGCCATTCCCGTCACCGCGCACGGCGACGACGGCGCGCGTCGCGCCGTGCTCCTCGCCAAGCACGCACGAGCGGTGCGCGCGCACGTCGACGCCCTCGCGAAGAAGGCCTACTGGGCGGGCCTGCCCATCAGCCCGGAGTTCGTGGTGTGCTTCCTCCCCAGCGAGTCGCTCCTGGCCTCCGCGCTCGACGAAGACCCCACTCTGCTCGACTACGCGTTTTCGCGTCGTGTCGCGCTCGCATCACCGGTCAACCTCTGGGCCGTGCTCAAGACCGTGGCCTTCACGTGGACGCAGCAAGACGTCTCCGACGAAGCCCGCACACTCTTCACCCTGGGCACCGAGCTGTACGAGCGGATCGGTATGCTCGCCGGCCACGCCAATGAACTGCGCCGTGCGATTGAGAAGACGGTCGACAGCTACAACCGGTTCGCGGGATCGCTCGAATCGCGCGTCCTCGTCACGGCTCGGAAGTTCCCGGGGATCGACGAGACGAAGCTCGACGCCGTCAGCGCCCCGATCGCCCTCGACGCAACGCCGCGACGGTGGACGGCGCCCGAGATGATCGAGCTCGACGAGACGGACCACTCGGGGAGCAAGGGGACGGAGACGATACCGAACATCGACAGCTCGAGAACGCGAGCCGACCTGGGCGAGATGCGCTCTCGCGCCGGTCTCATCTCAGGAGAGGCGCAGCCCCGGGGCGACGGGTGAGAACGGAGAGGCTCAGGCCCCGCCGGGCACCCAGCTCAGCAGGCTGACCACGGCCGCGGAGACGCCCACGAACGCGCCGACCATCCACCACGCGCTCACTTCGTGGCCCTCGTCGCGGCGCACGCGCAGCAAGACGTCGGGGCGCCGAGCGGGGTCGACGGCGCTGGCGATGACCGCCTGCGCACCTGTCTGAGGTGCGGTCTGGTTCGTCGGAGCTGCTGCCATGGACGATCCCCCTTCGGGTCTCGGAAGAACACAGCGTCGCCGTTGACACTGCGTTCGATTCTGCCAGACAGGGTCGCCGACACCGGTCACGCTTGCGTCACGACACGCCCGGCTGTACCTGCACGCGGTCAGCGGTCGTTCGCTCATCCGGACGGCCGTCACCGGAACCGGTCGCCGAGCCGGCTCGTCGGAGTCACGGTTGCGGCCCGCGACGGAGCTGTCGGCGGGGCCTTTCCTGCCTTGCCCGAGCCGGCCACCGCAGCCGCGAGCCCGCGCCGGCCGCGTCGCGTCAGCGCGCGACGGTCACAGCCACTTCGACGTCAGGTGCTCCGACGAGATCCGGCGCAGCGTCCCCGACGCCCCGCGCAGCACGACGCTCTCGGTGTAGAGGAAGTCGCCCTCGCGACGCACACCCTGTACGAGCTGACCGTCGGTCACGCCCGTGGCGACGAAGATCGTGTTCTTGCCCTTGACCAGGTCGTCGGCCTCGTAGACCGTGCCGTCCACGAGGAGCCCGGCATCCAGGCCCTTCTGCTTCTCATCGTCGTTGCGCGGAGCGAGGACGCCCTGGATGTGGCCGCCGAGGGCCTTGATGGCGCAGGCCGTGACGATGCCCTCGGGGCTTCCACCGATTCCCACGCACATGTCGGTGCGGGCGTTGTGACGGGCGGCGTTGATGCCACCGGCGACGTCGCCGTCGCTCATGAGGCGCGTGCCGGCCCCGGCCTCGCGGATGTCGGCGATCAGTTGCTCGTGACGCGGACGGTTCAGCACCGACACCACGATCTCGTCGACCGGCTTGCCGAGCGCCTTGGCGAGAAGGCGGATGTTCTCGCCGATGGGGAGGCGGATGTCCACGACGCCCACGCCCGCAGGTCCCGTGACGAGTTTGTCCATGTAGAAGATGCTCGACGCGTCGAGCATCGTGCCCTGGTCCGACACCGCGATGACCGACAGGGCGTTCTGACGCCCCGCGGCGGTCAGCGAGGTGCCGTCGATCGGGTCGACCGCCACGTCGCACTGCGGCCCGCGGCCGCTGCCGACGCGCTCACCGTTGTAGAGCATCGGGGCGTTGTCCTTCTCGCCCTCGCCGATCACGATCGTCCCGTCGAAGTCGACGGTGCTGAAGAAGGCGCGCATCGCGTCGACGGCGGCGCCGTCGGCGGCCTCCTTGTCGCCGCGTCCGATGAAGGGGACAGCGCGGATCGATGCCGCCTCCGTCGCCCTCACCAACTCCAGAGCCAGGTTGCGGTCGGGGTGCAAAGGGCTCATGTCGGCAGTCAGGCTCACCATGGGGCCACTGTATCCAGCGCCCGAGCGACAATCGCCGGATTTGCCCTCACGAACCGCGAAGGATTCGCGATTCTTAACGCTCCGGTAGAACGGATCGGTTCCTGTCGCGTCCCTCCCGTCACGATCGGGCGGCTTCGCTAGAGTGACGGTGTCCCGACAACGACCAAGGAGCACCTCCATGCCCGTCGCCACCCCTGAGCAGTACGCCGAGATGCTGGACCGCGCGAAGGCCGGCAGCTTCGCGTACCCCGCGATCAACGTCTCGAGCTCGCAGACCATCAACTCGGTGCTCCAGGGCCTGACCGAGGCCGGCTCCGACGGCATCCTGCAGGTCACCACCGGTGGCGCCGACTACTTCGCCGGTCACACCGTGAAGGCCCGCGCCACCGGCGCCCTCGCCTTCGCGAAGTACGTCACCGAGGTCGCCAAGAACTACCCGATCACGGTCGCCCTGCACACCGACCACTGCCCCAAGGACGCCCTCCCCGGCTTCGTCCTCCCGCTCCTCGAGGCCTCGGAAGAAGAGGTCAAGGCAGGCCGCAACCCGATCTTCCAGTCGCACATGTGGGACGGCTCGGCCGTCCCCCTCGACGAGAACATCGACATCGCGGCGGAGCTCCTCCCCCGCCTGAACAACATCCACGCGATCCTCGAGATCGAGGTCGGCGTCGTCGGCGGCGAAGAAGACGGCGTCCAGCACGAGGGCTCGAACGAGGCCCTGTACACGACCGTGGCCGACGTCACGAAGGCCGTCGAGCGCCTCGGCCTCGGCGAGAACGGCCGCTACATCTCGGCCCTGACCTTCGGCAACGTGCACGGCGTGTACAAGCCCGGCGGCGTCAAGCTGCGCCCCGAGCTGCTCGGCGAGATCCAGGAGGGCATCGCCGCGAAGTTCGGCACCGGCCCCAAGCCCCTCGACCTCGTGTTCCACGGCGGCAGCGGCTCGACCGACGAGGAGATCGCCCTCGCGGTCTCCAACGGCGTCGTGAAGATGAACATCGACACCGACACGCAGTACGCCTTCACGCGCTCGATCGCGGGCTACATGTTCTCCAACTACGAGGGCGTGCTCAAGCTCGACGGTGAGGTCGGCAACAAGAAGCAGTACGACCCGCGCGCATGGGGCAAGGTCGCCGAGTCGGCCATGGCCGTCCGCGTGGTCGAGGCCACGAAGCAGCTCGGCTCCTACGGCCAGTCCAAGAGCTGACACCCGCTCCGACGCGAACGCCCCGGCTCCGGCCGGGGCGTTCGTCGTTTCCGGATGCCGCGCACCCGGCCATCCGCGCTGCGACGCGCCGCGCCCGACCACGCCGCCACGGACCTCGCCGCCCCGCGCCCTGCCCTCGGCGTCAGGCCCGGTACACCTCGAGCACCGTCGGCGCGCCCTCGGGCGACGACACCACCGCGATCGCGTCTCCCGCCCGCACCTCGCCCGCGCGCCGCACCCGCAGGTAGGCGCCCAGCCGTCCCTCGTCGGAGAATCGCTTCACCCACCCGCGCGAGGCCGAGCCACCGACCCACCGCGCGAACGTCGCGCACGGCGTGCGGGGCATCGTGACCTCGACCTCGACCGTGTCGCCGATGCGCCACACCTCCCCGATGCGCGCGCCGTTGACGTCGAGGCCCTCCACGCGCAGATTCTCGCCGAACCATCCGGGGTGAAGCTTCCGGTCGAGCTCCCGCTCCCAGAACTCGGCGTCGTCCTGGGCGTAGGCGTACACCGCCTTGTCGGGGCCGCCGTGGTGTTTGCGGCTCGCCTGCACGTCGGCGCGTACGCCGAGCGTGCCGACCCGCACGGCGCCCTCGACGGCGCGTTTGTCGATCGCGGTGACCCCGATCGAGCCGGCATCCGGGTGCAGACTGTGGACGGCGCAGACGGCGAGGAGTCGGGGCATGCGACGATGCTAGGGCCTTTGCAACCGCCCGCTCGACCGTCTTTCGGGCTCCGCTTCCGCGGGCGACCCACCCGCGGCGGCCCTCGGTCAGGGGGTGGCAAACTCGCGCCGCATCACGACGGTCTCACCGTCGAGCGTGCGGATCTCGACCGAACCGATGTTCGAGGCGGCCAGATCCGTGCCCGCGCTCAACTCGGTACGCGAGCCCGGCCCCGCGCGCCACGTCGACAGCACGCTGGTCGATCCGGCGTCGTCGGTGATCGCGAGGGCGTACGGCCATCCCCCGGGCGGGGCGTCGAGCACCTCGCCGGTGTACTGGCACACCAGGTCGATGCGCGTTCCCCACGGAGCCGAGGTGAGCTTGACCGAGGCTTCCAGCGGTGCCCCCGCCACATCGTCGAGCGCGTACACGGTCCCGGCCGGTTGCGCCGCGCTGGTGAGGGCGACGACGCTCGGCACCGCCACCGCCACGAGGGCGACGGATGCCGCCAGGGCCCACACCGTGATCCGTCTCGCGCGTCGACGGCGGGCGGCGGCAACCACGCGACCACGCAGTGAGGGATCGGGCGCCGCGAGCGGCACGGGCCCCGTCGTCGGGCTGATGGCCCGTGCGCGCTCGGTCGACAGGCGCGAGAGCAGGCCCGCCGTCGGCGCGATCTCGGCGACGGCCGTGCGGCAGGTCGCGCACGCGGCCAGGTGGGCCTCGAACTCGGCGCGGTCGGAGGCCGACAGCGCGCCCACGACGTAGGCGCCGTCCCAGGTCGACAGACGCTCGTGGTCGATGTTCACCGGGTCACCCCTCTCTCCTGCAGGGCGAGCCGCAGGGCTCTCACCGCGTAGTGAAGTCGCGACTTGACCGTGCCGGCCGGGATGCCGAGCTCTTCCGCCGTCTGCGCCACACTCCGCCCGCCGTAGTAGGCGCTCACGATCACCGCGCGGTGATCCGGCGTGAGGGTCGCGAGCGCCTCCTCGACGAGCAGCGCGTCGAACATGGCATCCGTATCGTCGTCGCGGACGGTCTCGGGGAGTCTGTCGACCGGCTGCTCGTGTCGACGGCGGGCGCTGCGTGCCTCGTCGATGACGAGGTTGCGGGCGACGGTGTACATCCACGACCGCAGCGAGGCGGGCTCATCGCTCATCACGCGGGGCGTCCGCCATGCGCGCAGCAGGGTCTCCTGCACGACGTCGTCGGCCCCGGCATGATCGCCGGTCAGGCTCACCACGTAGCGCCAGACGGGGGTCGCGTGCGCGTCGTAGAGCGCGATCAGCTGCGCGTGTTCGTCTCGCACCGCGGCATCCCCTCTCCCTCTTTCACAGGGAACACGGGATGCCGGGCCGCGCGGTTCAGTTCGGAACGCTGTCGATGATCGCCGACATGAACTGCGCGTCGCCGACCAGGGCGAGCGTCACGCACACGCCCGCCACGAGCGCCGTCACGACGAACCCCACCAGGGGGATCCAGAACGCGAGGCGGCCGCTCTTCAGGCGGCGCCAGGTCAGCACGGCGGTCAGCAGCCAGCCGATGCCGTACACGAAGGCGGCGGCCGCCCCCCACACGTATCCCGCGGAGAGGTTGGTGAAGGTCGTGGTCACGCCCAGCATCTGCGCGCCGCGCTCGGCGTACTCCGGGAAGTTCAGCAGCTGCACGATCGTGGTGACGACCGAGAACAGCCCGTAGAACAGCAGGCCGAAGGTCACGATGCGGTCGACCCGCGCACCGCGCGAGGCGGGCACCGGGAAACCGGCCGCCTTGTCAGCGGGGGCGGTGGCGGGAGCGGGCTGCGGAGCCGGCTTCGGCGCGACCCCGGCCTCGAGCGCCTCGGTCACCTCCGGCCGCCGGATGCGCGCGCGCTGCTCCTCCGGGGTCGCGTACTCGCCGAACTGCGGACGGGGCCGCTGCTCGTCGGCGCGGCCCCGCGGGTCGAGGTCGCTCACGCGCGCCCCCGACCGCCGAGCGCACGCTTGTCGCGCTGACCGCTGGCATCCTGCCGCAGCTCCTTGGGAAGCGAGAAGATGAGGTCTTCCTCGGCGGTGCGCACCTCTTCGACGTCGCGATAGCCGGCGCCGGCGAGCTCGTCGAGCACCTCGGTCACCAGCACCTCGGGCACCGAGGCGCCGCTGGTGACGCCCACGGTCTCGACGCCCTCGAGCCACTCCTGCTTGACCTCGTCGACGTAGTCGACGCGGTACGCGGCCTTGGCGCCGTACTCCAGGGCGACCTCCACGAGGCGCACGCTGTTGGAGGAGTTGGCCGAGCCCACCACGATCACGAGGTCGGCGCCGACGGCGACCTTCTTGATCGCGACCTGGCGGTTCTGGGTGGCGTAGCAGATGTCGTCGGAGGGCGGATCCTGCAGCTCGGGGAAGCGCTCGCGCAGCCGGCGCACGGTCTCCATGGTCTCGTCGACCGACAGGGTGGTCTGCGACAGCCAGACGACCTTGGAGGGGTCGCGCACCACGATGGTGTCGGCGTGCTCGGGCGAGTTGACGACCGTGACGTGCTCGGGCGCCTCGCCGGCCGTGCCCTCGACCTCTTCGTGGCCCTCGTGGCCGATCAACAGGATCTCGAAGTCGTCGCGGGCGAAGCGCACGGCCTCGCGGTGCACCTTCGTCACCAGCGGGCACGTGGCGTCGATGGCCTGCAGCCCCCGGTCGGATGCCGCCGACACGACGGCCGGAGACACGCCGTGCGCGCTGAAGACGACGTGGGAGCCCGCGGGCACCTCGTCGACCTCTTCGACGAAGATCGCGCCCTTCTTCTCGAGCTCGGTGACGACGTGGATGTTGTGCACGATCTGCTTGCGCACGTACACCGGCGCGCCGTAGCGCTCGAGCGCCTTCTCGACGGCGATCACCGCGCGGTCGACGCCGGCGCAGTAACCACGGGGTGCTGCCAGCAGCACCTTCTTGCGTCCGTCGACGGGGATATCCTGGAGCCGCCCGCGTCGACCCGGGATACGGGGAACGGGCAGGTGGACGGCAGGTGAGCTCACCCCTCGATTCTACCGGGGCGCCCCTGGACGGCGGCCGAACCTCCCCACCGCGGTGACCGCGGATACGATGACACGGATCAGATGACCTCCTTCCAACCCGAGACCGTCCCCGGTCAAGCGCCGCCCGCCGACAGCGTGCACCCGCGCGACTCCCGCACCGACACCCCCACCTCGGTGTCGCGGTTGAACGACACCATCCGGGGCTTCATCGAGCGCTGGGGCTCGGTCTGGGTCGAGGGCGAGATCACCTCGTTCAACCGGCGCGGTGGAAACGTCTTCGGGCGCCTGAAAGACCTCGGCACCGAGTCGACGGTGTCGTTCCGCATCTGGTCGAGCACGCTGGCACGCCTGCCGAAAGACCTGCAGGTCGGCGATCACGTCGTCGCGTGCGTCAAGGCCGACTACTTCCCCCGCACGGGCGACTTCTCGTTCTCGATCTCGGCCATGCGCCACGTCGGCCTCGGAGAGCAGCTCGAACGTCTGGAGCGCCTGCGGGTGCAGTTGCGGTCGGAGGGCCTCTTCGACCCGGCCCGCAAGAAGCGTCTGCCGTTCCTCCCCCACTGCATCGGCCTCATCACGGGCGAGAACTCCGACGCCGAGAAAGACGTGCACCGCAACGCCGAACTGCGCTGGCCGCGCGTGCGCTTCCGCACGAAGCACGCCGCGGTGCAGGGCGAGCGGTGCGTGCCCGAGACGCTCGCGGCCCTGAAGGCCCTGGATGCCGACCCCGGGGTCGACGTCATCATCATCGCCCGCGGCGGTGGCGACCCGCAGACGTTGCTCGGCTTCAGCGACGAGCGTCTGGTGCGGGCGGTGGCTGCGGCATCCACTCCCGTCGTGAGCGCGATCGGTCACGAGAACGACCGCCCCCTGCTCGACGAGGTGGCCGATGTGCGCGCGTCGACGCCGACCGATGCGGCCAAGCGCGTGGTGCCCGACGTGAGCGAGCAGCGCGCCCTCGTGGCGCAGCTGCGCGCCCGGCTGACCGGTCGCCTCACCCAGCGCGTGCTGCACGACATCGCCCAGCTCGAGCAGGTGCGCTCCCGCCCCGCGCTGCGCACGCCGCACGCGATGCTCACCTCTCGAGCGCAGGAGCTGTGGATGCTGTCCAACCGCGGCCGCGACATCGTCGACCGTCGGCTCGAGAGCGAGCGGCGTCGGACCCGCGAGCTGAGCGCGGGGCTGCGGGCCCTGTCGCCGCTGGCGACCCTCGCCCGCGGCTACGCGATCGCGCAGCTTCCCGACGGCTCGGTGCTGCGCGACGCCACCGACGCCCCCGCCGACACCACGCTGCGGCTCACGCTCGAGCACGGCACGCTCGCGGCGCGGTCCGACGGGGCCGTGCCCGACGTCGTCCCCCACGGCACGGCCGCCCCTCCTCCCCCGGACTCGCCGGGCGACGCTCCGCTCGACGACGAGGCAACCGACGACGGTTCGCCGACCCGTCCCGCCTAGAATGGATGCCATGACCGCGACGAACCCCGGCCCCGTCGCCGACGTCGCCACGCTCTCGTTCGAACAGGCCCGCGACGAACTGGTCCGCGTGGTCGCAGAGCTCGAACAGGGCGCCCCCACGCTCGAGGAGTCGCTGGCGCTGTGGGAGCGCGGCGAGAAGCTCTACGCACGCTGCGAGGAATGGCTCCTGGGCGCGAAGCGCCGTCTCGACGCCGCACGCGGCGAGGGAGACGACGACTGATGGCCCGCGTCGTCGCGCACCTCGGCCGCCCCGAGACGCCCCAGGAGGCAGCCGACCGCAAGGCGGAGTCCTCGCGGCGCTACCGCTCGAGCAAGACGTTCCGCAACCTCATCGCGGCACTGCTCGTCACGGTCGCCGTCGTGCTCGTCGTGGTCGCGGCGGTCCCGCGCGGGGAGCCCGCCCCGCGTCCCGCCCCCGACGTCCCGGCCCTGGCGGCCGACATCGAGCGCGACCTCGGCCGCCCGGTGCTCTCGCCCTCCCTCGGCGAGGGCTGGCGCGTGAACCAGGCGAGCACCGAGGGCGTCGGCGGCACCGAGGCGTGGACCATGGTCTACGTCCGCTCCGGCGAGTCCGGTTTCCTCCGCGTCGCGCAGGGTTTCGAGGCCGACGAGGCCTGGGTGGGCCAGGTGCTCGACGGCACCCGCAGCACCGAGACCGTCGACATCGACGGCATCACGTGGAACGTGTACCGCCCGTCGAACCCGTCCGGCACGGGCAACATCGACTACGCCCTGGCCACCCCCGCCGGGCCCGACCACGTGCTCGTCTACGGCGACGCGGCACCCGAGACCGCGGCCCTGGCGGCCGCCTCCGTCACAACGCAGATCGAGCAGTTGAGAGAGGTCCCGTGAGCGAGCGCATGACCCCCCGTCAGGTGTGGCAGCAGATGGTGGAGGGCAACCAGCGCTTCATCGCGGGCGCCCCCGCCCACCCCCGTCAAGACGTCGAGCGCCGTGCCGAACTCGCGAGCTCGCAGCACCCCACCGCGGCGCTGTTCGGCTGCTCCGACTCTCGCCTGGCCGCCGAGATCATCTTCGACGAGGGCCTCGGAGACCTCTTCGTGGTGCGTAACGCCGGCCAGGTCATCTCCGACTCCGTCATCGGCAGTCTCGAGTACGCCGTCGGCGTGCTGGAGGTCCCACTCATCGTGGTCCTCGCCCACGACGCATGCGGCGCGGTGGGTGCGGCGATCGACAGCACCGGCGTCGACGCCCCCACCCTGCCCGCGTACATCTGGCGCCAGATCGCGCCGATCGTGCCGGCCGTGCGCCGCGTGCAGCGTGCGAACCTCGTCGACGGACACCTTCCCGACCACGTCGACCCCGAACTGGTCGGGCGGGAGCACCTGCGCCACACCGTCGGCGAGCTCCTGCGCGCGTCCGAGCTCATCAGCGAGGCCGTCGCCGAGGGGCGCACGGCGGTCGTCGGCGCCAACTACCGGCTCGACGAAGGGGAAGCGTTCCCCGTCGTCATCGTGGGCGACGTGGACGACCCCCGCGTCTGAGAACAACGCAAGCAACCTGGAGGAACGACGACGTGACCGACATCGAGTACCGCATCGAACACGACACCATGGGCGAGGTGCGGGTGCCCAAAGACGCCCTGTACGCCGCGCAGACGCAGCGTGCGGTCGAGAACTTCCCGATCTCGGGCAAGGGCCTGGAGTCGACGCAGATCGCCGCCCTCGCACGCATCAAGAAGGCGGCGGCCCTCGCCAACAAGGAGCTCGGCACCCTCGACGGCGGGATCGCCGATGCGATCGCCCAGGCCGCCGATGAGGTCGTCACCGGTGCGCACGACGCGCACTTCCCGGTCGACACCTACCAGACCGGCAGCGGCACCTCCTCGAACATGAACATGAACGAGGTGCTCGCGAACCTCGCCACGCGCATCCTCGGCTCCGACGTGCACCCCAACGACCACGTCAACGCCTCCCAGTCGTCGAACGACGTCTTCCCGACTTCTGTGCACATCGCCGTGACGCAGGCGCTCATCGACGACCTCATCCCTGCTCTCGACCACCTCTCCGTGGCGCTCGAGGCCAAGGCCGAGGCATGGAAGGGCATCGTCAAGTCGGGCCGCACCCACCTGATGGACGCCACCCCCGTCACCCTCGGCCAGGAGTTCGGCGGATACGCCCGCCAGATGCGCCTCGGCATCGAGCGGGTCCAGGCCGTGCTCCCCCGCGTCGGCGAGGTGCCCCTGGGCGGCACGGCCGTCGGCACGGGCATCAACACCCCCCTCGGCTTCCCGCAGAAGGTCATCGAGCTGCTCGCGGCGGAGACCGAGCTGCCGATCACCGAGGCCAAGGACCACTTCGAGGCGCAGGCCAACCGCGACGGCCTGGTCGAGGCGTCCGGCGCCCTGCGCACGATCGCGGTGTCGCTGACGAAGATCAACAACGACATCCGGTGGATGGGGTCGGGCCCCAACACGGGCCTCGGCGAACTGCACATCCCCGACCTGCAGCCCGGCTCCTCGATCATGCCCGGCAAGGTCAACCCCGTCGTGCCCGAGGCGACCCTCATGGTGTGCGCCCGGGTCATCGGCAACGACGCGACGGTCGCGTGGGCGGGCGCGTCCGGCTCCTTCGAGCTCAACGTCGCCATCCCCGTGATGGGCACGGCGCTGCTGGAGTCCATCCGCCTCCTCTCCAACTCCATGCGCGTGCTCGCCGACAAGACCATCGACGGTCTCGAGGCGAACGTCGCGCGCGCCGAGGCCTTCGCCGGCATGTCGCCGTCGATCGTCACCCCGCTGAACAAGGTCATCGGTTACGAGGCGGCGGCCAAGATCGCCAAGCACTCCGTCGCCAAGGGCATCACGGTGCGCGAGGCCGTCATCGACCTCGGCTACGTCGAGCGCGGCGAGATCACCGAAGAGGTGCTTGACGCCAAGCTCGACCTGCTGTCGATGACCCACCCGGGCTGAGTCCCCACCGACACGAGCACGACGCCGAGGCGAGCAACCTCGACGCGCCATAATCGAAGGATGAGCCCCGCGACGAGACCAGTCTCGACGCGGGTGCGGCTCCTCGGCGCGATCCTCGGCGTCGTGCTCCTCGGCATGATCGTGGCGGGCGGGGTCACGTTCCTCGTCCAGCGCGACCGCGTGCTCGCCAACGCCGAACGTCAGCTCGACGGCTTCACCGCCACAGTCTCGACCAGCACCGAGAGCGCGGCCGACCTCGTCGCCTCGGCGATCCCCGGCCGCACCGACGGGACGATCGCGATCGACGGCCTGCGCGTGCTCGCGGTCACGCCGTCTCCCCCGGGCCTCCCACTGGCCGACGACGCCGCACTCGTGGCATCCCTCGCCGACGCGATCGACGCGGGGCGCCGCACCGGGCAGCTCGACAGCGCGAGCGGCCCCGTTCTGTACGCCGCCGTCGATGCCACGGGCGGCGTCGCGGTCCAGGTCATCTCCATCGACCAGCGCATGGAGCTGGTCGCGTTGTCGTCGTTCACCTACGCCGCCTCGGCGCTCGGCGTGCTGGTGCTCGTCGGCGTGGTCGGCTGGTTCGTCACCGGTCGGCTGTTCTCGCCTCTGCGTCGTCTGCGCGACACCGCGGATGCCATCACCATCGACGACCTCGGCACGCGTCTGCGCGCGCACGGCAACGACGAGATCTCCGACCTCACCACCTCGGTCAACTCGATGCTCGATCGATTGGCCATGTCGGTCGAGGCCCAGCGTCAGCTGCTCGACGACGTGCGGCACGAACTGAAGACGCCCATCACGATCGTGCGCGGGCACCTCGAGACGATGGATCCGGCCGACCCCCACGACGTGACCGAGACGCGCGACCTGGGAATCGCCGAGCTCGACCGGCTCTCCCGCCTCGTCGACGACATCGACGCCCTCGCCGCCATCGAGACCGACACCCTCTCGGCCGAGGTGATCGACGTCGCGGCGCTCACGGATCGCGTGGCCGAGCTCGCGGGAGCCATCCCCGCTCATACGTGGACCGTCGCCCAGCGCTCGCGCGTGCGCATCCACGGCGATGCCGACCGCCTCGTGCAGGCGTGGCTGCAGCTCGCCGACAACGCCGCGAAGTACACGCCCGCCGGTACCCCCATCGAGATCGGCAGCTCGAGCGACGACACCACGGCCCACCTCTGGATCCGCGACCACGGTCCCGGCATCCCGCCCGCGGCGCGCCACCGGGTGTTCCGTCGTTTCGACCGCCTCTCGACCCGTCGCGGAGTGGAGGGCTCAGGACTCGGGCTGTCGATCGTGGATGCCATCGCCAAGGCGCACGACGGGCACTGCTCCGTCGGCGACACCCCCGGCGGGGGCGCGACCGTCACCCTGCACATCCCGCTGACCGGCGCCCCCGCCCCCACCGAGCTGCCGACGCCCGTCCGCGCCGGAGACGTCGTTCTGCAGAGAGAGGCCACCGGATGACCCGCATCCTCATCGCCGAGGACGAGGAGCGCATCTCGGCGTTCGTCGCGAAAGGACTCGAGTCAGCCGGCTACCAGACCCTCGTCGTCGACGACGGCGCCGAGGCGCTGGACTCGGCGTTGTCGGGCGAGGTCGATCTCGTGCTCCTCGACGTGGGTCTGCCCACACTCGACGGGTTCGAAGTACTGCGCAGCCTGCGCGGGCAGGGCGCGACGATCCCCGTCATCATGCTCACCGCCCGCACGAGCACGCGCGATACGGTCGACGGCCTCGACGCCGGCGCCAACGACTACGTCGCGAAGCCCTTCAAGTTCGACGAGCTGCTCGCGCGCGTGCGATCGCGCCTGCGGGAGCCGGTGTCGATCGACCCGACGACGATCACGCACGGTGACGTCTCGCTCGATGTGCTGGCCCGTCGGGTCACGGTCGGCAGCCGCGAGATCGACCTCAGCGCCCGCGAGTTCGCCCTCGCGGAGGAGTTCATCCGCCACGCCGGTCAGGTGCTCAGCCGCGAACAGCTGCTGAGCCGGGTGTGGAGCATGGACTTCGACCCGTCGTCGAACGTCGTCGATGTGTACGTGCGTTACCTGCGCGCCAAGGTGGGAGCGGCGCACATCGTCACGGTCCGTGGAGCCGGCTACCGCTGGGAGTGACGCCCGCAACCCGAAAACCCCCGGCGGGGGATAACCGGGGGCTGGGGAGATCGCGTCGGTGGTCTTCCGGCTCACCCGAAGAGCGGTGACCTGCGCGGACGGACCTCGTGTTTTCCTTGGGGGGAACCGCCGAGGCGGAGACGAGGTCTCCCTCGCCGATGACTTCACTCTGTCGTCCGTTCGTGAGAACCCGGGGAGCTGCACATGAGAAAGCTCTCATCAAAAGCCACACCTCCCCGAGCCGGACGAAGGGCCGGGATGCCACGGCATCCCGGCCCTCCCCCGCATCCGGGTTATGACAGCTCGCCGGCCTCCAGCAGCTCGGTGACGAGGGCGGCGATCGCCGAGCGCTCCGAGCGGGTCAGGGTGACGTGGCCGAAGAGTCCATGACCCTTGAGGGTCTCGATCACCGACGCCACACCATCGTGCCGACCGACCCGCAGGTTGTCGCGCTGCCCCACGTCGTGGGTGAGCACGACCCGGGAGTTCTGCCCGATACGGCTCAGTACCGTCAACAGCACGTTGCGCTCGAGCGACTGGGCCTCGTCGACGATGACGAAGGCATCGTGCAGCGAGCGGCCGCGAATGTGCGTCAACGGCAGCACCTCCAGCAGGCCCCGCGCGAGCACCTCCTCGAGCACGTTGCCCGACACCACCGAGCCGAGCGTGTCGAACACGGCCTGCCCCCACGGCCCCATCTTCTCGGCCTGGTCGCCCGGGAGGTAGCCCAGCTCCTGGCCGCCCACGGCGAAGAGGGGGCGGAAGACGATGATCTTCTTCTGCTGCTGCCTCTCGAGCACCGCCTCGAGCGCCGCGCACAGCGCCAGGGCCGACTTGCCCGTCCCCGCCCGGCCGCCGAGGGAGACGATGCCCACCTCGGGGTCCAGGAGCAGATCCAGCGCGATGCGCTGCTCGGCCGATCGACCGTGCAGGCCGAACGCGTCCCGGTCGCCGCGCACGAGGCGATACTCGCCCTTGCCCGTCACTCGCCCGAGGGCCGAGCCGCGCTCGGAGTGGATGACCAGGCCGGTGTTCACCGGCAGCCCCACCACCGCGTCGCTCACGGCGACCTCGGTCTCGTAGAGGTCGGCGAGATCGTCACCCGACACGTCGATGGATGCGATCCCGGTCCAGCCCGAGTCCATCGCCTGCTCGGCGAGGTACTCCTCGGTGCTCAGACCGAGGGACGCCGCCTTCACGCGCATCGGCAGGTCCTTGGACACCACGGTGACCTCGGCGCCGTCCCGCGCGATGTTCATCGCGACGGCGAGGATGCGGCTGTCGTTGCCGCCCGTTCGCATCCCGGACGGGAGCACCTGCGGGTCGGTGTTGTTCAACTCGACGCGAAGGGTGCCCTCGTCGCCCACCGGCACCGGGAAGTCGAGGCGTCCGTGCTCGACGCGCAATTCATCCAGGTGGCGCAGCGCCTGGCGGGCGAAATACCCGATCTCGGGGTCGTGACGTTTGCCTTCGAGCTCGGTGATCACCACGACGGGGATCACGACCGAGTGCTCGGCGAAGCGGAAGAACGCCCGCGGGTCGCTCAGAAGGACGGAGGTATCCAGAACGTAGGTGCGCAGGGCCTGATCGGCCATGGCATCGGTATCGGTGCTCTCGACGACGTGACGCTGGTCGTACGGTGCTCGTGCAGTCACAACCCACTCCCGACCCGGGTGTCTCACCCGGTTGTCACGAGTCGACCTGTGGGTCACGAGTCGCGATCCGACGGTCGACTCGACCGGACTCCGTGTCCGATGTGATCACCGTACGACGCCGGGAGCGACCCCAGGGTCGTTAACACGCCGCGAATGTGTCGAGTTCGTGAACACCGCGTTCCCGCGCCTGGAGCGCGCGAGATAGTTCGGTTGCGGCGGCGGCGGACCGCCGCGTGTCACTGCCCGAAGCGCCGGTCGCGGGCCGCGAAATCGCGGATCGCGCGCAGGAAGTCAACCTCGCGGAGGTCGGGACCGAGCGCCTCGACGAAGTAGAACTCCGAGTGCGCCGACTGCCAGAGCAGGAAGTCGCTCAGGCGCTGCTCACCCGAGGTGCGGATGACGAGGTCGGGATCGGCCTGACCGCCGGTGTAGAGGTGTTCGCCGATCTGCTCGGGAGTGAGGCTCGCCGCCAGCTCCTCGAGCGATCCGCCCGACTCGTCGTGCTTGACGATGATCGAGCGCACGGCATCCACGATCTCGCTGCGACCTCCGTAGCCGACCGCCAGATTGACGTGCAGACCCTTGTGTCCACGGGTGCGCTCGGTGGCCTCGTGCAGCACCTCGGCGAGCGCCGGGGGGAGCCCTTCGGCGCGTCCCACGTGCTGTACGCGCCAATCCGGCTCGCGCGAGAGTTCGCCCGCGAGCTGCGCGATGATGTCGATCAGGTCGTCGAGTTCGCGACTGTCGCGCTTGACGAGGTTGTCGTTGGAGAGCAGGTACAGCGATACGACCTCGATGCCGAGGTCGTCGCACCAGCGCAGGAACTCGTGCATCTTCGCCGCTCCGGCGCGGTGACCGTGGGCGGCACTGTCGAACCCCAGCTGCCGCGCCCACCGACGGTTGCCGTCGATCATCATGGCGACGTGATGCGGCACGGTGGTCGGCATCCGACGGCGCAGGCGCGAGATGTACAGACGATAGAGGGGGCCTCGCCCCTCGTTCTTCCACACACGCGCCACCCGCCTACGCTATCGCGTCACCGTGGGTCGCCATCATCCGATGCGGGTGGTCGTTCCTGAGGGAAGGGTGAGGGTCCACCCATGTTCCTCGCGGAGCATGGGTGCAGACGTAGGGTCGGAAGGGTGACCACCTCCACCCCGGCCGACGGCCCCGAGATGCCCCAGCTCCCCCTGCTCGACGCGGGAGCCGTGGGCGCGCAGGCCGAGCTCAAGCCCACGTGGCGCGGCTGGATCCACGCGGGCACGTTCCCCGTCGCGATCGCGGCGGGCATCGTTCTCATCGCCCTCGCGCAGGGAGCCCCCGGCAAGTGGGCGGCCGCGGTCTTCATGGCCACCTCGATGCTGCTGTTCGGCAATTCCGCCCTGTACCACCGGTTCCGCTGGAAGCCGAAGACCCTCGCGGTGCTCAAGCGCATCGACCACGCGAACATCCTGCTGCTGATCGCGGGCACCTACACGCCCCTCGCCGTCCTGGCCCTCCCGACGCCGAAGACGGTGCTGCTGCTGTCGATCGTGTGGGGCGGGGCGCTCCTGGGCATCCTGTTCCGCGTCTTCTGGATCGACGCACCGCGATGGCTGTACGTCGCCCTTTACCTCGCGCTCGGCTGGGCGGCCGTGATGTACCTCGGCGATCTGCTCGCGGCCAACGTCGCGATGATGGTGCTCGTCGTGGTGGGTGGCCTGCTCTACACTGCGGGCGCCATCGTCTACGCGATCAAGAAGCCCAACCCGTGGCCGGGACACTTCGGGTTCCACGAGATCTTCCACGTGTGCACGGTGCTGGCGTTCCTCTGCCACTGGACCGCGTGTCTTCTCATCGCCCTGGCCCCGGCGTACCACGGCGGCTGATCGTCCGCCGCCGGCGAGAAGCGTCGCTTCTCGGGCGCCGTGTCCGGAGTGCGCGGGCCGCTCGAAGCCCCACGAAAACCCGGGGTCGGGCCCTGTCTGCGCCGGGGAGGTCCGCGGATGCCGGATGCCGGGCCCCTGAGCCGGGATCAGCTCCGCGGTGCGGCGGGATCGATGTCCTCGTCGTCGGTCTCGCTGGCGGCCTCGGCCGCGCGCGCCTGCTCCTCGGCATCCAGTTCCGCGTTGACCTCCTCGCGGTAACGCCCGCGGCGGATGCGCCGCAGCATGTCCCACACGAGGAGGAACACGGCGAGGCCGATGAAGGCGATCGCGGCGAAGCCGAGCGGTCCGGGCGTGACGATCGCGGGATCGGGAGTGGCGGCCGGGGTGGGCGTGGTCACGAGGGCGACGATCACGGGGAGCATGGAGTCCTTCGGTCCGGGCGGAAGCGCGTAGCCTGGAACTCCAGCCTAAAGCCCGGGGAGACCATGACGACGCAAGAGCTGCTCGACGACCGCTACGGGCGCACACGCTCGCCGCGGCGGCGCATCGTGAGCTGGTCGATCGTCGCGGTTCTGGCCCTGGGCGCCATCGGCTACCTCGGGTGGACGACGGTGTCGAGCAGCCTGTCCTCCGTCACCGCCACCGACACCGGCTTCACGGTGGTCGACGACCGCACCGTGACCACGACGTTCCAGATCACGGCCCCCACCGGCCAGCCCGTCGCGTGCGCCCTCGAGGCCCGCGACGAGGAGCACGGCACTGTGGGATGGCGGGTCGTCGAGTACCCGGCATCCGAGGAGCACTCGCGCGCCTTCACCGAGCAGATCCCGACGCTGTCGTTGGCGACCACGGGTTTTGTCAACGCTTGCTGGGTGCCGTAAACTCGCAGGTCACGACGCGCCCCGGCTCGATGCCGGGGCGTTCGACATATCCCCCGCCGACGGCCCGACACGCTCGCCGTCAGCGCCTCGACGAAGGAGTAACCGTGTCCAACGACGCTCAGGTGACGTTCCTCACGCAAGACGCCTACGACCGCCTCGCCAACGAGCTCGAGCACCTCTCGACCACCGGCCGCGAGGAGATCGCGAAGCGCATCGAGGCCGCGCGCGAAGAGGGCGACCTCAAGGAGAACGGCGGCTACCACGCCGCGAAAGACGAGCAGGGCAAGCAGGAGGCGCGCATCCGCACCCTCCAGCAGCTTCTCAAAGACGCCAAGGTCGGCGAGGCCCCCGAGAGCCACGGTGTGGTCGAGTCGGGAACCGTCGTCACCGCCGTGATCGCCGGCGGCGAAGAGGTGTTCCTCCTCGGCAACCGCGAGATCGCGGTCGACTCCGAGCTCGACGTCTACAGCGAGGCCTCGCCGCTCGGCGCCGCGATCCTCGGTCTGAAAGAGGGCGACAAGAACTCCTACACCGCCCCCAACGGCAAGCAGATCTCCGTCGAGATCGTCAAGGTCGAAACCTACTCGGGACAGTAATCCCCTTCGTCCGCGAGCCGCTCCCCCGATCCGGGGTGGGCGGCTCGCGGCGTCTGCGGTGGAAACCTCCGCTCGCCGCGTCGGCGGGCGTCAGTTGGGAACGACGGTCGCGACGAACCCGGCGTCTTCGAGCGTTCGGATGACGAGCGCCCGGTGCTCCTCGCCGCGCGTCTCCACGCTCAGCTGCAGGATGACCTCGCTGATCTGCAAGCCCTGCCCGTGGCGTGTGTGCAGCACCTCGATGACGTTGGCGCCCACCTGGGCGAGCAACTCCGACACGCGCGCGAGCTGTCCCGGGCGGTCGGGAAGCGGGATGCGCAGTGACATGTAGCGGCCGGATGCCGAGAGCCCGTGCGCCACCACGCGCTGCAGCAGCAGTGGATCGATGTTGCCGCCCGAGAGGATCGTGACCGTCGGTCCGGTGGCGTGCACCTTGCCCGCGAGGATCGCGGCCACGCCCACGGCGCCCGCGGGTTCGACCACCTGTTTGGCACGTTCGAGCAGCACGAGGAGCGCGCGGGCGATGTCGTCTTCGGTGACCGTGACGACCTCGTCGACGTACTGGCGGATCAGTTCGAACGGCAGGTCGCCGGGACGAGCGACCGCGATGCCGTCGGCGATCGTCGGTGTCGTCTCGACCTGCATCGGGTAGCCCGCGGCGAGCGACGACGGGTAGGCGGCGGAGTTGTGCGCCTGCACGCCGATGATGCGCACCTTGCGGCCCTCGGCGGCGGCACGGGCCTTCACCGCGGCGGCGACGCCCGCGGCGAGCCCTCCCCCGCCGATCCCGACGATGACGGTCTCGAGCTCGGGCATGTCTTCGACCAGCTCCAGACCGAGGGTCCCCTGCCCCACGACGATGTCGCGGTGGTCGAAGGGGTGGATCAACACCGCGCCCGTGCGCTCCGCGAACTCGGCGGCGAGACGCAGCGGTGTCTCGACCGTGGCACCCTCCAGGATCACCTCCGCGCCGTACCCGCGCGTGGCGAGCAGCTTCGGCACGGGAACACCCAGCGGCATGAAGATCGTCGCCGACATGCCGAGTTGCTGCGCCGCGAGGGCCACACCCTGCGCGTGATTGCCGGCGGATGCCGCGACCACGCCGCGGGCGCGCTCCTCGGCGGTCAGACGCGAGAGGCGGTACGTCGCGCCGCGGATCTTGAACGAGCCCGTGCGCTGGAGATTCTCGAGCTTGAGGTTCACCGGCACCCCGAGCAGCTCACTCAGGTGCAGAGACTCGTCGAGGGGCGTCCGCGTGATGATGCCGCGCAGAGCCTGCGCGGCATCCTCAAATTCGGCCAGGGTGGGAGTGTCGTTCATGATCTCCTTCCGCGCTCGCGCGGGACGGTCCGCCAGATGAGATCCGGGGATGCCAGGGCGTCGCCGTTCTGCTGCCACGCCTTCGAGCTGAGGTACACCGCGACGACGTTGACGAACGCGGCGAGCGGGACGGCGAACAGGGCGCCGGCGATGCCCCCGATCATCGCCCCGCCCGCGACGACCAGCACCACGGCGAGCGGGTGCACCTTGACGGCCGAGCCCATGAGGATCGGCTGGAGCACGTGGCTCTCGAGCTGCTGCACACCGAGCACGACGATGAGCATGAACAACGCCACGAGCGGGCCGTTGTAGACCAGGGCGATGAAGACGGCGAGGGCGCCCGTCGCGACCGCCCCGACGAAGGGGATGAACGCGCCGAGGAAGACGAGCACGCCGATCGGGATCGACAGCGGCACGCCGAGGATGAACGCGCCGAGTCCGATGCCGATCGCGTCGATCGAGGCGACGAGCAACTGCGTGCGGGCGTAGCTCTTGACCGTCCGCCACCCGGCTCGCCCGGCGCCGTCCACGGCGGGGCGGGCGACGCGCGGGAACAGCCGCGTCGTCCACCGCCAGATACCGCCGCCGTCGGCGAGCAGGCACAGGAGGATGAAGAGGGTGAGCAGCACACCGGTGGCGACGTGCCCGAGGGTCGTACCGATCGCCAGGGCACCCGTGTACAGCACCTCCGCCTGCTGCTGCACGAACGTGCCCGCCTGGCGGAGGCCGTCGTCGATCTGCTGAGCGCTGAGGTGCAGCGGCCCGTCGATGAGGTACTGCCGGAACTGACCGACGGCGTCGACCGTGCGGTCGCGCACGGAGCCGAACTCACGCGAGATCTGCCACACCGCGAGCCACACGAGACCCGAGATGATGGCGATGGTGCCGAGCACCGTCACGACGATCGCCAGCCATTTGGGCCAGCGGTGCCGTAGGAGGAACGAGAAGCCCGGCCACACCAGCGCCGTGATCAGCACGGCGACCAGCAACGGCACGACCAGCAGCTTCAGCTGGATGACGACGAAGATGATGACGCCCAGGGCAGCCGCGATGACGAGCAGCCGCCACGCGTACGCGGTGGCCTGTCGCAGGGCGGGCGGAACCGGCGGCTGCAGGTCGCTCGAGACGGTGCGGCGCTTCAGAGCGTCGAGCAGCGATCCGCGGGGCTCGGGACCGGTGTCGCTCATCCCGTCAGCCTACCGCCGCGCTCCCCCGTCGATCGCTGCATGTCGGAGGGGGTGGATACGTTGGCAGGTATGACAACGACGCTCCGTCGCGCCGACGCGCGCCGCATCGCCCTCGCGGCGCAGGGCTTCGCCCGCGCCCGCCCCGAGACGGTCGGCACGCGTCAGGTCACGGGCGCGCTCACCCGCATGCGCATCCTGCAGATCGACTCCGTCAACGTCTTCTCCCGGTCGCACTACATGCCGCTGTTCGCGCGTCTCGGCGCCTACGACACCACCCTGCTCGACCGGCTCGCCTTCGAGCGGCGGCCGAGATGGGTCGAGTCGTGGGCGCACGTGGCATCCCTCGTCTCCGTCGACGACTGGCCGCTGCTGCAGTTCCGTCGCGACGCGATGCGCGAGAAGTACGGCCACGATGAGTGGGCGGAGGCCCATCGGCCGCTGCTGCAGTGGCTGCGCGACGAGCTGGCGGAGCGGGGACCGCTGAGGCCGGCCGAGATCGACCACGACGCCCGCAGCGGTCCGCGCGGGTCGTGGTGGGGCTGGGACGACGTCAAGAACGGCCTGGAGCGCCTCTGGCTGTTCGGCGACGTCGCGATCGCGGGGCGACGGGGGTTCGAGCGGCGATACGCACTGGCAACAGACGTGCTCCCCGTCTCGGCGCTGGAGTCGTCCGTCCCGCGCGGCGAAGCCATCGCCGAGCTCATCCGACGCGCGGCCGTCGCATACGGTGTCGCGACGGCATCCGACCTGGCCGACTACTGGCGCATCCGCGACCGGCCCGCCGTGCTCGCCGCCGTCCACGACCTCGTCGACGCCGGCGAAATCCTCCCTGTTCAGGTGGACGGGTGGCAGGTGGCCGGCCGGCCCGCGAAGGCGTGGCTGCACCGCGACGCCGCCCGGCCCCGCCGGGTAGACGCCGCGGCGATCCTCTCGCCCTTCGACCCCGTCGTGTGGTTCCGCGACCGCGCCGAGCGGCTGTTCGACTTCGACTACCGCATCGAGATCTACACACCCGCCCCTCAGCGTCGTTTCGGCTACTACTCGCTGCCGGTGATCGTCGGTGACGATGTCGTGGGTCGGCTCGACCTCAAGGCAGACCGCGCCGGCAGCGCCCTGCGCGTGCAGTCGGCGTGGTGGGAGCCCGGGGCGCCGCCGGATGCCGCCGAACGCGTGGCCGCCGAACTCCGCACCGCCGCGCGGTGGCAGGGTCTGGAGCACGTCACCGTTTCGCGGTGGGGAGACGCGTCGGACGCCCTCGCCGGCGCACTGCGAGCGGATCGCCACGACCATCCCGACGGTCGGACGAACTAGAACGCGCCCCGCCGTCGAAACGGAGGAGGCGCGTTCGATCAGAACTGGACGCGTGGGGGTTCGGAGATGGCCGCGCCGTCGATGACCTCGAAGAATTCGCGCTCGTGGAAACCGAGCTGACGGGCGAACATGTTGTTCGGGAACACCTTGATCTTGGTGTTCAGCTCGCGCACGCCCCCGTTGTAGAACCGGCGCGACGCCTGGATCTTGTCTTCGGCGTCGACGATCGCGTGCTGCAGCTGCAGGAAGTTCTGGCTGGCCTGCAGCTGAGGGTAGGCCTCCGCCACCGCGAACAACGACCTCAGCGCCTGTTGCATGTGACCCTCGGCGACGCCCGCCTCGATCGGCCCCTCTGACGAGAGCGTCTCTGCGCGTGCCCGCGTGACGTTCTCGAACACGGCCTTCTCGTGTGCGGCGTAGCCCTTCACTGTCTCGATGAGGTTGGGCAGCAGGTCGGCACGACGCTTGAGCTGCACGGTGATGTCGCTCCACGCCTCGTCGACGCGCACGTTCAGCGCCACCAGCGCGTTGTAGGTGGCCCACAGGTAGATGGCCGCGATCACCACGACGCCGGCGATCACGATGACCGGTACGAGCCACTCCCACATAAGTCCCCACACTCCGTTCGAGAGATTGCCCTCCAGTGTAACTGCGGGCGGGCTGCCGTTACGGAGGGGGCCCGTGACTCCCAGGGGATGCGGATGCGCGAGATCCCGGAAGTGCCGCGGTACCGGAGAGAGGGGCGGGACCAGGTCGGCCCGAGGCTCGTACCCCCGGTGGGACTCGAACCCACACTGAAGCGATTTTAAGTCGCCTGCCTCTGCCATTGGGCTACGGGGGCCCGTGCTCCACCGTAGCGCGAGCGCACCGCACGCGACGGCATCGCGCGACGCGCTGCACACCGAGCGCTATCACCGAGCACCGAGCACCGCGCACGAAAACCGCGAACCGCCCCCGCGCCCACCGTCGCCCCGTACGCCGAGACCCCCGCAGCCGGACGGGCGCGGGGGTCTCGGGCAGAGAAGGGTTACTTCGCCGCGACGGGTTCGGGCTTCTTCTCGGCCGGGGCGTCGGCCGGGGGCGCCGCCGGACGCGGACGGGCGGCGAACTCTTCGAACGCCGCGCGCGGCTGCTGCACGGCCTCGAGCGAGACGACCTCCCGGCCGTGGACGATGTTCTGCATCCAGTCACCGATCACGCGGAACTTGCGCTCCCACGTGGGCATGGCCAGACCGTGGTAGCCGCGGTGGGCGAACCAGGCGATCAGACCGGTGAGGGCGATGTTGCCCGACTGGAACGCGCCGTTGTACAGGCCGAGGCCGGCCACGGCGCCGAGGTTCTTGTGGTTGTACTCCTTCGGAGTCTCGCCGCGGAGCACCGCCACGAGGTTCTTCGCCATGAGCTTGCCCTGACGCACCGCGTGCTGTGCGTTGGGGACGCAGAAGCCGCCGACGCCGCCGCCCGACAGGTCGGGAACGGCCGAGACGTCACCGGCGGCCCAGGCGCCCTCGACGATCTCCTCTTCGGTGCCGACGCGCAGGTCGGGGCGGGTGCGGATGCGACCGCGCTCCTCGACCGGCAGGTCGCTGCCGCGGACGACCGTGGGGTTGGCCATGACGCCGGCGGTCCAGATGATGAGGTCGGTGGGCAGCTGCTCTCCGGTGGAAAGCTCGACGACGCCGTCGACGGCGCCCTTGACCTGCGTGTCGAGGTGCACGAAGGCACCCTTCTTCGCGAGGTCGGCGAGCACCCACTCGCTCGTCTTCTGCGACACCTCGGGCATGATGCGGCCCATGGCCTCGATGAGGTGGAAGTGGGTGTCGTCGAAGGTCAGGGTGGGGTACTGCTTGAGCAGCGACGACGCGTACGCGCGCAGTTCGGCGAACACCTCGATTCCGGCGAATCCACCGCCGACGACCACGACGGTCAGCAGGCGATCGCGCTCGGGACCCGCGGGCAGCACCGACGCCTTGTCGAAGTTCGACGTGAGGCGGTCGCGGATGGCGACGGCCTCCTCGATGGTCTTGAGGCCGATGGCGTTGTCGGCGATGCCCGGGATCGGGAACGTGCGCGACACGGCGCCCGCCGTCACGACGATCTGGTCGTAGCCCTGCTCGATGGTCGCATCGCCCGCGATCGGAGTGATCGTCGCGGTCTTGGTGGCGTGCGAGATGCCGGTGACCTTGCCCGCGATGACCGTCGTGCGCTTGAGGTGGCGACGCAGGCCCACCACCACGTGGCGGGGCTCGATCTCACCGGCCGCGACCTCGGGGAGGAACGGCTGGTACGTCATGTAGGGCAGCGGGTCGACGAGGGTGACCTCGGCCTCGTTGCGGCCGAGGAGCTTCTCGAGCTTCCAAGCGGTGTAGAAACCTGCGTAGCCCCCACCGACGATGAGGATTTTAGGCACGGTGTTGCTCACGATGGGAGGGACTCCTCGTTTGTGGTGCGGCTCGGCTCGCGGGAGGTGCGCGCCTGTCGGATTCGCCGGGCAGCAGCACTGACGCCGAGCGCAATCATTATAGCCGCCAGCGTCGCCCCGCCGAGCGGCAACGATCCGTAGAGCACGCTATCGCGCGACGGCAGCAGAGGCGAACCCGCGTCGGGCGCGGAGGCCACCGGCGGGAGCGGCGGGATCTCGATCGCCGTCGCCGTGGGCGTCGGCGCCGGTGCCGCGTCAGCGCGGCGATAGAGACGGATCCACTCGGCGAGGCTGCCGAGCGGATTCTCACTGACCGCGTCGACGCGAGACGAGGAGACCGCTCCGGCGGCGTCCACCAGTCCGTAGCCGTAGAGCTTGTCGGGAACGGTCGCCGCTCCGGCGGCGGGCTTGGCGGTCTGGATGAGTCGGTTCAGCACGTTGTCGGCGTCGAGGTCGGGGTGAGCCGAGCGCACGAGCGCGGCGATGCCCGCCACGATGGGCGCCGCTCCACTCGTGCCGTTCCAGCCCACGAGGGTCCCGTCGGCGGAGACGCCGATCAGCCGCTCGCTGGGGGCCGAGAGTCCGATCGTGATGCCCTGCGTCGACGCGCTGTTGCTGGCCGTCCCACTCGGGTCGACGCCCCCGACGGCGAGCACGCCGGGGATGGTCGCGGGTGCGCCGACGCGATCGGTGCCGCTGCCCCGGTTCCCCGCCGCCACCACGACGACCACGTCGTGGTCGAACGCGTACTGGAAGGCGGTGTCCCAGCTGGTGTCCCAGTCGAGCGTGTTCGTCGTGAGCGAGAGGTTGATGATCGTCGCGCCGTTGTCGACCGCCCAGCGCATGGCTTCGGCGATCTGCTCCGTGAACGGCTTCGTGGTCGACGCACCGAAGCCCACCGAGATCGACAGCAGCTCGGCCTCCGGAGCGACGCCGATCATGCCCCGGCCGTTGCCGGTGCCGCGCGCGGCAGCGAGGGAGGCGACCCAGCTGCCGTGGTTGGCATCCACCGCTCCCACCGGAGTGCGCCCGTCGGACGAGCCGACGCCCGACACGTCGGTGCCGCCGACGACCGCCCCGGTGAACTCCGCCGGTCCGCGTGCGATGCCGGTGTCGATGATGGCGATCGTCTGCCCCGCGCCGCGCGTGGTCTTCCAGGCCTCGCGCACGCCGTACTGGTCCAGCCAGTACTCCCCCGCCCGCACGGAGTCGGTCGGGTCCTCGGGCACGGGTCCCGGCGTCGCCACGGGAGCCGCCGTCGCGCCGGTCAGCACCGCCACCAGGATGACGGCTGCCACCGCGGCGACGACGCGCTTCATCCGCCGGCCCCGGGGCTCTCGCAGACGCACCGCTCGGGCGACCAGGTGCCGCGCTCCAGGGCGCGGTCGCCGATCGGGTTGACGCCGGGACCCGCGGCCAGGGCATGGCCCGCCAGAGCGTGGAGGCACTTCACGCGCGTGGGCATGCCGCCCGCCGAGATGCCCGCGATCTCCTCGGGCTCGCCGTAAGCGGCACGGTCGCGCAGATACGCCTCGTGAGCACTCAGGTAGGCGGCCTGAAGCTCTTCGTCGGCAGCGAGCTCGTCGGAGAACTCCTTCATGACGTGTCCGGCCTCGAGCACCGACATCGCCGCCGTCGCGGCGGGGTGCGTCAAGTAGTAGAAGGTGGGGAACGGACTGCCGTCGTCGAGTCGCGGCGACGTCGCGACCACCGTCGGATTGCCGCACGCGCATCGCGCGGCGATCCCGACGACCCCGCGCGGAACGCGGCCGAGCTGCGCCTGCAGAACGGCGATGTCGGCGTCGGAAGCGGGGGGAAGAGGTGCGGTAGTCATCGGTCCCAGGGTACCCGGAGCCGCCCGCAGCCGCCCGAGGCGGGCGACGGACGATCCACATGGCGGCCGGTGCCGCCCGCGTCAGCCCGCGGGGGCCGGGGTCGGGTCGGGCACACCGATCTCCGGCGTGGTCGGCACGGCGACCTGCGCCGCTCCCGAGGCGGCCACGGAACGCACGAGCTGCGTCATCCAGTCGGTGCGGGTCTGCCCGACGTCTCCGCTGACCTCGTCCGGCTCCTGCGGCGTCGCCGAGGCCGGCAGATCGTTGTCGATGAGGTACACCACCTCGCCGGGGAACGTGTAGCCGAGCCGCTCCCGGGCCTGCGTGCGGATGTACGCCGGGTCGGACCACCGGTCGCGCTGCGTCTGCAGCTCGGCGACCTCGCTCTGACTGAGCTCGACGGCGCTGCGGAGGGCCTGGACCTGTTGGCGCTGGTCCATGTACGTGCCCACTGTGGGCACGAGCACGAAGGTCCCGAGCACCACGAGCCCCAGCATGATCACGACGAATCCCGAGATGCGGACGCGACCGAGCCACTCGCGCACGTCGACCCGCCGCGTCGGCGCACCCGCGCGCGCGGGGCGCGTCCGCACCGACGACGGGGTGGGCTGCGGCCGCTTCTTCACCGGCGAACCCGCGGAACGCGTGGGCGTCTTGGGGGCCTTGGACGTCTTCGGCGTCTCGGATGCCGCGGGGCGACGGGGAGGCAGTGTCGGTCGTTCCACGGCATCCCCTCTCGTTCACCCGTCTGACCGGGCATCGAACCGCAGGCGAGTCTACGTCGCGAGGGGCGCGCCTCCCGCGGACGCGCCGGGGTCTCGGCATCCTCCAGCCGGGAACGACGAAGGAGGGGAAGCCGTCCGGCTCCCCCTCCTCGCGTGTCGGTCGTCAGCCCTTGAAACGGGGGAACGCCGAGCGCCCGGCGAAGACCGCCGCGTCGCCCAGGTCTTCCTCGATGCGCAGCAGCTGGTTGTACTTCGCGACGCGCTCGCTGCGCGCGGGAGCACCGGTCTTGATCTGGCCGGCGTTCACCGCGACCGCGAGGTCGGCGATGGTGGTGTCCTCGGTCTCGCCGGAGCGGTGCGAGAGCATCGAGGTGTACCCCGAGCGGGTGGCGAGGGAGATGGCATCCAGCGTCTCGGACAGCGTGCCGATCTGGTTGACCTTCACCAGCAACGAGTTCGCGACACCGAGGTCGATGCCCTGCTGCAGACGCTTCGGGTTGGTCACGAACAGGTCGTCGCCGACGAGCTGGACCTTGGAGCCGATGGCATCCGTCAGCTTCTTCCAGCCGTCCCAGTCGTCTTCGGCGAGGGCGTCCTCGATGGTGACGATCGGGAAGTTGGCGACGAGGTCGGCGAAGTAGTCGACGAGCGTGTCGACGCTCCACTCCTTGCCCTCGACGGTGTAGACGCCGTCCTTGTAGAACTCGGTCGCGGCGACGTCGAGGCCGACGGCGATGTCCGTACCGGGGGTGAAGCCGGCCTTCTCGATCGCGCGGATCAGGAAGTCGAGGCCCTCGCGGTTGCTGGGCAGGTCGGGGGCGAACCCGCCCTCGTCGCCGAGACCGGTGTTGTAGCCCGCGGACTTCAGCTCGCCCTTGAGGACGTGGTACACCTCGGTGCCCCAGCGCAGCGACTCGCCGTAGGTCTCGGCGCCGATGGGCGCGAGGAAGAACTCCTGGAAGTCGATGCCGTTGTCGGCGTGCTCGCCGCCGTTGATGACGTTGAACAGGGGAACGGGCAGCAGGTGCGCGTTGGGACCGCCGAGGTAGCGGAACAGGGGCAGGTCGGCGCTGTCGGCGGCGGCCTTGGCGACGGCGAGCGAGACGCCGAGGATGGCGTTGGCGCCGGTGCGCGACTTGTTGTCGGTGCCGTCGGTGTCGATCAGGATCTCGTCGATGATGCGCTGCTCGCTCGCCTCGACGCCCTCGATGGCGGGGCCGAGTTCGTCGACGACGGCGGCGACGGCCTTGAGCACGCCCTTGCCGCTGTAACGGCTCTTGTCACCGTCGCGCAGCTCGTAGGCCTCGAAGGCGCCGGTGGACGCGCCGGAGGGGACGGCCGCCCGCTGGACGATGCCGTCGTCGAGGAGCACCTCCACCTCGACGGTCGGGTTACCGCGCGAATCCAGGATCTCGCGCGCGTTGACAGCCTCGATAAGTGCCACGAAGGACTCCTCGTTGGTTCTGGTGGAAAGAGGGCGGAACGTCGTCGGTCCACGGTCGAGTCTAGTGACCCGGGGTGACGGGCGTGGGGACGAGGAGGGACGGCGTGAACGGACCCGGGGCGTCAGCCGTGGCCCGGCGGCGGCGAACGCGCGCGCTTCAGGTCGTTTCCGAGCTCTTCCCGGATGCCGCGGACTCCGTCACGATCGCGAGGGCGACCCCGTCCCAGCCCTTGCGATCGAGGGTCTGCAGGGCGGTGGCGTCGAAGCGGGGATCGGCGCCGAGCATCTCGATCCCACGTCGCGCCCCCTCCACCTTCGGGTCGGCCGTGTCGGCGTCGGCGACCTCTCCCCCGCGCACGACGTTGTCGAGCACGACCACGGTTCCGGGCCGGCCGAGACGCGCGGCCCAGTCGAGGTAGATCGTGTTCGACTCCTTGTCGGCGTCGATGAAGATCAGATCGAAGGGTTCGCCGCCGTCGAGAGTGGGCAGCACGTCGGCGCCGCGGCCGATGAGGATCTCGACACGGTCGGCCACCCCGGCGCGCTCCAGGTTGGCGCGGGCGACCCGGGCATTCGCGGGCTCGGCCTCGATGGTCACGACGCGGCCTTCGGCGGACACGGCCCGGGCGAGCCAGATCGTGGAGTAGCCGCCGAGGGTGCCGATCTCGAGCACCCGGCGAGCGCCCGCGATGCGCGCGAGGAGATGCAGGAACTTCGCGTTCACCGGGGCCACCTCGATCGCCGGGAGCCCGGCGTCGTGCTGCGCGCGCAGGGCCGCGTCGAGGAGGGGGTCGGATCCGACGAGGGTGTCGGTCAGGAAGGCGTCGACGTCGTCGTGGGTGCGCACCACCCCAGCCTGACGAGGGGATGCTCCGGGGTCAACGCTCGGCGCGCAGGTGGGCGCGGGTCATCTCGTCGTACTCCTCGTCGGAGAGGTCGTCGAAGCCCTTCGCCTCAGCGCGGTCGGTGCGCATCCACCGGATCATGAGGATGACGAGGATCGGCACGTCGGCGAACTCGGCGATGAACCAGATCATGTCGCCGGCGAGGTGCTGGTCGTGCAGCGTCGAGGGCCACCACGACATCGCCCGCGCGGCATCCGGGACGAGGTCCAGCACCGAGTCGTTCAGGCGCAGCAGCAGACCGGGCACCGAGTCGATGAGCAGCTCGACGAACGCGAGCAGGAACTCGATCGTCACGAACGTCGCCGTGTGCAGGGCGCCGAGGGCCGTCATGGGCAGCACCATCGCGAGCCCCACCAGCGGGACGAGGATGCCCAGCAGCCCCTCGATCACCGGGTTCACGCGCAGGATGCCGGCCACCGGCGTGAGGAACAGGCAGAACACCGCCGCGATGACGAGGGTGGCCACCATCGCGTTGCCGCTGATGCGCACGAAGCGCGAGCGCAGGAGCCGGGCCACCCGTGCCGCGGCCGGTCCTCCGCCGGCCTGCGCGAGCAGGTCGAGCGGGCGCCCGCTGGCGATACCGGCGGGCACCGCGAAGATCAGCAGGGCGATTCGGGTCGAGAACGCCCAGCGCAACTCGGCCGAATACGCGCCGAGGAAGCCCAGCTCCACGACCGCGTAGCTGCCGAGACCGAGCGCGAAGAAGCCGATCGTGCGCCGCACCGGCCAGTGCTCGCCGCGGCGCCGCACGCGCGCGACCCCGGCCAGGTAGGCGACGGATGCCACGACGACCACGCCGATCGCGAGCGGATCGGCGTACCAGGTGGTCAGGAGGAGAGCGAGAGGAGGCGTGAGGGCACGGTACGACCGCGACTTATGCGTTCACCGGGCGCATGGCCGCTCTCGGCCGGCCGCTCTCACCGCGGCGCCGCCGCGCGCATCGCGCCCGGGACCGCGCCCGGCCCCACTCGCGTCCGGTTCGCGGGTGTGCTCTCGTCGGCCGTCTCGAGCGCCGCGAGCACGGCGGGCAACAGCGCCTCGGCGGTGCGGCGGTACCCGAGCGCGCTGGGGTGGAAGCGGTCGACGCTGAACATCTCGTCGGGCCGCTCGGCGAAGACCGGGCCGACCGCGCGGGCGAGGGCCACCACGCGCCCACCGGCGCGGTGCACGGCGGCCGCCTGCGCCGCCGCGAGCTGTCGCGATGAACGGGCGGCGAGCGCACGCAGGGGCTGAGGGATGGCACGCAGCGTGCCGAGGTCGGGGCACGTGCCCACCACGACCGGCGCCCCGCGCTCACGCAGCGCGACGACGGTCTGCGCCAGCTGCTCCGCGGCGCGCGAGGCGGGGATGCGGTGCGTCACGTCATTGCCGCCCACGACGATGACGGCGACATCGGGCCGGTAGCCCGCGGGCACGGCGGCGACCTGAGCGGCCAGGGCGGAGGTCTCGGAACCGACGACCGCCGCGGTGCGCAGACGTACCGGACGGCCGGCGGAGCGGGCGATGCCCTTGGCGAGCCGCGCACCGAGCGTGTCGCGTCGATGTCCGGCCCCGAGCCCCGCCGCGATCGAGTCGCCGAGCAGCAGCAGCTCCACGGGCTCACCCGGGTGCTTCTTGCGGCGCCACACGCGGTCGGCGTCCAGAGCCTGCTCGCCGAGGGGCTTGCCGATGCGTCGGCGGGCGATGGCCGCCTGGCGCGCGATGAGTGTGCGCAGGCCCACCACGCCGGCCCCGAGGAGCGCGAGCGTCGAGGCGGCGGTCAGGGTCACCGGTCGACGCGCGCGCATCCCCCGATGACACCGAGCCGCGATGAACACCGGGTGGACGCGGCGTGACGCCGAGGCGAAGCGGGTCTCCCGGCATCCTGGGTCCATCCCGAGGGCACCGGATGCCGCAGTCCCGTCGCCTCAGCCGGCGGCCCGCCGCGGAGAGCCCCCACGACGCCGTCGTCAGCGCCGTCGCGTAAACGTCGCTCTCGGCGCGGCGCGGCCGCCGTCGCGGCGACGGCCTCCCCTCCTGCTCAGGCGAGGGGCTTGAGCTCGAGCGTCTCCGCGGTCGTCTCGGTGCCGACCGTGGCGAAGGCGGTGTAGCCGTCGGCGGCTGAGCGCTCCAGCAGCGCCTTCATGTTCTTCGCGCGCTGTTCGATGCGCACGCGCACGCCGTTCGCCACGAGGTGGGTCTTCAGAGCGAGCAGCTGAGCGAGCGGCACGTCTCGGTCGTGCACCAGCACGACGGAACCCGCGCAGTCCGCGGCGGTCTCGGGCAGAAGGTCGACGAGACGCTCGAAGCCGATCGAGAAGCCGACCGCGGCGACCTGCTGGCCGAGGAACCGGCCGATCATCCCGTCGTACCGCCCTCCGCCGCCGAGCGAGTAGTCGACGCTCGGGTGGGCGAGCTCGAAGATGGTGCCCGTGTAGTAGCCCATCCCGCGCACCAGGAACGGATCGAACACCAGTGGCACCCGTCCGCCGCGTGCCGCGGCGACCGTTGCACCGAGGTCGACGAGGTGCTCGACGATCTCGTCGGGGATGCCGTCCGGAAGACCCGCGCGGATCTGCGCCTCACCGAACGCCTCACCGCCGCCCTGCGGGCGCTCCAGGTACGCCGAGCAGGCGTCGACCGCGGCGGGAGTCGCACCCCGCTCGCGCAGTTCGGCGACCACGCCCGACACGCCGATCTTGTCGAGCTTGTCGATCGTGATGAGCACACCCGGACGCTCGTCGGCGATGAACCCGAACACATCCAGCATCGCGTCGAGTGCGCGGCGGTCGTTGACGCGGATCGAGCCGCCCTCGAGCCCCAGTGCGTCCAGCACGTCGAGGCTCGCGATCATCAACTCCGCCTCCGCGCGCGGCGAGGCGTCGCCGATGACGTCGATGTCGCACTGTACGAACTGCCGGTAGCGCCCCTTCTGCGGACGCTCGGCGCGCCACACCGGAGCGATCTGGATCGCGCGGAACACCGTCGGCAGCTGCGCGCGGTGCGTCGCGTAGAACCTCGCGAGGGGGACCGTCAGGTCGTAGCGCAGGCCCAGGTCGGCCAGAGCGGACGGGTCGTCGGCCGCCGCCCGGATGCCGTCGGCATCCATCCCGCGCTTGAGGATGCTGAACGACAGCTTCTCGTTGTCTCCGCCGATACCCGCGTGGAGGCGGTCGTAGTCCTCCAGCACCGGGGTCTCGATCTCGTCGAACCCGTGCGCGCGGTAGCGCTCGCGGATGACGGCGAGCACGCGCTCGCGGCGGGCCTTGTCGGCGGGGAGGAAGTCGCGCATGCCGCGCGGCGGGTTCACGGATGCCACGCGTCCATTGTTCCAGGCTCTCGCGGCTCCGCGAGCGCGGGCCCGGGCGTGCGCCGCACCGAGATGACCCGTGATCGCCGAGACGACCCCGCAAGAGTCGCCGCCTCGGGTCTTCTCGGCGATCGCGTGTGATCTCGGCGCCGGTCAGGTCTGCTCGGCCGCACGCACCTCCTCGCGAAGCGCGCGGAGACGTTCGCGTAGCGCGCGTTCGGCATCCCAGCCCTGTTGGCGCGCGCGCTGCACGAGCCAGAGCAGTGCATCGCCCAGCTCGTCCTCGCTCGTGGGCTCGGCGAGGCGGTGCGTCGGCGCGGCGACTCCCACCTGGGCGGCCTTGCCGACCACCTTCTGTGCGAGGGCCAACGAGGGCATGTGGTCGCTCACGCCGTCGAGCACGCTCGTGCGCTCGCGCTTCTCGGCGGCCTTCGCCGCGTTCCAGTGCACGAGCACTTCCTCCGGAGTGGATGCCACGGCATCCCCGAAGACGTGAGGATGCCGCCGCACCATCTTCTCGGTCAGGCCGCGCGCGACGTCGTCGATGTCGAAGGGGTCGTCGGCGGACCCCGCGGCGATCTCGGCGTGGAAGAGCACTTGCCAGAGCAGATCCCCGAGCTCTTCGCGCAGGTCCGCCCGCGTTCCGGTCTCGACGGCGTCGATGACCTCGGCGCTCTCCTCGACGAGGTAGGGCACGAGATCGCGGTGATCGATCCGCTGCGTCCACACGCAGCGCTCCCGCACGGCGTGCATGGTCTCGGCGGCCTCCCGCAGGGCGTCCTCGCTCACGGCTCTCCTCCCGCGGCCCCGGCGGTGCCGCTGCCCCGAGTATCCCCCGCCGCGGCAGGCCCGGCGGCGAACCCGGGCGCCCGCGTCGCGCGTGCCCCGGGAACCCCCGGATGCACATCGCAGGAGATTGCGGATGCCACTTCCCCGCACCCTCGAAAACCTGCGGCGCCGGCCCCACCCCGCCGAAGAATGTCCTGCATTCCGTCGACGCGACGGTCCCGGTTCGTCACATGTCATCGGGGCACGACGCGACGCGGATAATCTGGGGCGTGTGCGTGAACTGACCCCGACCGAGGCCATCGACCTCGTGGGCCGTTTCGAAGCCGGCCAGGAGCTCCCCGAGCAGATGCGCGCCGACGTGCGCCTGCTCGGCTCCCTCCTGGGCCGTGTCCTTCAGGAGAGCGGCTCCCCCGGACTGTACGACGACGTCGAGCGGCTGCGCACGGCGACGATCCAGGCCTACACCGACGAGACCTCCGAGGCGTTCGAGAGGGCCGCGGCCATCGCCGACGGCTTCTCGATCGAGCGGGCCGACGAGGTGGCGAGGGCCTTCACGGCGTACTTCCACCTGGTCAACCTCGTCGAGGAGCACCAGCGCGTCCGCGTGCTGCGCGAGCGGGGCGACCGAGCGTCGCGAGCCGGCACGCCCGACACGATCGCCGCGGCCTTCGAACGTCTCTCGAGCGAGGTCGGTGAGGACACCGCCCTCGAGCGTCTGCAGGCGCTGCGCTTCCACCCCGTCTTCACGGCCCACCCCACCGAGGCGCGCCGCCGCGCCATCTCCACGAGCATCCGCCGCCTGTCGGAGCTGCTCGGGGAGCACGACGCCGCGGGCGAGAACGACACCGAGACCCGGCGCACCGAGCGCCGCATGCTCGAGGAGATCGACACCCTCTGGCGCACGGCCCCCCTGCGCCGCGAGAAGCCCTCGCCGGTCGACGAGGTGCGCTCGGTCATGGCGGTGTTCGACGAGACGCTCTACACCGCCGTCCCGCGCGTCTACCGCCGCATCGACGACATCCTCCAGGGCGAGAACGCGGGCGCCCGTGCCCCCATCGTCAAGCCGTTCGTGCGCGTCGGCTCCTGGGTGGGCGGCGATCGCGACGGCAACCCCTTCGTGACGGCATCCGTCACCCGCAAGGCCGCCGCCATCGCCAGCGAGCACGTGCTGCTCGGCCTCGAGCGCACGACGCAGCGCGTCGGTCGCGGACTGACCCTGGATGCCGACAGCACCCCGCCCAGCGACGCCCTCGTCGTGCTGTGGCACCGGCTGCGCGCAGCCGACGAAGACGCCGCGGCCGAGATCGCCGAGCGCTCCCCCGACGAACCGCACCGCCGCATCCTTCTGCTGCTCGCGCGCAAGATCGCCGCGACGCGCACCCGCAACGCCGACCTCGCCTACCGCGACCCCGAGCACCTGCTGGCGGATCTCCGCTGCGTGCAGGACTCCCTCGTCGCCGCCGGCGCCGCGCGCCAGGCCTACGGCGCGCTGCAGCGTCTGGTGTGGCAGGTCGAGACCTACGGCTTCCACCTCACCGAACTCGAGGTGCGTCAGCACTCGGCCGTCCACCGCAAGGTTCTCGACGAACTGCGCGCGGGCGGCGCCCGCAGCGAGCAGGCCGACGAGGTGCTCGAGGTCTTCCGCTCGATCGCCTACGTGCAGGAGCGCTTCGGCCCCCGCGCCGCCGGTCGCTACATCGTGTCGTTCACGCAGTCGGCCGAAGACCTCGCGAACGTGCACGAACTCGCGGCCTACGCGATGGGACCGGGCGAGGCCCTCCCCGTGCTCGACGTCATCCCCCTGTTCGAGACCTTCGCCGACCTGCAGGCGGCGCCCGGCATCCTCGCCGAGATCGTCTCCCACCCCTCGTTCGTGAGCCGACTGGATGCCACCGGCCGACGCCTCGAGGTCATGCTGGGCTACTCCGACTCCTCGAAGGACGTGGGTCCGGTCGCCGCGAACCTCGCCCTCTACGAGGCGCAGGCGAAGATCTCCACCTGGGCCGAGACCGAGGGGATCGAGCTCACGCTCTTCCACGGTCGGGGCGGCGCACTGGGCCGCGGCGGCGGGCCCGCGAACTCCGCGATCCTGGCTCAGCCCCCGCACTCCGTCGACGGGCGTTTCAAGCTCACCGAGCAGGGCGAGGTCATTTTCGCTCGCTACGGCGACGCCGACATCGCGATGCGCCACATCGACCAGGTGGCAGCGGCCGTGCTCACGGCGTCGTCACCCTCGATCGAGCGCCGCAACCGCGGCGCGGCCGGAGCGTTCGCCGACGTCGCCGCCACGATGGACGTCACTTCGCGGGAGCGTTTCTTCGCCCTCGTGAAGGCCCCGGGCTTCGCGCCGTGGTTCGCCACCGTCACTCCCATGGAGGAGCTCGGCCACCTCGCGCTCGGCTCCCGGCCGGCCCGTCGCGGCCTGTCCGTCGAGTCACTGGAAGACCTGCGCGCGATCCCCTGGGTGTTCTCGTGGACGCAGGCCCGCATCAACCTCGCGGGGTGGTTCGGGCTCGGTACCGCGCTCGAGGCCGTGGGTGACGAGCAGCGCCTGCGCGACGCCTACGAGCAGTGGCCGCTGTTCCGCACGATGATCGACAACGTCGCGATGAGCCTCGCCAAAGCGGATGAGCGCATCGCCCGCCGCTACCTCGCCCTCGGCGACCGCGACGACCTCGCCGCGCTCGTCATGGACGAGATGCTCCTCACCCGCTCGTGGGTCGAGCGCATCACGGGCGGCGGTCTACTCGGCAACAAGCCGGTGCTCCAGCGCGCGGTGAAGATGCGCAGCCCCTACGTCGACGCCCTCTCGCTGCTGCAGCTGCGTGCGCTCCGCGCGCTGCGTGACGCGTCGACCGAATCCGAGACGCCGGATGCCGAGCACCAGAGGCTCCTCCTGCTCTCGGTGAGCGGGGTGGCCGCCGGTCTGCAGAACACCGGCTGAGACCCCCGCGTCTCGCCCGGCGCGCCGGCTCCCTCTCGGAGTCGGCGCGCTGTCGTTTGCAGAAGACGACACCCCCGCGGACACACGAACGGGGAGCCGCTGACGGGCATGCGGAAGCGCCGGTGCGTTCGCACCCGGGACGGGGTGTGGAACGTACCGGCGCGAACACCCCGCAACACGGGTGGTGTCGCGGGGTTTTTGTGCCCGTAAATGCGAAATGGCCACCCAGCGTTGGGTGGCCATTTCGGTAAAGGAAGTCCGGCGGTGTCCTACTCTCCCACAGGGTCCCCCCTGCAGTACCATCGGCGCTG
>NZ_JBKBNC010000010.1:0-90519 GCF_046295495.1 Microbacterium sp.
CGGGTTGGCGCGACGCGCGAGCGGGCGTGACGAGTGGGGCGGCACGGGGCCTCGGACCGGCGGGGCGCACGAGCAGACGCGATGTTGCAGGCCGGCGCGACGCTTCGGACCGGCGGAACGCTGCGGGCCGGCGGAACGCGTCGGACCGACGCGGCGAGCGACCCGATGCGATGCTCCGGGCCGGACTCCGGAGAAATCGCGCCGCGGACGGCGAAGACCGCGGTTTCACCGTTCCGGGCCGCGAGATGTCCGGAGTCCGGCACGGCGCACACAGCGAAAAGCCCCGCACGGTCATCCGTGCGGGGCCTTCAGCGTGACCGGATCAGAAGTCCCAGTCGTCGTCTTCCGTCGCCTCGGCCTTGCCGATGACGTACGACGAGCCCGAGCCACTGAAGAAGTCGTGGTTCTCGTCGGCATTGGGCGAGAGCGCCGACAGGATCGCCGGGTTCACGTTCGTCAGCGACGACGGGAACATCGCCTCGTAGCCGAGGTTCATCAGCGCCTTGTTGGCGTTGTAGTGCAGGAACTTCTTGACGTCCTCGCTCAGGCCGACCGAGTCGTAGAGGCTCTGGGTGTAGCCCACCTCGTTGTCGTAGAGCTCGTACATCAGCGAGAACGTGTAGTCCTTGATGTCCTGGCGACGCTCCTCGCTGACGGTCTCCAGTCCACGCTGGAACTTGTAGCCGATGTAGTAGCCGTGCACGGCCTCGTCGCGGATGATGAGGCGGATCAGGTCGGCCGTGTTGGTGAGCTTCGCCCGGCTCGACCAGTGCATCGGCAAGTAGAAGCCCGAGTAGAAGAGGAACGACTCCAGCAGGGTCGAGGCGACCTTGCGCTTGAGCGGGTCGTCGCCACGGTAGTAGTCCATGACGATGCGCGCCTTCTTCTGAAGGAACTCGTTCTCGGTCGACCAGCGGAAGGCCTCGTCGATCTCCTTCGTCGAGCACAGCGTCGAGAAGATCGACGAGTAGCTCTTGGCGTGCACCGACTCCATGAACGCGATGTTCGTGTAGACGGCCTCCTCGTGCGGGGTGATCGCGTCGGGGATGAGCGAGACCGCGCCGACCGTGCCCTGGATCGTGTCGAGGAGCGTGAGCCCCGTGAACACGCGCATGGTGAGGGTCTGCTCCTCGGGGGTGAGCGTGTTCCACGACTGGATGTCGTTCGACAGCGGCACCTTCTCGGGGAGCCAGAAGTTGTTCACCAGACGGTTCCAGACCTCGAGGTCTTTGTCGTCTTGGATGCGGTTCCAGTTGATGGCCTGCACGTGGTTCAGCAGCTGCAGCTTCTCAGCCATGGCGTTCCTGCGTCCTCTATCGGTGGATGGTCAGCGGCTCAGAGCATGCACGAGACGCACTCGGTCATGTCGGTGCCCTCGAGCGCCAGCTGACGCAGACGGATGTAGTAGATGGTCTTGATGCCCTTGCGCCACGCGTAGATCTGGGCCTTGTTGATGTCGCGGGTGGTGACGGTGTCCTTGAAGAACAGCGTCAGCGACAGGCCCTGGTCGACGTGCTGCGTCGCGGCGGCGTACGTGTCGATGACCTTCTCGTAGCCGATCTCATACGCGTCCTGGTAGTACTCCAGGTTCTCGTTCGTCATGAACGGCGCCGGGTAGTAGACGCGACCGAGCTTGCCTTCCTTGCGGATCTCGATCTTCGAGGCGATCGGGTGGATCGAGCTCGTGGAGTTGTTGATGTACGAGATCGAGCCGGTCGGGGGCACGGCCTGCAGGTTCTGGTTGTAGATACCGTGCGCCTGCACCGAGGCCTTGAGCTCGCGCCAGTCGTCCTGCGTGGGGATCTGGATGCCGGCGAACAGCTCCTTCGCCTTCGCGGTCTCGGGTGCCCACACCTGGTCGGTGTACTTGTCGAAGAACTCGCCCGAGGCGTACGTGGAGTTCTCGAAGCCGTCGAAGGCGGTGCCGCGCTCGATCGCGAGGCGGTTCGAGGCCCGCAGCGCGTGGAAGAGCACCGTGTAGAAGTAGATGTTCGTGAAGTCGATGCCCTCGTCGGAGCCGTAGTAGACGTGCTCCCGGGCGAGGTAGCCGTGCAGGTTCATCTGGCCGAGGCCGATCGCGTGGGAGCGGTCGTTGCCGTCTTCGATCGAACGCACGGAGGCGATGTGGCTCTGGTCGCTGACCGCGGTGAGCGCACGGATCGCGGTCTCGACGGTGAGGCCGAGGTCGCGACCGTCCATCGCCAGAGCGATGTTCATCGACCCGAGGTTGCAGGAGATGTCCTTGCCGATGGCGTCATACGAGAGGTCCTCGTTGTACGTCGTGGGCGTGTTGACCTGGAGGATCTCCGAGCACAGGTTCGACATGTTGATGCGGCCGGCGATCGGGTTGGCCTTGTTCACCGTGTCCTCGAACATGATGTACGGGTAGCCCGACTCGAACTGGATCTCGGCGAGGGTCTGGAAGAACTCGCGCGCGTTGATCTTCGTCTTCTTGATGCGCGGGTCATCGACCATCTCGCGGTACTTCTCGGTGACCGAGATGTCGCCGAACGGCTTCTTGTAGACCTTCTCGACGTCGTACGGGGAGAAGAGGTACATGTCCTCGCCGTTCTTGGCGAGCTCGAACGTGATGTCGGGGATGACGACACCCAGCGACAGGGTCTTGATGCGGATCTTCTCGTCGGCGTTCTCGCGCTTGGTGTCGAGGAAGCGCAGGATGTCGGGGTGGTGCGCGTTGAGGTACACCGCGCCGGCGCCCTGACGGGCACCCAGCTGGTTGGCGTAGCTGAAGCTGTCTTCGAGGAGCTTCATCACGGGGATGATGCCCGAGGACTGGTTCTCGATCTGCTTGATCGGCGCACCCGCCTCGCGGATGTTCGACAGCAGCAGGGCGACGCCGCCGCCGCGCTTGGACAGCTGCAGGGCGGAGTTGATGCCGCGGGCGATCGACTCCATGTTGTCTTCGATGCGCAGCAGGAAGCACGACACGAGCTCGCCGCGCTGGGCCTTGCCCGCGTTGAGGAAGGTGGGGGTCGCGGGCTGGAAGCGACCCGAGATGATCTCGTCGACGAGCTGCACGGCGAGGCGCTGATCGCCGTCGGCGAGCGCGAGGGCCGTCATGACGACGCGGTCCTCGAAGCGCTCCAGGTATCGCTTGCCGTCGAAGGTCTTCAGCGTGTAGCTCGTGTAGTACTTGAACGCGCCGAGGAAGGTCTCGAAGCGGAACTTGGCGCCGTAGGCACGGTCGTTCAACTCCTGGATGAACTCCATCGAGTACTTCGCGAGCACGGTGGGCTCGTAGTACTCCTTCTCGACGAGGTAGTCGAGGCGCTCCTTGAGCGAGTGGAAGAACACGGTGTTCTGGTTGACGTGCTGCAGGAAGTACTCCCGCGCGGCGCGCTTGTCGGCGTCGAACTGGATCTTGCCGTCGGCGTCGTACAGATTCAGCATCGCGTTGAGGGCGTGATAATCCAGCCCTTCGAAACGCGCCTCTGTCTTGAAGTCCACGTCGGTCAGCTCAACTTCCACCATCGTTCCAATCCCTCGGTGACCCGCTCGACGTCGTCGGGGGTGCCGAAAACTTCCAGCCGGTATAGGTGCGGCACCGCGCACTTGCGCGCGACGATGTCGCCGGCGAGGCAGAACGCATCGCCGAAGTTCGTGTTACCCGCGGAGATGACCCCGCGGATATTGCGTCGGTTCCGCTCCTCGTTGAGGAACCGGATGACCTGCTTGGGGACCGCGCCCTTCTCGACGCCCCGGCCGGCACCCCCGCCGTATGTGGGGGTGACCAGCACGAAGGGCTCATCGACGTGCAGGGGCGGATCGGTCGGCCGGAGCGGAATACGCACGGCCCGCTTGCCGAGCTTCTCGATGAAACGTGCCGTGTTGCCCGACACGCTCGAGAAATAGACCAGCAGCGGAGCCTCGGTCGCCGACATGACAGCGCTCATGACGGGGGTCGAAGAGCGTGTCGCCGGATCAGGCGAGGCGCGACGCGAGCTCGTCGATCTTGTCGGGGCGGAAGCCCGACCAGTGGTCTTCGTCGGTGATGACGACGGGTGCCTGCAGGTACCCGAGCGACTTGACCTGCTCGAGCGCCGACGGGTCTTCGGACAGGTCGAGCACGTTGTACTCGATGCCCTTCGAGTCGAGTGCGCGATAGGTCGCGGTGCACTGGACGCAAGACGGCTTGGTGTAGACCGTGATCGCCATGTCGTTCTCTCTCTCCCCTGGAAAATCGTCGTCCGGACGGGCTGCGCTCGCCGGGACCTCAATACTACATATGGGTGCGGACATCGGAAGGCACCACAAGGGGTAGTAGTTACATCCGTGTGATTTTCCACCGTCTCTCCCCAGGTACAACACAGGTTGTCCACGATTTCATCCACAGATCGACCCCCTTTCGGCGTGGTGTTAACAAGCGCGATTCCGCGGTTGTCGCGGCAGCCGTCGCCTTCTGTCCACAGATCGGAAGCTAGACGGGGGTTCCGACATTGCACAGGCCGGGCAAAACACCCGTCGGCGTGTCGCGGCGTGTCGCTTCGACCGCGTCCACTCCCGCTCACCGCATGTCCGAGGTCGGCTGTAGCGTTGTGCGGTGGCCGGCTACCGCGAACTCCTCAGAACCCCTGGCGTGGGGCGCATCATCGCCGCGCAGCTGACGGCGCGCTTTCCCAATGGCATGACGAGTCTCGCCGTGCTCCTGCACATCGAGCACGTCACGGGCTCGTACGGCGCGGCCGGTCTCGTCCTCGCGGCCACCAGCATCGGGCAGGCCGTCGCCGGTCCGGTCACGAGCCGCTGGATGGGCCGCTGGGGCATGCGTCGCGTCCTCACGGTGACGCTGCTCGTGTGCGCCGCGGCGATCGCCACCCTCGCCCTCATCGAGATGCCGCTCCCGCTCTACATGACGCTCGGACTCGTCGCCGGGCTCTCGACACCGCCGGTCCAATCGGCCGTGCGCACCATCTACCCCAAGATGGTGCCCTCGAAACAGCTCACGCCCCTGTACTCGCTCGACGCCTCGCTGCAGGAGATCATCTGGGTGCTCGCACCCGTGCTCATCACGCTCGTGGCCACGCAGATCGGCACCGTCCCGGGCCTCCTGCTGGTGGTCGTCATCCTCATCGGCGGCGGCGCGTGGTTCATCCTGAGCCCCGAGGTCGGCCGCGTGCGCATCCCCCGCAGCCGTCGCGGCCTCGGCCGCGTGCTCAGCAAACCACCGGTCGTCCTGGCCACCGCCACGGGGTTCCTCCTCATCGGCGCATGCGCCGCGGTCGAGGCGGGTGTGGTCGCCACCTTCGACCACGGTGGGCTCGAGGCCGGGCTCGTCCTCGCCGTGTTCGCCGTCGGCAGCCTCGCGGGCGGACTGTCGTTCGGGCACATCCCCATCGGACCGTGGGCCATGGCGCGCCGTTTCGCGATCGTCGCCCTCGGACTCTCGCTCACCATCGTCTCGCTCAACGCGTGGTGGCTCGGCGCCACCCTCCTGGTCGCGGGCGCCGGTATCGCGCCCGCCCTCGCGGTGATGTTCGCGATGACCTCGGCGAGCGTCCGCTTCAGCGAGACCGCCGAGGCCTACGGCTGGATCGGCACCGGCCAGCTGATCGGCGCGGCCGCGGGGTCGGCCGTGGCAGGCTTCCTCGTCGACGGGGTCGGCCCCACGGGTGCCTACGTCGCCGCCGCGGGCTTCGCCGTGGCCGGGTTCATCGTCTCAGCCGTCTTCGTGCGCGGCTTCCCCGACCTCCGGCACCGCGACGCCAGCCCCATCCCCGATACCGAGCCGGTCCCGACCATCACCTGAGCGGATGCCGGGCGTGCCGGCATCCCCTCCACGGATGCGTCGCCGGACCGCCGCCGTGACAGCGGGCGAGCCGGCGGCGGTGCCGTCAGTGGGTGCGGCGGAGCAGCTCCAGCACGGCGAGCGCGTACGCGTCGGCGGGCGCGGGGTGGTCGAACACCAGCGTCGCCCCGCCCACCGCGATCTCCACCTCGTACGTGTCGGACAGACGCCGGAGCGAGCGGAACGTCGCGCGAAGGAGCTCGCGCAGCTGCGACTCCGACGGCAGCCACAGCGCGTCCTCGGTCGCGACGGAATCCAGCGCCCACTCCGTCGTGCCGTTGAACGCGAGGATGCGCCCGGTCGGATAGTCACGCGGTTCGACCGTCATGTCGCTCACCGTGAACACGTCCGCCTCGAACTCGGGCTCGTCGAGCTGGAAGCGGTCGCCGGAAATCGGATGCCACACCAGGCCGGCCTCACGCAACGCCAGCGCCATCTCGGTCGAGATCATGGCATCCATTCTGGGGGCGATCCGGAGCCGACGGCCCTGTTGCGGTCATTCGAGGGGGGAGGGGGCGCGCACGAGGCTCGCGCACCACTCCTCCACAACGTCGACCCCCTGCCGGTTCGCGGCCCCGCTGTCACCCCCGGCCCGCGATGTCGGTGGTGCCGAGCAGAATGGATGCCATGACCTCGTTCGATCCGGCTCGGTATCTGCCCGACGATCTCCTCGCGCGCATCCGCGACCGGGCGGCCGTGCACGACCGCGAGAACACGTTCCCGCACGACGACCTCGACGACCTGCGCGCGGCGGGGTATCTCGCCATCCTCGTTCCGACGGAGCGGGGCGGGGCGGGGCTCACCCTCGCCGAGGCATCCGTGTTGCAGCAGCGGCTGGCGGGGGCGGCACCGGCGACGGCGCTCGCGGTGAACATGCATCTCGTCTGGACGGGCGTGGCGAAGGTGCTGCGCGACCGTGGCATCGACGACCTCGCCTTCGTCGAGGCGGGCGCCGCGGCGGGAGAGGTGTTCGCGTTCGGCGTCAGCGAAGCGGGTAACGACCTCGTGCTGTTCGGCAGCGACACCGCGGCCGAACCCGATGGCGAGGGCGGGTACCGCTTCACCGGTACGAAGATCTTCACGTCGCTCTCCCCCGCGTGGGACCACCTGGGCGTCCACGGCCTCGACACCACCTCGGCCGACGCGCCCAAGATGGTGTTCGCCTTCGTCGACCGCGACGAGACGGTCGTCTCGCGCGACGACTGGGACACCCTCGGCATGCGCGGCACCCAGAGCCGCACCACCGAGCTGCGCGGCGCGCACGCCCGGGCTGATCGCGTCGTGCGCCGACTCGATCCCGGTCCGCAGCCCGACCCGTTCGTGTTCGGCATCTTCGCGGTGTTCGAGATCCTGCTGGCGTCGGTCTACACCGGCATCGCGCGACGGGCGATCGACCTCGCCGTCGAGGCGGCGACCTCGCGTCGATCGAAGAAGACGGGCGCCACGTACGCCGACGACCCCGACATCCGCTGGCGTGTGGCCGACATGGCCCTCGCGTACGACGCCCTGCCCCCGCAACTGGCGGCTCTGGCGCACGACGTCGACGCGGCGACCGACCACGGCGGCCGCTGGTTCTCGCTGCTCGCCGGCGTGAAACACCGCGCCGTCACGATGGCCAAGGCTGTGGTCGACGACGCGATCCTCGTCGGCGGCGGGTCGGCGTACTTCTCGCGCAACGAGCTGAGCCGTCTTTACCGCGACGTGTTGGCCGGGATGTTCCACCCCTCCGACCCCGAGTCCGCCCACTCCACCGTCGCGGCCGCCTGGCTCGGACCGGTGAGCTCCTGATGGCGCGCACCCCCACGGCCACGCTCAGCCCGGCCGATCAAGAGCGGCGCCGCGCGCTGCGGGTCATGAAAGGCGTGGCGCTCGGCGCGCTGCTCGGCATGGCGCTCGTCTTCGCCGTCTCGTTCTCGTTGCAGCGCGAGGTCGAGTGGCTGCAGTACGTCCGGGCTGCCGCCGAGGGCGGCATGGTGGGTGCGCTGGCTGACTGGTTCGCGGTGACGGCGCTGTTCCGGCACCCGCTCGGCCTTCCCATCCCGCACACCGCGATCATCCCGAGACGCAAAGACGAGATCGGTCGCCAGCTGGGCGAGTTCGTCGAGACGAACTTCCTCGAGAGCGACGTGGTGCGCACGAAGCTCGAGTCGACGCCGCTGTCGGCCCGCGCGGGTGCCTGGCTCGCCGAGCCCGCACACGCCGAACGCGTGGCGGCCGAGGGCGCGACACTCGCCGCGAGCGTGCTCACCGCGCTCGACGATGACGACGTGCAGGGCCTCATCGAAGACCTCGCGCGCGAGCACCTGCTCTCCCCCGACTGGGGCCCCTCCCTCGGCGGATGGCTCCAGCGCGTGGTCGGCTCGGGCGCGCATCACGGCGCCGTCGACCTCGCGCTCGACAACATCGCCGTCTGGCTGGGCAACAATCGCGACACCTTCCAGGGGCTCGTCTCCCGACGCCTGCCGGCGTGGGTCCCGAGCATGGCCACGCGCCTCGTCGACGACACCGTGTACCGCGAGGCCGTGCAGTTCGTCGACGCCGTCCGCGCGGATCCCCGGCACCAGGCGCGCGGCGCGATCGACGGCTACCTCGTGCGACTGGCCGACAATCTGCAGCACGACCCCGCCACCATGGTGCGTCTGGAAGAGGCCAAGGCGGCCGTGTTCGACAGCCCCCGCGTGCGCCAGCTCGCGGCCGACGCGTGGAACACCGCAAAGGCCGGGCTGCTGCGCTCCCTCGCCGATCCCGACAGTGCTCTGCGTCGCCGTGCGTCCACGGCCCTCTCGGAGGTGGGTGAGCGTCTGCAGCACGACGAGACCCTGCAGAAGCGCGTCGACGGCTGGATCACCGATGCCGCCGTCTTCGTCGTGGGCCGCTACCGCCACGAGATCGCCTCGATCATCACCGACACGGTCGAGAGGTGGGATGCCGAGGAGACCACCGAGAAGATCGAGCTCATGGTCGGGCGCGACCTGCAGTACATCCGCCTCAACGGCACGATCGTCGGCGCCCTCGCGGGCCTCGTGATCTTCACGGTGGCGCACTTCGTGTGGGGGGCGTGAGGCGGCTGTGACACGCGCGGCGACCTCCACGCGCATCGGGTCGTGGTTCGGGACGCGCCGCCCGCCCCGGAACGATTCGCGTCGCACCGCCCCACGACCCGTCGGGGTCGATAGCCTGGGCCCGTGAGCGACGGTTCAGGGCCGGAGTCCCTCTTCACCTACGGGACGCTCCAGCTGCCCGACGTGCAGCTGGACACCTTCGGCCGCCGCGTCGAGGGAGAGGAAGACGCCCTCCCGGGTCACCGCCTGGAATGGATCGACGTGGGCGACGAACGGGTCGCGCAGCTGTCCGGCCTCAACGAGCACCCCATCCTCCGCCGCACCGACGACCCTCGCGACCGCGTGTTCGGCCGCGTGCTGACCCTCACCCCGGAAGAGCTCGACGCGGCCGACGAATACGAGGTGGCCCTGTATCGCCGCACGTCGGTCGTGCTCGCGAGCGGTCGGCGCGCCTGGGTCTACGTGGCCGTATGAACGCCCTGTCCGTCGATCCGCTGTGGCCCCGCGCCGGCGACTGGCCGCCGCCGAGCGACCGCCCCGATGCCGTGCTGCTGGGTGTCCCGGCGTGGCGCACCTCCCTGTCGCCGACCGGTGCCGACACGACGCCGGCGACCGTGCGGGAGGCGCTGCGCCGCTTCTCGCCGACGCTCCTCGGACCGCCCCCTCGCGATCTGAACGACATCCTGCGGATCGCCGACGCCGGCGACGTCAGCGAGCCCGACGGTCGAGAGGGGGAAGCGCGCGTGCGCTCCGCCGTCGCCGCCCTCGATGCGGCACGCCTCGTCATCGCCCTCGGCGGCGACAACTCCGCGACCTATGCCGTCGCCCAGGGCCGCGGTGCCCGCGGGCTGGTGACGCTCGACGCCCACTTCGACCTGCGCGACGGAGAATCCAACGGCTCCCCCGTGCGCCGGCTCATCGCCGACGGCCTCGACCCACGTCGCATCGTACAGATCGGCATCGCCGACTTCGCCAACTCCGCCGTCTACGCACGGCGTGCCCTCGACGCGGGCATTACCGTCATCACGCTCGACGAGGTACGCAGGCGGGGAATCGACGACGTCGTGGCGCAGGCGCTGTCCATCGCGGGCGGCGGCGACGCGGGCGGCGGTCACGCGGGCGACGGTCACGCGGGCGACGGTCACGCGGGCGACGACGAAGTGCCCGACGACGGCGACCGCACCGGGGCCGGCGACGACGGTGCCGGCAGAGCCCCCAGCCCCGACACCCGCACCCGCACCCGCACCCGCACCGACGACAGCGGCCTCACCCCCCGCGCAGCGGACGGCGGTGGCATCCACGTCGACATCGACGTCGACGTCTGCGATCGGGCTGTCGCCCCCGGATGCCCCGCGAGCGTCCCGGGCGGGCTCGCCGCCTGGGAGCTGCGCGCCCTCGTGCGCGGGCTCGCCCGAGACCCCGGCGTGCGCAGCGCCGACATCGTCGAGGTGGATGCCACGGCAGACACCGCCGACGCCCGCACGGTGCGACTCGCCGCCCTGTGCGTTCTGGAGCTCCTGGCAGGATTGGCGGAAAGACGATGATCCAACTCGTGCTCGCGCGACACGCGAAATCGGACTGGGCCGACGAGGGCCTCGACGACCACGACCGCCCGCTCAACGCCCGCGGCCGCCGCGATGCGCCCGCGATGGCGCGCACCGTGCTGCGCGCCGGCGTGCGACCCGAGGTGGTGCTCGCGAGCACGGCCCGCCGGGCGCGGGAGACCGCGGAGGCGTTCGCGCGCGCTTTCGACGCCGACGTCACCGAACAGCCCGAGCTCTACCTCGCGGAACCCGCGACCCTGCTCGCCGCCGCCCGCGCCGCGGGGGTCGACGAGGTCATGGTGGTCGCGCACGACCCGGGGATGAGCGCGCTCGTGTCGCGTCTGGCCGACCGCGACGAGCGCATGGTCACGTGCGCCGTGGCCGTCTTCACGTGGAACGACGGCACGTGGGACGACGTGGATGCCGTGCCGCCCGACGAGTTCGAGCTCTACACGCCCTGACCGGCGGCGCGTACGCGGCCGCTCCGGCATCCCGCCGCGCTCCCCGCTGCTCGCTGCGGGTCACGCCCCCGTCGCCACTCCGACCTCGACGCCGTCCTTCCACACCCGGTCCACGAGCGGGACGCCGGGTCGATAGGCCAGGTGCGCGCGCGTCGGGGCGTCGAGCAGCACGAGGTCGGCACGGGCTCCCGCGGCGACGACGCCGATGTCGGTGCGCCGGAGGGCGCGCGCGCCGCCCGCGGTCGCGGCCCACACCGCCTCCGCCGTCGTCATGCCCATCTCGCGCACGGCGAGCGCGATCACGAGCGGCATCGAGCTGGTGAAGCTCGACCCCGGGTTGCAGTCGCTCGCGAGTGCCACGGTGACGCCCGCGTCGAGAAGTCGCCGCGCGTCGGGATACGGCTGGCGCGTCGAGAACTCCACGCCCGGCAGCAGTGTCGCAACCGTCTCAGAGCCCGCGAGCGAGCGCACGTCGTCGTCGGAGAGGTACGTGCAGTGGTCGACGGCCGCTGCGCCCAGCTCGACGGCGAGGGCCACCCCCTCCCCGTAGCCGAGCTGGTTGCCGTGCACCCGGATGCCGAGGCCCGCCGCGCGACCCGCCTCGAGCACACGCCTCCCCTGGTCGGCGGTGAACGCGCCGTCCTCGCAGAACACGTCGATCCATCGCGAGAACGGAGCGACGGCCGCGAGCATCTCACCCGCGACCATGTCGACGTACGCGTCGGCACGCCCCGCGAACGCGGGCGGGACGACGTGCGCGCCGAGGAAGGTGACCTCCTCGGTGACCTCGGCCGCAAGTCGTGCGAGGCGCGTCTCGGACTCCACGTCGAGCCCGTACCCGGTCTTCACCTCGAGGGTCGTGGTGCCCTGCCCCCGGCACTCGGCGACGAGTGCGGCCACCCCCGCCCGCAGCTCCTCATCGGAGGCCGCGCGCGTCGCCGCCACGGTCGTGCGTATGCCCCCGGCGGCATACCGCTCCCCCGCCATCCGCGCCTCGAACTCGGCCGCGCGATCCCCGGCGAAGACCAGGTGCGTATGACTGTCGACGAAGCCCGGCAGAACAGCCCGCCCGCCGGCGTCGACGACGACGGGGGCGTCTCTCATCGACGCGTGATCCGTCGGCGCGTCACCCGCTCGCACGTTCCCGCCGGGAGCGGCATCCATCGAGCCGACCCACGCCACGCGCCCCTCCCGCACGAGCACCGCCGCATCGCGGAGGGTGCCGCAGGGGTCGCCGTCGGCGGTGCCGCGCGTCGCGTCGCCCCTCGCGTCGCGCGTCGCCCCGCCTCGAACGGCGGAGACCCCGCCGCCGGCGACGTTCGTCGTCAGCTCGCCGATGTTGGTCAGCAGCAAGGTGCTCACGGCATCGGCACCGTCAGTCCGCGCTCGGCGGCGACCTCGCGGGCACGCTCGTACCCGGCATCCACGTGGCGCATGACGCCGGTTCCCGGGTCGTTCACGAGCACGCGCGCGAGCTTCTCGGCGGCGAGGGTGGAGCCGTCGGCGACGCACACCTGACCCGCGTGGATGCTCCGGCCGATGCCGACGCCCCCGCCGTGGTGGATCGACACCCACGACGCCCCGCTCGCGGTGTTCAGCAGGGCGTTGAGCAGCGGCCAGTCGGCGATCGCGTCGGAGCCGTCGGCCATCGCCTCGGTCTCGCGGTAGGGCGAGGCGACGCTTCCCGCGTCGAGGTGGTCGCGCCCGATCACGATCGGCCCCGAGAGCTCGCCCGCGGCGACCATCTCGTTGAACCGCAGGCCGGCGAGATGACGCTCTCGGTAGCCGAGCCAGCAGATGCGGGCGGGGAGCCCCTCGAACCGCACCGTCGAACCGGCCTTGTCGAGCCACCGGTGCAGGGCGGTGTCGTGGGGGAACAGCTCCGCGACCGCCCGGTCGGTCTTGGCGATGTCGTCGGGGTCGCCCGAGAGCGCCACCCAGCGGAACGGCCCCTTGCCCTCGGCGAACAGCGGACGGATGTAGGCCGGCACGAAGCCCGGAAACGCGAAGGCGCGATCGTAGCCGCCGAGTTCCGCCTCGCGACGGATCGAGTTGCCGTAGTCGAACACCGCCGCCCCGGCATCCTGGAACTCCACCATCGCGCGCACGTGCGTCGCCATGCTCTCGCGCGAGCGGCGCGTGAACTCCTCCGGGTCTCGCGCGGCCGCGGCGGCCCACTCGTCGACCGTGACGCCGACGGGGAGGTACGACAGCGGATCGTGCGCGCTCGTCTGATCGGTGACGACGTCGATCGGGATGCCGCGCTCCCGCAGCTCCGGGAAGACCTCGGCCGCGTTGCCCTCCACGCCCACCGACAGCGCCTCACCCGCCTCGCGTGCGGCGGTGACCCGCGCGATCGCGGCGTCGAGGTCGTCGGCGACCTCGTCGAGGTAGCCGTGCGCGACGCGGCGATCGAGCCGCGACCGGTCGACGTCGACGATGAGCACCGCCCCGCCGTTCATCGTCACGGCGAGCGGCTGCGCACCGCCCATGCCGCCGCAGCCGGCGGTGAGGGTGAGGGTGCCGGCGAGCGACTCGCGTCCGAGCGAACGGGCGACCGCGGCGAAGGTCTCGTACGTGCCCTGGAGGATCCCCTGCGTTCCGATGTAGATCCACGAGCCGGCGGTCATCTGGCCGTACATCGTCAGTCCCAGCTCTTCGAGGCGGCGGAACTCGGGCCACGTCGCCCAGTCCCCGACCAGGTTGGAGTTGGCGATGAGCACGCGCGGCGCCCACTCGTGCGTCCGGAAGACGCCCACCGGCTTGCCCGACTGCACGAGCAGCGTCTCGTCGGGCTCGAGCTCGTCGAGCGTGCGCACGATCGCCTCGTACGCCGCCCACGACCGGGCCGCCTTCCCCGTCCCGCCGTACACGACGAGGTCGTCGGGGCGCTCGGCGACCTCGGGGTCGAGGTTGTTCATGAGCATGCGCTTCGCAGCCTCGGCGCCCCAGCTCTTGGCCGTGCGCTGAGCGCCGCGGGCAGCGCGGACGACGCGGGGTCCCGGCGCGGGCGGGACGGATGCCGCGGGGGCGGGCGCGGCGGTGGATGCCGCGGCGCCGTGCGCGGGCGGGGTGGTTGCCGCGGATGTGGGGGCGGCGGGAGCCGGCGTCGAGACGGCGGCCTCCGCTCCCCGGCCGTGATCCTGCGTCGTGGCGTCGGTCATGCGCGATCTCCTTCGATCGGGGTGAGGGCGGCCGCAGCGACGGCCCCCGAGAGCACGAGGTCGGTGACGGCCTCGATCTCGGGCGAGACGAACCGGTCGGGGCCGGGGCCCTCGACGCGGGTGCGCACCAGCGCGCGGACCGCGCCGGTGGCCCGCGCGGGCTCGAGCGGGGCGCGCAGGTCGAGGGCGCGGCATCCGGTCAACACCTCGATCGCGAGCACGCGCGCGAGCCCGTCGATCGCGCGGCGGAGCTTGCGGGCGCCGGCCCAGCCCATCGAGACGTGGTCTTCCTGCATGGCGCTCGAGGGGATCGAGTCCACCGACGCGGGGGCGGCGAGGCGCTTCAGCTCCGACACGATGCCGGCCGCGGCGTACTGCGCGATCATGAGCCCCGAGTCGACCCCCACCTCGGCGGCGAGGAACGGGGGCAGGCCGTTGCTGCGGGCCGCGTCGAGGGCGCGGTCGGTCCGCCGCTCCGACATGGATGCCACGTCGGCCACGGCGATCGCGAGGAAGTCCAGCACGTAGGCGACGGGCGCGCCGTGGAAGTTGCCGTTCGACTCGACGCGTCCATCGACGGTGACGACCGGGTTGTCCACCGCCGAGGAGAGTTCGCGCTCGGCGACCTGCGCCGCGTGGTCCAGCGTGTCGCGCGCCGCGCCGTGCACCTGCGGGGCGCAGCGCAGCGAGTACGCGTCCTGCACCCGCGTGCACTCGGGACCGCGATGACTCGCGACGATCGGCGAGCCGGCCAGCAGCGCGCGCAGGTTCGCGGCCGAGGCCGCCTGCCCGAGCTGCGGACGCAGGGCCATCAGGTCGGCCGCGAAGACCGCGTCGGTGCCGAGCTGCGACTCGATCGAGATCGCGGCCGAGACGTCGGCGGTCGTCAGCAGGAGCTCGAGGTCGTGCAGGGCGAGCAGCAGCATCCCGAGCATGCCGTCGGTGCCGTTGATGAGGGCGAGTCCCTCTTTCTCCCGGAGGGCGACCGGGGCGATCCCGGCGGCGGCGAGGGCGTCGGCGGCGGCTCGCGCTCGGCCCTCGGCGTCGCGCACCTCGCCCTCCCCCATCACCGCGAGTGCCACGTGCGAGAGCGGCGCGAGGTCGCCCGAGCAGCCGAGCGAGCCGTACTCGCGGACGACCGGCGTGATCCCGGCGTTCAGCAGCGCGGCGTAGGTCTCGACGACCACGGGGCGCACCCCGGTGCGACCGGTCGCCAGGGTCTGCAGGCGCAGCAGCATGAGCGCGCGTACGACCTCGCGCTCGACCTCGTCGCCGGTTCCCGCGGCGTGCGAGCGGATGAGGCTCGCCTGCAGCTGCGCACGGCGGTCCTCGGCGATGAAGGTCGTGGCGAGGGCGCCGAAGCCGGTCGAGATCCCGTAGTGCGGCTGCGGGTCGTCGGCGAGTCCCTCGATGAGCGTGCGCGTGTCGGCCACCCGCCGCAGGGCGTCGGCGTCCACGCTCACCTGGGCGCCGTGGCGGGCGACGTCGACGACCTCCCGCGGGGTGAGGGGGGTGGATCCGATGGTGACGCTCGCGTTCATACGCCGATTCCACCGCGCCGGGGTGCCCGCCACGACCGGCGCGTGGCATCCTGTGTCTGTCATGCCAGACATTCCGCGACCGCAGGTGCCCGCCGCCGATCAGACGCTGCGGATCCTGTCGCTGCTCGCGCGCCAGCCCGGCCCGGTCGCCGCGCAGACGATCGCGTCGGCGCTCGGCATCCCGCGCTCGAGCACGTACCACCTGCTCGCGACGCTGGAGCAGCACGGCTACGTCGTGCACCTCCCCGGCGATCGGCGCTGGGGCCTGGGCACCGCGGCCTTCGAACTCGGCGGCGGCTACGCGCGGCAGCAGCCCCTCGCGCGACTCGGGCGACCTCTGCTCGCCGCGCTGTCGGACCGGGTCGGCGAGAGCGCGCACCTGGCCGTCCTCGCCGGGCGCGACGTGCTCTACATCGTGGAGGAACGCGCTCCGCGCCGCCCCGCGCTCGTCACCGACGTGGGCGTGCGCCTTCCCGCCCACCTCACGGCGACGGGTCGAGCGATGCTGGCGGCCCTGCCCCGCGAGCAGGTGCGCGCGCTCTTCCCGGATGCCACGACCCTCACCGAGCGCCACGGCCTGGGCCCCACGACCCCTCGCGCGCTGCGCGAGCTGCTGCGGGACGTGCGGGCGCGGGGCCACGCGAGCGAGAACGGCGAGGTCACACCCGGTTTCCGCTCCGTCGCCGCCGCCGTGCTCGATCACACCGGATGGCCGGCTGCGGCCGTGGCGATCACCTGGCCGGTCGAAGGCCCCGAGCGCGATGCCGTTCTCCTCGCCGCGGCCGCCGCCGACACCGCTCGCGAGCTCGCCCGCCGCATCGGCCGCCACGCCTGAGCCGCTCGCGCCGAGGCGCTCACCGCACGACGAGCCGCGGCTCCACCAGCACGTGGGCCGCCCCCGCCGTGGCCGCACGCGGCGCGACGACCGTGCCGTTCTCGCCCATCAACAGGTCCAGGGCACCGGATGCCACCCGCTCGGGCAGCTGCTCCACGCTCGACAGGCCCAGCGCCTCGACGGCCGGGGTGTTGTCGAAGCCGATCACGGGGAGGTCGGGGCGGCCGGCGAGGGTCACGGCGAGGTGGGCGCCGATGGCGAGGGAGTCGCTCGCGCAGACGATGCCCGTCACACCGGGATCGGCGACGAGCCCCGCGGCGACGACGTCGCGGGCGGCCGCGACGTTCTCCTCCACGACCCAGCGGGGACCCGAAGCGACGCTCTCGCGCCATCCGCGCTCGCGTTCGTCGCCGGTGCCCGACCCCGAGGGCCAACCCAGGAAGGCAATGCGCGACGAACCCCGGTCGAGCAGATGCCGCGTCGCGGCGCGCGTCCCGGCGGCGCCGTCGACGTCGACCCACAGGTGCGCGGGCGCTTCCACGTCGTCCTCGCCCCACGGCCGCCCGAACGACACGAACGGCAGTCCCCGGTCCATCAGCCAGCCGGTGCGCGGGTCGCCGTGGAACGTGCCGGTGACCACGACGGCATCCACTTCTCCCCCCTCGAGCAGATCCCCGAGCCGGGCGATCTCCTCCTCGAGCGTGCGCGCGGCGTACAGCAGCACGCGCATGTCGCGCTCCCCCGCGCGCTCGGTGAGGGCGTGCACGAACCGGTCGAGCACCACGCCCGAGATGCCCCCCGCGTAGGGATCGAGATGGATGCCGATGGTCGAGCTGCGCCGGGTGCGCAGGCGCCGGGCGGCCGCGTGCGGGCGGTAGCCGAGCTCGGCGATCGCGGCCTCGACGCGCAGGCGCGTGGCATCTCGCACGATGTCGGGGGTGTTCACGACGTTCGACACGGTCTGCCGCGAGACGCCCGCGATGCGGGCGACGTCGTCGACGGTCGGCGCCTTCGCCATGTCTGTCCTCCCCCGCGGTCGCTCGGCCCACCCTTCGGGGCCGACCGGTCCGGGGTCGTCCCGGCAGCATCCGACCCCGGACGCTCCCCGGCGCGCGCCCCGGCCAGACCGTCAGCCTAGGGCGCGCGACAACGGCTTGACACGGCGGCCCGCCGTTCCTTACCGTTGTCGAACCGTCATTTGAACGTTCAAAAGATGGCCCTCCGGCACCGCGGAGGGGTCGCATGCCTCATCGAAGGAGAGAGACACATGACACGGCACATCCCCACCGGCCGCACGCGCACCTGGCTCGGAGCGGGCGCGCTCCTGGCCACCGGCGCCCTCACCCTCACCGCCTGCGGGTCGGGCTTCGACGACGACGCGGGCGGAGGCGACGCCGGCGGCGACGGCTCGCTCAGCATCCTCATCGGCTCCTCGGGCGACGCCGAGACGGCGGCCGTCACCGACGCGGTCGCCGCCTGGAGCGAGCAGTCCGGCGTCGAGGCCGACGTGCAGACCGCGAACGACCTCCCCCAGCAGCTGTCGCAGGGCTTCGCGGCCGGCTCCCCGCCCGATCTGTTCTACCTCGCCCCCGAGGCCCTCGCCGGCTACGCCGCGAACGGCTCCATCGCGCCTTACGGCGACGACCTGGCCAACAAAGACGACTTCTACCCCTCGCTCGTCGACAACTTCACCGTCGACGGCACGTTCTTCTGCGCGCCCAAAGACTTCTCCACACTGGCGCTCATCATCAACGCCGACCTATGGACCGCGGCCGGACTCACGGACGCCGACATCCCCACGACCTGGGACCAGTTGGCCTCCGTCGCGCAGCGTCTGACGGCCGACGGCCGAGTGGGTCTGGCCTTCGGCGCCGAGTACCAGCGCGTCGGCGCGTTCATGGCGCAGGCCGGTGGCGGCCTCGTCACCGACGGCGCGGCCACCGCCGACAGCCCCGAGAACCTCGAGGCGCTGACCTACGTCAAGACGCACCTGAACGACGGTTCCTTCGCCTTCGCCTCCGACGTGGGCGCGGGATGGGGTGGCGAGGCGCTCGGCACGCAGAAGGCCGCGATGGTCATCGAGGGCAACTGGATCACCGGCGCGATGTCGGCCGACTACCCCGACGTGAACTACACCGTCGCCGAGCTGCCCGCCGGCCCCGGCGGCAAGGGCACCCTGCAGTTCACCAATTGCTGGGGCATGGCGGCCGACGGCGGCAACCAGGAGCAGGCGCGCTCCCTCGTGGAGTACCTCACCAGCACCGACCAGCAGCTGGCGTTCTCGGAGGCCTTCGGTCCGATGCCGTCGATCCAGTCCGCGGCCGACGCCTGGACCGCCGCCAACCCCGACCTGGGTGCGTTCCTCGCCGGCGCGGAGTACGCGCAGTTCCCGCCGAACATGGCCGGAGCCGCCGAGGTCATCACCGACTTCAACGCGCAACTGGAGTCGCTGAAGACCGGCGACCCGCAGGCGCTGCTGTCGACGGCGCAGTCCAACCTCGAGGCCGTCGTCGAGTAATCATGAGCGCTCTCACCACCGCGCCCCGTCGCGCCGGATCCTCCTCCCCGGGGATCCGGCGCGGCGAGGCCGCCGCCGGCTGGCTGTTCACCGCGCCCGTGCTGGTCATCCTGGGCGTGTTCCTGCTCGTCCCCGTGCTGATGGCGCTGTGGGTGAGCTTCTCCGACTGGACCGGGCGCGGCAGCCCCTTCTCCTCCGACGTGGACTTCGTCGGGGTCGACAACTACGCCGCCGTCACCACCGGCGGTGGTCTCGCCGAGCGCGACTTCGGCACGGCGCTGCGCAACAACGCCTGGTACGTGCTCCTGGTCGTGCCTCTCCAGACCGCTCTGTCGCTGTTCCTCGCGGTTCTGGTCAACCGCGCGGTCCTGCGCGGACGCGGCCTGTTCCGCACCGCGTTCTACTTCCCCTCGGTCACCAGCTCGGTGGCGATCACCGTGCTGTGGCTCTTCCTCTTCTCGGCCTCCGGTGCCGTCAACGAGGTGCTCTCCTGGCTGGGCATCAACGGCCCCAACTGGTTCAGCGACCCCTCCGGCGTCGTGCACAACCTGCTCGGCGCCGTCGGCGTCACGAGCGGGCCCGCCTTCCTCACCGGCAACACCTTGCTCGGGGTCTCGTGGTGGGACTGGCTCGCCGGCCCCTCGGTGGCGATGTCGGCGTTCATCCTGATGGCGATCTTCACCACGTCCGGCACCTTCATGCTGCTGTTCATCGCCGGGCTGCAGAACATCGGCGGCGACGTGCAGGAGGCCGCCATGATGGACGGCGCCAACGGGTGGCAGCGTTTCTGGCGCGTCACGCTCCCGCAGCTCAAGCCCGTGCTGTTCACCGTGCTCACCCTGGGCCTGATCGGCACCTGGCAGGTGTTCGACCAGATCTACACCGGCACGCAGGGCGGCCCCGGCAAGACCACGCTCACCCCGGCCTACCTCAGCTACTCTTCGGCCTTCCTCTCGCAGGAGTGGGGTCAGGGTGCGGCGATCGCGTTCGTGCTGTTCGTCATCATCGTGGCGCTCACGATCCTGCAGCGCTTCGTCCTGCGCGACCGCCCGGTGTCGCGCCGGCGCCTGCGGCAGTACGAGGTGCCCGGCACCGACACGAAGGGAGGCGTGCGATGACGACCACGGCATCCCCGCAGACCACCGTCCTGGCCCGACAGCGCGTCGACGGTCCTGACCGCCCCGCGAAGCACCGCATGTCGGCCAAGGCGTTGCGGTGGCAGATCGGCCTCTACGTCCTGCTCATCGTCCTCGCGGTCATCTACATCTATCCCTTCCTCGTGCAGGTGGCGACGTCGTTCAAGACGGATGCCGCGGCCGCGGCCGATCCGATCTCGCTCGCGCCGCAGCCCTTCACGTGGGCCGCCTACGAGCGGCTGTTCCTGAACTCCGACTTCCCCGTCTGGTTCGGCAACTCCGTCGTGGTGACGGTGTTCGTCACCGCCGGGCGGGTGTTCTTCAACTCCCTCGCCGGTTACGCCCTCGCGCGCCTGCAGTTCCGCGGGCGCGGGCTCGTGTTCGCGGGCCTCGTCGCCGTCATGGCCGTGCCCGCCGTCGTGCTGCTGATCCCGAAGTTCCTCGTCATCAACCAGCTCGGCATCTACGACTCCTACGCCGGCATGATCCTGCCCCTGCTCGTGGATGCCGCGGGCGTGTTCATCATGAAGAACTTCTTCGAGTCCATCCCCCCGTCGGTCGAGGAGCAGGCGCGCATCGACGGCGCGGGAACGTTCCGCATCTTCTGGTCGGTGGTGCTGCCGATGGCCCGACCCGCCCTGATCACGATCGTCATCCTGTCGTTCCAGGGATCGTGGAACGAACTCAGCCATTTCGTCATCTCCACCCAATCGCCCGAGCTGACCACGCTGACCAAGGGCGTCGCGTCCCTGGCCAGTGGACAGCTCAGCCAGGGCAGCCAATTCCCCCTCAAGCTCGCGGCCGCCGCCATCATGACGATCCCCGTCGCCGTGGTGTTCCTCATCTTCCAGCGCCGCATCATGAACGCCAGTGAAGGAGCCGTCAAAGAATGACCACCGCCCCCGCCACCTCCTCGACCCCCCGCCCGCTCGAAACGGAGACCACCCCTCTGCAACCGCTGCTGAGCGACGCACTCGTCGTGCTGCGGGCCCCCACCCAGGTGTGGTCCGACGATCGCGGCGACGTGGGCGACGCCGCGGTGCACGGCGTCTACCACGGCGACGTGCGGCACGTCGGCGCACTCACCGCGAGCTGCGACGACTCACCCATCGAGTGGATATCGACCGCTCCCGACGGCGCTTCACGGGTGGTGTTCGGCGGCCTGCTGCGCGGAGTCGACGACACCACCCCCGACCCGAAGGTGCGCCTGCTGCGAGATCGCCGCGTCGCCGACGGCCTGGTGAGCGAGGCCTGGACGGTGCACTCGCGCGTGGACCGCCCCCTACGCACCACTCTTCGACTGCGACTGCGGCCCGAGTTCTCGCAGCTGCACGAGGTGAAGTCCGGTCACGCGCACGCCCGACACGGTGAGACCTCGGTCGACGGCGACACCGTGCGCGTCGACGCGGGCCCCCAGGGCCTCGACCTCACCGCCCCGGGTGCCCGGCTCTCCGCCGACGCCGACGGCGTCGAGGCCGTCTGGGAGGTGGAGGTTCCCGCGTTCGGCGCGGCCGAGATCGGCTGGACGCTCGCGCTCCGCGACGACACCCTCGTCGTCGGTTCCGCCGCCGCTTCCGCGCGGTGGGATGCCGCGGCGGTCGCCGCCACGGCCGACGATCCCCGCCTCGCGCGCTGGCTGCACCGGGCCCTCGACGACCTCGATGCCCTCCGGCTCGTGCTGCCCGAGCAGACCGACGACGAGTTCTTCGCCGCCGGCGCGCCCTGGTTCTTCACGCTCTTCGGGCGCGACGCGATCTGGGCGGCGCGCCTGGCGCTTCCGCTGGACCGCGAGATCGCGGCATCCACCCTCCGCGTGCTGGCGCGCCTGCAGGGGAGCGACGACGACGCGCAGACCGCGCAGGAGCCGGGCAAGATCCTGCACGAGCTGCGGGCGTCGGCGCTCGAGATCCCGGGCGAGGGCATCGTGCTGCCGCCCAAGTACTACGGCAGCGTCGACTCGACGCCGCTGTGGATCTGCCTGCTCGCCGACGCCTGGCGGGCGGGCATGCCCGAAGCCGAGGTGCGCGCGCTGCTGCCGACGCTGCGCGGTGCCCTGGGCTGGATCCGCGACAGCGGCGACAGCGACGGCGACGGTTTCCTCGACTACATCGACCGCCTCGGCACGGGGCTGTCGAACCAGGGGTGGAAGGACTCCGGCGACTCGATCCAGTGGCGCGACGGAAGCCTGGCCGAGGGGCCCATCGCGCTGTGCGAGGTGCAGGCCTACGCCTACGAGGCCGCCCTCGCCGGGGCTTACGTGCTCGAGGCCCTCGGCGAGAGCGCGGATGCCGCCGACGTCGCGTTCTGGCGCACCTGGGCCGCCGACCTCAAGGACCGCTTCGCCCAGACGTACTGGGTCGAGACGCCGGAGGGCCGCTACCCCGCCGTCGCCCTCGACCGCGACAAGCGTCCCGTCGACACGCTCACCAGCAACATCGGCCACCTGCTCGGCACCGGCATCCTCTCCCCCGACGAGGAAGCGCACGTCGCCGGGTTGCTCCGGGGCGAGAGCATGTCGAGCGGCTATGGCATCCGCACGATGTCGACCGGGGCCGCCGGGTACTGGCCGCTGTCGTATCACGGAGGCAGCGTGTGGGTGCACGACACCGCGATCGCCGCACACGGCATGCTGCGCGCCGGCCTCGTCGCCGACGCCCGCGCCGTCGTGGAGGGGCTCCTGGATGCCGCCGAGGGCTTCGCCTACCGCGTGCCCGAGCTGCACTCCGGCGACCCGCGCACGCACTCGTCAGCGCCCACGCCCTACCCCGCCGCGTGCCGCCCGCAGGCGTGGTCGGCGGCCGCCGCGGTCGTGTGCCTCACCGCCCTCACGTCCACCCCCGGGGCGTGAGCCCGCCGGGCGGCGGCGTTTCCGAGCGCCGCCGCCCGGCCTGTCCCTCGCCGCGGGACGTGAGACACGGCCCCCGGGCGTCGCCCGCGGACCCGCGGCCCACGCCCATCGCCGCCCGTTCCCACCCCGCCGAGCTCTCCCCGACGGCGACCAGACGTCAGGCGACCCGCATCACCGTGCCCCCGGTCAGGCGCACCAGCTCCTCGAACGTCAACGGGAACACGGTGTGCGGGGTGCCACCCGCTGCCCAGATCTCGGGGTGGGCCGCGAGGTCTTCGTCGACCACCGTGGTCAGGGGCGCGGGGTGTCCCGTCGGCGCCACACCGCCGATGGGCTGACCCGTCGCCGCGAGCACCTGCTCCGGCGTCGCTCGACGGATGCCGCCGCGCGCGAGCCGCGCGGCCAGCGCCGCCGTGTCGACGCGGTGGGCACCGCTGGTCATCACCAGCAGCGGCTCGTCGTCGCTCCAGAACACGAGACTGTTGGCGATCGCCCCCACCTCGACGCCGAGCGCCGCCGCGGCCAGCGCCGCCGTCGAGGCGGCATCCGGGAGGACGACGATCTCTCCGACGATGCCCGCCTTCGCGAGAGCGGCTGCGACGAGACGACTGCGGGTGGGGAGGGCATCTGTCATGCGGTCAGCCTAGAACGCCGGCTCCTCCCCTCCCGCGGGCGTCGATGCTCCGGCATCCCCGCGGCCCACCGCGCGGCCCCGCCCCGCCTCGAGTCACCCCCGCTGCCGGCTCCCCGGGCCGGCCGCCGCGCGCCCCTCGCGTACGCCTCCCCCGCGCGTCAGAATGGAGGGTGGATGCCGCAACGCCGCGGCATCCGGAAAGTGCCGCCCACAAGGCGACCGACGACAAGGAACGCGATGACCAACGCCCTGCCCCTGCCCGATTTCACGCACGAGCGCGTGGAGGTGATGACGGGACGACGCAGCGGTCTTCTCATCGCCGTCGCCCTGCACTCCTCCGTGCTCGGTTCCGCTCTCGGGGGCGCCCGCCTCTGGACCTACCCGTCGTGGACCGACGCCCTCGGCGACGCGCTGCGCCTGTCGGCCGCCATGACGCTGAAGAACGCCGCCGCCGGACTCGACGCGGGCGGCGGCAAGAGCGTCATCGGCCTCCCCGAGGGCACGGTGCTCGACGCCGATCGCCGCCGCGCGGCGTTCCTCGACCTCGGCGATGCCGTCGAGAGCCTCGGCGGCCTGTATCGCACGGCCGAAGACGTGGGCTCGACGACCGACGACATGCTCGTCGTCAGCGAGCGCACGGCCCATGTCGTCGGTCTTCCCGACACCGTCGGCGGCTCCGGCGAGCCCGCCGGCCCGACGAGCCTAGGGGTGTACGCCTCGCTTCTCGCGACGATGGAGCGCGCCGTGGGCACCGGCGACGTCGCCGGCCGCCGCATCACGATCGCCGGCCTGGGGCAGGTCGGCGGCCGCCTCGCCGAGCGTCTCGCGACCGAGGGCGCCGTGCTCACGGTGACCGACGTCAACCCGGCCAAGCGGGCCCTCGCCGCCGGGATCGGCGCCGCGTGGGTCGAGCCGAGCGAGGCCCACCTGGTGCCCGCCGACGTGTTCGTCCCGGCCGGCATCGGCGGTGTGCTCACCGACGCCGTCATCGACGCCCTCGACGCCCGCGCGGTGTGCGGCCCCGCGAACAACCCGCTCGCCGAGCGCGCGGGGGCCGAGCGTCTTGCGCAGCGCGGCATCCTCTACGCACCCGACTTCGTCGTCAACGCGGGCGGCGTGATCTACCTCGACCTCGTCGCCAAGGAGCGCGGTACGCGGGAGCAGATCATGGGTCGCGTCGCCGGGATCGGCGACACCGTCCGCCGCGTCTTCGACGAGGCCGAGGCGCGCGGTGTCACCCCGCTGGCTGCGGCCGAGGGCCTCGCCGCCGAGCGTCTGGCGGTCGGGGCGGGCAGCACTGCGCTCGTCTGATCGCGCGAATGAGAAAAGCCGGATGCCGCCCCTCGGCGGTGTCCGGCTTTTCTCGTGCCGCCTCAGTGCGCGGCGTCGTAGGCCTCGAGCACGGCCGCCGATATTCGACCGCGTGAATTGATGGGGTGGCCGTTCTCTTCAGCCCAGGCGCGCACGTCGACAAGGTCGCGGGTCGGTAGCGCCCGGGGGCGGGAGCTTTTCTTCACGAGCACGGGGTTCGCGGCGACGGCCCGCCCCGCGGAGATGTAGGGACCGAAGTCGTCGCGCAATCTCCTGGCATTGTCGTCGGAAAGATCGATTTCGTATGCACGCCCCTCGAGGGAGAAGTGCACGGTCGTTCCGCGATCGATGACCGAACCGTCGAGATCGTCGATCAACTGCGTGATGTGCTTTTTCGCCATGCGCCGATGGTAGATCGACCTAACCGCGTCATCCCGGCCCCGATATTGCGATTTCACCCGCTAATCCGTCCGCTTTCACCGGCTCCTGCGGCGTTACCGCCCGCCCTCCACGGCGACGATCCGGTGATCATCGTCATGCGTGAGTTCGGTGTTCAGGAATTGCTCGTCTTCGGGAAGGACGAGGACGAACCTGCGGTGTGCGGTCATGCGCAATCGCCCTTCCCGCACCCGCGCGTCGAGCACGTGTCCGCCCACGGCGCGATCATCGCTGAGGAAATGCAAGTGCAGACCGGCGACCGAGATGCCCTGGTAGATCCGCGGCATCCAGAATCCCACGAGCGACCCCGCGCATTCCTCGATGTCGGTCTCGATCTGCTCCGCCGCCACCTCCGCGAGGGGACGGAACGGGGGCTCCTGCTTCGCCGTCACGCGCGTGCGCACGCGCGCCATCACGCCGTCCACGCGCACGGCGTGGAAGAGGTTGCGGCTGGCCAGTCGATCCTCGACCGCCCTTTCGAGACCGGCGAGGTCCAGGTCGGCGACGGCCGACCCGCGGGATTCGTCGAGCACGCTCACGTCGACGAACGGGAGGGACTCCCCGGCATCCATCCGTCGCGGTGGGTTCTCGACCGTGCATTCGAAAGCGACGCCGTCGAGGATGACGACCTCACCGCCCAGACCCTCGCAGCATCCGATGCCGGTGTCGCCGAGCGCGAGGACGTCGGGTACGGGGATGCCCGCCGAATACACGCCGCCGAGAAGCGCGTCGAGAACGGCGAACTGCGTCACCGCGCTCGACGCGATCTCGGCTTTCACCGGGTGCACCGGTAGAACCGCGTGCGATTCAGGAATTCGCTTCGGCGTATGCGTCGAGAATCGTCGACGGAACACGACCGCGGTCGCTCACGGTGTGACCGTTCGCGCGCGCCCATTCGCGGACGGCACCGAGGTCGACATCGCTGGAGCGACGCGTCGTCGACCGGGTACGGCGCGCCGACGAGGTACCGCGCGAAACCGATCGAGCCGCGTCCACGAAAGGCGCGATGGCCGAATAGAATTTGTCGGCGTTGCGATCGGACAGATCGATCTCATACGCGCGACCTTCGACGGAGAAGGTGATCTGCTTTCCCTGACCGTCTTCGAGGACCGTTCCGTCGAGATCATCGACGAGGTGCGTGATGTGTTTCATAGCCATAATACGAGAAACTTTACACCGACATTCTTTGGATTACCCGCACGGGTATTCATCTGATAGTGCACAACCCGCACGACACGGGGGCGATAGGCGTGAGACGCGACAGGGACTATTCTCCCTGGGTGGTGTTCGCTCCTGGGACATCAGCCGAGACAGAGGAAGCGTCGCGTGAGTCTTTTCCGTACCAAGTCGGTGGAGCAGTCCATCGCCGACACCGATGAGCCGGAGTTCCGGCTCAAGAAGTCCCTGAGCGCGGTCGATCTGACCGTCTTCGGCGTGGGCGTCGTGATCGGCGCCGGCATCTTCACCCTGACCGGGCGCGCCGCGCACGACGTCGCCGGCCCGGCCGTGGTCATCAGCTTCGTGATCGCCGCCATCGCCTGCGGTCTCGCAGCCATGTGCTACGCGGAGTTCGCCTCGACCGTGCCGGTGTCGGGCTCGGCGTACACGTTCTCCTACGCCTCGCTCGGCGAGCTCTTCGCGTGGATCATCGGGTGGGATCTGATCCTCGAGATGTTCCTGGGAGCGAGCGTGGTCGCCCAGGGATGGAGCGCCTACCTCGGCACGTTCCTCGGGCAACTCGGCATCGTGCTCCCCGAGGCGATCTCGTACGGCGGGGTCGTCGACCTGCCCGCGATCCTGCTCGTTCTCGTGCTGGGCGGTCTCATGACGCTGGGCATCAAGGAGTCGCTGCGCGTCAACCTCGTGCTCGTCGCGGTCAAGCTCTTCATCGTGCTGTTCGTGATCATCGCGGGCATCATGTTCATCAACCCCGCCAACTACAGCCCGTTCGTGCCCGAGTCGGTCCCCACCGAATCGGCCTCGGGCCTGACGCAACCGCTGCTGCAGTTCCTGTCGGGCCTCGAGCCCGCGACCTTCGGCGTCGGCGGCATCCTCGCCGGTGCGGCCCTGGTGTTCTTCGCCTACATCGGCTTCGACGTCGTGGCGACCACCGCCGAGGAGACCCGACGCCCCCAGCGCGACCTGCCCATCGGCATCATCGCCTCCCTCGTGATCTGCACGATCCTCTACTGCGCGGTCGCCGTCGTCGTCACGGGCATGGTCCCCTACTCGGAGCTGAACCCCTCGGCGGCCCTGGCCAACGCCTTCGCCTTCCACGGGCAGACCTGGATGGCGACGGTCATCGCCGCCGGCGCGGTCGCGGGCCTGACCACCGTGGTGCTGACGCTCATGATCGGCGCGACCCGCATCATCTTCGCGATGTCGCGCGACCGCCTCCTGCCCGGCGGCCTCGCCAAGGTGCACCCGCGTTTCCGCACCCCGTGGGTCATCTCGATCGTCGTCACCGTGATCGTCGCGATCGTCGCGGGCCTGACCCCCATCGGCGTGCTCGAGGAGATGGTGAACATCGGGACCCTCTCGGCGTTCGTGCTCGTGTCGATCGGCGTGATCGTGCTGCGGCGCAAGCGTCCCGACCTGAAGCGGGGGTTCCGGGTGCCGTTCAGCCCGGTGCTGCCGATCCTCTCGGCGCTCATCTGCACCTACCTCATGCTCAACCTCTCGGTCGAGACGTGGCTGCGCTTCCTCATCTGGCTCGCGCTCGGCTTCGCGATCTACTTCGCCTACTCGCGCCGCCACGCCCGCGTGGGAACCGGCGCGCCGCTGGACCCGACGAAGCCGCACGTCGTGGCCCCGCCGAAGGAGTAGCCGCCGCCCCGGCACCCTCCGGGTGGACGACCCCGGATGCCACGACCCCCCCCGTCTCGCACGGTCGGGGTCGTGGCATCCGTCGTTCAGGGCGAGGCGAGGCGTTGCGTGCCGAGGACGCCGAGCAGGCGGATCTTCTCCTCGGCCGCGCTGCGGGGCTCGGGCGTGAGCGAGTCGCTGCGCCTGCAGCTGGAGGGGACCTCGGTCGCCGTCAAGGAACTGATCCCGCCCTCCGTGGCGACCGACCTGCTGCCGGGTCAGCGCGAGTGCGCCTTCGCGATGCCGCTGGACGACTTCGCCGACGAGGTGATGTCGATCCTGCGCGACACCCCGGGTGCCGACGAGGTGCGGGTGAACCGCGTCGAGTTCCTGAGACGCGCCGAGGCACGGGGGGACTACGCCCGCACCGTGGGGGCGGTGAACGCCGCGGACCCGCACTGATCGGCCGGCCCCCTCCCGTCCCGGGCGATACATCGCCGATACATCCCGCCCCCTAGGGTGAGGGTGTTCGACGACGATTCCGTTCCGGGGGGTTTCATGGGGATCGCACGCACGTGGGTCTTTCCGATTCTGCGCATCCTTCTCATCGCCGTGGTGGCCGCGGCGCTCATCAAGCTGGCGTTCTTCCCCGATCGACCGATCGACGACTCGCCGGCCCTGCCCACGGGGTCGGTGGTGGAACCGGTCATCGCCGCCGCCGCGGGCACCATCACGAACGACGTCGTGGTGGCCGCAACCGTCTCGGCCGATCCGGCCGTCCCGGTGAAGGCGACCGCAGCGGGCACGGTCAACAAGATCTTCGTGGCCCAGGGCGCCACGGTCGCGCAGGGCGACGTCGTCTTCGACGTCAAGGTGCCCATCGAGCGCGACCCCGCCGACAGCGTGGATGCCGAGGGCAAACCGAAGCCGGCGATCTTCCGCTACCAGGAGGTGACGGCGCCGGCGGCCGGCGTCCTGAGCTCGCTGTCGGTGATCCCGGGGCAGGACGTGACGATCGGCCTGACCGCGGGGACGGTGGCCCCGCCGACGTTCTCGGTGAGCGGCACCCTGCAGCCGGCGCAGCAGTACCGACTGCTCGACCGTCCCACCGAGGCCACGGTGACCATCACCGGCGGCCCGGCCGCCTTCACGTGCGGCAACCTGCGCATCACGACGCCGCTGTCCGGCAGCTCCGGCGACGAATCGGCACCGGCGGGCGGTTCCTCGGCCGCCGCCTCCGGCGGGACGACGGGCGGGTCGGGCACCACGGCGACGTGCACCGTGCCGGGCGACGTGACCGTGTTCTCGGGCCTCGCGGCCGAGATGACCATCGCCGGCGGCCGCGCCGAGAACGTCATCGTCGTGCCGACCACCGCGGTGCGGGGTGCGGCGCAGAGCGGGACGGTGTGGGTCACCGCGGCCGACGGCGCGACCGAGGAGCGCCCGGTGGCGCTGGGTCTCACCGACGGCACGCAGGTGCAGATCACGCAGGGCCTGACCGAGGGCGAGGAGATCCTCGAGTTCGCCCCCGGTGCCGCGGCGGTGCCCGACGACGGGTGCACCAGATTCCCCGACGGCGGCATGTACTGCGACCCGGCGCCGGCCGGATGAGCCTGCTCGCGCTGCGCGAGGTCACCCGCACGGTGATCCCGCAGGATCAGCCCGCCCTGACGATCTTGAACGGCATCGACCTGGTCATCGAGCCGGGCGATCACGTGTCGATCGTCGGGCGCTCGGGATCGGGCAAATCCACCCTGCTGAACATGCTCGGCCTGCTCGATCTGCCCACCAGCGGTGAGATCACGTTCGACGACCGCCCGGTCCGCTCCTACTCGGCCGCGCAGCGCGACCGGCTGCGCGGCGCGGCGATCGGGTTCGTGTTCCAGCAGTTCAACCTGCTCCCCGGGCGCACCGCGCTCGAGAACGTCACGATGCCGCTGCTGTACGCCTCGGGGCGCACGTTCTGGCGTCGCACGCGGATCGCCGCCGACATGCTCGCCCTCGTCGGCCTGGAGCACCGGCTGCACAGCCTGCCCGGCCGACTCTCGGGCGGCGAGCAGCAGCGCGTCGCGATCGCCCGCTCGCTCGTGCGAGGTCCGCGCCTGATCCTCGCCGACGAGCCCACCGGCGCCCTCGACCTCGACACGGGGCAGAGCGTCATGGAGCTCATCGACGACGTCGCGGCCCGCACCGGCGCCGCGCAGGTCACGATCACGCACGACCCCACCATCGCCCGGCGCGCGCGTCGGCACTTCCGCCTCGACCGCGGGGTGCTCACGCCCGTGGACGACCCCTCCCTCGAGCCGCTCACGCGCCGCGATCGCCGCGAGATGGCGCCGGTCGGCGACGACCCGGCATCCGCCGACCCGGATGTCGACCGACCGGCGTCCGACCGATCGGCATCCGACCACGACGACGCGCTCGCACGGCTCGGTCTCGACGAGCCCGTGACCGTGACCGCCGGCTCCAGCGACGATCCGACAGCGCCGGCGGACGGCCGCCTCGCCGACCGAGAGGACTCCTGATGCGCGCGCTGACCGCCGTCGCCGGCGCCCTGCTCGAGGCGTGGCAGGAGGTGCGCGTGCACCGCACCCGCGTGCTGCTGTCGCTCGTGGGCGTGGCCGTCGCCGTGTGCTCGCTGACGACCGTCGTCGCGCTCGGCGCGATCGTGCAGCAGGCCAACCAGGAGTTGAGCGAGCGCCAATCGGGCCGCCCCGCCAGCCTGACCGTGTCGGCCTACCGCACCGACGGCGCCACCCTCGAGACCTCGGCGATGGATGCCGCGTGGAACGACGTGATCGAGCGCTACGACGTCTCCTACGCCAGTCGCGCCCTCTCCACCGTGCAGGCGGTGCCCTTCACCGACGGGATCGTGCAGGTGAGCACGCAGGCGGTCGATCAGCCGTACGGTGAGATGCACCGGGTGCAGCTCACGGAGGGTGAGTGGTTCACCGACCTCGACGCTTCACAGCTGGCCCCGCGGCTCATCGTGAACCAGGTCTTCTGGGAGCGCATGGGCCGGCCCTCGCTGGACGCGCACCCGGTCGTCGCCCTGGGCGGGCAGGGGATCCCGAACGCCGCCTCGGGCATCCCCGCCGGAGGGGTGCGCGCGGTGGTCGTCGGGGTCACACCGTCGTCGTCGTGGGACACCGAACCGTCGATGTTCATGCTGGCCGACCAACTGCAGGTGATGCAGCGGGCCGCGGCCGGCGAGCGCGGGGCGTCCGCCGCGGAGCTCGCCGATCCCTACGGCGGAGCGGCGATGCCGCGGTACGAGATGTGGGTGCCGCCGGAGCTCTCGGCCCAGCTGACCGACATGGTGAAGCGGGATCTCGCCGGCGCCCTCGGCGACGGCGTCGAGGTGACGGTCGACCGCCAGGACTGGGCCACCTACGGCGAGGACCCCTTCCTCGTCACCAAGATGGTCGTCATCGGCATCGCCGTGCTCGTGCTGCTCCTCGGCGCCCTCGGGCTGGTCAACATCGCGCTGGTCACGGTGAAGCAGCGCGTGCGCGAGATCGGTATCCGTCGCAGCTTCGGCGCCACGGCGAACCGGGTGTTCTTCGCGGTGATGCTGGAGAGCGTCGTGGCCACGGTGGCGGCGGGCGCGGGCGGGGTCATCGTGTCGATCCTCGTCGTGCAGTCGCCCGCCGTTCGAGACCTCATCGGTCAAGGAATGGTGAGCGACTTCCCGCCGTTCCCCGTGGATGCCGCGATCACCGGCCTCGTCGCCGCCACCGTCGTGGGTGCGATCGCGGGGCTCCTCCCCGCCCTCGTCGCCGTGCGCGTGAAGGTCATCGACGCAATCCGGTACTGAGAACGAACTCCTTCGCCCCGAGGCTGGGAATACGCCGGGGCCCGCCGATAGGTTCGAGACGTGACCGACACTCCGCGAGAGACACCGCAGCCGTCCGTGCTCCCCGAGACCGTGAGCCCGCCGACGGCTCTGCCCCAGGCCGTCGCCCCGCCGACGACCACCGACTCCCTGCCCGCGATGCAGGTGAACGGCCTGCTCAAGCGCTTCGGTCAGAAGACCGCCGTCGCCGGGCTCGACCTGACCGTTCCGGCCGGGTCGTTCTACGGCTTGGTAGGGCCGAACGGCGCCGGAAAGACCACGACCCTGTCGATGGCGACCGGCCTGCTGCGCCCCGACGCGGGGACGGCGCAGATCCACGGAGTCGACGTGTGGGCCCAGCCTGTCGAGGCGAAGCGACTGATCGGCAACCTCGCCGACGGCGTGCGCCTGTTCGACCGGCTCACCGGCGAGCAGCTCGTCACCTACACGGGGATGATGTTCGGCCTCCCGCGCGAAGAGGTCGCCAGCCGCACCGCCGACCTCCTGCGCATCATGGATCTCACCGAAGCCGCGGGCACGCCCGTGGTCGACTACTCGGCGGGTATGACGAAGAAGGTCGCGCTGGCGTGCGCGCTCGTGCACGCCCCGCGCCTGCTCGTGCTCGACGAGCCGTTCGAGTCCGTCGACCCCGTCTCGGCGGCGAACATCGAGGACATCCTGCGCGGTTACACCGCCTCCGGCGGCACGGTCATCGTGTCGAGCCACTCGATGGACCTCGTGCAGCGCATGTGCGACCACGTCGCCGTCATCGCACAGGGCCGGCTCCTGGCATCCGGGACCGTCGAGGAGGTACGCGGCACGCAGACGCTGCAGGACCGCTTCGTCGATCTCGTCGGCGGCCGCCACCACTCGGAGGGACCGCAGTGGTTGCGACAGTCCTGAGAATCCGGTTCCGCGTCCTGGGGAACACCCTCACGCGGAGCCCGATGCAGCTGGTCGGCTTCATCTTCGGCGTGCTCGGCGCGCTGTGGATGCTGCTGCTGATCGGGGTGGGCCTGTTCTTCGTCGGCGGGCTCGACTTCGACATCGCGCGGGGTGTCGTGACGGCGGCCGGTGCGCTGCTCACGCTCGGGTGGGTCATCGGGCCCGTGTTCGTCGCGGGCGTCGACACCACGCTCGACCCCGCGAAGCTCGCGCCGTTCCCGATGACCACGCGACAGATGATGGTCGCGATCACCGCGGGCGGGATCACCGGCGTGCCGGGCATCGCCACCTCCCTCGGCGCTCTCCTGACCTTCCTCGTGTGGGCTCGCGAACCCCTCGCCGCGCTCGCGGCGATCGTGTGCGTGCCGCTCGGCGTACTCATCTGCGTCGTGGCCTCCCGGGCCGTCACCGCTCTCGCCGGAGGGCTCGGCGGTGGTCGCCGCACGCGCGAGCTCGTCGGACTCGTGGGCTTCCTCGCGCTGATCTTCGCGAGCCCCCTTCTGATCGGCATCCTCAACGGCGTCCGTGCCGCCACCGACCAGGGTCTGCAGCTGCAGAGCCTGGTCGAGGGCGTGTCGTGGACCCCGATCGGCGCGGCCTGGGCCGTGCCCGGCGACCTCGCCACCGGCTCCTGGCTGGTAGCGGCCGCGCGGTTCGCCATCGCCGTCGCGACCCTCGCGGCGCTGTGGGTGCTGTGGTATCGGAGCCTCTCGGCATCCGTGGTCGCTCCCCCGGCGCGCTCCACCGCGCGTCGGCGCTCGGGGTCCCTCGGCCTGTTCGGCGTCATGCCCTCGACCCCCGTCGGGGCGACCTGGGCGCGGTCGCTCATGTCGTGGACACGCGACATGAGGTACCTGCGGCAGCTGCTCATCCTGCCGCTGCTGCCGGTGCTCATGCTCTTCTATTCCGGCGGTGACCTGTCGGGTTCGCTGTTCGCCATGTCGGGTCTGGCGGTGGGTTTCTTCGCCGGCATCCTGGCGTACAGCGACGTCTCGTACGACGGGACCGCGTTCGCGACGGTGCTGCAGACCGGCATCCGCGGGCGCGACGACCGCCTCGGCCGCATGCTGGGGGCGGCGACGGTGAGCCTGCCGCTCGTCGTGATCGCCACGGTCGTGACCGTCGGGCTCGCGGGGCGGTGGGAGATCCTGCCCGCCGTGCTGGGCGGCTCCCTCGCCCTGACCCTGGTGGGCCTCGGCGTCAGTGCCGTCAGCTCCGCGATCATCGTGGTGCCCACGCCCGCGCCGGGCGACTCGCCCTTCAAGCGCGTGCCGGGGTCGACGTTCTCGATGTTCCTGGCGTTCCTGGTGTGCTGGGTGCTCGTCGCCGTGCTGTCGCTTCCCGCGATCGTCCCCGCCCTGATCTCCGTGATCGGCGGGTCGGGCCTCGCGGGGTGGATCGCTCTGGCGGTCGGGGTGGTGTTCGGCCTCGTGGTCTTCGCCGTCGGCGTGGTGGTGGGCGGGCGTCGCTTCGACGCCGCCGCCCCGGCGCTGCTCGCGCAGCTGCGGACGTTCCGCGGGGCGTGAACGGGATGCCGCCCGGCACACGTCGGGCGGCATCCCGTTCCTTCCGGTTCCGCCGCAGGGAGCGGTGTCACCGGGTCCGGTGTCGCGACGTCGCGGTTGCGCCCGGCGAGGGGTGTGGGGCCGCGGCGTCGGGGGTCGCGGGTGTCCTTCCCCGCGACCGCTCGCCGGGTCTAGGGTGAGGGCCACTCGTCCCTCGACGCGAAGGAAGCCCCGATGTCGACCATCCTCGTCGTCTACCTGTCGTTCGCCGGCGCGACCCGCGACGCCATGACCTTCTACCAGTCCGTCTTCGGCGGCGACCTGACGATCGGCACCTTCGCCGAATTCGGGATGCCGGACGCCCCCGCCGACGCAGTGATGCACTCCGAGCTGCGCGCCGACGGCTTCACCGTGATGGGCGCCGACGCCTTCGATGAGCCCGCCGAGGGCGGGGGGAGGAACCGCGTGCACGCCGCCTTCATGAGCGACGAGCTCGACCGCGTGCGCGGCTTCTACGAGCGATTCGTGGAGCGCGGCAGCGAGGTCGTGCAGCCGCTCGAGAAGCAGGTATGGGGCGATCTCTACGGGGAGATCGTCGATCCGTGGGGCGTGGCGTGGATGTTCAACATCGCCGTGCCGGGCGGGTGGGCGGAGGGCAACGAGGACTGATCTCGGCCGTCGGCTCCCGCCCCACAACGCGAACGGCCCGCGACAACGTGCGTGTCGCGGGCCGATTTCTGGTGGACCTGCTGCACGCTTACTCCAAACATTTCGATGGCCACGCGACGGCGGAAGTGGCGCGCGGGGCGGCCCAATCTCGGCGACCGGCGACGGGTGCACGACGGACCAAGACGGCTCGCCAGCTTCGGCCATCGGAAGTGGATGACCTGGTCGTTCGGTATCAGAAACTCGGCAGCGTCGCCGACGTCGCACGGCAGTTCGGCGTCACTCGCCAGACAGTCGGCATGCACCTCGCCTCACGCGGGATCGAGACTGTTCGACGGATGAGCGAAGCGGACATCACGGCCGCTGCTGAGCTCTACCGCGAGGGCCACTCCGCCGCCACCATCGGACGCAGGTTGGGGTTCGATCCGCAAACCGTGCTCAACGGGCTGCGTAGAGCTGACGTCCCCATACGGCCGCACCCCGGACGCACCCGACCTCACGACATCGCTTGACCAGTGAACACGAGAGGCGAGGAAGGCTCGGATGGCGGGAACTCGACCAGGACCGCGCGCACCGAATTGACAGCCTGCGCCTAGGACAGGCTCGCGACGCCAAGCTCAGAGGCGGTCGCACCGGCTGATTGGTGGGACGCGGTACGAAAACACACAAAGTCCACAAGACGATAGATTGCTGTTGTGAATGAGGCCCTCAGCGCGTTCCTGAATGTGCGGCAGACCGCCGCTCTCCTCGGCGTTCACGAGAACACGGTGCGGAACTGGGTGAAGTCAGGTGTCCTGGTCTCCTCTCGCGTCCCCGGCGCCTCAGCACACCGCTTCTCGCGCGAGTACATCGAACGAGTGGCACGGGAGCGAGGCGAATCAAAGTCAGTGGCCGCCCCGTCTTTCAGCACGATCGGCCCGGAACTTGCTCGCGCTGTCGACATCGATCGATGGGGTGCAACGCTAGACGCCAAGGGGGCGTTCCCTGACCTCATCCGCCGCCTCCTCGCCAGTACGCCTGGTGTCACGAACCTCGAGATGCGCACCCATGAGGGTGTGGCAGCAGCGGGTTGGGACGGCACCGCGACCTCGACCGGAGCCGTGGTTCTGCCAGACGGACCGCTCCTCTTCGAGCTCGGCACGGATGCAAGACCGAAGCAGAAGGCGCAGAGCGATTACGACAAGCGCGTCCCTCCAGCTGCGGAAGACTCTGGGGCCACTCTGGTGTTCGCAACGCCTCGAAACTGGGCGGGGGGTCAAGACTGGGCCATCCAGCGAGCTCGCGACGGCCATTTCGCCGGCGTACGCGTACTGGACGCTCACTCCATCGAAGCATGGTTACTCACGGCGCCCGCCGTGCACTACTGGCTGTCCGAGCGCCTGGGCTATCGGCCACGCGACGCCTACACGATTACGACATGGTGGGATCGGTTCTCGTCGCGCACCAACCCGAGGCTTCCGGAAAGCTTCTTCCTTGCAGGTCGCGAGTCCGAATCCGACATGCTCGCGGGCTTCCTCAGCGCGGGATCGAACGCCGAGCCGATAACGATCTCTGCCCCGTGGCCCGACGAGGTCATCGCGTTTGTCTATGCTGCAACCGCGAATGTGGAACATGCTCGCGAGCGGATTGTGGTCGTGCAGGACGATACTGCGTGGCAGCGAATCTTGGAGTCGCGTGAGCAGCTCGTTCTCATTCCCCTTCACAGAGACAGCCTCGACCTGGCCGCAGCCATTGATCGCGGCCATCAGGTGATTTTGCCGGCAGGCACAGACGACATCGTGCGCGGAGACCGTCATATAGCTCTCCCACGAATCGGGCGTGTTGAGGGCGCTGCAGCATTGCGAGAAGTGACTGATGGGGATGTCGGGAGCCTCGTTGCGCTCGCTCGCCGTAGCATGCCAGCCCTGTTCCGAAGAATTGGGCGCGACTCCCGTTACCAGCTTCCGCCTTGGGCCGAACAATCAGACACAGCCGCGGTCATTGCGCCGCTGATCTCTGCTGGTTCGTGGACGAGCTCGGACGGCGACCAGGAGGTCATCGAACGGCTCACCGGGGCGCCAAAGGCACAGATCGAACGACTCCTGAGTTCACTCGCCACCAAGCCGGATCCCCCGTTCGTGCGCTCCGGGGGCAGCTGGACTCTTGCGTCTCCGGTGGAGGCGGCATTGGGTCTCCTGCCGAAGCTCACCTCGGACCAGTACCGGGTCTGGTCCGACGTCGCGTTGGAGGTGCTCCTCGAAGCAGACCCATACGACGGGATGGGCAGCTTCGAACGGATGCAGGCACAGGCCAGCGGGATAAGGCCACCCACCTCCGAGACCTTGAAGCGTGGGATCGCAAACGCCCTCGCCCTCGCTGCAGCCACGAGCGAAGACCTGCCCACTTTCCGGATTCAACTTCAGATCGACCGGATCGTTCACGGAATCCTTAAAGAGTCGAGCACCCGCGGCGGTAATGGTTGGCGTTTGCTCTCAGCATCGTTGCCCGCCCTTGCCGAAGCGTCACCGGACATCTTCCTCGATGCGGTCGACAACGATCTCAGCGCCGTCGACCCGCAGTTGGCCGCCCTCTTCCAGGACAAGTCCGCCGACTTCTGGGGCCCGTCGTCCCCGCATCCCAGTCTGCTCTGGGCGCTCGAACTGCTCTGCTGGTCCCCCATCTATTTTTCTCGCAGCGCATCGATGCTAGCCAAGCTCACACGCATCGACCCGGGCGGACGACTCAGCAATCGCCCCGCCGAGAGTCTCGCAAGTGTCGAGCTCGGTTGGCTCGTGAACAGTGGTGCAAGCATCGACGACAAGATCCAGTTCGCTCGCCAGCTCCACCAACGAGATCGGGAGGTGGCGTGGAAGCTCATCCTCGCCCTGCTACCCACTCGACACGCCGTGGCGTCACCGCCCCAGAAGCCGAAACATCGGGATTGGACCGCCTCGAGGGAATCGGTGACGTGGGCGGACTGGGGCCGATTCACCGAGTCAATGACAGCGCTATCCGTCGACGCCGCCGGAGTCAACGCCGATCGATGGCGTGACCTCATTCCGAGAATCGATGAGCTACCCCGGGCCTTCCGAGATACGGTTTTCGACGCACTCGACCAGGCCGCACATGAAAGCGTCTGGTCGCAAAGTGAACGAACGTCCATCTGGCGGACGATAGAGACGGAAACTCTCCAACATCGCGAGTTCAGCACGAGTCAGTGGGCGATGCCCGAAGAACATGTGCAGCGTCTCGAGGCCATCGCTTCTGCTATCGAACCAGTCGATGATCCGGAGCGCTTCGTGAGTGCCTTCGGTTGGCGGACCCCAATCCCGGATGTGCCTCGGTCAACCGACGAGTACCGGATCGCGCGAGATCGCCTGCAGCGCGAAGCGGTAGATGCTGTTCTTCCGCAAGGGATCGAAGCACTCACCAAACTTGCCCTAGCCGTCGACGACGCTCGCTCGCTCGGCGCCGCCCTCGGCGCTCGAAGCGATGCGCCTGGCGACGAACTTCTCGATTGGCTCGACAGCGAACAGCAGAACCTTGCCCAGGTCGCTATGGCTTTTGTAGGGCGGCGCATCGCCGAGAACGGCCTGTCGGGGCTCGAGAAAATTCTCGACTCCGGCCACGTCGAGACTGAGCGCGCCCAGATGAACGCCTTGGGCATGCTTCCGTTCGGACGGGCTGAGTGGGAATGGGCTTCGACTCTTACGGATTCGCTCCAGGACCGCTATTGGAGGAGCGTCCGCCCCTTCCAGGTCGAGCCGGACGAACTCGAGGACGCCCTTCGCCTCCTCTGCGAACGTGGCCGTCCGTGGCAAGCGCTCGAACTTCTTTCGTCCTCGCTGACCAAGGAGCCGAAGCCGAAAATCTCGATCGTCGAGTTCGTCGTGGACGCACTCGTGATGACGCATGAGCCACTCACGGACCATCAGATGACGTCGTATCACCTGGAGCAGGCGCTCACCTTCTTAGAGCAAGAGGCACCCGATCACCCACGACTGCCGGTGTTCGAGTTCACTTTCTTCGAGCTGCTTCATGATCATCGGCCATCTGCAGCCCTCTACAGGCTGCTGAACGCGGACCCTGCGGAGTTCGTCGCGCTCGTCAGCATGGTGTACCGAGGCGAGAACGAGCCGGCTGGCAATCCATCCGCCCATGACCAAGCGCGAGCGCACCTTTCGTGGAGCGTGCTTCACGAATGGAGTGCAATTCCTGGTGCGCAACCTGACGGCACGATCGACGGCGACCATCTCACGACCTGGGTCCGAGCAGCACGGCTCGCCTTCTCGGAGAGCGCGCGGACATCTATCGGCGACGAGGTCATTGGTGAAATTCTCGCCGCCAGCCCGATCGGCGCCGACGGCGCGTGGCCTGCCGAGCCAGTGCGGGAGATCGTCGAGAGCGTCGGCAGCGCACGGCTTGACACGGGTCTCGCGATTGGCCGCTTTAACCAACGCGGCATACACTCGCGCGATCTCTTTGACGGCGGAGCCCAGGAGAGGACATTGGAAGACACATACCGAGCATGGTCGACGCAAACCACCAACAGATGGCCCCGCACAGCGAGGATTCTTCGCGGAATGGCTGAGGACTACGCGCATGAAGCCGAACATCACGATGCCGACTCTGAGCGACGTTCCGACGAAGGATAAAGCGCGTCCTGCTACATCACCTCAATCGCGCGACCGGAGCGCTAACAAACCTTCGTGCTATCTACTGAGCGGCACTTGCTGGGACCGAGAACAATTCCCCACCTGAAATGTCCTCGCCAGGATAGGAAACCTTGTGGCCTTGTGGTGCTCTCAGCTACTCCATGAATGCGGAAAACGGGGCCACGCATGTACCAGTTCTGACGACGCGTCGATCGATTCACGCAGAGATCTCTATCACTGTCGGGCAATCCACTCGACATAATAGCGCGGTGGCCAGCGTCCGACGAGCTCGTCGATGGGTGAGCCGCCGGACGACATCACGTTGTAGTCGAGCATGTCTCGGACAACTTCCTGGAGCGGATCGTCGTAAACGCCGTCTGCGGCCATCCTCGCGATCTCTCGTCCCGTACCCGCGAGGATGTCGGCGACCTGAACGCGGGCATCGAGCTTCGAGTCGATCACACGAATTCCCCGGAGGTCAGCTCGCGGCATTTTCACGTCGCCGACTGGAACTTGCATGCGAGATCCCTCCAGGATTGCTTCGAGCACGGACGGCGTTAGCAGGCTGTGCCGGTCGTGCAGAATCTCGAACGGAACACCAAGGCGGGCATGCCAGGTCCGGACCACCGCATCGAGTGACGAGGCAAGAGGATCCAACTCGCGGAACTCGATGGGGTCGGGATCAACAAGCTCCAGCGCCAGGTGCCGGGCGTCCCAGAGCATCTCGAGAGCCTCAGCAACATCGCCGCGAGGACACTGTGCTCGTGCGTCGTGCAGGGCGTGGATATATGGCCAAACCGACGGTGCCCTCGCACGCTCGCGTGCGTAGGTTTTCACGAGATCGTTGAACGCGCTGATCAGCGCATCCCATCGACCCGACCCGACCGCGCGCGACCCATCCCGGTGAAGGACGTTGGTGATCTCGCGACCGAGGCCGCTGAAATGGATGTCGAATCCCCGCCTCGCCGCGAATTCGCCGTAGGTCAGAACGACCATCTTCGCGGTGATGAAGAAGGCCTTGTCAACGAGATAAATGTTTGCCTGTCCATCCAGCATAGGAAGCGCATTGAGCAGAGCGCGACGGTTACGCAAGGCGAGAAGCGGACCGGACTTAAGCTCGGGAGCCTGCGCCTTAGTGGCCGCACGTAGCTGAACCATGAAGTCCTCAGCATTGGCCAGGGGCAGGCTCGTGCTCCCATGGACAAACACCGGGTGCTTGCTCGCGACGAGGTTCTCGCCCTCGGACGCTGACTCATCGCAGGCGATGACTGTTACCGACATGCAGAACCCCTTTGGCCTCGCAGTCTAGAGGCTGAGTCGTCACACCACCGAGCCCGCGCCGCCGAAAAAACTTTGGGTCGGCGCTCAAGGACTAACTCGTGGCTCGCAGAAGAGCAAACCTCTTCTGCGATCACCCGGCACCCGGGAGGTCGAGGATGGGAGCATTAGTCAACGCCTGAGGCTCCTCGCCCTTGTCATGCCTCTCTGGAGAGCTCTAGCATCACCCTGCAATTGCGTCCGTAGCGATGGAGGCAGATGTCTTCCTTGCCGCAAATCCAAGATAGGGTCCACGACATCGGCGATGTCGACGCCGTTCAGTACGAGCCGCTCCATCTCCTCGAAATCTGCCTTCGATCAACCTCCTGCTGGGCGTGCCCGCGAACGCGGTGTCGATAAACTCTTTCAGTTCATGGCCGAGCAGGTCTGCTTGCCCGACCAGCTGATGAATACCCTTATGCTGCGGACGCCCACAGGTTGAGGTACTCGTCCAGATACGCGGTAATCGAGGCTTCGCTAGCGCGCACGACGGCGGACTGGGGGACGATGACCGCTCCCCGCCGCGCGTCTATAACGGCGACCCGCCCACCGGGGTACGCGCCCGCCAGGAGGGCGAGCAAGACCCCCGCCGCAACGGGGGTGAGCGGTTCCTTTGCAGTGTGTACGTGCACGAACATGTCCGTACCGTCATGCAAAGTGAGAGCGAACTGGGGGTATACAGATATCAGGTGCTCCCCGTCGGCAGCATCGTAGTAACCGCGCTGACGGACGGTGCGCCCGTCAACCGCACCAAGGCCCTTCAAGGCGGGCACAAGACCGTCAGCGACCTCCACGAAGGACGGGCGCTGCTGCGCCGACGCGCCGGTGATCGCGCGGTCCACTTCGTCAGTGTCGAACCCCGCCCGCACGTGCCGACGAATCGCGCCGAATAGGCGCCCATAGAAGTACGCGAACTGTCGCTGATCGGTGGGCGCCTCGACCTGACGGTGGTGCTTGCGGACGCACGCGGGGCGGCGCGTGCTCTTCAGCATCACAAACTCCGCGAGGTGGGTCGCGGAAGGGATGTGCCGGCGGGCGTCCTCGTCAGCGCTGTCAGCGCTCATTGCGGACCCCCTTGTGCTGCTTCTCAGACCCGTTCATGATTCGGCCTGTGGCGGCGTCGCGCTTGAACCACATGCCCTGGTGCTGGAATTCGCTACGTGAGCTGACGGCTCCCTTGCGGTAGCCCTTTCCGGTGTTCTTCGCCATGTTCATCTCCGATCAATGCGAGGAAGGAGTTCAGCCCCGCACTAGGTAGTCGGATGAGGGTGACGAAGAGTTAGTCAGCCCCGACATTCCGCACACACACCATCGACGACGGTCGCAGGGGGCCTGAGCACAAAGCACTCCATGCACTGCACGTCCCGTGCGTCCCTGCGTTGATGCGCGCACTTCCCGCACCGGGGACAGAACGGCGCACCACACTCCGAACACGGGAACCCTCTCGTCTCAAACGTTGTCCCGCAGCATTCACCCCTGAGGGTGAGCCGGTCATCCCATTCACGGTCTAGAACCCGCGGCAGTCCGGGCGCACCCCAGAGGTCCTCGGCGGCGAAGACCACAACGATCCCGTGGGGGGTTCCGATGGCATTGACGAAGAAGTCCTCACTCTTGCCGAAGCGCCCCTGCCAGCTCACCCGCCGTGTCGACTCCACCCCGTCGCTGACGTTGCGAAGTTGATGACCCGGAGGAAGCTGCTGGCCGGGCCAGGGATAGATGAAAGACCAACCGTTGTCCGGGTCCGGACTTACGCTGGAGCTGGTCACTTGCATCGTGGCGCGTTCGATGAGCGCTACGGCCCCGAACTTCGGCAGATAGTGGGCTATTGCTATCGAACAGACGGGTCTACTAGCCGATGAGCCGTCGAACAGGTCCAGCACATCTCGCGCTCGGGGGACCCGACCTTCCAAGAACTCGGCGACCGCGGCCGTGGGGAGCAGGAGCTGCTGGGCAATCTGATCACAGATCGTCTCGAGGATCGCCTCGTGGTCCTCCTGGTCGTAGACCCAGTCCGACACGCGGTCGTCGTTGTTCACCAGGTGGTGACCCACCTCGTGCGCGATGGTGAAGTTATGTCGCCTACTGAACTCCGTCGGAGCGTAGAACAAGACGCCGTCGTCCAGGAAGGAAACGCCATCGCACGCGCCGCCCGCACCGCGGCGCTCGGCGAGACCATCAGAAGGCACGGCCCGGATGCCAAAGATGTCCTCGACTGTCCCCACAGGGTCAGCGGCGAAACGGAGCGCCCGCTCCTGCGTCACTCGCCGGAGGATGCGCTCCACTGCCTGCGCGACATTCATGGCATGGGCGGGTGGTCGTCCCCTGGCGACACCAGGTGGGCGAGAAGCTCATGCACCTGCTCTAGGTCCGGTTCCTCCCCGCGATGCACTGTGGCGCCCGCGCGACTCAGCAGTTGAGCTTCGGCAACAGACCTGGCAACACTCCGCATCTGGCGCCATTGGTCCACAAGCGCGTCAAACCAGTCTGTCGCACGCAGGGTCGTGTACAGAGACGGCGTATTGCCGCCTTGCCTGACAGTAAACGCATCAGGCGATGTCGACAAGGCGGCACCAATGTCCTCCAGCAGAGCCGGGGAAAGCTCTATACCGGTCCGTGTCTGCCAACTGGCGACCTGTGGGCCGGTGACCCCCCACCCGCGTCCTGCGAGGTAGTCCCGCAGACCGCTGACGCTCAACTTCGATCTCACCCGGGCGGCCTTGAACCCCGCTGGGTCGAGGGTCAATCCCGGGGTCGGGGCGACACCCAGCATCGCCGCAATCGGGTCTTCCTCCAGTGGGGGGATCTCCAGATTCGCGACCCATACGGCATCCGCAGTGCGGGCAAGTAGGAGAAGTTCTTCCCGCTCCGAGGCTGTGGCGCCGGCCTGCTCCAGAATAAGACCCCGGTGGGGTGGGTTCCCGATGAGCCGTTCCAGGAGCTCAGCTTTCTGCTGCTCGTTCACGACATCACTCTTTCTCCATGAGCGCGCGGAGCTTCTCCAGCGCGGACTTACGTATCTGGCTGATTCGAGGAGGCGTCACGCCGAGCTCATCGGCAAGCTCTGTTCGACTCGCTTCGTCGTACTCCTGTCGCGTGAGCACATATCTCTCGTTGTCGTTCAACTGACTCATCGCGTCCATCAGCTCACCTCTGCGGGCAGCGATGTCGATGGCGGTGTCCGCACGCTCGATGGCTTCCTCAGCTGTAGGGTCATGGAGATCGAAGTCATCGTCGAACGAAGGCCCCCTCTGGTCGGCGTGCTGTTTACGTCCGTGGTCAATGGCGCGCTGTTTCGTGCGCTGCACGAGCAACGCTTCCCACGAGTTGACGTGTCCCATCGGCGGTTTCTGCTGCAGTTCGACGAACACCTGCTGCACCACGTCCTGGGCTCCATCATGCAACCCGATCTGTCGCAGCACCGCTGCAGCAACTCGGATCAATTTCTCCCTGTGCTCGAGGTAGAGCGCACCAAGGTTCGGCGTCGTCATCGTCGAATGTTCCTATCCGGCGTCAGCTTGCTCCGTTGCATAGTGTGCTCCTTCGAGGAGTAGTCGTGCGAGTGGGGCAAAGAGTTAGCACCCCGACGATTACCTGGACTGCACTCTATCGAGCAGGCTGAACCTATGCGCCACGCAGCATTCGGCGCGGCACTATCTTGGGAGCGACACCAGGCCGTCGTTCCGGTGGAGGAGACGCTCCGGCCATCAGACCTTCCGCACCCGTGCCAACGGGTGGCCGAGGATGCGACTAGGTACTGGCAACCGCCGGCGAATTACGGCCCACGCTCACGTCTCGGTAGGCAAGACTTCGAGCGCACGCCGGCGGGCGGGACAATGGCAGATGCCAAGGATCAACAACACCGACTACCGCAACCGCCGAGCCGCACTGCAGGCAGACTGAGAGAACGGCGGCCCGCTTCTTGCGCACCTCACCGGCGAGCAGCAGGAAGCGCTGCGTGCGTTCTACCTCTTTGACGTCCTACTGCGCAGTACCGACTTACCTAGCGCGAGACACGGGGCCATCAAACGCGACGCAAACCTCATCGGACGGGCGGGGCTCGCGTATCGAACCTTCGCCAAGCTCTCGGCGCCACGAAGGACGGCAGGCCAACCCGGTCACCTCTCAGCCCCGTCGTTGCCCTCCGCCACCGCACGCCGATCGCCGACACCGCGACGACGGATGACCGTCTTCTCCGAGCTCCATCGGGATGTCGAGCCGGACCAGATCGCGCGCATCATCATCGCGATGGCCCAGGAGCAGCTGCTTCGGGAACGGGCACAGGACGATTACAAATCGAGGTGACGACCACCAGTCCAACCTGACCCGCTTGCGTCCGGGATGGGCCGATCCCGTCCCACCGCGTATCCAAGTTCGTGAGCCATGCCGAAAACGCTTCGACCGGGGGTTTCGGTGGATCGGTAGTCAGGTGTCTTATGCCTGGTCGCGATCGATGACGAGGTTGCCTTAAACGATCTTTTCTGGCGGGTGTCCCACGAGCGGGCGCCGAGTGATGTACCGATACCGTGAGACGTACCCGTAGACACCAGGCGGGATCCAAAGCCAGGGGGTCGAAAAAACCCAGTTCAGTGGACAAACCCTCATTCGACCGCGCTTCGCAAGATCGTCCAAACCAAAGAGGTCGCTGCCGGATCGGTACGCACAGGGAAGCAAAAACGGCCGATCAGACATGATTTCTCATGTCCGATCGGCCGTCTGCTCGGTGGACCTGAGGGGATTCGAACCCCTGACCTCCTCGATGCGAACGAGGCGCGCTACCAACTGCGCCACAGGCCCGGAAACCTCGACAACACTATCACGACGCCCACGCGTTACCTGACGCGGGTCGTACCCCGGGCGCGCCGCGGGCGGGGCGGTGAGACATCGGACGCACACCCCTCGGGCCACCCCTCCACGCCCCGGCGACGCCGAATGGACGGCACGACCACGTCATCGTCTGCCCCTTCGACGAAGCAGAGGGCCGCGCCGACGCGACCCGGCGCCGGCCGAGGAGAGGTCTACTCCCCCGACGCGCGGCGATCCAGCAGACGACGCACGTGATCCTCGATCTCGGTGTCGTCCACGTAGCCCATCGCCGCGTACGGCGAGGGGGTGGACGCGGCGGGACGCGCGGTCTCGATCGGGGTGGGAGCCTGCTCGGCGGCGATCTCGCGAGCGGCCTCTTCGCGCGCGGCGGCACGCAGCGCCTCGCGGGCCAGCTGCTCGTCGACGACGGCGGCGGCGCGGGAGCCGACCGAGGCGACGAGCGGACGGGGCAGCTCGCGCGGGGTCCACGTCGGCCGCGGCTCGGGCACGAGCGAGACGTCCTGCACCTCGGCGGCCACCTGTCGACGCACGGCGACCTCGACGGGGCGCGCCGACGTACGCGCGGCCACGAGCGACAGGCGGCGCAGCATCAGCAGGGAGGCCGCGACGACGCTCACGCCGGCGATCAGGAGGATGGGCGCTGCCCCCGTGACGATCTGCGCGGCTCCGACGACGGCCGTGATGAGTCCCGCCAACGCCACCGTCGACACGACCAGGCGGAACCGGCGGCGCGCGCGGGCGCGACGAGCGGCAGGAGCGGCGACCGCGGCCGCCTGCTCGGCCCGTGCGCGCTCCACGGCCTCCGCACGCTCGGCACGCGTCTTCTCCAGCGCCGCGGCGCGCTCGGCGCGCGCGACCTCGACGGCGGCGGCACGCTCGGCACGAGCGAGCTCGATCGCCGCCGCGCGCTGCTCCTTCACGACGTCGCGATCACGAGCGCTCTCGACGCGCGCGACCTCGAGCCGGGCCTTGGCGGCGGCCAACTCGGTCTGCGCTTTGTGCGCCTGCACCTGACGCGCGAGCTTCTGCTGCTGGTGCGCGGTCCGGGTGGTGAGCTCGAGGTGTACTTCACGCGGCGTCTCGGCGGTCTCGGCCAGCACACGCAGCGCCTGGTTGAGACGGACGGCGTTGCGCTCGGCGGAGGTGAACCGGTGCCGGCTCTGCCATGACGGCAGGAGATAGACCAACCACAGCGCGACCGCCACGAAGACGATCACCCCGCCGCTCAGCACCTGGCCACCCATGGGATAAAGGTAGGTCACCGAGAGATCACACCTCGGCATCCTCCCGCGTGTCGTGCCGAGACTCCGGCATCCCAGACCTCGGCGGGAGGACGAAAGTGCTCAGAGGCGGTCGGACGGGGGGATGCGCGCCGCATCGGGCGGCACCTGGCCGCGCGCCCACCGGTCGAGCACGCCGTGCGGGACCTCCTCGCGCACCAGCGCGAACGCGTAGTGGTCGCGCCAGTCGCCGTCGATGTGGATGTACTTGCGCCGCAGCCCCTCGTAGCGGAAGCCGAGCTTCTCGACGACGCGCAGGCTCGCGTGGTTCTCGGGACGGATGCAGATCTCGACGCGGTGCAGGTTGAGATCGGTGAAGCACACGTCGGTCGCCATCGCGACGCTCACGGTCGTGATGTTGCGCCCCGCGAACTCCTCGGCCACCCAGTAGCCGATGGTGGCCGAGGCGAGGGAACCGCGCGAGACGCCCCACACGTTGAGCTGCCCGGCGACCTCGTCGTCCCACGCCATCACGAAGGGGACGCCGAGGCCGTCACGGTACTGCTGCAGAAGGCGACGGATGCCGAGCCGCATGTCGAACGACACGGGGCCGTCGGGGCTGGTGGCCTCCCACCGGCGCAACCAGGAGCGGTTGTCGATCAGCTGCTGCTGGAGGACGCGCGCATCGCGGTTGCGGATGAGACGGATCGAGATGTCGCCGTGCCGTCTCGGGACGGAGAGGTCCATACCACCCGGCCGGGTCAGAGACCCTGCGCGAACTCCTTGAACCACGGACGCAGGGCCGGACCCAGGTCGTCGCGGTCGGCCGCGAGCTGCACGATGGCCTTGATGTAGTCGACGCGGTCGCCGGTGTCGTAGCGGCGGCCGCGGAAGACCACGCCGTACACGCCGCCGCCTTCGCCGCCGCCCGTGGCGAGCTCTTCGAGTGCATCGGTCAGCTGGATCTCGCCGCCCTTGCCCGGCTCGGTGCGCTCGAGGATGTCGAACACGTCGGGGCCGAGCACGTAGCGACCGATGATCGCGAGGTTCGAGGGGGCGTCTTCGGCCTTGGGCTTCTCGACGAGCTGCGTGACCTTGACCACGCCGTCATCCTCGGTCGGCTCGACCGCGGCGACACCGTAGAGGTGGATGTGCTCGGGGTCGACCTCCATGAGGGCGATGATCGTGGCGTTGCGCTTGTCGTACTCCGACATCATCTGCGTGAGCAGGGGGTCGCGCTCATCGATCAGGTCGTCGCCGAGGAGGACGGCGAAGGGGTGGTCGCCGACGTGGCTGCGCGCGCGCAGCACCGCGTGACCGAGGCCCTTGGGCTCGCCCTGGCGCACCATGTGCACGTCGGCGAGGTCGGACGAGTGCTCGACCTTGGCGAGCTTGTCGTGGTCGCCCTTCTCGCGCAGCTTGCTCTCGAGCTCGGGCATCGAGTCGAAGTGGTTGGCGATGTTGTTCTTGTTGCGGCCGATGATGATGAGCACGTCGCTGATTCCGGCAGCGGTGGCCTCTTCCACCACGTACTGGATGGCGGGCTTGTCGACGACCGGCAGCATCTCCTTGGGCATGGCCTTCGTGGCGGGGAGGAAGCGCGTGCCGAGTCCGGCAGCCGGAATGACGGCTTTGAAGGGCTTGTGAGGCATGGCCATACCCTAGCGGGAACCGGCGACAGCGCCGGTATGACGCTCGCACGTAGACTGACGGGCATGCCGGATCGCATCGAGCAGGCCAAGCGCGCGCTGCGCGCCGATCTGCGCGAACGCCGCCAGACGATCTCCGCGCACACGCGGGATGTCGCCGAGGCGGGCGTCAAAGAACAGCTCGACGCTCTCGTCGAACGCCTGGGGGCGCGGAGCATCTCGTGCTTCCTGTCGACCCCCACCGAACCGGGAACCCACGCCTTCGTCGCGGGCGCCGTCGCGCGCGGCATCCGCGTGCTGCTGCCGATCACGCGGGAGGACGGACTGCTCGACTGGAGCGTGGCCACCCCCGAGACCGAGATCGCCGAGGGACTGTTCGGCCTGCCCGAACCCGTGGGAGACGTGCTCGGGCCCATCGCCGTGAACGACGTGGATCTGCTCGTCATCCCGGCCGCCGCCGTCGATCAGCACGGCATGCGCCTGGGCTGGGGACGCGGTTACTTCGACAAGACGCTCGGCTCCATGGAGAAGTGCCCGCCGGTGTACGCCGTCATCTTCGACTCCGAATTCGTCGACGAGGTGCCGCGCGACGTGCACGACCAGTCCGTCACGGGCGTGGTCACCCCCACGCGCACGCTCCCGATCGTCGCCCCCACCGCCTGACCACCGAAGGAACCCGATGCCTACCTACTCCTATGCCTGCAAGCAGTGCGGCCACCGCTTCGACGCCGTGCAGTCCTTCGCGGACGCCGCCCTCACCGAGTGCCCCGAGTGTGGCGGCGAGGTGCGCAAGCAGTACGGGTCGATCGGCGTGACGTTCAACGGCTCCGGCTTCTACCGCACCGACTCCCGCGGATCGTCCTCGGGCGCAAGCGCTGGCGACTCCGCCGGTTCTTCGACATCATCGAAGTCGGAAACGAAGACGTCCGCCCCCTCCTCGGCCTCCTGAGTCCCTCCTGAGTCCCGGGTCGGCGCGGCAGAAGGGGAGCCAGCGCATGATCAAGGGATTCAAGGAGTTCATCCTCCGCGGCAACGTCATCGACCTCGCGGTCGCCGTCGTCATCGGGGCGGCGTTCACGGCGATCGTGAACGCGATGGTGCAGGGGCTGATCAACCCGTTGATCGGCTTCCTCTTCCAGGTGGGCGACCTCAGCGACCTGAACGTCACGGTCCCGACCCTGCTGGGCGGGCAATCGACGTTCGAATTCGGGTCGATCGTCGTGGCGATCATCAACTTCCTCGCCGTGGCCGCCATCGTCTACTTCGTGTTCGTCTTCCCGATGAACCGCTGGAAGGCTCGCGCCGCCGCCCGCGCGGGTGTGAACGAGGCGGCATCCGAGGAGCCCAAGCTCCCCACGGAGCAGGAGCTGCTCGTGCAGATCCGCGATCTGCTGGAGCGTCAGAACAAGGCGTGACGGCCGCGGGCGGGTCTCCCCCGCTCACGGCCGGAGAACGGCGCCCGCAGCGCGGGACGAGCCTACGGGCCGTCCGCGAGCGGGCGCCGTTCGTCGTCTCCCGCTGACGCCGCGTGCATCTGCGACCCGCGGGTCTCGACATGCCCCCTGGGACGACGGGCCACGTCAGTAGTGCGGGGGGACCTCGCGGCGCATGCGCTCGTCATTGGGTCCGGATGCCGCCGGAGCCGGCGTCGCGCCCCGGGCGGGGTCGTCGGCCGGCGCCGGTTCGGCCGTCGTCCCCGGTGCAGGGAGCAACCGGGCACGCCGGGCGCCGCGGACGCGGACGACCGGCTGGCGCGCGGTACCCGCGCCGCGGCCGGCACCGGGGTCGGTGGCATCCGGGGTGTCGTGCATCGAGGATCAGCCCGGCAGGTCGAGGGGCTCGGTCGTCGAGTCGGGCGCCGCCGCGTCGTCGGGAGCCACTCCCAGCAGCTCCGCGATGCGTGCCGCGACACCGGCGGGGTCGCTGTACAGGTCGAAGGCGTGCACGCGCACGTAGTGCCAGCCGAGGCGGCGCAGGATCTGCGGGCGCAGCCGCAGTGTCTCGCGCAGCGACTCGCCGATCGTCTCGGGGTCGCTCTCGGCGACGACGGCCTTGCCCTTGTACCGGGCGACGAGCGGCAGGAGGCCCCGGTAATCGACGTCGACCTCGACGCCGAGCACGCGCAGCTCGCGGGCGAGGGCGCGGGTGAGGGGATCGGCGAGGTCTTCCAGGCGGCTCTCGCGACCGCGGGCTGCGACGTTGCCGAGGATGCCCATGAGGGTCGCCGCGCCGTGCTCGAGCCTGCCGTCGTCGAACGCCGAGGGGCGGATCGACGACACGATGACCATCGACCGGCGCGCGCGGGTCATGCCGACCGTGAGCAGTCGCTCGCCGTCGGGGGTGGACAGGTCGCCGAAGTCGCTCAGCACCCGGCCGTGTCGTGTGAGACCGAAGCCCAGCGAGAACACCACGCGGTCACGGCTCTCGGCCACCGACTCCTCGAGGGTCAGCACGGCGAAGGGCTCTGCGGCATCCCTCGAGACGAACTCGGCCACGTCGGACCGGCCCGCCAGCGCCGCCACGACCGACACCCGCACGCGCTCGGCGTGCTTGCGGCTCGCGGTGACGACCATGAGGGACTCGGACGCGCGGTTCACGGCGTGCTCGACGACGAGCGTGACCACGCGGGCCACCTCGGCGTCGGGGCTCTCGACGGCGCCGCTGACGGGGTCGGGGGCGCCGACGCCCCCCTCGACGTAATCGACGCTCAGGCTGCCGCGGCCCAGGTACGAACCGGCCCAGGGCAGCGACACGATCTCGCCGCCGTAGAACGCGTCGTTCACCAGCTGCGAGAGGTCTTCTCCGCCCGCGCGGTAGCTGCGGGTGAGGGTCTCGACGGGGAGGAGTTCGGCGATGCGCTCGAACACCGACGTGTCGTCGAACGCCACTTCGTCGGCCTCGTCGGCGACCGGCGCGATCGAAGCGCTCACGCGGAAGGGCGTGGGCTTCTGCACGACCGGGTCGCCGAACAGCACCACCTGGCGTGCGCGGCGCAGCGCCGGCGTGGCCTCGGCGAGACAGAGGGCGGCGGCATCCGCGATGATCACGACGTCGAACGCCAGATCGTGCGGTACGTCGGGAACCTCGTACGGCGACGCGAGCCATACGGGCGCGAGCGTGCGCAGCAGCGTGGGCGCGGCATCCGAGATCTCGGTCGCCGTGTGCAGACCGTCTTTCAGCGCGCGCTTGAGGGCGGCGGCCTCGTCGGCGTGGTCGACGATGCCGATGCGCCACTGCGTGGCGAGCTGGGCGGCGAGCAGGGGGCCCGCCGCGGCGGCGTGCGCCTCGTCGACGAGCCGGAAGTCGCGCTCGAGGCGGTCGACGACGCTCGTGTTGGCTCCGAGCAGGGCGCGGTCGGTGCGCAGCAGGTGCTCGAGGGCCGACTGCCACCAGGCGAACTCGAGCTCGGCGCCGACGCGTTCCTCGGGCACATGGCGCACGGAGAGCTCGACGAGCAGCTGCTCGAGGCCCAGACGCGCGAGCTCGGACCGGAGTTGCGCGCGCTCGACCAGGTTGTCGAAGAACGTGGATTCGGCGGCGAGGCCGGCGAGCGTGCGCACGAGACGCTGAACCGGCAGCGTGGCGAGGCGCTCGGAGCCCTGGCGGCCGAGGATCTGGTCGAGTTCGCCGAGCAGCGCGTCGGTGCGCTGCCAGGCCACGTGCACGTCGGCCAGGCCCAGCGGGACCTCGGGGGCGACGCCCGCCTCGACGAGACGGTGCCACTCGGTGCGCTGCTGCTGGATGCGCATGAGCGCCTCGTACATGTCGGGCACGTGCACGCCGGGGCGCACGTACTCCTTCGACAGACGTTTGAGGCGGCGGCGGTTCGGTCCGCTCATGGCCGAGGCGTCGCGACGCGGCGAGTGCGCGTCGATCAGCTCGCCGATGGGGCGTTCGAACACGCTGGGGCTGAAGCGGTCGAGCGACTCGCGCACGCCCTGCAGGAGCTTGAGGTAGGCCCCCAGCTCCGACACGGTCTGGAACGGTCGCATGCGCGTCTGCGCGATCAGCTCGTACCCGCGCTCGAGCAGGCGGGGCACGTCGTTCGCGTGGAGCTTGCCGGCGAGGTCGTGCGCGGCACGGGCGTCTTCCGTACGCGTGAAGCTGACTCCGTACCAGGGCGAGTCGTCGGGACCGAAACGGAACTCCCCCAGCCGCGCGGCCGTCGCGAGGGCGCGCGCCGCGGCGTCGCGGCGACCGGCGAGCCGCTCGAGGGTGGCGAGGTCGAACCGCGCCTCGGTCGAGGGCGGCGGAGAAGTGGATGCCAGCGACGTCAGCGCGCGCAGCACGTCGAGCGCCGAGACGCCCAGGGCCAGGTGCGGTTCGGTCACGGCCGAGCGGTAGTCGCGCAGCACGGTGCGCAGTCGCACCAGCGCGTCGTCGATCTCGGTGACCTTGGGCTGCTCGGCCTTCTCGTTGCGGCCGATCGCGCGGATGAGGTCGCGGCGCACGTGGCTCGGCGACACGGCGAGGCCGGTGAGACCGACACCGGCGAGGCGGTGACGGATGCCGTCGAGCGTCGACCGGCGTGCGCTCACCACGAGCACCCGCTTGTTGTCGTGGACGAGCTGGCCGATCGCGTTGATGACGGTCTGCGTGCCGCCCGTACCGGGAAGCGTGTGCACCGCGAGCGAGTGACCCGCCGAAATGCGGGCGAGCACGCGTTCCTGCTCGGCGTCGGCGTCGAGAAGGAGGGTGTCGGCGGCGGGGGTGCGCTCGTCGGGGCTGACCATGACCGGCTCGCCGCGGCGCACCGTGACACGCGCGCGGTCGTCGGGGTGGCCGGCGAGCGCGTTCAGCAGCGGGTCTTCGAGGTCTTGCGTGTCGCGGGCCATGCCCGAGCCCACGTCGGCGAAGGAGGAGATGACCAGCCGCGGGTGCACCACGAAGGTGGGCACGTGCGTGGTCAGGCGGCGGATGTGGTCGATCACGGGCTGCGGCTTGAAGACGCCCTGGTCGTACGCGAGGCCCGCCAGGGCGGCGCTGTCGATCTGGATGCCGAGGTGTGTGCGGAACGCGCGGGCCAGCTCGGGGTTCATCACGAACGCGCCGTGCAGCTTCAGCTCGAAGTCGCCGTGGTGGCGCCGGATGGCGAGAGGGCGCAGCAGGACCGGGGCGGACCACTCCACTCCCCCGATCTTCCACGCGGCGAGGCCCACGGCCAGGTGCACCGGCTCGAGGCCGCGCGCGGTGCGCAGCTCGACGTTCTTGGCGGTGATGCGATCGGCGGCCAGGCGTGCCGTGCGCAGCGCCACCTCGTCGCGGAAGAGGTTGGAGAGCATCGTCGCGCGGCCCGTGATGAACTGCGGGAGCGAGCCGGGGTGGGCTTTGGTGATGTCGATGCCGGCGTCGCGCGCGTCGTCGAAGCGCAGCAGCGTCGAGCGCCCGCCCAGCGCCGCCGCCTCCGCGCGGATGCGATCACGTTCGGGGTCGGCGACGTGGCGGACCACGATGCCGGGTTCCGACAATCGCAGCTCGCCCGGATCGACGGACGACATCGAATCGTCTCCGTCGGCACCGATCACGGTACCGTCCTCAGCTCGCCACACACCTGTCAGACTAAGCCGGGCGGCTCGGGATCGTGCGCAGCGGGCGCGAGTTTCGCGACATCGGCGACACGCCGCGTCACCGGCTCTTCCTCCCCAGGCGGCGGTTTCGACGCATTCTCCCCGGTCACACGCCCCCTCCCCACGGCGCCACGATCGCACGACGAGGATGAGGGCATGAACACCGTCACGAGCACCGTCTTCGAAGGTCCTCTGGGCCCGATCCTGCTGACTTTCATCGACGAGTCCCTCGTGCGCCTCGACGTCGCGCACGACGGGATCGACCTCGCCCGCGCCGACATCGCGCGGCGTCTGGGCGTCGTGCCCGAGCCCGATCCGGGGCCGGGAGAGCCCCTGGTCGCCGAGCTCGAGGAGTACTTCGCCGGCGAGCGACGCTCGTTCACGGTGGCACTGGACTGGCGTCTCGTGCGCGGGTTCACGCGCGCTGCACTCGAGGCGAGCTGCGCGATCCCCTACGGCGAAGTGGCGTCCTACGGCGAGGTCGCCGTCATGGCCGACAATCCGCGAGCAGCCCGCGCCGTCGGCACGGCCTGTGCGTCGAGTCCGTTCTCGATCGTGGTGCCCGTGCACCGCGTCGTGCGCGCCGACGGCTCGATCGGTGAGTACGGCGGTCATCGCGAGGTGAAGGAGTACCTGCTCTCTCTCGAGAGCGAGGTCGTCATGGGCGAACGGGTGCGTAGCTCGGCCTGAAGGGCAGGCGCCGGGTTCGCCCGGGTCCTCGGGCGGACGCGACGGCGCCCGGCCCCGCGACGGCGGAGACCGGGCGCCGGGGCCTCAGTGGTTCGTGGCCTTCTCGGCCCCGAAGCCCGTGAGCGATCGCACGTCCATCTCGGCCGCCTTGCGGCGGTCCTCCGCGGTGCGCGACGTGACCGAGCCGAGCCAGCCGAGGAAGAACCCGAGCGGGATCGACACGATGCCGGGGTTGTTCAGCGGCCAGATGGCGACCCCCGTGTTCACGAACACGCTGGTGGGCGTGCCCCAGAACACCGGCGACAGGAAGATCAGCACGAGGGCCGAACCGAGACCGCCGTACATGCTCCACACCGCGCCGCGCGTGGTGAACCGGCGCCAGAAGAGCGAGAACAGGATCGTCGGCAGGTTCGCCGACGCCGCGACCGCGAAGGCCAGCGCCACGAGGAATGCCACGTTCTGTCCCTGCACGCCGATGCCGCCGAGGATCGCCAGGATGCCGATCACGATCACCGTGCGGCGGGCCACCTTGACCTCGCCGTCGGGCGGCACGTCGCCCTTCTTCACGACGTTGGCGTAGATGTCGTGGGCGAAAGACGCGGCGGCCGTGATGGTGAGACCGGCCACGACCGCGAGGATCGTCGCGAAGGCCACCGCCGAGATGAAGCCGAGCAGCAGGGGTCCGCCGAGGGCGAGCGCGAGCAGCGGGGCTGCGGCGTTGACGCCGCCGGGGGCACCGAGGATGGCTTCCTCGCCCACGAGGGCGCCGGCACCGTAACCGAGCACGAGGGTGAGGATGTAGAACAGACCGATCAGCCAGATGGCCCAGACCACCGAGCGCCGGGCCTCCTTGGCGGTCGGCACCGTGTAGAAGCGCATGAGCACGTGCGGCAGGCCCGCGGTGCCGAGCACGAGTGCCAGGGCGAGCGAGATGAAGTCCCACGGGTTCTTGCCGTACTGCAGGCCCGGGGCGAGCACGGCATCGCCCTTGGGCGAGGCGGCCACGGCGCTCTCGAGGAGCGTGTTGAGGTTGAATCCGTTGATCGCGAGCACCCACACGGTCATGACGACGGCGCCGCCGATGAGCAGGAAGGCCTTGACGATCTGCACCCAGGTCGTGCCCTTCATTCCGCCGATGAGCACGTACACGATCATCAGGATGCCGACCACCGCGACGACGATCGACTGCCCGACGCGCTCGGTGATGCCCAGCAGCAGAGAGACCAGCCCGCCGGCGCCGGCCATCTGCGCGAGCAGGTAGAAGAAGCACACCGCCAGGGTCGTGATCGCCGCGGCCATGCGCACGGGGCGCTCCTTGAGGCGGAACGACAACACGTCGGCCATCGTGAACTTGCCGGTGTTGCGCATGAGCTCGGCGACCAGCAGGAGGGCCACGAGCCAGGCGACGAGGAAACCGATCGAGTAGAGGAAGCCGTCGTAACCGTTGATGGCGATGGCGCCCACGATGCCGAGGAACGACGCGGCCGAGAGGTAGTCGCCCGCGATCGCAAAGCCGTTCTGCGGCCCGGTGAACGAGCGTCCGGCCGCGTAGTAGTCGGCGGCGGTCTTGCTGTTGCGGCTGGCCCGGATGACGATGAACAGCGTCACGGCCACGAACGCGCCGAAGATCGAGATGTTCAGCACCGGGTTGTTCTCCACCGTCTGCACGGCGGCGTCCAGGGAGGCGGGCACGACGTTCACGGACGGCTCCCCTCGGTGCGCTCGAGTTCGAGGCGCAGGGCTTCGGCCCCCGGATCGAGTCGGCGGTTGGCGTAGGCGACGTAGCCCATGGTGATCGCGAACGTGGTCACGAACTGGCCGAGGCCGAGCAGCAGCCCGACCGTGATCGCGCCCGACACCGGCTGGGCCATGAACTCGGGGGCGAACGACGACAGCAGCACGTAGGCGAAATACCAGACGAGGAACGCCACCGCGAGCGGGAACACGAAGCTGCGTTGCCGCCGCTTCAGCTCGCGGAACGGGGCGGACTCCTCGACCGCGATGTAGTCGACTCCGCCCTGTGGGGCCTCGTCGATGCGACGGTCCGTCATGTGGCCTCCTTGCCTCATGAGTGCGGCGCAACGCTGCGCCGATCGGGGGAAAAGTCCGGGTCGGCTGGCGCTTCCCCGGTGGTAGGGTCGACGCTACGAAACGCGGCGACGAAGCCGTCACCCCCGGAAGTAGGTAGTGCGTGGGAGCACCGTCCACACTTCGAGACGATGCGACGCTCGTGTCGCACGCCGTCACCGAACTCGCCCGTCGCACCCACTTCCCTGTGGCGTTCGGGGGCCTCGAGCACGATGGCGCCGTGCACGTGTCGACCATCGTCGGCGCGCGCACCCGCAGCATCGAGGGCCTCGTCGTGCACGCCACGCGCGGACTCGGGGGCCGGGCTCTGGTGGAGCGGCGGCCCCGCATGACCCTGGACTACCGCACCTCGCGCTCCATCACCCACGACTACGACCGCGCGATCCTCGGCGAGGGGATCGCCACCCTGTTCGCGGTGCCGGTGCTGGTGAGCGGGACGGCGCGCGGCGTGCTGTACTGCGGCTCTTGGGCGCAGGCGCCCGTCGGCGAGGTCGAGGCCCGACCGGCGTTCGACGTGGCCGGGGAGCTCGGCACCGAACTGCGCGTGCGCGCGGAGGTCGAGCGACGCCTGGCCACCCAGCCGACGCCCGAGGGCGGGATGAGCGCGGGGGCGCGGGAGGAGATCCGCGAGAGCTACGCGCAGCTGCGGAGCATCGCGGCGACCATCGGCGACGACGAGGTGCGGCGCCGGCTGGAGGACATCGAGGGGCGTTTGGCCGCTCTCACCGGTGACGCCCCGGCCGCCGCCGTCGACAGCGACGTGCACCTGTCGCGGCGCGAGATCGACGTGCTCGCGTGCGCGGCCGTCGGGTCGACCAACGGCGAGATCGCGGCATCCCTGTCGCTCCGAGAGACCACCGTGAAGTCGTACCTGGCCTCGGCGATGTCGAAGCTCGACGCCTCGACGCGGCACGCGGCGGTCACCCGGGCGCGTCGCGCGGGGCTGCTTCCCTGAGCCCTGAACGACCGGTGGGAAACCCCTGGAAATGGCGTCGTGGAGTTGAGAGCTCCTCCGATTCTCGGCATCGTGGCTGACTCCTGTCGTCGATCAGAGAAGGAGAGTCACCCATGCTGACGCTCACCGAAGAGGCCACGACCGCCGTCAAGACCATCACCGCGCAGTTCCCCGACGCCCCGCAGGGCGGCGTGCGCATCGCCGGAGCCGGGTCGCCCGAGTCGCAGTTCGCGCTGTCGATCGTCGACTCCCCCGAGCCCGCCGACACCGTCGTGGAGAACGCCGGAGCACGCGTCTTCCTCGACAGCGATGCCGCGAGCGTGCTCGACGACCGCGTGCTCGACGCGCAGATCGACCCGCAGGGATCGGTGCAGTTCGCGGTGACCGACACCGCGTGACGAGCTGACGCGTTCGACGATGCCCCGGCCGGCGCGCCGGGGCATCGTCGTGTCCGGCCGACGCGGCGTCAGCGGCCCGTGAACGACGGCGCCCGCTTCTCCTGGAACGCGGCGAAGCCCTCGCGATAGTCGTCGGTGCGCGCGAGCGCGGCCTGGGCGCGATTCTCCGAAGCCATGGCATCCCACAGCCCCAGACGCTCGTCACGCAGGGCCGCCACGATGCGTTTGCTCGCGCGGAAGGCCGCCGTGGGGCCGGCCGCGGCCTGACGGGCGGCGCGGGCCGTGGCATCCCGCACCTCGGCGGCGGGGAACACTCGCGAGAACAGCCCCCCGCGCACCGCCTCCTCCCCCGACAGCAGCCGACCGGTGTAGACGAGGTCGAGGGTCGCGTGGATGCCGAGACGCTCGGCGAAGAAGGCGTGCCCGCCGGAGTCGAGGGCGGCGCCGAGGGCCGCGAAGGGCGAGCCGATCTTCGCCGTGTCGGCGACGTAGACGACGTCGGTGGCGATGAGCAGGCCCAGGCCCACCCCCAGGCACGCGCCGTGTGCGACGGCGAACGTCGGTGCGGGGAACATCGCCATGCGCCGCAGAAGAGGGGTGAGCGTGTCGTCGAGGTACTGCCCCACGTCATCGGTGCGGGGGTCGACGCCGGAGATGTCGCGTCCGGCGCAGAACGACGGCCCCTCCCCGCGCAGCAGCACGGCTCGGGCGGCGTCGGCCTCGGCCCGGTCGTAGGCCGCGGCGAGCGCGCGCAGGTCGTCGAGGCCGAGGGCGTTGCGGCGGGCGGGGGCGTCGAGCACGATCTCGGCGAGGTCGTCCGCGAAGCGGTAATCGATCACGGCATCCCCTCAGCCGTCGTAGTCGACGCGCACGGCGTCGGAGGTCGGATGCGACTGGCACGTGAGCACGTACCCGCGTTCGAGCTCGTCGGGCTCGAGCGCGTAGTTCTCGGCCATCGACACCGCCCCCTCGACCACGCGTGCCCGGCAGGTGCCGCAGACCCCGCCCGCGCACGCGAAGGGGACGTCGGGGCGCACGCGCAGGGCGGCCGCGAGAATCGTCTCGTTCGCCGCGACGGGACTCTCCACCGACGCGGACTGGCCGTCGAGCGTGAACTCGATGCGGCGCACCGGCTCGCCGGGACGCGCGCGCACGGGGCGCGCGCCCCCGGCCTGCGCGGGGGTGTCGGCCTCGGCGGCGGTGAACAGCTCGAAGCGCACGCGCTCCCGGGGCACGCCCACCTCGCCGAGCACCTCCCGGCACAGCTCGACGAGCGCGAAGGGGCCGCACAGGAACCACTCCTCGACGGATGCCGGATCGATCAGTCGCGACAGGATCAGCCGCAGCCGCTCCTCGTCGATGCGCCCCGAGAACACCGGGGCCGCGCGCTGTTCGCGCGAGAGCACGTGATGCAGCGTGAGGCGCGAGGGGAAGCGGTCCTTCAGGTCCGCCAGCTCGTCGACGAACATGACGTCGGTGGACGAGCGGTTGGCGTAGACGATCGTCACCCGCGACGAGACGGAGCGCTCGAGCAGGTCGGTCGCCAGCGCCATGATCGGGGTGATGCCCGATCCGGCGGCGATGGCGACGACGTGGCCCGTGGCCGTCGACGCCCTCGACACGAACGTGCCCTGCGGGCTCATCACGTCGACCTCGTCGCCGGGCCGCAGTCCCTCGTGGGCCCAGCTCGAGAAGCGCCCGTCGGGGTCGCGCTTGATCCCGACGCTCAGGCTGCCACGCGCCGGCGGGCGACACAGCGAGTAGGACCGGCGCAGCTCCTCGCCGGCGACCCGCGCGCGCAGGGCCACGTACTGTCCGGGGGCGTAATCGAAGGCGTCGGCGAGGGCCTCGGGGACGGCGAAGGTGACCTCGATCGCGGTGGGCGTGAGGGGCCGCACGTCGGCGACCCGCAGGGTGTGGAACCGGGCGCGGGCGCGCGGCCCGGTCGCGCGGACGGCGCCCGCGGTCGGGGCCGAGGCTCCCGCGGGGCCGGGAGGCGTGGCATCCGTGATCGTCATCAGAGGGCCTTGAAGTGGTCGAAGGGCTCGAGGCACGCGCGGCACTCCCAGTGCGACTTGCAGGAGGTGGAGCCGAAGCGCGAGACCTCCCGGGTGTCGAGCGAGCCGCAGCGCGGACACGCGACGCTGAGCTTGAGGCGGATGGGCCCGGCGGGCGCCCGGCCGGAGGGCGGGGCGATGCCGTAGGCGGTGAGCTTGCGCTTGCCCTCCTCGCTCATCCAGTCGGTGGTCCACGCGGGGGTGAGCGTCGTGCGCACGACGGCGTCGCCGAAACCGGCCGAGGTGAGCGCGAGCACGATGTCGTCGCGGATCGCCTCGACGGCCGGGCACCCCGAATAGGTGGGCGTGATCGTGACCGTGACGGTCTCGCCGTCGAGGCGCACGTCGCGGAGCACCCCGAGGTCGTCGATCGTCAGGACCGGCACCTCGGGATCGACCACCGCCGCGACGACCTCGCGGGCCCGCGCGAGCGTCGCGGTCACCACGTCGCCCCCGGGTGCCGCCGGGCGAGCACCTGCATCTCGGCGAGCAGCGGACCGAGGGCGGAGTGATGGATGCCGCGGCGCCCACCCGCGGAGGATCCGGGGATCGACGGCACCGGCACCCCTTCCTCGGCGAGCACGGCGGCGAGCACCTCGTCGACGCGTTCGCGCAGGGTCGACGGGCGCACGGCCACGCTCTCCAGGCGGTCGTGGAGCGGTTCGTCGCGGAACAGCTCGTCGCGGTAGGGCCAGGTGTCGTCGAGACCGACGAGGAAGCGTCGACGCGACTCCTCGGTCCCCCCGGCCAGGCGCAGGGTCCACTGTACGGCGTGGTCGCGGTGGTAGTCGACCTCCTTCTCGGCCTTGGCGGCGACCGCCGAGAGCACGGGATCGGTGGATGCCGCGAGCTCGCGGTACAGCTCGAGCAGATACGTCGAGGCGAGCAGCTGACGGGCGATCGTGTGCGCGAAGTCGCCGTTCGGAAGTTCGAAGAGCCACGCGCAGCGGAAGTCGGGCTCGTCGCGCCCGTACGCGAGGTCGTCCTCGCTGCGGCCGTCGTAGGAACCGGCGTAGCGGAGCAGGGCGCGCGCATGACCGAGGAGGTCGAGGGCGATGTTGGCGAGGGCGACGTCCTCCTCGAGCTCGGGGGCCCGGGCGACCCACCCGCAGAGGTTCTGCGCGAGGATCAGCGCGTCGTCGCCGAGGCGCAGCGCGTAGGCGGCGACGTCGGGGTCGGTGGCGCGGTCCTCTCCCCCGGCCAGCTCGGCGGCGAGCTCGCGGGCGTCGACCGAGACGTCGCCGTGCGCGTCCACGCCCTGGTGTCCTCCGCCGGTGCCGGGTTCCCGAGCCTGCCGGAGGGGCCCGGACCCGCTCTCGGTCGTCACGCTCACAGGTGCGGCACCCCCTCGGAGGCGGTGTAGTACACCGCGTGCCGGTAGTTCTTGCCGGCCGGAGATTCGAAGAACGCCCCCTTGGCTCCCGGGTCGCTCGTGGTCACGGCATCCGAGGGGACGACCCAGACCGACACACCCTCGCCACGACGCGTGTACAGGTCGCGGGCGTTGCGCACCGCGAGTTCGGCGTCGGGGGCGTGCAGCGAACCGACGTGCACGTGGCTCAGGCCGCGGCCCGCACGCACGAACACCTCCCATAGCGGCCAGGTCTCGGCGGGGCTGCCGCCGGGCGTGGCCATCAGGCGGCCCCCGCCCGCTCGGAGTCCGTGCGCCCGGCGGTTGCGGCGGCGCTCTTCTTCGCCGCGTAGGCCGCGGCGGCCTCGCGCACCCACGCGCCGTCCTCGTGCGCATCGCGGCGATGCTGACGGCGCACCGTGTTGAGCGGCCCGCGCCCGGCGAGCACCTCGTGGAACTCGGTCCAGTCGATCTCGCCCATCTCGTACCGCCCGGCCTCCTCGTCCCAGCGCAGGTCGGGGTCGGGCAGCGTGACGCCCAGCACGGCCGCCTGCGGCACGAGCATCGACACGAAACGCTGACGCAGGTCGTCGTTGCTGAAGCGCTTGATGTTCCACGCCATGGACTGCGCCGAGTTGGGCGAGTCGTCATCCGGCGGCCCGAACATCATCAGGCTCGGCCAGTACCAGCGGTCCACGGCATCCTGGGCCATCTCACGCTGCGCCTCGGTGCCCTGCATGAGCGTGAGCAGGATCTCGAAGCCCTGACGCTGGTGGAACGACTCCTCCTTGCAGATGCGCACCATCGCCCGGCCGTAGGGTCCGTACGACGCGCGGCACAGCGGCACCTGGTTGCAGATGGCCGCGCCGTCGACGAGCCAACCGATCGCGCCCATGTCGGCCCAGGTGGGAGTCGGGTAGTTGAAGATCGACGAGTAGCGGGCCGTGCCGTCGACGAGCTGCTGCGTCATCTCATCGCGGGTGATGCCGAGCGTCTGCGCCGCCGAGTAGAGGTACAGCCCGTGCCCGGCCTCGTCCTGCACCTTGGCGAGCAGGATGGACTTGCGCTTCAGGCTCGGTGCCCGCGTGATCCACGCCCCCTCGGGTTGCATCCCGATGATCTCGGAGTGCGCGTGCTGCGAGATCTGACGGATGAGTGTGCGGCGGTAGCCCTCGGGCATCCAGTCGCGCGGTTCGATGCGGCCGTCGGCCTCGATGAGCGCGTCGAACAGCTCTTCGCCGTCGCCCTGGCCGGGCGCGGCATCCGTCGGGGGTGCGGTCATCGTCATCGTCGACTCCTTTTACAGACCGATCGTTCAGTAAAACTGTAGCCGAGGGCTCCGGGGACCGCAATGGGACTGACCGCGCGCCGCCGAGCGTGTGGGCTCGACCGACACCCGACCCCCACCGGAAGATGGACACCCGCATGGCTGACACCGCGATCTTCGACGTCGACGGAACCCTCGTCGACACCAACTACCAGCACGCCCTCGCCTGGTACCGGTCGTTCCTGCGATTCGACATCGTGCTGCCGATCTGGCGCATCCACCGCGCGATCGGCATGGGCGGGGACCAGCTCGTCCCCTCCCTCGCCGGTGATGACGTCGAGGAACGGCACGGCGAGGCACTGCGCACGGCATGGACGGAGGAGTTCGCCGCGTTCATCGACGAGGTCCACCCCTTCGACGGCGCGCACGACCTCCTCGTCGAGGTGAAGCGCCGCGGATTCGCCGTCGTCCTCGCCAGCTCGGGCAAGAAGGAGCACGTCGAGCGCTTCCTCGACCTCGTCGACGCGCGCGGCGTCGCCGACGCGTGGACCACGTCGGACGACGTGACCGCGAGCAAACCCGCGCCCGACCTCGTGCAGACGGCGCTGAAGCGCGCTCCCGGCTCGAGCGGCATCATGATCGGAGACTCTCCCTGGGATGCCGTGGCTGCGCGAAAGGCCGACATCGCCACGGTCGCCGTGCGCACCGGCGGGTTCTCCTCCGAGGAACTGCGCGAGGCGGGTGCCATCGGCGTGTTCGACAGTCTGCGCGACCTCATCGACGGCCTCGACGACACCCCGTTGGCGCACCCCGGTGCGTGAGCAGCGCCCCTCCCGCGCAGCCAACCGTGGCGATGTGCTCCCCGCGCGCGCCGCCTCCCAGGTCGACGCCCTCCCGCGGCGCGCGCGTATCGGGATCGAGGTCACCGCCGTCTGCGGGACCTGACGCCCACCCACCCGCCTTCGCGTCAGCGCAGGTCGTACACGCGCTTGTATTTGCCCTCGCTCCGGGGCAGCACGCCGGGCTCCTCGACGCACACCTCGACCGTCGTGCCGATCAGCACCTTGATGCGCTGTTGCAGCACGACCCCGGCCGCCTCGCACACCTCGCGCTCGAGGGCGGGATGCCGCTCGATGCGCACGGTCATGGCATCCATCCGGCCCTCGCGGCGCAGCTCGAGCACGAAGTGCGGCGTGAGGGTCTCGATGCCCATCACGATCTCTTCGATCTGCGTGGGGAACAGGTTGACGCCGCGGAGGATGATCATGTCGTCGTTGCGCCCGGTGATCTTCTCGATACGACGCATCGCGGGGAAGGCGGTGCCGGGCTGCAACCGGGTGAGGTCGCGGGTGCGGTAGCGGATGACGGGGAACGCCTCCTTCGTGAGCGAGGTGAACACCAGTTCGCCGAGCTCTCCGTCGGCGACGGGCTCGCCGCTCTCGCTGTCGATCGTCTCGGGTAGGAAGTGGTCCTCCCACACGTGCGGTCCGTCCTTCGTCAGCGCACTCTCGCTCGCCACCCCCGGGCCCATGACCTCGCTGAGGCCGTAGATGTCGACCGCGGTGAGGTCGAGGCGGCGCTCGATCTCGCGGCGCATCTCGTTGGTCCACGGCTCGGCCCCCAGCACCGCCACCCGCAGCGACGTCGACCGGGGATCGACCCCGGCGGACTCCAGCGCGTCGGCGATCGTCAGCAGGTAGCTCGGCGTGCAGAGGATGGCATCCGGGGCGAAATCCTGGATGAGCTGCGCCTGGCGCGCGGTCTGTCCTCCCGACATCGGGATGACGGTCGCCCCGAGCCTCTCGATACCGGCGTGCGCGCCGAGCCCGCCGGTGAACAGGCCGTATCCGTAGGCGTTGTGCACGCGATCGCCGGGACGGACGCCGGCGGCCGCCAGCGAGCGCGCGACGAGGTCGGCCCAGCGGTCGAGGTCGCCGGCGGTGTAACCGACGACCGTGGGGCGACCGGTGGTGCCCGAGGAGGCGTGGATGCGGCGCACCTCGGCCAGGGGAACGGCGAACATCCCGAAGGGGTAGGTCTCGCGCAGGTCGGCCTTGGTCGTGAAGGGGAGGAGGCGGATGTCTTCGAGGCGGCGGACGTCGTCGGGCGAGACGCCCGCGTCGTCGAACTTGCGGCGATACAGCGCGACGTTGTCGTAGGCGTGGCGCACGGTCCAGCGCAGGCGCTCGAGCTGCAGCGCCCGTAGGCGCTCGAGCGGGATGCCGGCGGGGTCGACGGATGCCGTCACGGCGGCGCGCGAGGGAGCAGTCAGGGTCATCGGGACACCTCCGTGGGGGAGAGCGCGGCGTTGCGCTCGGGGTCGGGGTCGGGGTCGTGCGCGGCTCGGGGGCCGGGCGCGTGCACAACCTCAGCGATGCGCGCATCCTCCGTCGCGGTCACGGCATCCGGCACGGACCTTGCGCGCATCGCGGAGGTTACGTCCGCGGCTGGCGCGGGACCGACACCGTGCACAACCTCAGCGATGCGTGCATCCTCCGTCGCGGTCACGGCATTCGGCACGGAGGTTGCGCGCATCGCGGAGGTTGCGTCCGCGGCGGGCGCCGGTGGGCGCCGGTCGGTCGTGATGCTGCGGCCGCGCACCTCGGCGACGAGGTCGCCCGTCTCGTCGGTCACGCGGATGTCGTACAGGCCCGTGCGGCCGCTGCGCGCACGCCGTGCGGCCGTGGCGGTGAGCGTCTGCCCGGTGGTCGTCGACTTCAGGAAGGTGATGTCGGCGCCACCGGCGACGGTGACCCGTTCGTCCTCGTTGCACGCGATCGCGAACGCCGTATCGGCGAGGGTGAAGACGAGCCCGCCGTGGGTGATGGCGAAGCCGTTCAGCATGTCGTCGCGCACGGTCATCGACACCCGCGACTCCCCCGGCGCGTCGTGCTCGACGACCATGCCGAGCATCGCCGACGCGCGGTCGCGCCGCATCATGGGCCGCAGCGCGCTCACGCCGGCACCGCCGCGGGCTGCCAGGTCTTGGCCACGAGCGTCAGCACGTCGTACTGCGCGACGAGCTCGTCGTCCTGGTTGCGGATCACGGCATCCCAGCGCACCTCGCCGTATTCGTCGGTCTCGCGCGGGGTGATCTGCTTCGCGGTCAGCGCGACGCGGATGCGGTCACCGGGTGACACGGGAGTGACGAAACGCAGATTCTCCAGACCCGAGTTAGCCAGCACCGGCCCGGGCGCGGGATCGACGAACAGGCCCGCCGCCCACGACACCAGCAGGTACCCGTGGGCGACGCGCCCCGGGAAGAAGGGGTTCGCCGCCGCCGACTCCTCGTCCATGTGGGCGTAGAACGTGTCACCGGTGAAGCGGGCGAACACCTCGATGTCGTCGAGGGTGACCTCGCGTTCGGCCGACTCCACGGCATCCCCGATCCGCAGCTCCGACAGGGGTTTGCGGAACGGGTGCGCGCCGAGGGTGTCGGTCTCGGCTCCCGGATGCCACACCCCGGTGAGGGCGGTGAGCATGCGGGGCGAGCCCTGGATCGCCGTGCGTTGCATCGAGTGGAGCACGGAACGGATACCGCCGAGCTCCTCGCCGCCGCCCGCGCGGCCGGGGCCGCCGTGCACGAGGTGCGGCACGGGCGCACCGTGACCGGTGGAGGTGCGCGCGTCGTCGCGGTCGAGGAAGAGCACACGGCCGTTCATCGCGCCCATGCGCGTGAGCAGCTCGGTCGCGACGTCGGGGTCGTGTGTGGCGACGCTGGTGACAAGGGAGCCCCCGCCCCGGCCCACGATGACCGCCGCCTCGGCGACGTCGGCGTACTCGACGATGCTCGCGACGGGCCCGAACGCCTCGATGTCGTTGACGGCGGGGGTCGCGGCATCCGCGAAGGCCAGGAGCATGGGCTGCAGGAAGGCGCCGTCGGCGGGCGCCCCCGGAGGCGCCTCGGCCGAGCCCACGACGAACCTCCCCCCGGCCTCCTCGAGCGCCCGCACCTGCCGCCGCACCTCGTCGCGCTGCTCGCGCGACACGACCGGCCCCATCGTGACGCCCTCGACCCGCGGGTCGCCGATGACCACGCGCTCGGCGATCCTCGCGCGAAGCGCCTCGGCCACGGCATCCGTCATCCCCGCCGGCACGATCGCGCGGCGGATCGCGGTGCACTTCTGGCCCGCCTTGGTGGTCAGCTCGACGAGCAGCTGCTTCACGTACGCGTCGAACTCCGGGGTGCCGGGCACGGCGTCGGGGCCGAGGATCGAGGCGTTGATCGAGTCGGTCTCGCTCGTGAAACGCACCCCGGGCTTCGCCTGCGCGCGCAGGCGTTCGGCGGTCGAGGCGCTGCCGGTGAAGCCGACGGTGTCGCCGAGGTCGAGCAGGTCGAACAGACCCGGGACGCTCCCGCTCACCACCTGCAGGGCGCCGTCGGGGAGCAGGTCGGTCTCGACGACCATGCGCACCCAGGCCTCGGCGATGTAGGCCGTGGGCGTCGCGGGCTTGACGATCGTGGGAAGGCCCGCGAGGAAGGCGGGCGCGAACTTCTCCAGCGCCCCCCACATCGGGAAGTTGAAGGCGTTGATCTGCACCGCGACGCCGGGGAGGCGCGTGTAGACGTGTCGGCCGAGGAAGGAACCGTCCTTCGACAGCGGCTCGACGGGGCCGTCGAGCACCACGCGGCCGGCGGGGAGCTCGCGCCGCGCCTTCGACGAGTACGTGAAGAGCACACCGATGCCGCCGTCGACGTCGCTGAGGGAGTCTCGACGCGTCGACCCCGATCGCTCCGACAGCGCGTACAGCTCCTCGCGGCGGGCGTTGAGCGCGATCGCGAGGTTCTTCAGCACCATCGCGCGCTGGTGGAAAGTGAGGGCGCCGATGCCCGCCCGCCCGGTCGTGCGCGCGTGGTCGACCGCGGCGGCGAGGTCGAGGCCCCTCGTGCTGACCCGCACGATCTCGTCGCCCGTCGAGGCGTCGCGCACGATCGCGGCATCCGGATCGCTCTGCGGCGTCCACCAGGCACCGTTCACGTAGCTGGGGAGAAACGCCATCATTCACTCCATTCGTAGAATCCGCGGCCGGTCTTGCGGCCCAGGTGCCCCTCGGCGACGAGCGTGCGCAGCAGCTCGGGCGGGGCGAAACGCGCACCGAAGGCGCGCTCGAGTTCCTCCGCGATGCCCAGCCGCACATCCAGGCCCACGACGTCGGTGGTGCGCAGCGGGCCCATCGGATGCCGGTACCCCAGCTCCATGGCCGTGTCGATGTCGCGCGCCGAGGCGACGCCCTCCTCGAGCATGCGGATGGCCTCGAGGCCCAGGGCGACGCCGAGGCGGCTGGATGCGAATCCGGGCGCATCGCGCACGACGACGGCGGCCTTGCCGATGGCCTCGACCCAGGCCGTGGCCCGGCTCACGACCTCCGGGACCGTGGCGGTGCCGGTCACGATCTCGACCAGCGCGGAAGCGGGCACGGGGTTGAAGAAGTGCAGACCGAGGAACCGTTCGGGTCGCTCCAGCGACCCGGCGAGCGCATCGATCGAGATCGAGGAGGTGTTGGATGCCACGACCGCCGCCGCATCGACCACCCCCTCGATCCGCGCGAGGGCGTCGAGCTTGAGCGCGCGGTCCTCGGGGACGGCCTCCACGACGAGCCCCGCGCCCGCGAGGTCGCCGAGGTCGACGCCGACGGTGAGGGCGTCGGCATCCGGGCGGTCGTGCCCGCGCGCCGCGGACCGCTCGAGGGCCGTCTCGATGCGCGTGCGAGCGGCATCGGCCGCCGGGGCGTCGCGTTCGACGACGTGCACGCGGGCCCCGGCGAGAAGGAAGGCGTGGGCGATGCCGGCGCCCATGCGTCCGCCGCCGAGCACACCGACGGTGGCGGGAAGGGATGCCGGGGAGCCGGCATCCTCGATCCGCCCGGCCTGCGCGGAGGAAGCGCGGCCGGTCGCCGCCGGGGCGGGGCGCTCGGTGCCGGCTGAGACCGGGCGGGCCGTCGCCTCCCCTCCGAGATGGGAGGCGCGGGTGTCAGGAAGGGTCACGTCTTCTTCCTCTCCAGGAACGCGGTCATGCGGGCGCGCTTGTCGGCGCTGTCGAACAGCTCGGCCTGGAGCTCGCCGTCGATGGCGGGGTGCTGGGCGCGCGGAGCCAGGAGCGCGCGTTTGGTCAGGATCGTGGCGCGGGCGGAGTTCGCGGCGATCCGGTCGACGATCGCGTGCGCCGCGGCGAGCAGCTCGTCGGGGTCGTGCAGGCTCGAGACCAGGCCCCACGCGAGAGCCTCGTCGGCGTCGATCACGCGCGCGGTGAGCAGCAGCTCGCTCGCGCGGGCGTGACCGACGATCTCGGGCAGTCGCCACGACGCCCCGGCGGCGGCGATGATGCCCAAGCCCGGCTCGGGGTTGCCGAAGCGCACGCGCGGGGTGCCCAGGCGGATGTCGGCCGCGTAGGCGAGTTCGGCGCCCCCGCCGAGCGCGAAGCCGTCGACCGCGGCGACCACCGGCATCGGCAGGTGTCGGACGCGGTCGAACACCGTGGCGTTGATTCCCCGGCGCGCGTCGTCGCCCGTGCGCTCGCGCAGCTGCGCGATGTCGGCACCGGCGGCGAACACCCCACCCGCGCCGGCGAGGATGAGCGTGCGCGGTCGTTCCTCGAGCTCCGCGCACAGCGCGTGCAGCTCGTCGACCATCGCCTGGTCGATCGCGTTGCGCACCTCGGGGCGGTCGAGCGTCGCGACGACGCGGTCGTCTCGGGCGTCGATGCGCAGGCGGGGGGTGGCCGGGCGCGGGGCCGGGCGCGGGGCGGGCGCGGCGCCGTGCACATCCTCCGTGATGCGCACATCCTCCGCCCGCCCTCCGGAGTGTTCACCGGAGGGTGCGCTCATCGCTGAGGTTGCGCTCATCGCTGAGGTTGCGCTCATCGCTGAGGTTGCGCTCATCGCTGAGGGTGCGCCCGAGCCGTCGCGGACGACACCGTGCACATCCTCCGTGATGCGCACATCCTCCGCCCGCCCTCCGGAGTGGTCACCGGAGGGTGCGCTCATCGCTGAGGGTGCGCCCGGGCGCTCAGCCATCGACCCGCTCCACGATCATCGCGGTGCCCTGGCCGACGCCGACGCACATGGTCGCGAGCCCGTACCGCGCGTCCTCGCGCTCGAGCCGGCCGAGCAGCGTCACGAGCAGGCGGCTGCCGCTCGAGCCGAGCGGGTGGCCCAGGGCGATGGCCCCGCCGTCGGCGTTCACCGTCGCGGGGTCGAGACCGAGGCGCCGGATGCACGCGAGCGCCTGCGACGCGAACGCCTCGTTCACCTCGACGGCGCCGAGATCGGATGCCGAGAGTCCGGCCTTGGCGAGCGCCTTCTCGGTCGCGGGCACCGGGCCCAGGCCCATGACCTCGGGCGCGAGCCCCGCGGAGGCGTGCGCGACGATCCGCGCGCGCGGCCGCAGACCGTGGCGCTCGACGGCCTCGGCGCTCGCGACGACGATCGCGGAGGCCCCGTCGTTCAGCGAGCTGGAGTTCCCCGCGGTCACCACCTCGCCGCCCGCCACCACCGGCCGCAGTCCCGCGAGCGCCTCGAGGGAGGTGTCGCGCCGCGGCCCCTCGTCGGCGTCGACGAGACCCCGGCCCGTGTCGACCGCCACGATCTCGTCGCGGAAGCGTCCGGCATCCTGCGCCGCGACCGCACGCTCGTGACTGCGCAGGGCGAAGGCGTCGGCGTCGGCGCGCGAGACGCCCTCGACGCGGGCGACCTCTTCGGCCGTCTCGGGCATCGTGAACGTCGCCTTCTCGCGCGCGGCGAGGCGCGGGTTGGTGAAGCGCCAGCCGATCGAGGTGTCGAAAGCCGGCCCGGGCTTCGCCCACGCCCGCTCCGGTTTCGCCTGCACCCACGGCGCGCGGGTCATCGACTCCACGCCCCCGGCCACCACGATGTCGGCGTCCCCCGCCCGCACGGCTTGGGCAGCGAGCGCGATCGCGCTCATCCCCGAGGCGCAGAGCCGGTTGACGGTGAGTCCGGGGACGGCATCCGGAAGGCCGGACAGCAGCACGGCCAAGCGCGCGACGTTGCGGTTGTCCTCCCCCGCCTGGTTCGCCGCCCCGAGGATCACCTCGTCGATCGCCTCGGCCGGAACGCCCGCGCGGGCCACCGCTTCGGCCACCACGAGGGCCGCGAGATCATCGGGACGAACGGATGCCAGAGCCCCGCCGTACCGCCCGACCGGGGTGCGCGCACCGCCGATGAGAAACGCGTGCGACATCGCCATCCTCTCCCCCGCCGACTCTGGCGGGGTCGTGTCCACCTCGTCCGCGAGGTTTTCCGACCGATCGTTCAGTAATCATGTCACGAGGGCGCGGGCGAGGCAATGGCGGGCGGCGCGAGCAGGCGCATCCGCGGTCGAAACGCCGCTGCGGCGCGGGTGCGCACACGGGCGTCCCCCGCTCACGGCGGCGCGCGAGCGCGGCACCGCGGGTGCGCGCACGGGCGTCCAGCGCTCACGGCGGCGCGGGAGCGCGGCGCCGCCGGTGCGCACACGGGCGTCCACCGTGCACGGCGCAGCGCGACGTCATGGCGACCGCGGCCACCCATCCGCCCTCCACGCCCCCGGCGAACGACCTGGCGTGGATCGCTCACACGCATCGCTCTGTGGCATCCGGTCCGGACGACGGTACGGGTAGCCGATTCTCGGTGCCCCCGACAGGATTCGAACCTGCGACGCCCGCGTTAGGAGTGCGGCGCTCTATCCCCTGAGCTACGGAGGCGGGGTCGTTCCAGCCTACTGTGCGACGTCGGCGCGGGTCGGATCGGGCCGCCCCTCGACCACCGGGGCCGCCGAGCGCCTCGGCGCCGCGTCTGCGGGTCGCCCCTCCGCCGCGAGGGCGGCGGGCCGGGGGCGCTCCGCCGAGGCGGACGAGACACGGACGCCGTCGCGCAGGCCCGCGACGATGCCGTCATCCCACCGGCCGGGGTCCGCGAGCGTCGCCTCGTGCACCTCGACGCCGGCGGGTCCCACGCTCGCCGCGCACACCAGCAGCGACTCCAGCACGTGCCCGTCGTGTTCGTCGCGGCGCAGCACCGACGCCGACGGATCGGCCGTGGCCTCCTCGACCACGCCGAGCCACGGCATCCACCACTCCTGCCCCGCCGCGACGCCCGCGCGACGGAACCCCTCGAGCCAGCGCGCGATGCGGAGCGTACCCGGGTCGTCGACCGCGTGGTGCGCCACCATGTGCGTGCCGGGGGCGAGGCGTGTACGCCGGGTCTCGAGGCCGTCCCATTCCACGAGGTGCGCACCGGTGGCATCCACCTCGACGAGGTTGAAGCCGCGGGTGGCGGGACGATCCGGGATGCCGGCCCCCACCGCATCGAGCGGGATGCCGCCGCGGCTGACGACTTCGTCATCCCCGCGGCCGGAGAGGTCTTCGCGGTTCAGCAGCACGGCCAGCCGGGACGCCCCGGGGTCGACCGCGAGCCACGCGCCGCCCGCGCGGTCGTCGCGCACGCCCAGGATGCCACCGCGCTCAGGCCACCACGGTCCCAATCCGCGCCAGGGCCGGTCGCGGTCTTCGTCGCGCACCGCGAGGAGTCGCACGGGCTCACCCGCGTTCGAAGGGACGTCGATCACGACCGTGCACATTCCGACCACGCTACCCGCGCCGCGCGGGCGGGGCTTCGTCTGCCGCCGGAGAGACGGCGTGCCCGCGGGGCGGGGGACGCGACCGGCGGTGCGCCGGGAGGCGGGGGACGCGGTGGGCTGTGGGGGCTGGGCGCCGGGGGGGGCGAGCGGCGAGCGGCGAGAACAGGCGATCCGCCCAGAACAGGCCGCATCCGCCCCAAGACGTCCTGTTCTCGGCGAATCCCCTGTGCTCGTGCGCGACGCACGACACCGCCCCACGCTCGCGCCGACCCCCGCAAGATCACCCGGCTCACCCCGCACGCCGCGGGGCGCAGACGCGCGTGCCACACCGCGGCGGCTCACGCCGGGCACCACGCCACACCGGTCGCCGGTCGCCGGTCGCCAGTCGCCAGTCGCCAGTCGCCAGTCGCCAGTCGCCAGGAACAGGCAATCCGCCCAGAACAGGCCGCATCCACCCCAAGACGTCCTGTTCTCGGCGAATCCCCTGTCCTCGTGCGCGGCGCACGACACCGCCCCACGCCACCTCGCCCTCAACCGGTCCCCCGGACGACGCGGTCATCCCTGCGGCGTCGCGCCGACGCCCGGCGGTGGAGCGCGACCTGGAAGACTGGGGCGATGTTCATCGTCGTGGGAGTGACCGGTGGCATCGCCGCCTACAAGACCGTCAGTCTCGTGCGACTGCTGGTGAAGGCCGGGCACGATGTGCACGTCGTCCCGACCGATGACGCGCTGCGCTTCGTGGGTCTGCCCACCTGGGAGGCCCTGAGCCGCAACGCCGTGACGACCTCGGTGCACGATGACGTCGCGCGGGTGCGTCACGTCGCGCTCGGACAGTCGGCCGACCTGGTGATCGTCGCCCCGGCGACGGCCAACACGCTCGCCGCGATGACGGCGGGACTCGCCTCCGACCTGCTCGGGACCACCCTGCTCGCCACCACCGCCCCGGTCGTGGTCGCCCCCGCGATGCACACCGAGATGTGGCGCCACCCGGCCACGACCCACAACATCGGCGTCCTCCGCAGCCGCGGCGTGCACATCGTCGGTCCCGCCGACGGCGTGCTCACGGGCGGCGACTCCGGCCCCGGGCGCATGTCGGAGCCCGACGAGATCGTCGCCGCCGCCCTGGCGATCGTCGGCCGCCCCCGCGACCTCGATGGCCTCGCCCTCGTGGTGAGCGCCGGCGGCACCCGCGAGCCGATCGACCCGGTGCGCTTCCTCGGCAACCGCTCCAGCGGCCGCCAGGGCGTCGCGATCGCGCGCGCCGCCGCTGACCGCGGCGCGCGCGTGACGCTCGTCGCCGCCCATCTCGAAGCAGACGTGCGCCCCGATCCCCGCGTGGAGGTCGTGGCCGTGGGCACCGCCGACGAGCTGGGTCGGGCGATGGATGCCGTGGCCCCCGACGCCGACGTCATCGTCATGGCCGCGGCGGTCGCCGACTACTCCGTGGCGACGGTGTCGGCGCACAAGCTGCGCAAGCAGGACTCCCCCGGTGGTCTGACCCTGGAGCTCCGCGAGAACCGCGACGTCGTCGCGGGTCTGGTGGCGACCCGTCGGGCGGGACAGACGATCGTCGCCTTCGCCGCCGAGACCGTGGCCGACGACGACGAGCTCCTCGAGCGGGCGCGGGCGAAGGCTGCGCGGAAGGGCGTGGATCTGCTCGCCGCCAACGCGGTCGGGTGGACGCGCGGGTTCGAGACGCCCGACAACGCCCTCACGATCGTGACGGGCGCGGGAGACGTGGTCGCCACGGCGGCCGGATCCAAGGACGACACCGCGCACGCGCTGCTCGACGCGATCGTTGCGCTGCGGGCGCCGACGGCGGGCTGAGGCTCGCCGCGGCGTGTGGCGATCGGCGGGCGGCGGGCGGCACGCCGCCCGGCATCCCGCACGCGTTGCCCGGCGTCCGGCGTCCGGCACCCCGCACTCGGCACCTGGCACCCGGCACCCCGCCCGGCAACCAGCGCCCAGCGCCCGGCGCGCATCGCCCGGCGCCCGACGCCCGACGCCCGGTTACGGTGATCGCCGCTCGGCATCCCGCATCCGGTGATCGCCGACCGACACACGGCGTCTCGCCGTCCGGCGCAGCGGTGCGGGTATCCAGACGTCCGAGCACGACGGCGATCGCGTCAACCGAGCGACCGCCGAACGACGCACGTACCAGGGCGTCTCGAACGGTCGGCGCGCCCCGCGGGTATCCGCCCGGGTGGGTGCCGGCCCGCGCCGCCACCCACGCGGCGGATCAGTAGCCGTAGTACTGCAGCTGCTCGATCAGCGGGATGATCTGCGACAGCAGGTAGATGACCCACGCGACGACGGCGATGAACACCACCACGTTGACGGCGATCGCCGCGAACAAAGGCGCGAGCCCGCTGCGCGTGCGCTTGCGGAGGACCACCGTGCGACCGATCAGGTAGACGAGCCCGGTGCCGATGACGACCACGAAGAAGCTCCACGCCCAGTGGAACGGCCGGTCGACGCCGCGCGCGCGGAGTTGACGCCAGTCGAGGAACGCGAACAGCACCGTGACCGCGTAATACACGACGCTCACGAGCGTGGCGACGGCCGAGACGACGGTCTCGGCCGTGCTGGACCCGGCCCCGTAGAGCTGGGCGTAGAAGGCCTCCTGGATGAAGGTCGCCCAGTCGAAGAGGAACAACGGGAGCACGCTCACCAGCGGCAGGAACACCAGCACCCAGACCCACGCGGTGCTGGTCTTGATGTCACGACGCGGAGCCGTCTCGTATCCCGCACCAGGCGACCCGGGAGCGGCCGGCGCGGACGGATACGCCGGAGCGGACGGATACGCCGGAGCGCCCGGGTACGCCGGAGCGGAGGAGTACGCGGGGGCGGATGCCGGCGGCACGGGGGCGGCCGCAGGGGGCCCGGGCGGCGTGCTTGCGGCGGCGGCAGCGCCGGCGATTGCGCCGGCACCGGCCCCCGCTACGGCGCCGGAGGAGGGGGACTCGGCGCCAGCACCCCCGGAGGAGGAGGGCTCGGCGGAGATCGCAGCGGCTCCGACGGACGCATCATCCGAAACGGGACCGCCAACGGCGGGAGCGTCCGCACCGGGAACGTCCGAATCAGGAGCGCCAGCGGCGGGAACCCCCGCGGCGGAAGCGCCCGAAGCGGGACCGCCCATGCCATGAGCGCCCGAAGCGGGAACCTCCCCGGCCGGAGCATCGCCCGCGGAGGAAGCAACACCCGGCGCGGTCGCGGCGTCGTCCGACGAAGAAGCCGCGGCAGTCTGCGACGACACCGCGTCATGCGAGACGCCGCCGTCATGCAAGACGCTGCGCTCGTGCGAAACGCCGCCGTCGTTCAAGACATCGCCCTCATGCGAGACGTCGCCCTCATGCGAAACGTTGCTGTCGGGCAAGACACCGCCGGCGTGCGAGACGCCGCCGTCGTGCCCGGGCACGTCTTCCGGGCGGGGCTCGACGTCCGCGGGAGTCTCGTGATCCGCCGACGTCTCGGTCGACGTCGCGATCCCGTCGGACGGCGTCCCTGCGTTCTCGCCGGGCTCCGCGGTCTCGAGCACGTCCGCGCCGCCCGCCTCGCCGTCGGTTCCTGTGGCGTCCGTTCCGGACGTGTCGGCGGCATGCTCTGTCGACGCACCCGCGTCATCCCGCTCCGGGGCGGTCGGGACCGGCGTCGAGCCGTCGACCGCACGGACCTCGTCTGTCCAGGCGGTGCCGTCCCAGCGGCGCAGACCGCCACCTCCGGCCGGGTCGGGATACCAGCCGTCGGGCGGAGTGGGCGTATCGGTCATGACGTTTCCCCTGTCGTGGTGCGGAACCGGGCGAGATGGCCCGAGTCTAGTGAGGGCATGCGACATCACCGGAAGTCTCGCGACGCGTGGGAGACGCCCACGCGCAGATCGGTGAACCCGTCGGCCACGACGTTGGTCACCCCCTCGACCGAGCGTTCGAGCATCCCGCGCACGATGAGCCCGGGCGATTCGCGCGCGACCCGCCGGTACCTGTTCCACACCCCCACCGAGCAGATGATGTTCATGAGCCCGTGCTCGTCTTCGAGGTTGAGGAAGGTGATCCCGGATGCCGTGGCCGGCCGCTGGCGGTGGGTGACGAGCCCCGCGACCTCGACGCGGCGGCCGGGCTCGAACGTGCGCAGCTCCCGCGAGGTGATCACGCCGCGGGCATCCAGCGCGGAGCGGAAATGCGTCAGCGGGTGGTCGTCGGTCGAGAGGCCCGTCGCCCAGAGGTCGGCGGCGAGCACCTCGTAGCTCGAGGGGTCGGTGAACAGTGGCGGCTGCACCGAGACGAGGGAGTCGGGGAGGAACTCGGGGCGGTCCATCGCCGCCGAACCGGCGAGCCAGATGGCCTCGCGCCGGGTGTGACCGAGGCACTCGAACGCCCCGGCGGTCGCGAGGGCCTCGATCTGCGCGGTGAGCAGTCCCGTGCGGCGCACGAGGTCGCGGAGGTCGCGGTAGGCCCCGCCGCGGTCGCGTTCGGCGACGATGCGTTCGGCGACCTTGGCGCCGATGCCCGTGACCCCGGCGAGCCCGAGCCGGACGGCGAACCCGCCGTCACGACGGTGGGCGAGGGTCTCGTCGGGCTCGGCGGGATCGAACTCCCCGGTCGGGGGCTGCGACGCGTGCGCGCACGCATCGAGACCCGTCGGCGCCCCGGTCGCGCGCTGACGCGCTCCCCCGGCGTCGGCGGACGCGGCCCTCCCCGTCCGAGCCTCGGCATCCGTTCCCTCCGGACGCGGCGTTTCTTCGTCGACCGCTTCGAGCGAGGCCTCGACGCCCGAGCGCAGGAGGTCGGGGCGACGCACCACGACGCCGTGCCGCCGGGCGTCGGCGGTGAGGGTCGCGGGCGAGTAGAAGCCCATCGGCTGCGCGCGCAGAAGACCGGCGAGGAAGGCCGCGGGATAGTGCAGCTTGATCCACGAGCTGGCGTACACCAGCAGGGCGAACGACAGCGAGTGGGACTCCGCGAAGCCGAAGTTCGCGAACGCCTGGATCTTCGCGTACAGCTCGTCGGCCACCTGTCCGACCAGGCCGTTCTCGGCCATGCCGGCGTACAGCGTCTCGCGCAGCGAGTCGATGCGCTCGAGTCCGCGCTTCGACCCCATCGCTCGCCGCAGCAGGTCGGCGTCTTCGGCCGAGCAGTTGCCGATCGCCACGGCCATCTGCATGAGCTGCTCCTGGAACACCGGCACCCCCATCGTGCGCGCCAGGACCGGCTCGAGCTTGGGGTGCACGTAGGTGACGGGCTCCTGCCCGAGCTTGCGCCGCACGAACGGGTGCACCGCCCCGCCCTGGATCGGCCCCGGGCGGATGAGCGCGATCTGCACCACGAGGTCGTAGAACTTCCGCGGCTGCAGGCGCGGCAGCAGCCCCATCTGCGCGCGCGACTCCACCTGGAACACCCCGATCGAATCGGCACGGCAGAGCATGTCGTAGACGGCCTTCTCCTCCTTGGGCAGCGTCGACAGCTCCCACGCCTCGCCCGTGGCATCCCGGATCAAGTCGAAGCAGTACTGCAGCGCCGCGAGCATGCCCAGGCCGAGCAGGTCGAACTTCACCAGCCCCATCCACGCGGCGTCGTCTTTGTCCCACTGGATGACCGTGCGGTTCTCCATGCGCGCGTGCTCGATGGGCACGACCTCGCCCACCGGCCGATCGGTGAGCACCATGCCCCCGGAGTGGATGCCGAGGTGCCGCGGCGCCTTCAACAGCTCGGACGCGAACTCGATCACCTGATCGGGGATGTCGTGGTCGGACCCCGTCTCGAGCGTGGCGCCCCAACGCTCCACCTGCTTCGACCATGCGTCCTGCTGACCGGGAGAGTGTCCGAGGGCACGGGCCATGTCGCGCACGGCGTTCTTCGGGCGGTACTGGATGACGTTCGCCACCTGCGCCGCGCGCTCGCGCCCGTAGGTCTCGTAGACCCACTGGATGATCTCCTCGCGCCGGTCGGAGTCGAAGTCGACGTCGATGTCGGGCTCCTCGTCGCGCAGGCTCGACAGGAACCGCTCGAACGGCAGCTTGTAGAAGATCGAGTCGACCGCGGTGATGTTCAGCAGGAAGCAGACGGCGCTGTTGGCCGCCGATCCCCGCCCCTGACACAGGATGCCGCGGCGACGGGCCTCGGCGACGATGCCGTAGACGATGAGGAAGTAGCCCGGGAAGTCCTTCATCTCGATGACCTCGAGCTCGCGCTCGATGCGGCGCCGGTCGTCGTCGGAGAGGTTCGGGTACGTGCGCGGCACGGCCTCCCACACGAGATGCCGCAGCCACGACATGGGCGTGTGCCCCTCGGGCACGGCCTGCTTCGGCAGCGCGGGCTTGGCGCGACGCAACGGGAAGGCGATCTCGTCGGCCAGCGTCACGGTGCGCGCGACCGCGCCCGGATGGCGGGCGAAGCGCGCGGCCATCTCGGCGCCCGAGCGCAGGTGCGCCCCCGCGTGCGCGGGCAGCCATCCGTCGAGCTCGTCGAGACCCCGGTTGGCCCGCACCGCGGCCACGGCGGCGGCGAGCAGCTGCTTCTGCGGGGCGGCGTAGTGCACGTTGTTCGTGGCGAGGATCGGCAGCCCGCGTTCAGCGGCGAGCGCGGCCAGGACGTCGTTGCGCCGCGAGTCGAGCGGATCGCCCTGGTCCGTCAGCTCGACGTGCACCGCTTCGGGGCCGAACAGGTCGACGAGCAGATCGAGTTCTCGAGCAGCCCCCGCCGGCCCCTCGGATGCCAGGGCCTGGCGCACCGCACCCTTGCGGCATCCGGTGAGCACCGCCCAGTGGGGGTCGCGACGACCGCCGGCCCGCTCGGCGAGGTCGTGGAGGTCGTAGACCGGGCGACCCTTCTCGGCTCCGGTGAGTTGCGCGTGGGTGATCGCGGCAGCGAGGCGGTGATACCCCTCTTCGCGCCGAGCGAGCACGAGCAGGTGCGAGCCGTGGGGGTCGGCCTCGCCGTTCTGCGGGCCGGGGAGCCCCAGCGACAGCTCCGCCCCGAACACGGTCTGCAGCGTGCGGGCCTCGGCCGCCTCGGCGAAGCGCACGATGCCGTAGAAGCCGTCGTGATCGGTGAGGGCGAGGGCGTGCAGACCGAGGCGCTCGGCCTCCTCGACGAGCTCCTCGGGAGACGAGGCGCCGTCGAGGAAGGAGTACGACGAGTGCGCGTGCAGCTCGGCGTAGGGGACGGTGTCGGCGGGACGCTCGATCGACGGCGGGACGTAGGCGCCGCGCTTGTGCGACCAGGCCGGGCTGTCGCCCCCGTCGCCGTTCGGCGGGGCACCGGTCGGCCGCCGGGCGTCGCTGAGCAGGCGCTCGAGTTCCGACCACTTCACCGGGGGGTTGTTCCACCCCATCAGCGCACCCCCGTCCGTCCGGACGCCGTACCCGGAGCCCCGCAGGCCGCGCCGAGAGCAGCGCCCGCGCCGTGGTCCGAGCCCGAAGCCCCGCCGAGAGCCGCGCCCGGCACGCGCGAGGCCTCAGTCATATCGCCCCTCCGCTCGCCATTCGCCCTCTTCGACCACCAGCAGCCAGGCACCCCCGTCGGCGTCGACCACCTGGAACCGGTGCGCCCGGCGCGCGCGCAGGGGATCCCACCCGCGCTCGCTGATGGGCCAGGGCCCCGCCCACTCCTGGATGCGACGACGCTGCCCCGCCGTCTCGAGCACCGCCGGCGGGGCGCTCAGTGCGTCGCGGTCGCCCACCGTGACCGGAGCCCCGGCGATGTCGGTGACCCCCACCAGGCGGGGTTCGGGATAGACGGTGGCCGGCAACGGATCGGGGAGGCTCCCGGGCCAGGGCCGTGCGCGCTCCTTCGCCGTGACGGCGCGGTCTCCCCAGGGCACGAGCACCTGCCGCTCAGCGAGCCAGCGCCCCCCGCCGATGACCGGCGTCACCACGGCCCGGTGCCCGAGCATGGCCTGCACGCGCGACAGCGCATGGTGCACGCGCTCGTCGGGACCCGCTCCGAACAGCCCCTTGGCATGGTGGGCTGCGGCGTCGACGGCCTCGGGCGCGATGTGCACACCCGCCACTCCGCTGCCGAAGATGCCCTGCGCGTCTTCCGCGAGCTGCCAGCGCACGCGGTCGACCACGCCGGCGGCGTCGAACGAGCCGGGGTGGAGCCAGACGCGTTCACTGCGTTCGCCCCTCTCGCCGGTGAGCACGACGCGGAGTTCGGTGCACACGAGATCGTGGGCGCCGAGACGGGCGATGAACTCCTCGGCCGCCACGCGGATGCCGAAGGCGATCTGGTCGGCGAGTTCGAGGGGAGGCTCGAAGGCGATGTCGCGGTGCAGTTCGGGCGGAGGCGTGCGCGGTTCGACGGGCTGCGAATCGAGCCCTCCCGCCAGCGCGTGCAGTCGTATCCCCCGGTCGCCGAAGCGCTCGCGCACCCGCTCGACCGGCAGGGCGGCGAGCTCGCCGAGGGTGTGTACGCCCAGGCGCGAGAGGAGGCTGCCGAACTCGGCGTCGTCGAGGGTCGCGATCGAGAGGGGGGCGAGGAAGGGCCCGGCCTCCCCCGCCGGCACGATCCGCACGGGGGCCTCGACCGCTGCGGCGCGGGCCGCCTGCTCGGCGGTGAAGACGCCGTCGGCGACGCTCGCCCGCACGCCCGCGAAGCCGTCGTCGTCGAGCAGGCGGATCAGCATGCGTGCCGCCTCGATCTCTCCGCCGTAATAGCGGGCCGGACCGCGCGCCCGCAGCGCGCACAGTCCCGGTCGCACGATCTGCACCCCCGGGGCGTGCTCCTCCACCCGCGCCACGACGGGGGCGAAAGCGCGCGCGTCACGCGCGGGGTCGGCGGGGACGACCTGCAGCGTGGGACACAGCGCCTGCGCGTCGCGTCGCTTCTGTCCGCGCCGCACCCCCTGCGAACGGGCGGCCCACGAGCACGCGACGACGAGGTTGTTCGCGAACACCGCGACCGCGGCATCCGGTTTCGGAGGCGTCACGGCCTCGTGCGCGAACGCCGTGATGGGCCAGTCGGGGAACCACAGCACGAGGCTGCGCGTGGGCGCCTGCATCAGCCCACCGCCCGCACGGGGAAGGCCTCGCGCTCGCGGGGCACGAGACGCTCGGCGGGGGCGCCCAGCAGCTCGATCGAGCCGTCGGCGGCGGGAAGCAGCATGCGCGCGCGGCGGGCGCTCGGCGAGCGACGACTGCTCACCGAGACCGTCAGTTCGCGGCCCGCGAGATATCCGTGGCCCTGACCGAGCCCCGCCCACCGCGGATCGGCGACGTCGATCACCGCCTCGGCCTGCGGCCATGCGCCCTGCACGAGCAGAACGGATCCGCGATCGCGGAGGCGAGCGGCGAGACGTGTGGTCTCGGCGCCCCCGCGCGCGGCCGTCGAACCGGCCGGCGGACGCACCGCCACCACCGGCAGCACCTCGGTGATCGTGGCCGTGACCGCGAGCCAGCGCGGGCCCGGGTCGGGGATGAACACGAGCCGGTCGAGGTCGAGGCCGTACTTCTCGGCGGCCTCGGCCCCGAGCTCGGGCATGCCGATCACGCCGCACCACGCCCCGTCTTGAGAGGGCCGGGCCATGAGGGCGAGCAGCAGCGAAGCCGACCGGGCGAGCGCGTAGGCCGAGCCAGAGCGCAGCCCTCCCCCGGGGAGCAGCGACGAGAAAGCAGGGTGCGTCGGCAGCACGGGGGCGTCCATGCGCCGCCCCTGCATGCGCTCGAGACGATCGCGTAGCGCGGTGATGTCGGGTACGGCCTGTACCTGGTCTCTCACGATCGCCCTCACTCCCACAGGTTAGAACATGTGTTCTATTCCCTCAATCCCTGTGGGTCGAAGATACGATCGACCTCCGACATCGCCGCCGAAGTCCATGATCACGCGGATCCGGGTCCGGAAGGCGGGCATCAGGGGAGGTCGACCGTCGTGACCGGCCGACGTTCTTCGACAGCATCGCGTCGGCCGGCACCGCCGCGACGGCGTGACCAGAGCGATCGGCGCGACCAAAGCGATCGGCGCGAACCTTCTCGCGTCGACGACACGCGCGTCAAGGATTGACCGGGGGAACTTCTTCTCACAGAAGATGAAAAGGAGACGAAAGGTCCCCCATTGATCGTCGAAACCACGATTCGCCGCGACGACCTGCGGCGTGAGGCACGGCGCCGTGACCTCGTGCGCACACGACGCCTCGCGCTCGTGCGCCTCATCGTCGTGCTGTCAGCCGTGACGGGGATCAACTACATCACCTGGCGGTGGCTGGCCTCGGTGAACTGGGAGTCCTGGTGGATCGCGGTCCCCCTCGTCCTGGCCGAGACGTACAGCCTCATCGACTCCCTGCTGTTCGGCCTCGGCGCCTGGAAGCTGCGCGAGCGACACGACGCTCCCCCGCTGAAGCACGACGTCACGGTCGACGTGCTCGTGACGACCTACAACGAGCCGCTCGACCTCGTGATGGAGACCGCCCGCGCCGCGAAGGCGATCCGCTACCCCCACGAGACCTGGATCCTCGACGACGGCGACCGCGCGGAGCTGCGCGCCCTCGCCGAGGCGGAGGGCATCGGCGTCGTCACACGATCCGAGGCCTGGCGCAACCGCCCCCGGCACGCCAAGGCCGGCAACCTCAACAACGCGCTCATGGTCACCGAGGGCGAGTTCCTGCTCATCCTGGATGCCGACCAGGTCCCCTCCCCCGACATCCTCGACCGCACGCTCGGCTGGTTCGAAGACGAGCGCGTCGCGCTCGTCCAGACGCCGCAGTGGTTCGTCAACGTTCCCGCGAGCGACCCGCTCGGCAGCCAGGCGCCCCTGTTCTACGGACCCATCCAGCAGTCCAAGGACGGCTGGAACGCGGCCTTCTTCTGCGGCTCGAACGCGATCCTGCGCCGCGAGGCACTCATGCAGCTGGGCGTCTCCCGCTACGTCGGCGAGGTGACCCTCGCCGTCAACCGCGGCATGCGGTCGTCGCGACGCGTGCTGGCCCGCGCCCGCCGGGAGCACGGCTCCGACCCGCGCATCGCGGCATCCCTCGAGCAGGTCTCGCAGGCGCTCGACGACCTCAAGGCCGGCATCGCCCGCGGCGACGCCCTGGCCGATCTCACGTACGCGTTCCAGAGGCGGATCGCCGCGGTGCGCCGCGACCTCGCCGATCAGGACATCGCGGGCGTGCGCGCCGAACTCGCCGAGCTCGCCGCCGTCACCGGCGACCCCGCCGCCCTCGCCGCGATCGACGACCTCGCCCTCGACGCCCTCGGCGAGCGCAGCCTCTCGCCGCTCGCGGCCGTGGAGTCGGTCAGCATGCTCGTGGACTCGTTCGACGTCGGCCGCGACGAGGAGGCGCAGGCCATCATGCCGCTGGCCACCATCTCGGTCACCGAGGACATGGCCACCTCGATGCGCCTGCACGGGCTGGGGTGGAAGTCGGTGTACCACGACGAGGTGCTGGCCAAGGGACTCGCCCCCGACGACCTGCCGACGATGCTCACGCAGCGCCTGCGCTGGGCGCAGGGCACGATGCAGGTGATGTTCCGCGAGAACCCGCTCGTGCAGAAGGGCCTGAGCCTCGGTCAACGCCTGATGTACTTCGGCACGATGTGGAGCTACCTCTCGGGCTTCGCCGCGATCGTCTACGTCGCCGCCCCCGTGCTCTACCTCTCGTTCGGCGTCATGCCGGTGCAGGCGTGGAGCGTGGACTTCTTCGCCCGCTTCATCCCGTTCTTCGTCATCAACCAGGTGCTGTTCCTCGTCGTGGCCAACGGTCGCCCCACCTGGCGCGGCGCGCAGTACTCGCTCGCGCTGTTCCCGGTGTGGATCCGCTCGGTCACGAGCGCCTTCGATAACGTCTACCGCGGGCGCTCGCTCGGCTTCAGCGTCACCCCCAAGACCCGCTCGCTCGAGAACCGGCCGCGCTGGGATCTGGTCAAGCCGCAGCTGTGGGTGATGGGGGCGATGGTCGCCTCGCTGGGGGTCGTCGCCATCCGGTACGCCGTCGGGCAGGCCGAGGGCATCGCGCCCCTCGTCAACATCGTCTGGGTGCTGTACGACCTCGCCGTCTTCAGCATCATCGTCCGCGCGGTGCGCTACTCCGCCTCAGACCATCAACCGAAGGGTTACTGACATGCTCCAGGTCGACATCGACACCCGCGACGGCGGCACGATCGTCGTCCCGCGCGGCCGTCTCACGATGGTCTCCGCGAAGTCGTTCCGCGAGACCGTGACGAGTCAGATCGGGCGCGGCGACGGCCAGATCGTGGTCGTGGATCTGTCGCAGACCGAGTTCGTCGACTCGTCCGGACTCGGTGCCCTCGTCGCGTGCTTGAAGACCGCCCGCCAGTCCGGTGGCGACCTTCGTCTGGCCGCGCCGTCGGAACAGGTCACCATGGTGCTGGGCCTGACCAACCTCGACCGGGTGCTGCGCCCGCGTCCGAGCGTCGACGAGGCCCTGCGTGACTGAGGACGACGTGCGCCGCTCCCTCGACGCCGCGGTGGCCCCGTCGAGTCTGGACGCGATCTTCGACCTCCTCGCCGAGTGGTGGCAGGAGGCCGGCGAGGTGGCGCCCGCGACGCGGTTCGGATTCGAGACGGCCGTGATCGAGATCGCCGGCAACATCGTCGAGCACTCGCGCGGGGAGGGCGACGAGCGTCGTTTCACCCTCGACCTCCTGGCTGACGTCGACACCCTCACCGCGACCTTCCGCGACGACGGCGATCCGCCGCTGCTCGATCTCGCATCGGTGCGCATGGCGGATGCCGACGAGGAGAGCGGCCGCGGACTGGCGCTGGCCAGCGCCGGGGTCGACGAGGTCGGCTTCCACCGCGACGGCGACCGGAACGTCTGGACTCTTCAGACGCGGCGAACGTGAGACGCGCGGTCCGACGGACCGCGGCGGTCGTGGGGGCCGCCGCCGCGCTCCTGGTCACCATCGCCGGCCCGGCGTGGGCGGCGCCCGCGCCCTCCGCGTCGACCCCGACGCCGACCCCGTCTCGGAGTGCGCCCACGGCGCCCACGTCGGACGGCGTCCGGTTCGGCCCGGAGCTCGACTGGGGAGTCGACGGGCCCGACGGCTACCGCACCCGTCTCGGCGAGACCCCCGCGGTGTACAGCGTGCGCCTGGCCTATCCCCTCGACGCGCGGTCGATCGCCGAGTGGCAGCGCGCGGCCGTGCAGGTCGCGGGGCAGGGCGCGGGGCTCGTGCTGACTCTCGAGCCGTCCGTGGATCTCGCCGCGCTCACCGCGGGCGACGCGGCCGAGTTCAACACGCGCCTCGAGCGCTTCCGCGCGCAGTACGGCACCGATCAGTTCGTGCGGTTCGCACCCGAGATGAACGGGTCATGGGTGTCGTGGGGGCAGCAGCCCACGGCCTATGTGCAGGCGTTCGAGCAGGTCGCCGACACCGTGCACGCCGGAACCTCCGCGGCCGAGACGGTGTGGAGCCCCTCCTACGGAGCCGGCTACCCCTTCGAACGCGCCGACGGTCGCCTCGACGACATCACCGCGCGTGATCGCGCCGCCATCGACACCGACGGCGACGGACTCATCACCGAGGCCGACGACGCCTACGGCCCGTACTTCCCGGATGCCGACTCCGTCGATCGCGTGGGGTTGTCGCTGTACTACTTCGGCAAGGGGGAATCCGCGGCGGCGGCCGGTCGCGACGTGCCGCTGGAGCTGAACACCGCTCCCGAGGACGGGGAGGTGGCGGCACGCCTCGACGAGCGCTGGGGCTACACCAGCGGCCAGCGGGAGACGTTCTACGACCGGTTCGCGGTCGGCGAGGGCAAACCGATGCTCCTCGACACCGGCGCGCTGTACGACTTCGGCCGCGAGGGCGATTCCGAGCTCTCGGTCAAGCGCGGCTGGTGGGGGCAGGTGCTCGCCGAGCTCTCCGACCACCCGCTGATCACCGGCGTGACGTGGCTGGAGGTCGTGCGCGAAGAGGCCGAGGCCGGTGGGCGCGAGGTCGACTGGCGCGCCACGGCGAACCGCGAACTCGCCTCCGCGCTACGCGCCGACCTGCTCTCGACGGGGCTCGTCCGTTGGGGACCGGTCACGGCCGTGGTGACCCCCGAGCAGGGCTCCGCCGCCACGGTGCAGGTGCGTGAGGGCGGCGGCGACCCGAACGAGGAGATGAACTGGATCACCGGCAGCGCCGCGGTCCTGGCCGTGGCCTTCCTGGCATCCGGGATCATCGGCCGAGCGCTGCCGAAGTGGCGGTACGACGACACCTCGTCCAGTCGCGACCTGCGCATCGACATGCTGCGCGGCTTCATCATCGTCGTGGTCGTGGTCACCCACATCGAGCTGACCAGTCCCTTCGCGTTCGCCTCGCTCAAGGTGGTCGGGGCGATCACCGGCGCAGAACTGTTCGTGCTGCTCAGCGGCATCGTGCTGGGCATGGTGTTCCCCGCGGCGATCGCCCGCGGCGGGGAGTGGCCCGCCGCCCTCGCCGCCTGGGCGCGTGCACGCAAGCAATACCTCGTCGCCCTGGCCGTCATCCTCCTGGTGTTCGCGATCGGGTTCCTGCCCTTCGTCGACGCCGGCGCGGTCACCACTTTCACCGACCGGGGAACGGGCGAGGGCGGGACCGGCGACACCGGCCGCGTGTACGACCTCTACCCCAACGGCGAGCGTCTGCTCGACTACCCGCCGCCCTGGTACGCCGTGCGCCAGTTCCTCCTGCTGGAGATGGGGCCCTGGCCCTTCAACATCATGGGCCTGTTCGTGGTGCTCAGCCTCGCCTACCCCGCCCTCATGTGGCTCATCAAGCGGCGCCTGTGGTGGCTGGTGCTCGCGCTCAGCTGGGGCGTCTACGTGCTGCACGGCATCGTCCCGGGCGCCCTCCGCCTGCCGTCGCAGTTCGACGCGGTGTTCCCGCTCGCCCTGTGGCAGGTGCTGTTCACGCACGGTCTCGTGATCGGGTACTACCGTCGGCGGATCATCCGCGCGCTGACGACGCTGCCCGGCAAGATCGGCGTCGGGATCTTCGTCGTCGGCTACGCCGGCATCCTCGTCTACCTCTGGGCCGGGCAGGCCTACGGCTTCACTCCGGTCCCGTTCCCGTCCGATCTGTACGCGGGCCTGTACGACTCCGGCTATCAGCGCATCTTCCTCGAGTGGGGGCGACTGCTCGATCTGCCGCTGGTCCTCGTCTGCAGCTACGCGGTGCTCACGGTGGCCTGGAAGCCGCTGGTCTCGAGCATGGGGTGGCTGTGGATCCCGCTCGGTCAGGCCAGCCTGTACGTCTTCATCGTGCACGTGTTCTTCGTGCTCGCGGTGGCGAACATCCCGGGACTCGATCGAGGAAGCTTCTGGCAGGGCACGCTGATCCACAGCGTCGTGATCGGGATCATCCTGTTCATGGTCCGCAAACGCTTCCTCTTCTCGGTCATCCCCCGCTGACCCGCACCCGAGCCGCCCCACCCCCGAGCCTCGGCTCCGTCCCCGAGCCCCGAAGCGTGAGCCCCGATGCGTGACCCCCGATGCGTGGGCCTCGAGGCGTGAGCCCCGATGCGTGAGACCGCCGAAGGGACCACACCCCCGCGCACGCCGGACGTCGCCCCCGCCCGCCATCCGAAGGCGCTCAGCCCCGCGGGCGCACCGACGCGCGCGTCAGTGCACGGAGAGCACGACCGCCGTGACGTCGTCGTCGACCGCGTGCGTGGAGACCTTCAGCGCCAACTCGTCGAAGAAGCCCCCGGTGTCGGCGGCGGCGCGCAGATCGTCGCCGATCATCCGCAGGCTCTCGAGGGTGGAGTCGTAGGCGTCGAGCGCCCCGTCCGACACGCTGACGATCAGATCCCCGCGCCCCACGCGCACGCGGCCGGGTTCCCACACCACGTCGGCCGGCCGAAGCCCCAGCGGGAGGTTGCGCGAGTCGAGGCGCTCGCTGGAACCGTCGGCGTGGAGCACGAGGGTCAGCCCGTGACCGGCGTCGACGAAGTCGACCGTGCCGGTGGCGGCGTCGACGACCGCGTGGAAAACGGTGGCGAACACGTCGCGGTAGCGGCCGTCCGTGAGGGCTTCGTCCTCGACCGAGAGCATCGCCTGCACGGGATCCATGTCGCGGCGGGCCTGCAGCGCGGAGAGGAGGGCGTCGGCGACCGCGCCGGCGGCCGCGCCCTTGCCCATGACATCGGCCAGGGTGAGCACCACGCGTCCGCCCACCTGCTGCCATCCGCTGCTGTCGCCGCTGACGACGCCGTGCGGGATGGCGAGGGATGCCACCCGCACCCCGTCGGCGTCGGTGTCCTCCGTGCGGTCGCCCGCCGCCTCGGCGGGTGCGGCGGCTGCGTCCGCGGTGGCTTCACTCTGGCGCACCTCGGCCTGCGCCCAGCGGCCGAACTGCTCGAGCGTGCGGCGCTGCGCGTCGTCGAGGGCGCGCGCGTCGCCGTCGAGCAGGCACAGGGTGCCCACGGCGTCGCCGTCGTCGGTGCGGAGCGGGAATCCGGCATAGAAGCGCATGCCGTACTCGGTGACCGAGGCGATGTCGCGGAACCGGTCGTCCTGGGTCGCGTCGCCGACTTCGAGGATGCCGTCCTGCTTGACCGTCTCGCCGCAGAACACCGCCTCCCGGGGGGTGCGACCGAAACGGGGGCCGGGCGGCTGCGACTTCGTGTAGACCTCGTCGTCGTCGACGATGTTGACGAGGGCGTAGTCGACGTCGAACACCTCGCGCGCGAGGCGCGTGATGCGGTCGAAGCGTTCTTCGGGCGGGGAATCCAGCAGACCGGTGCGGTCGACGGCGGACTCCGGTTCGGGGGTGAGGGAGGTCATGGGGGGCTCTGTCCTTCCGCGGGGCGATCGCACCGCGACGACGCGGTGGCCTGCGCTTCTTCGAACACGGGGGTGGGCCGGGCCGATGCCCCTGACCTGTCGCGCCGACCCCTCGACCCTATCCACGCCCCTCCCGCGGGGCGCGGCTCTTGCGCAACCCGGCCGGCGTCGACATCGAGCCCGGCGGGAAGCTCGCCTGGCTCGAGGTCCGCGCGTCGCGCGGGGTCGTCGGGGCCGCCCCGACGCGCCCCGTCCACGAAACCGGCACGGCCCGCCGACGCGGGCGGGAGCCCGTCGCCCGCGGGATCAGGCGGCCAGCGCCAGGTACGGCTCCCAGCGCGGGTCGCTCTTGTCGACACCCCGAACCGTCCACGACGAACCGCGCGGAGGGGCGGGAACCAGGCGCAGGTCCCACCGCATCTCCTGCGGGGTGCGGTCGCCCTTGATGTTGTTGCACGCGAGGCAGCAGGCCACGAGGTTCTCCCAGGTGTCCTTCCCCCCGCGCGAGCGCGGCATCACGTGGTCGATCGTCGACGCCGCCTTCCCGCAATACCCGCACCGGTGGGCATCGCGGCGCAGGACTCCCCGACGCGTGACCGGCACCCGGCGCGCCCCCGGTACCCGCACGTAGCGGGTGAGGATGATCACCGCCGGACGATCGTAGGTTCCCGCCGAGGCCCAGACGGGATCCTCCTCGACCCGTTCCACGACGGTGGCCTTGTCGTTCATGACGAGCACGAGGGCCCGCTTGAACGACACGACGGCGAGGGGCTCGTAGCCCGCGTTCAACACCAGTGTGCGCATTCCGTTTCCTCTCGAATGGCCGAGACGGCTTCTCGGATGTTCGACTCGCGGCGTCGGAGGGCGCGCAGGGGTATGAAAAAGGCGCTGTCTAGACAGACAGCGCCTTCGAAGTCGCGGCGAGGCCGCGGCATCCGAACACACGATGCCGAAGAACGAGCAGCCCGAGCGCATCCATGGTGCGGATGCGCGGGCTGGTGTTCATCGACGTTCCCTTCGGTTCTTCCGACGTCGCTGACAGGCTAACCCACCGCGACACGCCCGAGGTCGGGTGAGTGGGGAAACGGAAGGCGGCCTGTCGGGGCGCCAAGGTCTCCCACACCCCCCCCCGCAGTCAATGCAGGGAAAACACCCCCACATCTACAA